>NZ_CP067377.1:1680000-2300001 GCF_019565455.1 Flavobacterium oreochromis
AGGCGAACCCGCTGAACTGAAACATCTAAGTAGGCGGAGGAGAAGAAAACAAAAGTGATTGCGTGAGTAGTGGCGAGCGAAAGCGCATTAGCCCAAACCAATGTTGTTACGGCAATATTGGGGTTGTAGGACCACAATATTTCTTGTAAACTGAATTAGAATAACCTGGAAAGGTTAACCAAAGAGGGTGATAGTCCCGTATAAGTAAGGGATATAAAGAATAGTGGTATCCTGAGTAGGGCGGGGCACGTGAAACCCTGTCTGAATCTGGCGGGACCATCCGCTAAGGCTAAATACTCCTGAGAGACCGATAGTGAACCAGTACTGTGAAGGAAAGGTGAAAAGAACCGTGAATAACGGAGTGAAATAGAACCTGAAACCATACGCTTACAAGCGGTCGGAGCATCATTAAGATGTGACGGCGTGCCTTTTGCATAATGAGCCTACGAGTTAACGTTGCTGGCAAGGTTAAGCACTTCAGGTGCGGATCCGTAGCGAAAGCGAGTCTGAATAGGGCGCTTTAGTCAGTAGTGTTAGACGCGAAACCGTGTGATCTACCCATGGACAGGATGAAGCTGTGGTAACACATAGTGGAGGTCCGAACCCGTTGACGTTGAAAAGTCTTGGGATGATCTGTGGGTAGGGGTGAAAGGCCAATCAAACTCGGAAATAGCTCGTACTCCCCGAAATGCATTTAGGTGCAGCGCTGTGGTCTAGTTATATAGAGGTAGAGCTACTGATTGGATGCGGGGGCTTCACCGCCTACCAATTCCTGACAAACTCCGAATGCTATATAATATACACAGCAGTGAGGGCTTGGGTGCTAAGGTCCAAGTCCGAGAGGGAAAGAACCCAGACCATCAGCTAAGGTCCCCAAATGTATGCTAAGTTGAACAAACGCGGTTTGATTGCATCGACAGCTAGGATGTTGGCTTGGAAGCAGCCATTCATTTAAAGAGTGCGTAACAGCTCACTAGTCGAGCGATCGAGCATGGATAATAATCGGGCATAAGCATACTACCGAAGCTATGGACAGAATATACTGTGGTAGGGGAGCATTCTAACATCGTAGAAGGTTTTTCGTGAGGGATGCTGGAGAGGTTAGAAAAGAAAATGTAGGCATAAGTAACGATAATGGGTGCGAGAAACACCCACACCGAAAAACTAAGGTTTCCGCAGCTATGCTAATCAGCTGCGGGTTAGTCGGGTCCTAAGGCAAAGCCGAAAGGCGCAGTCGATGGCCAACGGGTTAATATTCCCGTACTACTTATAATTGTGATGGAGTGACGCAGTGATGAAAGTACCGCGAACTGACGGAATAGTTCGTTAAAGTACGTAACTATAAGACCTATAGGCAAATCCGTAGGTTTTGGTGAAATACGATAGTACTCGGAATCTTCGGATGATGGGATAGAGTACCTAAGGGCTGCCAAGAAAACCTTCTAAACTTAGATTATAAGTACCCGTACCGTAAACCGACACAGGTAGTTGAGGAGAGAATCCTAAGGTGCTCGAGAGATTCATGGCTAAGGAATTAGGCAAAATAGACCTGTAACTTCGGGAGAAAGGTCGCCAGCGCAAGCTGGCCGCAGTGAAGAGGTCCAGGCGACTGTTTATCAAAAACACAGGGCTCTGCAAAATCGTAAGATGACGTATAGGGCCTGACACCTGCCCGGTGCTGGAAGGTTAAGAGGAGATGTTATGAGCAATCAGAAGCATTGAATTGAAGCCCCAGTAAACGGCGGCCGTAACTATAACGGTCCTAAGGTAGCGAAATTCCTTGTCGGGTAAGTTCCGACCTGCACGAATGGTGTAACGATCTGGACACTGTCTCAGCCATGAGCTCGGTGAAATTGTAGTATCGGTGAAGATGCCGATTACCCGCAGTGGGACGAAAAGACCCTGTGCACCTTTACTATAGCTTAGTATTGACCTTGGATAAGTGATGTGTAGGATAGGTGGGAGACTGTGAAATGGCGTCGCTAGGCGTTGTGGAGTCATTGTTGAAATACCACCCTTTGCTTATCTGAGGCCTAACTCTCAAAAGAGAGGACATTGCTTGGTGGGTAGTTTGACTGGGGTGGTCGCCTCCAAAAGAGTAACGGAGGCTTCTAAAGGTTCCCTCAGCACGCTTGGTAACCGTGCGTAGAGTGCAATGGCAAAAGGGAGCTTGACTGAGAGACATACAGGTCGATCAGGTACGAAAGTAGAGCATAGTGATCCGGTGGTTCCGCATGGAAGGGCCATCGCTCAAAGGATAAAAGGTACGCCGGGATAACAGGCTGATCTCCCCAAGAGCTCACATCGACGGGGGGTTGGCACCTCGATGTCGGCTCGTCACATCCTGGGGCTGGAGAAGGTCCCAAGGGTTGGGCTGTTCGCCCATTAAAGTGGCACGCGAGCTGGGTTCAGAACGTCGTGAGACAGTTCGGTCTCTATCTACTGTGGGCGTTAGAAATTTGAGTGGATCTGACTCTAGTACGAGAGGACCGAGTTGGACTAACCGCTGGTGTATCTGTTGTTCCGCCAGGAGCATCGCAGAGTAGCTACGTTGGGAAGGGATAAGCGCTGAAAGCATATAAGCGCGAAACCCACCACAAGATGAGATTTCTTTTAAGGGTCGTGGAAGATCACCACGTTGATAGGCTATAGGTGTAAAGGCAGTAATGTCATAGCCGAGTAGTACTAATAACCCGTAAGCTTATTGTAAGCCTCCCCTTGCCCTGTAAAGGAGGGGGGAAGCAGATTCTTTCTTTAAATGAATATTTATCTCAATATGTTAAAATATTGCTAGCTATAAGCTACAGTGAAAAGTAACTAGTAAAAAGTGAAAAGTCAAAGACTTATCACTATGAGCTAATCATTTATCACTTACAACCTTAAGGTGGTTATTGCGGCGGGGCTCACCTCTTCCCATTTCGAACAGAGAAGTTAAGCCCGCCAGCGTCGATGGTACTGCAATTATGTGGGAGAGTAGATCGCTGCCTTTCTTTATTCTGATTAGTAATTAGAATTTACATAAAAATCCCCTGAAAAGCAGGGGATTTTTTATCCTCGCAAAATAGAAAAGTTCCTAATTAGATTGAAAACAAGCTTTTAAAAATTTTTGAAAAAAAAGTAAAAAAGTCTTGTAAAAGCTAAAAGAAACACTATCTTTGCACCCGCTAAGACGATAAGTCAAAAGCGAAAAAAAGTAAAGAAAAAGTTCATAGACATATTGGATTGACAGCACGTTTTAATAGAGATATTAAGACAAACAAAATTTAAGAGAGTAAGAAAACTAGCGACTTTGTCAAAAAACTAGAGCGTAAGCTCAAAAAAATACGATGAAGAGTTTGATCCTGGCTCAGGATGAACGCTAGCGGCAGGCTTAACACATGCAAGTCGAGGGGTAGAAGGAGCTTGCTCCTTTGAGACCGGCGCACGGGTGCGTAACGCGTATGCAATCTACCTTGTACAGGGGGATAGCCCAGAGAAATTTGGATTAATACCCCATGGTATTTTTAAATGGCATCATTTAATTATTAAAGTTCCAACGGTACAAGATGAGCATGCGTCCCATTAGCTAGTTGGTGTGGTAACGGCATACCAAGGCGACGATGGGTAGGGGTCCTGAGAGGGAGATCCCCCACACTGGTACTGAGACACGGACCAGACTCCTACGGGAGGCAGCAGTGAGGAATATTGGTCAATGGGCGCAAGCCTGAACCAGCCATGCCGCGTGCAGGATGACGGTCCTATGGATTGTAAACTGCTTTTGTACAGGAAGAAACACTCCCTTGTGAGGGAGCTTGACGGTACTGTAAGAATAAGGATCGGCTAACTCCGTGCCAGCAGCCGCGGTAATACGGAGGATCCAAGCGTTATCCGGAATCATTGGGTTTAAAGGGTCCGTAGGCGGTTTTATAAGTCAGTGGTGAAATCTGGTCGCTCAACGATCAAACGGCCATTGATACTGTAGAACTTGAATTACTTGGAAGTAACTAGAATATGTAGTGTAGCGGTGAAATGCTTAGAGATTACATGGAATACCCATTGCGAAGGCAGGTTACTACGAGTTAATTGACGCTGATGGACGAAAGCGTGGGGAGCGAACAGGATTAGATACCCTGGTAGTCCACGCCGTAAACGATGGATACTAGCTGTTTGGAGCAATCTGAGTGGCTAAGCGAAAGTGATAAGTATCCCACCTGGGGAGTACGCTCGCAAGAGTGAAACTCAAAGGAATTGACGGGGGCCCGCACAAGCGGAGGAGCATGTGGTTTAATTCGATGATACGCGAGGAACCTTACCAAGGCTTAAATGGGAGACGACAGATTTAGAAATAGATCCTTCTTCGGACGTCTTTCAAGGTGCTGCATGGTTGTCGTCAGCTCGTGCCGTGAGGTGTCAGGTTAAGTCCTATAACGAGCGCAACCCCTGTTGTTAGTTGCCATCGAGTCAAGTCGGGAACTCTAACAAGACTGCCGGTGCAAACCGTGAGGAAGGTGGGGATGACGTCAAATCATCACGGCCCTTACGCCTTGGGCTACACACGTGCTACAATGGACGGTACAGAGAGCAGCCACCACGCAAGTGGGCGCGAATCTATAAAACCGTTCTCAGTTCGGATCGGAGTCTGCAACTCGACTCCGTGAAGCTGGATTCGCTAGTAATCGCAGATCAGCCATGCTGCGGTGAATACGTTCCCGGGCCTTGTACACACCGCCCGTCAAGCCATGGAAGCTGGGGGTACCTGAAGTCGGTGACCGCAAGGAGCTGCCTAGGGTAAAACTGGTAACTAGGGCTAAGTCGTAACAAGGTAGCCGTACCGGAAGGTGCGGCTGGAACACCTCCTTTCTAGAGACATAAAAAAGACCTAGGGTCTTACTCTCGCTGTTAGTTCAAAAAAAAAGACTTAAAATACAGAGTCTCGTAGCTCAGCTGGTTAGAGTACTACACTGATAATGTAGGGGTCGGCAGTTCGAGTCTGCCCGGGACTACTTTTAACAAGTATTTTAAGAGAAAAGGAAATTTTAGAAGTTGAGTCCTTGAATTTTGAAATTTGAGATTTAAATTTTGAAATTAAAAACGGGGGATTAGCTCAGCTGGCTAGAGCGCCTGCCTTGCACGCAGGAGGTCATCGGTTCGACTCCGATATTCTCCACGAAAAAAATGATAATTATCAATTGATAATTGTTAATTGATTAAAGTTCATTGACATATTGAGATAAACATACAAACAAGTAGAAAGAACACAAAAAAATGTGAATTTTAAATTGTGAATTATGAATTGATTCATCATTTATAAATTAACATTTATAATTAAAAAGAAACAATAAGCAAAATAAGGGCGTATGGGGGATGCCTAGGCTCTCAGAGGCGAAGAAGGACGTGATAAGCTGCGAAAAGCTGCGGGGATTGGCACATACGAATAGATCCGCAGATATCCCAATGGGGCAACCCACTATGTTGAAGACATAGTATCCGATAGGAGGCGAACCCGCTGAACTGAAACATCTAAGTAGGCGGAGGAGAAGAAAACAAAAGTGATTGCGTGAGTAGTGGCGAGCGAAAGCGCATTAGCCCAAACCAATGTTGTTACGGCAATATTGGGGTTGTAGGACCACAATATTTCTTGTAAACTGAATTAGAATAACCTGGAAAGGTTAACCAAAGAGGGTGATAGTCCCGTATAAGTAAGGGATATAAAGAATAGTGGTATCCTGAGTAGGGCGGGGCACGTGAAACCCTGTCTGAATCTGGCGGGACCATCCGCTAAGGCTAAATACTCCTGAGAGACCGATAGTGAACCAGTACTGTGAAGGAAAGGTGAAAAGAACCGTGAATAACGGAGTGAAATAGAACCTGAAACCATACGCTTACAAGCGGTCGGAGCATCATTAAGATGTGACGGCGTGCCTTTTGCATAATGAGCCTACGAGTTAACGTTGCTGGCAAGGTTAAGCACTTCAGGTGCGGATCCGTAGCGAAAGCGAGTCTGAATAGGGCGCTTTAGTCAGTAGTGTTAGACGCGAAACCGTGTGATCTACCCATGGACAGGATGAAGCTGTGGTAACACATAGTGGAGGTCCGAACCCGTTGACGTTGAAAAGTCTTGGGATGATCTGTGGGTAGGGGTGAAAGGCCAATCAAACTCGGAAATAGCTCGTACTCCCCGAAATGCATTTAGGTGCAGCGCTGTGGTCTAGTTATATAGAGGTAGAGCTACTGATTGGATGCGGGGGCTTCACCGCCTACCAATTCCTGACAAACTCCGAATGCTATATAATATACACAGCAGTGAGGGCTTGGGTGCTAAGGTCCAAGTCCGAGAGGGAAAGAACCCAGACCATCAGCTAAGGTCCCCAAATGTATGCTAAGTTGAACAAACGCGGTTTGATTGCATCGACAGCTAGGATGTTGGCTTGGAAGCAGCCATTCATTTAAAGAGTGCGTAACAGCTCACTAGTCGAGCGATCGAGCATGGATAATAATCGGGCATAAGCATACTACCGAAGCTATGGACAGAATATACTGTGGTAGGGGAGCATTCTAACATCGTAGAAGGTTTTTCGTGAGGGATGCTGGAGAGGTTAGAAAAGAAAATGTAGGCATAAGTAACGATAATGGGTGCGAGAAACACCCACACCGAAAAACTAAGGTTTCCGCAGCTATGCTAATCAGCTGCGGGTTAGTCGGGTCCTAAGGCAAAGCCGAAAGGCGCAGTCGATGGCCAACGGGTTAATATTCCCGTACTACTTATAATTGTGATGGAGTGACGCAGTGATGAAAGTACCGCGAACTGACGGAATAGTTCGTTAAAGTACGTAACTATAAGACCTATAGGCAAATCCGTAGGTTTTGGTGAAATACGATAGTACTCGGAATCTTCGGATGATGGGATAGAGTACCTAAGGGCTGCCAAGAAAACCTTCTAAACTTAGATTATAAGTACCCGTACCGTAAACCGACACAGGTAGTTGAGGAGAGAATCCTAAGGTGCTCGAGAGATTCATGGCTAAGGAATTAGGCAAAATAGACCTGTAACTTCGGGAGAAAGGTCGCCAGCGCAAGCTGGCCGCAGTGAAGAGGTCCAGGCGACTGTTTATCAAAAACACAGGGCTCTGCAAAATCGTAAGATGACGTATAGGGCCTGACACCTGCCCGGTGCTGGAAGGTTAAGAGGAGATGTTATGAGCAATCAGAAGCATTGAATTGAAGCCCCAGTAAACGGCGGCCGTAACTATAACGGTCCTAAGGTAGCGAAATTCCTTGTCGGGTAAGTTCCGACCTGCACGAATGGTGTAACGATCTGGACACTGTCTCAGCCATGAGCTCGGTGAAATTGTAGTATCGGTGAAGATGCCGATTACCCGCAGTGGGACGAAAAGACCCTGTGCACCTTTACTATAGCTTAGTATTGACCTTGGATAAGTGATGTGTAGGATAGGTGGGAGACTGTGAAATGGCGTCGCTAGGCGTTGTGGAGTCATTGTTGAAATACCACCCTTTGCTTATCTGAGGCCTAACTCTCAAAAGAGAGGACATTGCTTGGTGGGTAGTTTGACTGGGGTGGTCGCCTCCAAAAGAGTAACGGAGGCTTCTAAAGGTTCCCTCAGCACGCTTGGTAACCGTGCGTAGAGTGCAATGGCAAAAGGGAGCTTGACTGAGAGACATACAGGTCGATCAGGTACGAAAGTAGAGCATAGTGATCCGGTGGTTCCGCATGGAAGGGCCATCGCTCAAAGGATAAAAGGTACGCCGGGGATAACAGGCTGATCTCCCCCAAGAGCTCACATCGACGGGGGGGTTTGGCACCTCGATGTCGGCTCGTCACATCCTGGGGCTGGAGAAGGTCCCAAGGGTTGGGCTGTTCGCCCATTAAAGTGGCACGCGAGCTGGGTTCAGAACGTCGTGAGACAGTTCGGTCTCTATCTACTGTGGGCGTTAGAAATTTGAGTGGATCTGACTCTAGTACGAGAGGACCGAGTTGGACTAACCGCTGGTGTATCTGTTGTTCCGCCAGGAGCATCGCAGAGTAGCTACGTTGGGAAGGGATAAGCGCTGAAAGCATATAAGCGCGAAACCCACCACAAGATGAGATTTCTTTTAAGGGTCGTGGAAGATCACCACGTTGATAGGCTATAGGTGTAAAGGCAGTAATGTCATAGCCGAGTAGTACTAATAACCCGTAAGCTTATTGTAAGCCTCCCCCTTGCCCTGTAAAGGAGGGGGGAAGCAGATTCTTTCTTTAAATGAATATTTATCTCAATATGTTAAAATATTGCTAGCTATAAGCTACAGTGAAAAGTAACTAGTAAAAAGTGAAAAGTCAAAGACTTATCACTATGAGCTAATCATTTATCACTTACAACCTTAAGGTGGTTATTGCGGCGGGGCTCACCTCTTCCCATTTCGAACAGAGAAGTTAAGCCCGCCAGCGTCGATGGTACTGCAATTATGTGGGAGAGTAGATCGCTGCCTTTCTTTAAAAACCCTATTCTGTAAAGAATAGGGTTTTTTGTTTTAGCAAGAATTTGATTGATGTTATTGCTTGCGTGATCGGGCGTAGCAAGCTACCATGTAGCGAGTAGCAAGCGACCCGACACATATTAAAGTGTTTCTGTCAAAGGCTCTTGATTATTGGTTGTGGTGGGGCACGTTATAAAAACAAAAAACCACGCTTATGGACACGTGGTTATAATTTGTTTGTTTTTTGTTAAATAATTTCAAGGGTTCGTTCTAGTGCCATTCCTCTTGATCCTTTTATTAAGATTGTATTGTTTTCTATTTTTGTGGGTTTGTTTTGAACAAAATCTTCAAATGATGTATAGTAATGAATGTGTTCTTTTGTTATTTTTGAAGTGTAAAAATCTTTTCCGATGAAATGATAATGAATGGATGTGTCGTTTAAAACAGATTCTATTATTTTTGTGTGTTCTATTAGACTTTCTTCTCCAAGTTCGAACATATCGCCTAAAATGGCTGTTTTTTTCCCTTCTAGTTGCTTTAAGTTGTTTAAAGCTGCTAACATACTGCTTGGGTTGGCGTTGTAGGCATCAAGGATGATTTTGTTTGTGTTTTTTTCAATTAGCTGTGAGCGATTGTTTGAAGGTGTGTAATTTTGAATAGCCTCTTTTATATCTTGATCAGAGACATTGAAATATTTACCTATGGATATGGCTACATTAATGTTGTTAGAGTTGTATATACCAATAAGATTGGATTGAATTTCAATGTTGTTGTATTTTATTTTTACAAATGGGTTTGCTTGTATTTCGGTTATGGTAACGTTAGGGGTTTTATTGCTATTAGTTGAAAAGGTGTATCGATTGATTTTTTGTGTTTTTTCTTCTTGAATGGGATCGTCTAGATTTACAAAAACAGTTTTGTGATTTGTTTCTAGATAATTATACATTTCACTTTTACCTTTAATAACACCTTCGATACCTCCAAATCCTTCTAGATGTGCTTTTCCAAAATTAGTAATGTAGCCAAAATCAGGGGTGGCAATATTGCAAAGTAAATCGATTTCTTTTTGATGATTCGCTCCCATTTCTACTATTCCGATATCTGTATCTTCTTTTATGGAAAGTAGGGTTAAAGGAACCCCTATGTGATTATTTAGGTTGCCTTGTGTAGCTACTGTTTTATATTTTTTTGATAGTACGGAATTGATTAATTCTTTTGTGGTTGTTTTTCCATTGCTTCCTGTAAGGGAAATAATGGGTAATCCTAGTTGTATTCTATGATAATGAGCTAATTCTTGTAGGGTTTGAAGTGAATTATTAACGAGGAGCATTTTATTTTGATCAGTATGGTATTTTTTATCGTCTATAATGGCAAAAAGGGCACCTTTGTTTAATGCTTCTTGTGCAAATTCGTTAGCGTTGAAATTATCTCCTTTTAGTGCGATAAAAAGGCTATTAGGGGTTATTTTACGAGTGTCGGTGCAAATAGTGTCGCACTGTAAAAAGCATTGGTATAATTCTTCTATTCTCATATGGCTAAGGTACTAAAAAAATAAAATCCCGCAAAAGCGGGATTTTATTTTAAACGAAAGTATGTTATTTTCTATTTCTTGGTGTTTTTTTGAAGTCTGATTTTGGACCTACTCGAGACATTGCGCATCTGAATCCGATGAAGTCAGTAGCTAAATCTTCGCTTAAGTATCTTCTTGATGCAGGGTCTAACCAATAGGCTCTATCTTTCCAAGAACCTCCTTTGTAAACTCTTACATTATCACCCACTAACGTAGTTCTTTTGTCAGATTTATCAAATTTACGATCTATCTTTCCTGTGCTGTCTGGAGCTACTTTGTGTATAGGAGAATTGTACATTCTCTTTTTGTCTTTTAAGTCTTCTCCTGTTGTAGATTCGTCATTTAGGTTGTATAATCTAGAAGATTGTTTATCTCCATCTCTGAAACCAATATTGTTACTTCTTGAGAAGTTTTGTCTTAAATATGTTTCATTTTCATCAACTGGCACTTGTGCGATTTCTCCTGGTTTGCTTCTAGCGATTACTTTACCATTACTTAATGTGTCGTATTTTATAGTTTCAGATGTTACGAAAACTATTTTACCTTCTTTGTCTATTTTGTTTTTAGTATAAACGTTTCCGCGGAAATAGTTGAAATCGTTTGCTTCATCGTCTACTATAGGGCGGTAAACGTCTTGTACCCACTCAGCTACGTTACCCCCCATATCGTAAAGACCGAAATCATTTGGTTTGTATGATTTTACAGGTGCTGTAATATCTGCATTGTCATCAGACCAACCTGCAATTCCTCCGTAATCTCCTTTTCCTTGTTTGAAGTTGGCTAATTGATCACCGCGAGTTACTCGACTTCCTGAACGAGTATACTGTCCTTTCCAAGGATATTTCTTTTGTCCTCTATATGTGTTATACTCACGAGTACCTACGTCTGAAGCTGCTGCATATTCCCATTCAGCTTCAGTAGGAAGTCTATACTCAGGTAATAATAGACCTGAAGTTTTTGTGCGTACACATTTTTAGGACCATCATTGGTAGCTGTTGCATTAGTTCCTGTCTGATCAGTTGATTTTTTGGCTGATTTAGAGCTAGATCTACCGCGTTGTTTTTGAAGTATGATTTCTTCGTTTCCTCCAAAAGAGGTTGAAGGCGATACTAAATAAGCTTCTGTATCAAAATTATTATTTGCGTCAGCATCTACTAATTTAGCTCCTTTTTCATGTAGCCTTCTCTTTCTAGAAGAGCTTCGTTTACTCGATTAGTTCTCCATTTTGCGAATTCAGTAGCCTGTAGCCAGTTTACTCCTACTACTGGATATTGAGAATAAGCAGGATGACGTAGATAGTTGTTGGTCATTGTTTCGTTATAACCTAAACGATTTCTCCAAACTAGAGTATCAGGTAATGCTCCATTGTATATGTGTTTGTAATTTTCTTCTGTTGGAGGGAAAACTCTTTTAATCCAATCTAAGTACTCCATATACATTATGTTCGTTACTTCTGTTTCATCCATGTAAAAAGACTGAACATGTTGTTGGGAAGGAGTATTATTCCAATCGTGCATAACGTCATCTTGAATTTTTCCCATCGTAAACGTTCCTCCTTCAACTAAAACTAGACCAGGACCTGTTTCTTGTTTGGTGAAATTAGAGTTGTACTGGAAACCTCCATTAGGATCATTAATTTTCCAGCCTGTTGCAGCTGAAGTGTCTTTAGTACTAGACTTTTTACTACAACTGGTAGTAAAACTTAAAAGCACCATAGCAGATAAAAGTGCTCTTACTGTCATCGTTTTGTTTACTTTCATACTTTCAGTAGGTAATTATTTAAAGTGATGCAATATAATAATTAACGAGTAATTAGCAATAAGAGTTGTTAAAATATTTTTTTAGTACAGAATTATTCGATAAATAATATATGTTTAACGTGTAAAAATGTATTTTATTGTTTATTAAAGTTTATTTTTACAAATAATATAGTAAAGTAATTTTCGTTTATGGGTATATGAAGTGGTATTTGGTATTTTTTGGTTTTTTAAATTGTTTTTATTTAAATGCTCAATCATTAGGTAGTATTGATTTGGGTTGGACTTCAAAGCCTTTGAGGTATGATGAAGAGAGAGTTGTTGTAATTCCTAATTTTCAAGCGGAAGGGCTTGTTTTTAGTTTTGAGAATAAAACTTTATTGTTTTCAAGGAAGATTGCACAGGATATTGTTGCAGATGAAGCTTCTTTTAATAGCTTTAATATAATAACGGAAGAGATTGAAGAATCTTCATTAGGTATTTTAGATTTGAAAAAGATTACCAATACAATAGGTTTTAAAATAAGTAATGTTAGCTTTAGAGATGAAACTTCGGTTGTTTTAAGTTTTAATCCAATTTATAAGGAGGGGAATGTTTATAAGAAAGTCATTTCTTTTAGTTATTCTTTTAATGAGACTTTAAATAAAAAAATACTTGCAAGATATAATATTGGAGGTTTACAGAATTCTGTATTAAGGAATGGAGTGTGGAAGAAGTTTTTTATTGAAAAGTCAGGGGTCTATAAGATAACTAAAGCTTTTTTATCTAGTTTAGGTGTTAATGTTAATGTAGATCCTCGCACTTTGAAAATTTATGGTAATGGAGGGAAGATGATTCCTTTACTTAATGCTGAAAATTCTACTTTAGATTTACAAGAGAATGCAATTCAAGTAGTGGGAGAGGAAGATGGTGTTTTTGATGAATCTGATTATGTTTTGTTTTATGGTTTAGGTATGGATAAATGGAGTGAGGAAAATATGACTCATAATAATTTATATGCTGATAAATCTTATTATTATATAACTAGTGGGGGAGATAGAGGGAAAAGGATTGAAGAAAAGGTTCAGCCAGTTGGTTCCGTTCATTTGAATTTTAATGAATATGATTTTTACGCTTATCATGAAGTTGATAAGAACAATGTTGGTGAATTTGGAAGACGTTGGTTTGGAGAGGAATTGCATTTGAAACCAAATTATACTTTTGATTTTTTAGTTCCTAATATTGTTTTGGGAGCTGAAGTTATTGTTAGGTTTTCTTCTGTTTCAACAAGTATTAAGTCTTCGAGTATAAATGTTTCTATAAATGGAATTAGTGATAAGAAAGTTGAATTTCAAGGTGTTTTGGATTTAAATACAGTAAAAGGTGAAGAGTCTGTTTTTGTTTCGAGGTATAATGAACGTACCTCTAATACTATATCAGTTGCTTTGTCTTATAATAATAATGGTATTCCTTCAGCAAAATCATATTTAGATTTTTTAACTATTGCTGCTAAATCAAGTTTAATGGGTTATGGTAAACAGTTTCCTTTTAGGATTAACAGAATTGAAAATAATTCTTTAGTAGGTCAATATAATTTTAAAAATATAGGAGAGGTTCGTCAAATTTGGGATGTGACTAGTTATGAAGCTATTTCTAAAATAAGTAAAGGTTCTGAAGTTGATTTTTCTTTTTAGGTTTTGTAGATGATAAGGTGCATGAGTATGTTTTAGTTGAACCTAATGATTATTATTATCCTAAATCAGATGAAAATTCTAATGTTTTTAATCAAGATTTAAAAGGAACGATTTTTTTGGATGAAAATAATCAAATTAAGCCATTGGATTACTTGATTGTAACACCTAGAATTTTAAAATCTCAGGCTGATCGTTTAGCTGATTTTCATAGAAATTATTCTAAATTAAATGTAAAGGTTGTTTTATTAGATGATATATATAATGAATTTTCAACAGGAAAACAGGATATAGGGGCTATTCGTAATTTAGTGAGGTATGTATATGAAACGGCTCCAGGAGGTAAAAAAATAAGTTATTTGTGTCTTTTTGGAGATGCTTCTTTTGATTATAAGGATAGGGTTAAAAATAACACAAATTTAGTGCCTAACTTGCAATCTTTAGGGAGTCTTGCTCTGTCAGATTCATTTGTTTCAGATGAGTTTTTTGGAATGATGGATCTTTTTGAGGGACGTATGACGGGGATAGAAGGTTGTGATATAGCTGTAGGAAGAATTCTAGCAAAGGATATTTTGCAAGCACAACAAATGGTTGATAAAATTATTCAGTATCATGACAAAAAATCAATTGGTAAATGGCGTAATAATTTAGTCTTTTTATCAGATGATGTTGATAAAACTTCGGATTCAAGTTTGCAGGTAAACTTGAATAATATGGCGGATGCCATACTTGCTAATCGTCCTTCGTTTAATGCAAGAAAGATTTTTACGGATGCTTATGAACAAGTTATTACTTCTGGGGGGCAGAAATATCCGAAAGCAAAGGAGGAGTTTTTAAACTCTTTTTCACAAGGGACTTTGGCAATGGTATATATAGGTCATGGGGGTGAAAGCGGCTTAGCAAGTGAACGTTTGTTTGAATTAGCAGATGTAAAAGCTCTGGCTAATCCTTATAAGTTTCCTCTTTTTATGACAGTAACTTGTGAGTTTACACGTTATGATAATCCATTAAAAGATACGGGAGGAGAGGTTGCTTTTCAGAATCCATATGGTGGTCCTATAGCTTTGATCTCTACTTCAAGACTTATTTATCAGGTCGTAGGTGAACGTTATAATTTATTAATTGCTCCATATTTATTTGGGTATTCTGATAGAGGAAAAGTATCAATAGCGGAGGCTGTACGTTTGGCAAAAAAGATGCGTTAGATTTAGGGAATCATGTTATTTCATTTATTGGAGATCCAGCTATGAAATTAGCGATACCAGATCCAAAAGTTGTAATAACTCATATAAATGATGAGCCAATAACGGGTTATACGGGGAGTTTGTCCGCATTGTCAAAAGTGAAAATTTCAGGGGAAATACAAGATGATAAAGACCAGACTCAGAATGATTTTGGAGGCGAATTATTTGTGAGTATTTTTGATAAATTTATAGATAAAACAACTTTAGCAAATGATGGTGTTTTACCTAAGCTGTCATTTAAATCAATGGGAGAAACTATTTTTAGAGGTAATGCTAATGTTAAAGAAGGAAAGTTTGAATTTAACTTTGTGGTTCCTAAAGATATAGCGATTCCAGTTGGAATGGGAAAAGTGAGTTTTTATGCTGCTGAAAATACAGGTCTTAAGGATAAAACAGGTTATGATTTAAGAGTGAAAGTTGGGGGTGTTAACTCAAATGCGGTTCAAGATAACATTCCGCCTAAGATGCAGTTGTATATAAATGATAAAACTTTTGTTGCAGGAGGTATTGTAAATCAGAAGCCGATATTAGTTGTGGAATTACAGGATGAAAACGGAATTAATACAGCAGGAGGAATTGGTCATGATATAGTGGCTTATTTAGATGGTGATGAGACGAAGCCTATTATTTTAAATGATTTTTATAATTCTGTAAAGGATGATTATACAAGAGGAATTGTAAATTATCAATTTTCAAAACTATCACCAGGCGTGCATACGTTAACGGTTAAAGCTTGGGATGTTTATAATAATATGGTAAGTTCTGAACTTAAATTTGTTGTAATAGATGATTCAGAGTTGGAATTGACAAATGTTTTAAATTATCCTAATCCATTTGTTAATTACACTGAGTTTTGGTTTACTCATAACAAACCTTTTGAGCCTTTAGAAGTTCAAGTTCAAATTATGACAATAACAGGTAGAATTGTCTGGACAAAAAATCAAACTGTATCAACAACAGGGTTTTTATCAAGAGACTTAGCATGGGATGGTAAAGATGATTTTGGAGATAAAATTGGGAAAGGAGTCTATTTGTATCGATTAAGTGTTAGATCAATTTTATCAAATAAAAAAGTGGAAAAAATTGAAAAATTAGTGATTCTTTGATAAAAGAAATTATATTTGTAAACATTTTATTTGTTCCAATGAAGAAAGTTAGTTTAATATTAATCGGGATTTTTACTGGAGTGAGTGCATTTGCTCAGTTTCAGAGTGATAACAGAGTGATAACTACTGCAGTGCCATTTTTGCAGATAGCTGCTGATGCGAGAGCCGCATCTATGGGAGATATGGGGGTAGCAACTTCACCTGATGCTTTTTCACAACAATATAATCCTGCTAAGTATGCTTTTTCGTTAAAAAAGCAAGGAGTCTCTTTAAGTTATACACCTTATTTGACTGAGTTAGTGAATGATATGTCTTTAGGGCAACTTACTTATTTTAATAGATTTAATGAAAGAAGTGCTTTTGGTGTTGGATTTCGTTATTTTGGATTAGGTCAAATTGAATTAAGAAATGAGATAGGAGTTCAAACAGGAAGCGTTAATCCTAATGAGTTAGCGTTAGATGGATCTTATTCATTACAATTGAGTGATAGGTTTTCAATGGGTGTTGCAGGAAGATATATTCGCTCTAATCTAAAAATTCCTACAAGTACAAATGATGCTAAATCAGCACAAACTTTTGCAGTAGATGTGGCAGGATACTATGAATCATCTGAAATTGCTTATGATAAATTTAATGGTAGATGGAGAGCTGGTTTTAATATCCAGAATATGGGACCTAAGATTTCATATGATTCAGATGTAGAACGTAGTTCTAACTTTTTACCAGCTAATTTACGTTTAGGAGGAGGGTTTGATTTTATTTTTGATGACTATAATAAGTTAACTACTACTTTAGAATTTAATAAATTATTAGTGCCAACACCTAAAACGGCTATTGATGGTAATGGAAATGGAATTTTAGATCCTTCAGAGCAACAAACTTATCGTGATGCTGTTAATCAATATAATAGTACTGGTTGGGTTTCAGGTATGTTTAAATCTTTTGGTGATGCACCAGGAGGTTTTAGCGAAGAACTTAAAGAAACTACTTGGGCAGCAGGATTAGAATATTGGTATCAAGACTCTTTTGCTTTTAGAGGGGGGTACTTTAATGAAAGTGCTATAAAAGGAGCTAGAAAATTTGCTACAATAGGAGCAGGTTTCAAATATTCGTCGTTAAAAGTTGATGTTTCCTATTTATTCTCAATGTCTAACGTAAAAATCCATTAGAAAACACATTGCGTTTTTCATTGACTATTAATTTTGGTGATGATTACGATAAATATTAAAAAAATAAATTATTAATTATGAATCCAAATTTCAGTAAAATGAAATTTGGATTTTTTTCCCTTAACATTTATGATGAGAGAAATTAAAATTGACACAAAACTGAGTATTTATAATTCAGTGGCTGAGTTATCGGAGGAAGTGAAAACATTAATGCAAAAAGCCATTGAAGCTCGAATACAGGCATATGCCCCTTATTCTAAATTTAATGTTGGAGCTGCTCTTTTATTAGATAATGGACAAATTATAACAGGATCTAACCAAGAAAATGCAGCTTATCCTTCTGGTTTATGTGCTGAAAGGGTTGCTATTTTTTATGCGGGTGCTCAGTATCCGAATGCTAAAATTTTAAAAATGGCTATTACAGCAGGTTCTACTTTATCAGTGACAGATAAACCTATACCTCCGTGTGGAGCTTGTAGACAATCTATTTTTGAATATGAGTATAAACAAGAAGAATCTATTGAAATTTATTTTATGGGTGAAACAGGAGAAGTGTATAAATCAGATTCTATACAAAATCTATTACCACTTACTTTTGATAAAAAATTCTTATGATTTAAAAATTACCTATTAAATTTTAGTACTTACTAGGAAAGTTATACTTTTGCAGTGCATAAAATGATTTTAAAATCAATTTGTGTACTAATTAGAAAAAAATATGCTTTAGTTATTAGCTTATTAGGCTAATGAATGTATAATTATAAAGCAAATAGAAGCTAGATATGAAACCAATTACAAAAGAAGTCTACCTTAAGTGGTACGAAGACATGCAGTTCTGGAGAAAGTTTGAAGATAAACTTGCTGCCTTGTATATTCAACAAAAAGTTAGAGGATTTTTGCATTTATATAATGGACAAGAAGCAGTATTAGCAGGCGCTTTGCATGCTATGGATTTGTCTAAAGATAAAATGATTACAGCATATCGTAATCATGCACAGCCAATAGGTATGGGTACAGATCCTCGTAAAGTAATGGCTGAGTTATTAGGAAAAGTGACTGGAACATCTAAAGGGATGGGAGGCTCTATGCACATTTTTGATAAGGAACATGGCTTTTATGGAGGTCACGGTATTGTGGGAGCTCAAATACCAGTAGGTGCAGGTATTGCTTTTGCAGATAAGTATTTTGGACGTGATGGAGTTACATTAACTTATTTTGGTGATGGAGCAGCACGTCAAGGATCTTTGCATGAAGCCTTTAATATGGCAATGAATTGGAAATTACCAGTAGTTTTTATTGTTGAAAACAATGGGTATGCTATGGGAACGTCTGTGGAAAGAACTGCAAATCATACAGATATTTGGAAATTAGGATTAGGATATGAAATGCCTTGTGGTCCAGTAGATGGTATGAATCCTGTGAAAGTAGCAGAAGCTATGCACGAAGCAATTGATAGAGCACGTCGTGGAGATGGACCTACTTTCTTAGAAATGAAAACATATCGTTATAGAGGACATTCAATGTCTGATGCACAATTGTATAGAACAAAAGAAGAAGTAGAAGAATATAAAAAGATAGACCCTATTATTCAAGTTTTAGATATAATTAAGGCAGAAGGATATGCTACAGAAGCCGAAATTGAAGTGATTGATCAACGTGTAGCAGATTTAGTTGCTGAGTGCGAAAAATTTGCAGAAGAATCACCATTCCCAACAGTTGAACAGTTATACGATGTAGTATACGAACAAGAAAATTATCCATTTTTACCTCATAAATTATAAAGAAATATGGCGATAGTAGTTACCATGCCTCGTTTGAGCGATACCATGACCGAAGGGACTGTGGCAACATGGCTTAAAAAAGTGGGAGATAAAATTAAAGAAGGAGATATATTGGCTGAAATTGAAACAGATAAAGCCACTATGGAGTTTGAATCTTTTAATTCAGGGGTATTATTACATATAGGAATTGAAGCAGGTCAAACAGCTCCCATAGATTCATTATTAGCAATTATCGGTCAAGAAGGGGAAGATATTTCTGCCTTATTAAATGGAAGTATTTCTAATAATGAAATACCAACAACTACAGAAGTGAAAGTAGAATCACCTGTAGTAAATGTTGCGGCTGAAATACCAGCAGGAGTAAAAGTGGTTACTATGCCTCGTTTAAGTGATACCATGACAACAGGTACGGTAGCAAGTTGGTTAAAGAATGTTGGAGATACCGTAAAAGAAGGAGATATTTTAGCTGAAATAGAAACGGATAAAGCTACTATGGAATTTGAATCATTCAATTCAGGTACTTTATTATACATAGGTCTTAAAGCGGGAGATTCAGCTCCAGTGGATAGTATTTTAGCAATTTTAGGTCCAGCAGGAACAGATGTTTCAGCCGTTCTGGCTAATTTCTCAGTTGAAGGTACAGTTGACGCTCCTAAAACAGAGGTAATTGTTGAATCAAAAGTAGAACCTGTTTCATTAAGTACTCAAGTAGAAATTTTAAACACAATTGGAAGGATTTTTGCTTCTCCTTTAGCTAAAAAAATAGCACAAGAAAAAGGAATTAATTTAACTAATGTAAAAGGTACAGGAGAAAATGGACGTATTACTAAAGCAGATGTTGAAAGATATAATCCTTTAGTAGATCAAGTTCCTGTAGTTACTACTACTAATGTAGCTGACCCAGTAGTTGAAGCTGTAACAGCTGTAGCAGCAGTAAAACCTTTTGTACCAGCAGGCGAAGTATATCAAGAAGAAGTGAAAAACTCGCAAATGCGTAAAGTAATTGCAAAACGTTTATCAGAATCTAAATTTACGGCACCTCATTATTATTTAACAATCGAATTGGATATGGATAATGCAATGGCATCTAGATCCATGATTAATAATTTGCCTAATACCAAAGTTTCATTTAATGATATGGTAATTAAAGCTTCAGCTATGGCATTAAAAAAACACCCACAGGTAAATTCACAATGGAGAGAAGAGGCTATGATCTTAAATCATCATGTGAATATTGGTGTTGCAGTAGCTGTAGAAGATGGTTTAGTAGTTCCAGTCTTGAAATTTGCTGATCAGATGACTTTATCTCAAATAGGAACATCAGTAAAAGATATGGCAGGAAGAGCAAAAGTAAAAAAATATTGCCTAGTGAAATGGAAGGAAGTACTTTCACTATTTCTAACTTAGGTATGTTTGGTATTCAATCTTTTACTTCTATTATTAATCAACCTAATTCAGCCATTTTATCAGTTGGAGCTATTATTGAAAAACCAGTTGTTAAAAATGGACAAATTGTAATAGGTAATACTATGACAGTTACTTTAGCATGTGATCATAGAACAGTAGATGGTGCTACAGGAGCTCAGTTTTTACAGACTTTCAAAGCTTATATGGAAAATCCAGTGACGATGTTAGCTTAAGAATTATAAATAATAATAAATTAAAATCCCGAGAGTTGAAAAACATTCGGGATTTTTTTATTTAAAGATATAACCTATAAAAAGGTATTCAAAAAAGAAATAGATTGTATCATAATTCACTGTAAATAATACTGCTATAAAATGGTTAAAAAGATAAAAAATCTAATTTTAGGATTAATATTTATATTATTTCAAAATTGTCAATCTGTACAAAAAATAAATCAACATATAGATACGCCTTTGTCTGTAAAAAAAATACATAAGGATATAGATTTTGTACAGTATAAATTATTTAAACTTCATCCATCTTTAGATTTGTATATTTCCTCAAAAGATTTGAAATTTAAATTTGATAGTTTAAAACGTTCTATTAAAGAACCTTTAAAGCCTAATGAATTTTATTTAGGAATTAGTAAAGTGGTAGCAAGTGTAAGACAAGGTCATACAATTATACAACCTTTATATAAACAAATTGACTCAAATAAATTAAAAGTCTTAAAAAAGAGAGGAGTTTATCCATTATCGTTATTTAGTTTTTCTTATATAAATAATGAATTAATTATTACACAAAATTATTCTAAAGATCCTACTATAAAAGTAGGAACTGTTGTTAAAAGCATTCAAGGAATAACACCTCAATTTTTATTTACCAAATATGCAGGAACTGAAGCTTCTGATGGTTATAATCAGACGTATTATAATCGAGCCTTTGCTAATAAAGTTGTTCATTATTTTAAATTAGAAAAGATAGTTACAGATAGTATACAAGTAGATCTTTTATATAAAGACAGTGTATATAAAAAACTCTTAACAAGAGTTGCATTAACAAAGGGATTTAAAAAAGAAATTGCAAAAAAGCCTATAGATTCGATAAAAAAAGTTTCTAAAAGACAAAAAGAGGCTAAGTTGTTAAAAGAAAGGCAATTGGAGATAAAAAAAACAATTTTTGGATATGATGAAATAAAAAAGAATTTACAAGACAATTACTTTATCCAGCAAAAGACTCTTCATTTGCCGTATTACGTATAAAAAAGTTTGTTGGAGGGAAACAGTTAAAGGCTTATCAAATTCTATTTAAGGAAATTAATACTAAAAAAATAAATACCTTAGTACTTGATTTACGGAATAATGGAGGGGGAAGCATAGAAGAAATTCAGAATTTATTTACGTATATTAGTCCCGATTTTGTGAATTTTGTCGATACACTAAAAGTGACAAATCGAACAAGTTTGACAACCAATATGTTTCGTAACGTTCCAAAAGGAATTCTTATTTCATTAGGACCTATAATAGTTCCATATGCTATTAGAAATTTATTTTCGATAAAAAAATCACCCAGAGGGTTTTATTATCAAAAATCAAAATTAACTAATAGATTACAACCAAAGGATAATAATTATCAAGGGAAATTATATGTACTTATAGATGGAGGAAGTTTTTCGGCATCTAGTGTTCTTTCAGCCAATTTACAAAACATAAAAAGAGGCATATTTGTAGGAGAAGAAACAGGAGGGGCTTTTAATAGTACAGTAGCAGGAACACTCCCTGTTTTAACATTGCCCTATTCTAAGTTAAAATTTAGAGTAGGTATGATGGAAATAGGAGTAATTAAAAAATCGCCTATAAAAGGAAGAGGTGTGATGCCTGAAATTATTTTAAGTCCTAAAAAGAAGACTATCAGAATCATTTAGATGTAGAATTACAATGGATTGCAAATAAAGAAGGACAAGTTTTAAAATAATTGGATAATATGAATGTATATAAATTAATAGCCATATTGTTAGTTAGCTCCTTTATTAATCTGAGTGCTCAACAAACAGAAAGTCAAAAAAATAGAAGAATTGAAAGAACATTACAATTTTTAACTTCAGATGTAAATAAAGGACGAGAACCAGGTACTCCTGAAATGGAAAGAGTAATGATGTTTTTAGAAAATCAATTTAAAGAGAATCAAGTAAAACCATTCTATAAGACCTATAGAGATAGATTGTCTGATTATCATAAGCCAGCTTATAATATCGTTGGAGTTGTACAAGGAAATGATTCTATTTTGAAAAATGAATATGTAGTTATTGGTGCTCATTATGATCATATAGGTAATGCTACAGAAGTAGAAGGTGATATAATAGCTAATGGAGCGAATGATAATGCAGTTGGTACTACAGCCGTGTTAGAAATGATAAACTATTTTTCAGAAAAAAAAATAACAAACGATCTATTATTTTTGCTTTGTTTACAGCAGAAGAAAAAGGATTGTTAGGATCACGTCATTTAGCAAAAAAATGAAAAATGCAGGAATTGATATTTATTTTATGTTCAATTTTGAAATGATAGGAGTTCCTATGAATAAGAAAGAAATGTTAGTTTATATGACTGGTATTACGAAATCAAATATGGCTAAAAAAATGAATGAATATGCTGGTGAAAAATGGGTAGGTTATCTTCCTGTTGAAAGTAGATATCAACTTTTTAAAGCATCAGATAATTATCCTTTTTACGAAGAGTATCATATTCCAGCACATACCATCTCTACTTTTGATTTTGAAAACTATAAATTTTACCATCATGTAAAAGATGAATTTGAAAAAATGGATATACCTCATATTCAAAAAGTAACCGAAAAGACTAAAATTATACTTGAAAAAATGATTAATGCAGCTACAAAAGAAATTAAGTTAGATGAAAAATAAAAATATTATAATAACAGGAACTTCTAGGGGAATAGGCTATGAGTTAGCATTGCAATTTGCTAATGCGGGACACCAAGTATTAGCTATTTCACGTAAAACACAGCAGACTTTAATAGATAATAAAAACATTACCTGTTTAGCCCTTGATTTAGCTGTTGAAGAAGAATTAAGACAAGTTGAAAATTTTTTAGAAAAATCATGGAAACAAGTAGATATCATAATTCATAATGCAGGAAGTTTATTACATAAACCCTTTGAACAAATTACTTCAGCTCAATTTGAAAATGTTTACAAAGTAAACGTTTTTGGAGTTGCTGCATTAACTCGTATTTGTATTCCTTATCTTAAAAAAGGAAGCCATGTTATAACCATTAGTTCTATGGGAGGAATACAAGGAAGTCTGAAATTTCCAGGACTTTCAGCCTATAGTTCAAGTAAAGGAGCAGTTATCACTTTGTCTGAATTATTAGCAGAAGAATACAAAGAAAAAGGAATTGCTTTTAATGTTCTTGCTTTAGGAGCGGTACAAACTGAAATGTTACAAGAAGCTTTCCCTGGTTACCAAGCTCCTATTAATGCATCTGAAATGGCAAACTATATTTTTGATTTTTCTTTAAATGGAAATAAATATTATAATGGAAAAGTTTTACAAGTGTCATCTACTACACCTTAAAAAGAATATAAAAGAGGAGATGATCTTTATTGTGAACCTAATAAAGTTTTAACGAAAACGAGTCTTTAACAAGATAGAACATAATTAAAAAGAGAAGTTAATAACAGAAAAAAATCAGTTGTTTGAAAGAATTTAATAACTGAAAGAGTAGAGTTCGGATTATAAAATTTATATGAAAGTTATAGTAAAATTAAATTTTAATCTAAAAAGCAAGAATGATAAGTAATGCAAGAAGTTCTCTATAAATACTTGCCTGAACATTCTGTTCCTTTATGTTTTGAATTAATCAAAACGAATCATGTACATTTAAAAATTGTAAATGAAAGGGTAACCCGTCATGGAGATTATAGACGAGAAAGTAATGGTAGACATATTATAACAGTTAATTATTCTCAAAATGAATATCGTTTTCTAATTACACTTATTCATGAGATAGCCCATTTAGTTGCATTTGAAAAATATGGGCGAAATATAAAACCTCATGGAGAAGAGTGGAAGCATACATTTCAAAAATTGATGGTTCCTTTTATTCGTCCAGAAATATTTCCTCCTTCATTATTATCATTAATAGCAAGGCATTTTCGTAATCCAAAAGCCAGTAGCGATACTGATGCTACCCTAGCTTTAGCGCTCAAACAATTTGATCCAGAAAATGATAAACATTATGTGTTTGAAATTCCTTTTGGAAGTCTGTTTAGAATTCATAATGGTAAAATTTTTAAAAAAATAGCCCTTCGTACAAAACGCTTTGAATGCTTAGAGTTAAGTACTGGAAAAACTTATTTGTTTAACCCCAATGCTGAAGTGGAGTTGTTGCCAAATTAATTTTAATCTTTGTAACTTCGCACTTTGTTACTTTTAAAACCTATGAACAAAAATTATTACGCAATTATAATGGCTGGTGGAGTTGGTTCTCGTTTTTGGCCTGTATCTACTGTAGAATTTCCTAAACAGTTTCATGATATGTTAGGAACAGGTGAAACTCTTATTCAAAAAACGTTTTCAAGGCTTTCACAAATTATACCTAAGGAAAATATTTTGATACTAACTAATGAAAGTTATAATGACATAGTTTTAGAACAATTACCTGGAGTTAAGCAGGAGCAAGTTGTTTTAGAGCCTGCCATGCGTAATACAGCACCTTGTATTTTATATGCGACTCTTAAAATAAAAAAAGAAAATCCTAATGCAGTAGTTGTTGTAGCACCATCTGATCATTGGATTGAAGATGAAGTTCAATTCTGTGCTAATTTACAACATGCCTTTGATTTTTGTGAACGTGATGAAAACTTAATGACTTTAGGTATTTTACCTACATTCCCTAATACAGGTTATGGGTATATTGAGTATGATAAATTAGATTCACGACCGATAAAAAAGGTTAAGCAATTTAGAGAAAAACCAGATTATGCAACAGCTCGTAAGTTTATACAAAGTAGAAATTTCTTATGGAATGCAGGTATTTTTGTCTGGAGCGTAAAAAGTGTTTTAAAAGCATTTGAAGAATTTCAACCTACTATGTACACCCATTTTATGAATGGATATGAAATGTATAATACTGAAAAAGAAGCAGCTTTTATTTTGAATAATTATCCATTAGCTCAAAATATTTCTGTAGATTATGCTATTTTAGAAAAAGCACAAAATGTATTTGTTTTACCTGCCACTTTTGATTGGAATGATTTAGGAACTTGGGGATCATTATATGATAAACTTCCTAAAGATGAACAAGATAATGCAGTTGTAAATGCTACTGTATATCTAGAAAATGCAAATAATAATATTATTCGTACAGAAGGAAAAAAACTGGTAGTAATAGACGGATTAAAAGATTATATAGTAGTAGACAAAGATGATGTGTTATTAATATATCCTAAAAATAAAGAGCAGGATATAAAAACTGTAGTAGCAAATTTACCTTCTTAAAAAACATACTTATTTATAAAGAGGTTGTCTGAAAAATTAAAAGTTGGTCTTAATCTTTGATGGACTACACCGTATGGTTTTGTATTTTTAGACAGCCTTCTTTATTTTTTATATTTTATAAAATTCCTTTATAAAAAACACTTACCTTTTCTTAAAATGTTATTGTTTACTTAATATGTGAATAAATTATTTAAACATTTATATAATAATAGATAAATTTAAATTAAGAATTTCCTAATCTAAGTCATATAGTTTTGTTCAAAAATTAAAACATGAAAAAACTATTATTTTTATTAGGTCTTCTAGGCATCGTATCTTGCTCAGATGAAAATGTATTTTTACTTGAAAACTCTGAAATGCCAGCCCAAAGGCTTATTAGCTCTTCTGAAACATTTTCTGTAATGAGTTATAATGTGTATCAAATACCCAGTGTTTTAGCTCAATATAAGAGTAAAGAGAGAGCCATTGAATTACAAAAGTATATCTCAAATTTAGGAAATGAAACTCCTGATGTTTTAGTCATTCAAGAAGGTTTTAATGCTCGTTTTAGCGATGATTTTTTAGCTAAAATAAAAACGGTTTATCCCTATATGACTTCTTTATTAGGTCTTTATTGTACAAGTAGTAAAGGAACTCTTTTATATCCTAATGATTGGGATGGTTATTATGGGGATTGTGGTAATACGCTTTTTCATATTAATGGAGGAGTTATTATCCTAAGTAAATATCCTATTCTAAAAAAATATCAATTAGTATTTAAAAATAGAATTAATTCACCAGAAGGATTAACCAATAGAGGGGTAGTATATGCTATAGTTCAAAAAAATGGAAAAAAATATCATATAATGGGAACTCATACTGCTTCTGAACAACCTGGTTTTCCTGGTAGACTAACACGTGAAAAGCAATTTGAAGAAATGAAAGATTTTAAAGAATCTTTTAAAATTCCTAATTCAGAACCTGTTATTTATGCAGGAGATATGAATGTAGAATATACCTTGACTGATGAGTATCAAAAGATGAAGGCAATCTTAAATGGTATAAATAATTATTCTTTTAATCCACTAACAGATAGAGGTACCTATTCTAACCAAAATACAGTAGTAAGATACCAAGGATTTAAAGATTATAACAATACATTAGATTACATACTATTAGACAAAAACCATAAACAACCTGATTATATAACACCAACCAGTCGTTTTAATGCTCAATATTTTGGAGGAGATATTTCAGATCATGATCCCGTATATACAAGATTTATATTTACCTATTAATTTCTTATCGTTGTGTGTTTAGAGAAAGAGGCTGTCCGAAAAGTTTATAACCATCTTTTAAATTTTAAGTGGTTTTAATAATAACTATTCTTTTGAGCTAAATTATTTAATTTTCCTTTATCGATTAAACTCAAAAATAAAATTATACTTTTCGGACCCCTTTTTCCTATTTTAAAGCTCTTCTTTTAATACAGCTTCTCTAACTTTTTTAAATAATTCAGAAGAATAAACAAAATCAGTAACGGCTTCATTATCTGTTTTAAAAATTTGAGTTTTATCTCCTTCCCATGCTTTTAGACCATTTTTAAGGAATACAATTTTATCTCCTATTTCCATTACAGAGTTCATATCATGGGTGTTAATAACAGTTGTAATATTATATTCTTTTGTGATTTCTTGAATAAGATTATCGATTACAATAGCTGTTTTAGGATCAAGTCCAGAATTAGGCTCATCACAAAATAAATATTTAGGGTTGTTAACGATAGCACGAGCAATAGCAACACGTTTTTGCATACCTCCTGATATTTCACTTGGTTTTTTATGGTGAGCATTCACAAGTTTTACACGCTCTATTACAAAATCTACCCGTTCTTTAATTTCTTTTTTTGATTTATTTGAAAACATTTTAAGTGGGAACCCTATGTTTTCTTCGACAGTCATGGAGTCAAACAAAGCACTTCCTTGAAAAACCATCCCAATCTCGGTACGTAAATCCCGACGATCATTATCACTCATTTCCTCATAAATACGACCATCAAAAGAAATTGTTCCACTGTCTACTTTATGGATTCCTAAAAGCGATTTAAGAAATACTGTTTTTCCTGATCCAGACTGACCAATAATTAAATTTGTCTTCCCTGCTTCTAGTGTTGTACTGATTCCTTTTAAGACCATTTGATCACCAAATGATTTCTTAACATTATTGACTTCTATCATGATTAGTTCGTTAAAAGAAGTTGAGTTAAAATATAATTACATAAAATAATGACTACAGAAGTCCATACAAAAGATACAGTACTTGCTTTACCTACTTCTAGAGCACCTCCTTTCATATAGTAACCATGAAATGAAGGTATGGTAGCTAATAAAAAAGCAAAAACAAAGGTTTTAATGAAAGCATATACTACATGAAAAGATATAAATTCAGCCTGTAAACCAGACATGAATTCATCTGCTGTCGCAAATCCTCCGTACACAGCAGCAAGCCATCCTCCAAATATTCCTAAAAACATACTTAAGCCAATAACAAAAGGGTATAGCAATAAAGCTATTAGCTTTGGGAAAACTAAGTAGTTTAAAGAATTAACGCCCATTACTTCTAACGCATCAATTTGTTCCGTAACACGCATCGTACCAATACTAGAGGTAATAAAAGATCCCATTTTACCAGCCATAATGATAGAGATAAAAGTAGGTGCAAATTCAAGAATAACGGATTGTCTTGTAGCAAAACCAATTAAATATTTAGGAATTAATGGGTTTGTAAGATTTAAAGCAGTCTGGATAGAAACCACTCCTCCTACGAAAAATGAGATGAAAGATACGATTCCCAAAGAATCAAATATTAAATCATCTATTTCTTTAAAAATTAAATTTTCCATAACCGACCATTTGGTAGGTTTTTTGAAGATCTCTCGTAGCATTAAGAAGTATCTTCCTATTTGAGATAAGTATCTTACTAACATCATAAAGTAGTGCTCAGTTTACAGTTTTAGCATTTGGTTAAGTAAACGAAGGGGTAAAAATAATATTTTTTAATCATTCTTTTTAAGAACAATCGTTAATTACTGTTTACTTAAACTATTTAAAAAGTTTTTCTTTCATTTTTTTCCAACGATAAGCCCTTACAAATTGGGCTTGTTCAGAAGTTACCAGCATAGGTTTCTTTTCTATTTTAGCTTTCCAAAAACCTTTAATATAATCTAAAAACAAAAGAGCTTTACCTTTGCGCGTGGCTAACTTTAAAGAGGCAATTGCCGTGATTAAAAAACCATAGCCTAAACTGTAAAAAGCCTCCCCTTGTTTATAGCGTGATGCCTTATTATAATTAGCCCCCGTGGGCTTTAAATGTTTGACATGTAGTGATTCATCAGTTACTACTTTCCAATTATAGAACTTACAAAGTAATTCATCTACAGTATCCCAACCCATAGCCGGTTTTAATCCGCCTATTTGTTTAAAAGTTTCTTTTCTATAAGCTTTAAAAGCACCACGTATATGGTCTTTATCTGTTAAATTTTCTAAAATCCAATCACCATTTTTCTCTATGTAGGCAAATCCTCCAGCCATACCTATCTCAGGATCACTTTTAAAATGATTGAGTATAGTTTCGAAATAATTAGTAGGAAAAATTAAATCTGAATCACCTTTTACCATAATATCGTATTCCTCATCTAACGTATTCAATCCTGTTTGAAACGCTTGAATTACTTTGCTTCCAGGTAAATGAATAGCGTCTGATTTTTTTTCAACTAAGGAGATCCAAGGGTGTTTTTGAATATAAGAAAGAACAATTTCTCCCGTTTTGTCAGTAGAGTTATCATTAACTATTACTACTTTTTTAGGCAATATTGTTTGATTAACGAGTGATTCTAAAGTTAAACTAATGAACTTTTCTTCGTTATGGGCAGGTATGACAATGTAATATTTCATTTTTTATAAATAGTATGCAAATATCTTTATTTTTGTGATAAATATGAACAACTTTATCCGACTTTTAAGTGGCTCTATACACTCTTTAAATCGAAAGAACCTTAAAACTTTGTTTAACCCTACAGAATAGATTTGAAAAAGAAAATTGCTTTTATAGAAATGGAAACCCATTCAGCTTTGCTTGAACAATGGTACTTGTTAGTTACAGAAATGAAACATATAGATTTTCATTTTTTTGTTTGTAAAAAAGTATATGACAAATTAACAGCTATTCCAGAACAATATTTGACAATAATTAATTCTGTTGCTCAAACAAATTTTTATTCTTATGACGGGGTAGTGGTTAATACTATGCATCGAAATTATGATGATTATAAAAAACTTTTTGAAGAAAAAACAGTTTTATGTTTAGTTCATAATATCAATTTTAGTCTTTTTTTTAGAAACATCTCTTGGAAAAATATTTATAAAGACAAAGAAAAACTAACCTACTTTTTAAAACTATATTGGAAAGAAAAGATAGCTACTAAGCGAAAAATCATTACTAAAGCTAAAAAGTTAGGTGTAATTTCTAGTTCTGCTTTAAAAACTATAAAAGAACAAGGATTATTTTTAGATAAAGCAGAGTTAATTCAATTAAATTATTGTAAAGAATTTATACTTCCAAAAGAAGAAGTTATTCAAATTGTAATGCCAGGAAATGTATCTAATAAACGTAAAGATGTAGATATGATTTTTAGGATACTTAGAAAATTACAACCTAAATCAAAACTTCATTTTACCTTTTTAGGTAAACCAGAAAATAATATAGTTTTAAAAGAATTACAAACTTTAAAAAAAGATTCACATTCTAATATATCAATTACACATTATCATCAGTTTATTCCTTGGGAAGAATATAGCCGAGTTATTTCAAAGGCACATATATTACTTTGTCCCATAAAACAAGCTACCTCTTTTTATTGGGTTGATGAGGTATATGGTCAAACAAAAGTAAGTGGTGCTGAAGCAGATTGTATTTATAATGGAAAAATAGGACTATTTCCCAAAAGTTATCCCAAAATGGATTGGCATAACTTATTTTATAATGATGAAAATGAACTTTTAGAAATTTTGCAGGAAATATCTGTAAAAAGATTAAAAAAGAATATTTAGAGCTTGAAAAACTATATTTTAAGTATGATAAAGAGTTAGTTGTCAGAAATCTAGAGGATTTTTTTATACATTTGGTAGCAACTACAAATGATGAATAATCTATATTTATGAACAAAAAGTACTTATTGCTAAGTGTATTACTTAGTTGTTATGTTGTTTTTGCCCAGCAAACTCAAAAATTAAACAAAAAGAATGAAGAAAATGAAGATTTTGAATATGAAGTAAAGCATAAGAAACAGTTTTGGTTTTCTCAGTTAAAAGAAGGAAGTAACTATTTTGATGTGAAACAAAATTATGATAAATATTTTGGTAAACATAAATGGGAAGAAAGTAAGACACGAAATATTGGTGAAGATTGGTTAAAATCAAAATTGTATTACCTTGATAATAATGGAATAGTTCAGCCAGAGCCTATTTTAAATAAATTACCTATTATTAGTACTAATTTTGCAATTTCATCAACTAATCAAGTAGGAACTTGGAAATTAATAGGCCCTGTCAATAGTGCAACTACAGGATATTCAGGAAGAGGAAATCACGGGGGATATGTTTACTTAAATAGAATAGATCCTACAAATTCTCAAAAAATGTTTGTTTCCTTTGTTACAGGGGGGGCTATGGGTAACCAATGATGGAGGTATTAATTGGACATTAACAGATAGTAGTTTTGAAGATGTTGCTTATAACGATATTGATGTCTGTAATGCTTCTTCACAACGTGTTTATGCCTTAAATTCAAAACGATTACTAAAATCAGTTGACGGTGGATTAAATTGGACTTCCACTACTATGACTTCTGCTAATTATTCAGGGACATCTTATGATATTGCAGCTTCTACAACAAATCCAGATATCGTAATAACAAGATGGGGGACCTCTCTTTATAGGACTATAGATGGAGGTACTACATGGAATTCTGTACAAACAGGTCTCTCTAATTATTCTATTTGGGATTGTTCAATTCATGGTGAAATGTTAGAATGGGATTCAAATAATCCTAATAATGTATATTTTGTAAATCTTTCAAACGGAAATAATTTTTCTCTTTATCGTTCTACTAATCAAGGAGCAAATTTTTCTGTTTTACAAAATATTACTTTAGATTCATCAGCTAATGGACAAGTTATTGGTTGGTGTAAGATTTTTACACCTAAAAACAATTTAAATTCAATTTATGTTGCTGTAGGAACAGGTAATTCTGCTTATGCTCATAATGCTGTTCATTTATATAAAATTAATAAAACTACAGGAGTTATTGAATTATCACGTATTAATATTGCTACAGGTGTAGGAGATCCTTATGCCCATGCTCCCGTTTTACATCATGGAGATATTCAAATGGATAGAACGGATGAGAATAAAATTATTTATGGCAGTTATGGAAATAATAAAATTCATTATTCTAATGATAATGGAGTAAGTTTTACCGTACAAAATGGAGCTACACACACTGATTTAAGGGCTACGGATTTTGTGAATGGAATCATATTACTTGGTAGCGATGGTGAAGCTGTAACATCAACTGATTTTGGAACTACATTAAGAACTGTTACTAATAGTATCAGTAATCATGAATTATGGGGATTTGGCAGTGCTTTTAAGAGTAATTTAGTAGCATCAGGTAATAATCATGGTCCTGTAATGATTAAAGAAACGTACAATGGATTTGATTGGTACAATGGTTCAGGAGCAGACCAAGGAAATACAGATGTAAATCCATTAGATGATAGGTATATTTATAGTAATGGATATAGTAATTATAGATATTTTAGAACAGGACCTCATACTTTAATTAATGAATCTAATTACCTAGATAACGGTGGAATCTATAGTTATTTTAATCAAATGGAATTTCATCCTAATAAGTATTATACACTTATAACCCATCATGCAGGACAGTATCCTAATGGAAACCCTAATTTAGCAACATGGAAAAATTCTTTAATAAAAACAGAAGATAATGGAGCAAGTGTAAGGATAATTAAGACTTTTACTAATCAGGTTTTTAGAGAAAAAATATCAGTTAAAAACTCTAATACAATGATTGTAGTAGAAGGATTGTCTAATAATAAATTATGGAAAACAACGGATGATGGTTTAACATGGACTAATATTACACCTAGCTTAACTGCTACTATAAATCAAACCAATATTTCAGATATTGCTATAGGTGACGAAAATCCAAATGAAATTTGGGTTACGTACAGTGGAGTACAAACTGCTTGCAAAATTGTAAAATCAATAGATGGAGGTGTTACTTGGATGAATTTAACAAACTCTATTTTAACAAGTTCGCCAATTACTAAGATCATTTATCAAAGAGGTTCAAATGGAGGAGTATATGTGGCTAATAAAGCAGGTGTTTTTTATCGCAATAATACAATGTCTAATTGGGCCATCTTAGGAAACGGATTGCCAACGTGTGAAATTCGTTTTATGCACATTAACTATAATGAAAATAAACTGAAAATAGGTACATCACGCGGTGCTTTTGAACATGATTTATATGAAATAAGTCCTCCAAACGCCTTAATTTCAGTTAATACAAATAAAATAAGTTGTGGAGCAGTAGAAACTCTCAAATTCAAAGACTATTCCGTTATAAGAAATGCTTCTGCAACTTGGCAATGGAACTTTCCTGGAGGTACACCGTCAACGTCTAATGAAGAAAACCCAGTTGTTTCTTATGCAGGAGCACCTAACGGGTTTTATAATGTTACATTAACTATCACAGATGCTTACGGAACCAGTACACAAACTTTGCCTAACTTTATTGAAGTTAATAATGTTTGTGGGACATCAAATCCTGATAAAATTCCAGGAAATTCAGTTAATCTAACTGGAAATACAAATGCTGATTACGTTTTAGTTGATAATTTAAATCTTAATAAAAACGCTTTTACTTTTTCTTGTTGGATAAAACCTAATGGTATTCAACCTGATTATAGCGCTATTTTTATGTCACAAAATGATCCAAATGCCTTTGGATTAAACTTTTTAGGAGGAAATAACTCAATAGGATTTCATCCTACCTGGAGTTGGAACTCAGGTTTACAAGCTCCTGCCGGACAATGGTCTTATGTAGCATTAGTTAGTAATGGTACCAATGTAAAGATTTATGTTAATGGAAAAGAAAGTGTGGTAAATACAGCTATGTCTTTAGAAAACTTTACTCAATTATTTTTAGGAACGTACGGAAGAGGAAGATCTGATCGTTATACAAATATGGAAATGGATGAAGTTTGTATTTGGAATAGGGCTTTAACTATAGATGAAATTCGTAAATGGAGGCATTTAACTAAAAGTATTTCGGGAGATCCAATTCTTACAGGATTAGTAGCTTATTATCAGTTTAATGAATCTGTAGGAAATATTACACTTAATAAAAATAATTCAAATAAATATGCTACTTATAAAGGGAGTGGTTATTCACGATCTATCTCTAAAGCTTCAATATTTGAGGGAGTTAGTGAAAAAATAAATGTAAATTCAGCAGGAATTAAAGATTTTACCTCTACAGGATTAACACTTGAATTTGCTTCAGGAACTTATCCTAATGGAGATGTTTGGGTTTCAAAAGGAAATATTAATCCAGATGAATTGCCTTCTATTGGTACAAATTATAACTTTTATACAATTGTAAATAATTATGGGATAAATACCGTGTTTACTCCTCTTAAATCAATATCATTTTACGGAATAAATAGTTTTACTCAGGATATGAATCCAATGAATTATAAACTTTTTAAACGAGGAAGTAATGATTTTGGAAATACGTGGGGAAGTCATATAGATATTGCAGACAGTATTTCAGGTTCAGGATTAGATACAAAATTAAAATTTGATTCAGGATTAAATATAACTAGTTTTAGTCAATTTGTAATAGGTAGTGATACCGCTTTAAAAGCGGATGAAGTATCCTTAATTAAAAATATAAGTATTTACCCCAATCCAATCAAGATAGGTCAAATATTAAATCTAGTGTTGCCAACTGATTTAAAAGAAAAAGTTTCTTTTAGTATATATGAAATGAATGGTGCTAAAATTATTGATTCAGAGTTGAATTTAAATGAAAATAAAATTTTACTAAATATTCCTCAAGGACTCTATTTAGGAATTATACACAGTCAAAAATATCAACAGACCTTTAAATTAATTGTGAAATAAATTCATATATAGTACTGGTGTATTATTAATAAATAGAGGGGCTTTAAAAGCCCCTCTATTTGTTAATAATTATATAATCGTACAGATTTTTATACCTTATTTATCTATAAACTCTACTGCCTTTTCTAAGGCCTCTTTAATTCCAGCTACATATTTTCCTCCAGCAGTAGCAAAGAAAGGCTGTCCGCCGCCGCCGCCTTGAATATGTTTTCCTAATTCGCGAACGACCTGGCTGGCATTTAAATTTTTAGTTTCTACTAATTCTTTAGAAATGTAGCAAGTTAACATAGGTTTGTCTTCGTTAACAGTAGCTAATACAACGAATAAATTATTTTTATTTTGTCCTAATTCGTAAGCTAAATCTTTCGCCCCATTTGCATCTAAATCAACTTGAGAAGCTAAGAAATCAATTTCATTGATCGTTTGTATTTGAGAAGCTAATTCTGCTTTTAGATTTTTGGTTTTTTCTTTTAATAATTGTTCTATTTGTTTTTTTAATTTAGTGTTTTCATCTTGTAATGAAACTACTGATTTAATTATATCTTGTGGGTTTTTTAATAACTCTTTTACCTCTGTCATTACATTTTCTTGTTTAGCAAAAAAAGCTTTCACTGCATTATTTGTAATCGCCTCCACACGACGAATACCTGCTGCTACAGCACTTTCAGAAACAATTTTAAAATACCAAATATCTGCTGTGTTTTTTACGTGAATTCCTCCGCATAATTCCATGCTTTGACCAAATTTGATAGCGCGAACGTTATCTCCATACTTTTCGCCAAATAATGCCATAGCACCTTCTTCAATTGCTTGTGTAAAAGGAATACTTCTTCTTTCAATTAAAGGTAATTGTTCTTGAATACGCGCATTTACAAAATCTTCTACTTGTTTTAACTCTTCATCTGTTACTTTAGAGAAATGTGAAAAGTCAAAACGTAAATAATTAGGTGATACTAATGACCCTTTTTGCTCTACATGTGTTCCTAAAACACTGCGTAACGCCTGATGTAGCAAGTGTGTAGCTGAGTGGTTGCTTGCGCACAAATCACGTAAATCTGTATTTACTTTTGCTTGGAAAGTAGCATTTATATTTTCGGGTAAACGTTTTGCAAAATGTAAAATTAAGTTATTTTCTTTTTAGTATCAATGATTTCAATAGACTCGTTAGCTGAAATTAAAGTTCCTTTATCACCTACTTGTCCACCTCCTTCAGGGTAAAAAGGGGTATTGTCTAAAACAATTTGGTATAAAATACCATCTTTCTTAGAATCTACTTTGCGGATACGGGTAATTTTTACTTCGTTTTCCGTTTGATCATAACCAACAAATGTTTCCACATTTCCATCAACTAAAACATTCCAGTCCTCTGTTGAAATTTCAGAAGCAGCACGTGAACGTGCTTTTTGTTTTTCTAATTCTGCTTCAAATTCCTCTTCATTGTATGAATATCCTTTTTCTTTTAAAATTAAAGCGGTTAAATCTTTAGGGAATCCAAAAGTATCATATAATTCAAATACTTTTTCGCCTTTTACTTCATTTCCAGCTGTTTCAGTAACCACCTTTTCTAATAATTGTAATCCTTGTTCTAATGTGCGTAAGAAAGAAGCTTCTTCTTCACGGATTACTTGTGTTACTAAATTTTGTTGCGCTTTTATTTCTGGGAAAAATTCCCCCATCTGATTAGCTAAAACCCCTACTAATTCATTAATAAATGGTTCTTTTTTGTTTAAGAAAGTAAAACCGTAACGAATAGCACGACGTAAAATACGACGGATTACATAACCAGCTCCCGTATTAGATGGTAACTGACCATCTGCAATAGCAAATGCTACTGCACGAACGTGGTCTACAATTACACGAATAGCAATATTAATTTTGTTTTGCTCCTCTGTAATATCTTTAATTTCGTTATTAGTATATTTTAAACCCGTAATTAGACTTACTTTTTCAATTAATGGAGTAAAAACATCTGTGTCATAATTAGATGTTACGCCTTGCATAGCCATACATAAACGTTCAAATCCCATTCCCGTATCTACGTGTTGTGCAGGTAATTTTTCCAAGCTTTTATCCGCTTTACGGTTGAATTCCATGAATACATTATTCCAAATTTCTACTACTTGTGGATCATCTTGATTTACTAGATCTCTACCAGAAACTTTAGATCGTTCTTCATCACTACGTAAATCTATATGAATTTCAGAGCAAGGACCGCAAGGACCTTGATCCCCCATTTCCCAAAAATTATCTTTCTTGTTTCCTAAAATAATTCGGTCTTCGGCTACATATTGTTTCCAAATATCAAATGCTTCTTGATCAAAAGGTACATTTTCTTCAGGATTACCTTCAAAAACAGAAACATATAAGCGGTCTTTGTCTAATTTTAAAACTTCAGTTAAGAATTCCCAAGCCCAAGCTAGTGCTTCTTTCTTAAAATAATCACCAAATGACCAGTTCCCTAACATTTCAAACATTGTATGGTGGTAAGTGTCAAAACCAACATCTTCTAAATCATTGTGTTTTCCAGAAACACGAAGACATTTTTGTGTATCGGCTATACGAGGACTTTTAGGCGTTCCATTACCTAAGAAAAATTCTTTAAACTGTGCCATTCCTGAATTATTAAACATCAAGGTAGGGTCATCTTTTAACACGATTGGTGCAGAAGGCACAATTAAATGATCTTTGCTTTTAAAAAAATCTAAATACGCTTTGCGAATGTCTTGTGATTTCATTAATCTTTTGTTTAAAAGTTTAAAGTTTAAAAGTTTAAAGTGTTTACTCTAAATCTTGTTTAAACTAAAAAAATATCTTTAAAAATTTCTATTTTTCTTTTTAGTCCTGATGACGTTCTTCTTATAACTTCCTTCAAGAAGTAGCTAACGACAGCGGAATAAATGATACGAAAGACTGAAATAATAATACTTCAAAAAAAGGATCTGTTTATATTAATTTTTGAAACATTTTTTCTAGATTATTCGTATAATAATTGTTACTTTGTCATAACGAGTGCAAAAATAGGATTTTTAATTAAAATTATGTCGAAAAAAGTTAAGTATTACTACGACACAGAGAGTCTAGCTTACAGAAAAATAAAACCAAAAAAAGGAAGAAAAGTAGGAGTTGGAATATTATTTTTATTTGCTTCTATGCTTTTTGGATTTTTGTTTTTCTTTTTAATATCAGATTTAGGATATTTTAGTACACCTAAAGACAAAATGCAGGCTAGAGAGTTAGAAAATTTAAAGTTAAACTATGTTATCCTTAATAAAAAAATTGATCAGCTAAATGAAGTACTAGCTAGTATAGAAGAACGGGATAATAATATATATAAGGTTTATTTTAATATGGCAAGTCCTGGTGAAACAAATGAGGATAAGAAAATTATCTCCAAAGTGCGTTTCAAGAATTTACTTGCTATGAACAATGAACAATTAATAGTAAGTACAGAAACAAGGCTTTCCGGTCTTTCAAAAAGTTTAGTTGATCAATCAAAATCGTTAGATAAAATTTTGTCTTTAGCTAAATCTAAAGATCGTTTTCTAGGATCAATTCCTGCTATACAACCTGTTAAAAATGAGCAGTTAAAACGTATGGCTTCTGGTTTTGGTTACCGAAGTGACCCCTTTACAAAAGCAAGAAAAATGCACAAAGGAATGGACTTTACGGCTCCAACAGGGACCCCTGTATTTGCTACTGGAGACGGAGTAGTACGTAGAGCTGATGCGGGAGCTTCTGGTTTTGGAAATCATATTGTTATTAATCATGGATTTGGATATGAAACCTTATATGCACACTTGAGTCGCTATAATTGTAGACCAGGTAGAAGAGTAAAAAGAGGCGATATAATTGGTTTTGTAGGAAGTACAGGACGTAGTCAAGCGCCTCATTTACATTATGAAGTCCATAAAAACGGAAGTGTAGTAAATCCTATTAACTTTTATTACGGAAATATTTCGGCTGTTGAGTATACCGCTATTGCTAAAATGGCAACACAAGAGAATCAGTCATTTGACTAATTTTTTACCGTTTAGTTAACAGAATATTGAAAAAATGAATATAAACCTTCCTGAAAATAAACGTTACTATACTATGGGTGAAGTAGCTACAGCTTTTGGCGTAAATCAATCCCTTATTCGTTTTTGGGATAAAGAATTTGATGTCTTAAGACCTAAGAAAAATGCTAAAGGGAACAGGTTGTTTACTCCTGAAGATATAAAAAACCTAGAGTTAATTTATCATTTAGTAAAAGAAAGAGGTTTTACCTTAGAAGGAGCAAAAATTCATCTGAAAGAAGGACAAAAAACAGCTTTAGATAAATTAGCCATCATTCATAAATTAGAATCTATAAAACAACAATTATTAAGTATAAAAAATGCTTTGTAATTGAAACTAGATAAAAGATGTAACAACGAATGCTTTGTTTCGACTAACTGTTTAAAATAGTTACGTATGAAAAAACTATATTATATTTATCTAGTGTTAGCAGTCCTTGTGTTGTTTAGTTTAATTAATAAAATAGCACAAGGTTCGTCAGAATATATGATTTTCAATTTTAAAACAAACGAATATGTTTATTTAGTATGGAAATTATTTCTAGTAGGAGGTTTATTTTTCCTTTTTATACAAAACGAAAACCAGATTCTAAAAATTAAATTTTAACAACTATGAGAAGATTTTTGCCTTGGATTATTATTGGAGTATTAATTTTAATTGGATACTCATATTTTAAAGGAATTAACAACACAGCAGTAGCGTTAGATCAAAATGTAAAAGAGGCTTGGGGTAATGTACAAACTTCTTATCAACGTCGTAATGATTTGATTGGTAATTTAGTTAATACCGTAAAAGGAGCTGCTGATTTTGAAAAAGGAACTTTAACGGCAGTTATGGAGGCTCGTTCGAAAGCCACACAAATAACGGTTGATCCCACAAATATTACCCCTGAACAGTTAACACAGTTTAATCAAGCGCAAAGTGGTGTTTCTTCTGCATTATCTCGTTTATTAGTTACAGTAGAACAGTACCCACAATTAAAAGCAAATGAAAATTTCCTAAAATTACAAGATGAGCTTACCAGTACTGAAAATACAATTCAAACGGCAAGAACTCGTTTTAATGAAGCTATAAAACCTTATAATAATCACGTAAGTATATTTCCTAATAGTATTTTTACTGGTTGGTTTGGCTTTAAAGAAAAACCGTATTTTGATGCAGAACCACAAGCACAAAATGCTCCAAAAGTAGATTTTAATTTTGATGATAAAGCGGAAAAAAATAATGTCAACCGTAGAAGATTTCTTGTCAAAAACAGATGAAGAAGCTATCGTAGAAGCTATCCGATCAGCTGAATCATTAACCTCTGGTGAGATCCGGGTACATATAGAAAAAAACACTTCTTTAGTAGCCTTAGAACGCGCTAAAGAGGTGTTTTATTTTTTAAAAATGGATCAGACCCAATTACGTAACGGAGTACTACTATACATAGCAGTAGAATCTAAAACATTTGCTATTTATGGAGATCAAGGTATAAATAATGCAGTGTCAGCAGACTTTTGGGAAAGTACCCGTGATACAATCCTGCAAGAATTTAAACAAGGAAATTTTAAGCAAGGATTGATTCAAGGTATTTTGAAAGCAGGAATACAGTTACAAAAACATTTTCCGTGGATTGAAACAGATAAAAATGAATTACCTGATACTATATCTAAAGGTTAAAATGAAAAATATCAAACCTCAAATAAAAAAATATACACTAGGATTATTCCTATTTGTCCTACTACATTTTGTTAGCTTTTCTTGGGCACAATTTGATATTCCTCCCAAACCAAAAAATCAAACCAGTGTTTACGATTATGCTAAAATATTATCAAATAGCGAAAGTAAAAAGGTGGAAGAAAAATTAATTAAGTATTCAGATTCTACGAGTACTCAAATAATATTTATTTCTATTGAAACACTTAAAGGAGAAAATATAGGTTTATTAGCACCTCGATGGGCACATACTTGGGGAATTGGAGATGCGAAGAAAGATAATGGAGTTATTTTGCTACTCGCTAAAAAGAACGAAAAATTTGGATTTCGCCAGGTTATGGGGTTGAAGATCGTTTAACAGCAGGTGTGACAGGTGAAATTGTTCGTAATTACATAATACCTCAATTTAAAAAAGGTAATTATTATGCAGGAGTTGATGAAGGGACAGATGCTATTATTCAAGCTTTAAAAGGTAAATTCAAAGCAGAACAAAAGAAAGAAGAAGGAATTGATATAGAAGGTGTCCTCTTATTCTTATTTATTGTAATCGTACTTCTTATTATCATTTCTAAAAGTAAAGGAAATGGGAATAATCACGGGGGAGGTGGAGGATTAGATTTAGGAGATATCATTATTTTGAGCCGTATGGGACGCGGTGGGAGTAGTTGGTCTTCAGGAGAAACTAGTTGGGGAGATAGCGGTGGCTTTGGAGGCGGCTTTGGAGGCGGCGGTTTTTCAGGAGGCGGAGCAGGAGGCGATTGGTAAATAACCTTCTTGATTTTCAGTAGTTTTCTGAATGTTTTTTAGATAACATATTGTATTGTATTTATTTTTTTATAAATTTGTGCGCAACAAAGAAAAGAATGAAAAATTTTAATAACATTATTACTGTCATTATTATCACTATTATTTATACAATAGGGACAGGGGGTGTTATGTATCTATAATAAAATTTAAATATAAAAATATAACAAAAAGCCTCCTTTTACAAGGAGGCTTTTTTATTTATAAATTACAAAAATTACAAAAATGAAAACAGGTTTTAATAAGCAGAAAATGCGACAATGGGATTTATCTTTAAATCATATAATACATTACACTTCTTCTACTTCTTCTATTATTTTCTCAATAGTCTACATCTATATTATTAGCTAGTCTTTTTAGTTAAATATTTTTAATAAAATCTCTTTTACCTGATAGATAAATCTATTGGGGCGGTATTTTATTTGTTAAAAAAATAGTAAAAATGTTTTTTGTTTTAAAAAAACAAAAAGTTTAACATCATAAAAATAATTAGTGAAAAGCCTTTATTTACAATAGATTACCCCGTGTAATACCTTTTTAAAGCATTGTAAATAATATTTTTTCATCATTTATAAAAAAACATCTAACCATACATTCGTGATTGAAATAAAATATTACAAAACAATTTAAAAAAATAATTCTATATATTATGACAACAGCATCAGAAACCTTTGCTCCAACTAATAACTTATACTACAATGAAAACCATATTTTATATTTAAATGGTGAATTCTTAAAGTCAGAAAAAACGTTTTCAGATCTATATGGTCAAACTCTACACTATGGCTATGGTGTATTTGAAGGAATAAGAGCTTACAACACTCCTAATGGTACAAAAATTTTTAAATCAGATGAACACTATGAACGCCTTAAGAAATCTAGTGAATTAATTAATATACCTTTTGAATTTGATAGTAAAGAATTAACCCAAAAGACTTATGAGTTATTAGAACGTAACAATTTTACAGATGCTTATATACGACCTCTAGTTTTTTGTAGTCCTAATATGGGATTAAGTACCCCTAATCAAGTTTCATTAATGATATGTGCTTGGGAGTGGGGAGCTTATTTAGGTGAAAAAAGATTAAATCTAGGAGTTTCATCATTTTGTAGACCTCATCCACGATCAACAAAAATAGAAGCAAAAGTTTGTGGGCATTATGTAAATTCAATATTAGCATCTTCAGAAGCTAAAGCTAAAGGATTTGATGAAGCTTTATTATTAGATAGTGATGGTTTTTTAGCTGAAGGACCAGGAGCAAATTTATTTTTTTGAAAAAGATAGAAAGTTATTCACACCTCAATTAGGAAACATTTTACCAGGTATTACAAGAGCTACCGTAATGCAGTTGTGTAAAGAATTAAAAATAGAAGTGATAGAAGGGCTTTATTTACCAGAAGAATTAGAAAAAGCAGATAGCGCTTTCCTTTGCGGAACAGCAGCTGAAATTATTGGAGTTGACTCATTAAATCATCAAAAATTTCCTCTTCAATGGGAAAATTCACTAGGAAGAAAACTTCAACAAGCTTATAAAAATTTAGTTACCGAAAAAGCACACTCACTAGAAGCAAAATTTTAATAATGGAATTAAATAAATACAGCAAAACGATTACCCAAGATCCTACACAACCAGCTGCTCAAGCTATGTTATACGGGATAGGCCTAAGCGATGATCAATTAAAGCAACCTTTTGTAGGTATAGCCTCAATGGGATATGATGGCAATACCTGTAACATGCATTTAAATCACTTGGCCAGTTATATAAAAGCATCTGTAAATGAAGAGGATATGGTAGGGCTAATCTTTAATACAATAGGGATTAGTGATGGAATAACAAATGGAACAGATGGTATGCGTTATTCTCTTGTCAGCCGAGAAATTATAGCAGATAGTATAGAAAGTGTTGTTGCAGGGCATTATTATGATGCTGTGATAGCAGTTCCTGGTTGTGATAAAAATATGCCAGGAGCTATTATAGCTATGGGAAGGCTAAATAGACCTGCTATCATGGTTTATGGAGGAACTATTGCACCTGGAAAATACCAAGGCAAAGATTTGAATATTGTATCTGCCTTTGAAGCGTTAGGAGAAAAAATTGCCGGAACAATATCAGAAGAAGACTTTAAAGGAATTATAAAAAATTCCTGCCCTGGAGCAGGTGCTTGTGGCGGGATGTATACCGCTAATACGATGGCAATAGCAATAGAAGCTTTAGGTATGAGTTTACCTTATTCAAGTTCAAATCCTGCTATAAGTGTAAATAAAATTAAGGAATGCGAAAGCGCTGCAAATTACATTAAAATATTATTAGAACATAACATTTGTCCTAAAGACATCATGACTTTTGAAGCTTTTGAAAATGCTATCACTACGCTAATAGCCTTAGGAGGTAGTACTAATGCTGTTTTACACATTATAGCAATGGCAAAAAGTGTAAATGTTGTGATAACTCAAGATGATTTTCAAAGAATAAGTAATACCACACCTTTAATTGCTGATTTTAAACCAGGAGGTAATTATTTAATGCAAAATTTACATGAAAAAGGAGGAGTTCCTATGGTTTTAAAATACCTTTTAGAAAAAGGAAAACTTCATGGACATTGTATAACTGTAACAGGAAAAACAGTAGCTGAAAATTTAAAAAACATTCCATTAATTAATTTTGACGATCAAAATATTATAAAACCTCTTGAATCACCTTTAAAAAATACAGGTCATTTACAAATCTTATATGGGAACCTTGCTGAAAAAGGAGCTGTAGCAAAAATTACAGGTAAAGAAGGTGAATATTTTTCAGGACCAGCAAAAGTATTTGATGGCGAAAAAGAACTTATTGCAGGAATTGAAAATAAGAAAATTCAAGCTGGAGATGTAGTAGTAATTCGCTATGTAGGACCTAAAGGAGGACCAGGAATGCCTGAAATGTTAAAGCCTACATCCGCCATTATAGGGGCAGGATTAGGTAAAAGCGTAGCCCTTATTACAGATGGTAGATTTAGTGGAGGGACACATGGTTTTGTAGTAGGACATATTACACCAGAAGCTTTTGATGGTGGGACTATAGCATTAGTTAAAGACGGTGATATAATAGAAATAGATGCTAAAAATAATAAACTCCATTTATCTATATCTAAAGAAGAACTTCATAAACGAACATTACAATGGCAGCAACCGAAATTAAAAGTTAACCAAGGTGTTTTATATAAATATGCAAAATTAGTTACGGATGCCTCTCAAGGATGTGTTACCGATTAAAAATAATTAATAACCCCATACTATCTAAAAAATAGAATTATGGAAACAAAAAGAATAGAACAAGTTACTCCGCCTTTAAGAGAGGCAATACAAACTTCTGGAAGTATAGCCGTATTAGATGCCCTACTTTCAGAACAGGTTACAACTATTTTTGGTTATCCAGGTGGCGCTATTATGCCCATTTATGATGCCTTATTTGATTATAACGAGCAGATACAACATATTTTAGTAAGACATGAGCAAGGAGCAATTCATGCAGCACAAGGTTTTTCAAGAGCTAGTGGAAAAACAGGGGTCGTATTTGCAACCAGTGGACCAGGAGCTACTAATTTAGTAACAGGTTTAGCAGATGCTATGATAGATTCTACACCACTTGTATGTATCACAGGTCAAGTCTTTGCTCATTTGTTAGGAACAGATGCTTTTCAAGAAACAGATATTGTTAATATTTCAACACCAGTAACTAAATGGAATTATCAAATTACAGATGCAAATGAAATTCCAGATGTACTAGCCAAAGCTTTTTATTTAGCAAGTACCGGAAGACCAGGTCCCGTATTAATAGATATAACTAAAAATGCGCAACTTCAATTCTTTGAATACAAAGGGTATAAACCATGTCATTATGTAAGAAGTTATAGAGAAAAACCCGTCATAAGACCAGAATACATAGAAAAAGCAGCCCAATTAATCAATCAAGCCAAGAAGCCATTAGTCGTGTTTGGGCAAGGAGTAATCCTAGGCAATGCAGAAAAAGAATTTCTAAAATTTATTGAAAAAGCAGGACTTCCTACTGCTTGGACCATAATGGGGATGAGTGCAATACCTACCAGTCACCCATTAGCTGTAGGAATGGTAGGTATGCACGGAAATTATGCCCCTAATTATTTAACCAATGAATGTGATGTTTTAATAGCTGTGGGAATGCGGTTTGATGATAGAGTTACCGGTAGATTGGATATGTATGCAAAACAAGCTAAAATAATTCATTTTGATATAGACCCTGCTGAGGTTGATAAAAACGTTCAAACAACCGTACCTGTCTGGGGAGATTGCAAAGAAACACTAGTTCAAGTAACAGAATTACTCAACCAGAATACACATCCTGACTGGATGAAAGAATTCAGAATAAAAAAAGAAAAAGAAAATACCTTATTAATTCAAAAAGAACTTTTTCCTACTGAAGGAGAACTTACTATGGCAGAAGTAATTCAAGTACTTAATGAATTAACTAGTGGTAATGCAATTATAGTAACTGATGTAGGACAACATCAAATGGTAGCTTGTAGATATGCTTCACAAAATCAGACTAGAAGTAACATTACAAGCGGTGGTTTAGGTACTATGGGATTTGCTCTGCCAGCGGCAATAGGAGCTAAATACGGTGCACCTAAAAGACAAGTTATTGCAATTATGGGAGATGGAGGAGCTCAAATGAACATTCAAGAATTAGGAACTATAATGCAATATCAACCCAATGTAAAAATACTGATTCTGAATAATAGTTTTTTAGGAATGGTTCGCCAATGGCAAGAATTATTTCACGAAAAAAGATATTCATTTACAGATATTCAAAGTCCTGATTTTGTCCAAGTCGCAAAAGGCTATAGGATAAAAGGAGCACAAGTAGCAGAAAGAAGGCTTTTAAAACAAGCATTACAAGAATTTTTAGTATATGAAAAAGCCTATTTATTAGAAATAAAAGTAGCAAAAGAAGACAATGTATTTCCTATGGTACCACAAGGAAGAGGAGTTGCGCAAATCGTTTTATCTAAAGAAGAAATATAAAAATTAGATTATGAAAAAGAATATACATTAACGATTTATACTGAAAATCATATAGGATTGATTACAAAAATTTCGATTCTTTTTTCAAGAAGGAAAATTAATATCGAAAGTTTAAATACATCACCTAGTGAAATTCCAAACATTTATAGATTCACATTAGTAATAAATGAAACAGAAGAAAAGATTAAAAATTTAGCTAGACAATTAGAAAAATTAATAGATGTTTTAAAAGTTTTTTACAATACTAATGATGAAATTATTTGGCAACAAATGGCTTTATACAAAGTTCCTACCTCAGTTACAATGAAAGAAGTAAGAGTAGAACGATTATTACGTGAATATGGCGCTAGAGCAGTAGTTATTAGAGAAGATTATACCGTTTTTGAAACCACAGGTCAACAAGATGAAATAGAAAAATTGCTAAAAAAATTAGAAGAATATCAACTTATCGAATTTGTTAGAAGTTCACGTATAGCCATCATTAAAGATAGTAAAGGAATTCATCAAAAAGTAACCGAATTAGAAAAAAAGAATTCAACTTTAATTTCACAGAGTACAAATGAACCATTTGTAACAAGCTTTGGATTATAAACAACACAATAAAAAATAAAATATTATGGAAAATTATTTTAACACTTTACCACACAGATTAAAGGTACAGGAATTAGCCAAGTGCGAATTCATGGATAAAAATGAATTTGTAAATGGAGTAAATAAACTTTTAAATAAAAAAATTATCATTATAGGTTGTGGAGCACAAGGTTTAGCACAAGGGCAAAATTTAAGAGATAGTGGACTTAATGTAGCCTATGCCCTTCGTAAAGAAGCTATAGAAAATAAAAGAGAATCTTATGTAAAAGCAACTTCTAATGGATTTGAAGTAGGGACCTTTGAAGAATTAATACCAACAGCTGATCTTGTATCTAACCTAACACCAGACAAGCAACATACAAATGTTGTAAAGAAAATAATTCCCTTGATGAAAAAAGGAGCTTGTCTTTCCTATTCTCACGGATTTAATATTGTAGAAGAAGGAGTTAAGATTAGAGAAGATATTACGGTCGTTATGATTGCACCTAAATCACCAGGATCTGAATTACGGAATGAATATTTAAGAGGTTTTGGAGTTCCTACATTAATAGCCGTTCATACAGAAAATGATCCTAATCAAGACGGATTAGAAATAGCCAAAGCATATTGTGTAGGTACAGGAGGGCATCGAGCAGGAGTTTTAAAATCGTCATTCGTAGCAGAAGTAAAATCAGATTTAATGGGAGAACAAACCATTCTTTGCGGTTTACTTCAAACAGGATCTATTTTATGTTTTGATAAGATGATTGAAAAAGGAATAGACGCTGAATATGCCGCTAAACTAGTTCAGTACGGATGGGAAGTAATTACAGAAGCCTTGAAAATAGGAGGGATAACAAACATGATGGACCGTCTTTCGAATACCGCTAAAATAGAAGCTTTTAAACTTTCTGAAGAATTAAAAAAAATTATGACTCCTTTGTTTAACAAACATATGGATGATATTTTGTCAGGTAAGTTTTCTAAAACAATGATGGAAGATTGGGCAGCAGGAGATAAAAACTTATTATCATGGAGAGCCGCTACAGCAGAAACTGCTTTTGAAAAAACAACCGCTACAAGTCAAGAAATTACAGAACAAGACTATTTTGATCATGGTACCCTTCTGGTTGCTTTTGTAAAAGCAGGAGTAGAGTTAGCATACGAAACTATGGTAGCAGCAGGAATAAAAGAAGAATCCGCTTATTACGAATCCTTACATGAAGCACCGTTAATAGCTAATACCATTGCTAGAAAAAAATTATTTGAAATGAATCGAGTAATTTCTGATACAGCAGAATATGGCTGTTATTTATTTGATCATGCTTGTAAGCCCCTGTTAGCTAATTTTATGGAAAAAATAGAATCCTATTTAATAGGCGAAAAATATAACAATCAAACGAGTAAAAGTATAGATAATTTTGAATTAGTTACCATCAATGCAGCAATTAGAAATCATTCTATTGAAATTTGTGGAGCTAAATTACGCTCTGCTATGACCGAGATGAAAACGATAGTAACTGATAATTCTAATTCAAAAAAGAACTTCAATATGAACTTATATGAAGAAACAATCTTAGCTAAGAATCAATTAAGTGGAGTAGTAAATACTACTCCATTATTTCAAAATGTAAATATATCAGAACAATATAAAGCAAACATCTTTTTAAAAAGAGAAGATTTACAAGTTGTTCGTTCTTTTAAAATAAGAGGAGCTTATAATAAAATAAGTTCATTAAATACAGAAGAACGTCAAAAAGGAATTGTCTGTGCAAGTGCTGGTAATCATGCACAAGGAGTTGCTTTTTCTTGTAATCACCTAAAGATTTATGGCAAAATATACATGCCTAAAACAACGCCAAAACAAAAAGTAAAACAAGTACAATTATTTGGTAAATCATATGTAGAAATTCAACTCATAGGCGATACTTTTGATGATGCTTACCAAAAAGCAATTGAAGATGCTAACAAAAACAATAAGACCTTTGTTCATCCCTTTGATGATTTAAAAGTTATAGCAGGTCAAGGAACCGTTGCCCTAGAAATTTTAGAACAATCAACAACAAAAATAGATTATGTTTTTGTTCCTATAGGAGGAGGAGGATTTGCTTCAGGAATTATAAACGTTTTTAAAAAACTCAGTCCTGAAACAAAAATAATAGGAGTAGAACCTTTAGGAGCTCCTTCTATGAAAGTTGCACTTGAGAAAGGAAGTAACGTTATGTTAGAATCAATTGATAAATTTGTAGATGGAGCTGCCGTTAAACAAGTAGGAAATCTTACTTATCAAATTTGTAAAGACACATTAGATGATATCGTATTAGTTCCCGAAGGAAAAGTTTGTACCACAATATTAAGACTTTATAATGAAGAAGCACTAGTGGTAGAGCCTGCTGGAGCATTATCTATTGCAGCCTTAGATTTTTATAGCCAAAAAATAAAAAATAAAAATGTAGTTTGCATCATAAGCGGTAGTAATAATGATATAGAAAGAACAGAAGAAATAAAAGAACGCTCCTTATTATACGAAGGGTTTAAACATTATTTTATGATTCAATTTCCACAACGTCCAGGTGCCTTAAAAGAGTTTGTAAATGAAATATTAGGAAATGAAGATGATATAACCTATTTTCAATTTACTAAAAAAAATAATAGAGAAACAGGACCCGTAATTGTAGGATTAGAACTAAAAAAACCAGAAGACATAGACGCTATTAAAAATAAAATGGAAATTAATCATTTTCAATATAGGTATTTAAATGAAAATAATGACCTTTTTACCCAACTTATAGGATAAAAAAATAGCTCAAAACTGAGCTTTGACTTTAATTTTTTATAAAAGTGTGTCCCAAAAGACTACAAACAATCCTATTGAGAGATAAAAATCACATAATACTGATTATTAAATACACTCATACAACCTTGATTTTTTACTTTTGGGACACACTTTTTTTAAATCAACTCTTGTCAACCCCTTAGCCCTCATTTTAAAAACACAAACAAGAAAAGCAGGAGCTCACATTATTTTCCTATCCCTTTTCATAATCCCCCTCTTGGAAAATACAAGACACAATCTTTATAATTAAATAGATTAACACTCCGTATAATCTGTGTGGATTTTTTTTAAAATATTTTTTCCGCACAAAGTTGTGTAGTTTTTTTTAAAAAATTTTTTTCCACACAACTTTGTGTAGTTTTTTTTTGTGAAAAAAATTTCCACACAAAAAAAATTCAGTAAGCATACAAAAACATTGCCTCATCAATAGACTGAACCCAAATTAGACAACAGACTTTGCAATGCAGAACAAAAGAGGAATATGAACTGCAATTTTTCCCGTAGTTCTAGTTTTACTCCATTGAAGACAAAAAATGGAGTGTTTTTTTTCGATTCAAAGCCCTTTTAACAATAATAAATTTCCAACACTTATATGTGAGGTTTAACGTTTTGAATTAATTTTATTAAACCCCTAAACAAACCCATTAACTAATCTTGGTTTTAATACAAAATATTGTATTTTTAAGTCATCGTAAAATAAAACAATGCGTTTTGTTATAATAAATGCTATTTTTAAATAAAAAAAAAGAACTAAAAAAATAAACAAACTATGGAAAACTACAATAGTGATTATGGAAGGCTCAACCACCCAGATGACCTAGCCAAATACGCTAAATTACGCACCTTTAAAGACTACCTAACAGACAAATCTGATTTCTTAGTGTACTGCACCCTAAGTATAGAAGGCAAAGACTTTTTAGAAAAATCCCATTTTAACCTAGCATTCCATCAAAAGACTAACGACCACGACAGCTTTACCCTAGATACCCGTGCCGATTCTCTAGACAACGAAGAGGCGTACATCATGGAAAATTCTAAAAGCTATCTAGGCAAAACCCTACAGATCCACTTACACCGATTTGGGGAAATAAAACAAACCTTTACAGGGATTATAACCCACCTAAACCTCTTAAAAAAAGACGGTTACGGCAGACTTTACATAACAGGACACGCCCCAACGATTATGCTAGAACAAGGCCTTGAATCCCAAAGCTTTGAAAACAAAACCCTAGGAGAAATAGCCCAACAAATAGCAACAGATTACCCCAAGACACTCAACCTCATTACCCAAAATAACAACACCCAACACGTGTTGCCCTACACCGTACAATACAATCAAACAGATTACCAATTTTTAAAACAACTGGCCATACGCTATGGCGAATACCTCTATTACAACGGACAAAGCCTAGTATTAGGCAACAAAGTAGGTCCTAAAATCATCCAACTAGAAGAAGGCGCAGACCTAGTACACGCATCCTTTGAAATATCTGTAAAACCCCAGCAATTTACCTACACCTCCTACGATGTAGAATCAGGCAGCACCCTACAAAGAGATAGCGCCTCAGCCCAATTACAAAACAAATTCAACCCCTACCAAGTAACCGCAATAAACGCCTCAAAAGACGTATTCCATAAAAAACCCAATAAACACTACAACTCAACGGGTATTAATAATAAAACAGACAGAGAACTACAAGAGGCCGTACGAAAACAAAAAGAACACAGAGAAAACCTGATGATCGTAAAAGGCAAAAGCAAAGATCCCGAACTTAAACAAGGCGTTCTAACCAAGCTGATTGACATTAACGACAGACCCATGGAAACCTACCGCATCATAGAAATCAACCATTTTCATAACGGAAAGGATTATTACAACGAATTTGTAGGAATCCCTGATATGTGGACCCCACCTTATTTTGACGACAACATCCATTCTAACTGCGAAGAACAAACCGCACGCGTAGTAGATAACAACGACCCTATGGGAATGGGTAGAGTACGCGTACAATTTCCTTGGCAAGAAAAAAAGAATCAAAAAACCCCGTGGATTCGCTTGATACAACCCCACTCAGGAGCTGGCAAAGGCTTTCATTTCATCCCTGAAATAGGCGAAGAAGTCCTTGTAGGATTTGAAAACGGCAATGCCGAAAAACCGTTTGTATTAGGGACTCATTACAACGGAAGCGAAACCAGCGGGTACCATACCCCAGGAAATGATCAAAAAGTCATTCATACCCGATCTGGCACAAAAATAATCCTAAACGATGCCCAAGGTTCCGTTTTTATAGAAGACCCAAGCGGCAATACCTGGACAATGGACGGGCAAGGGAATATCAATGTAAATGCGCCTAAAACTTTTTCAGTAAATTGTACAGATATGGAAGTAAATGTATCTAATAATTACACTACTACTGTGGGAGTAAACAAATCGACTAATGTAGGAATGAATCAAACCATTTCTGTAGGGGCTACATCAAGCGAAACTGTAACAGGCGCAAAAAGCTTGACGGTAGGATTGAGTATGCTTACTCATATTACAGGTAAATTGGATGAATATATAGGAGGCGATGTGCATAGTGAAACAAAAGGAGGTAAAAATATAGTTAATTCTGAAAAAGGTATTGTTATAAATTCTGAAGGAAGTATTGATAAGAATGCTAAAAAAGGAGTCAACGTTAATAGTGCCGAAAAAACTAAAAACCACTAATATGAGTAGGACACGAATTGTTGGCGGTAAAATCACTGAGATTGTAGGAGGTGATTATAAAATATACTCCGCTGAAAACATTGAAATAAATTCGCAAAAACATATTAGCATAAACGGTAATGAAAATGGTGTTACTTATGGAAATCCTAAAAAACCACCAACGCTAGATAAAATGACTACCGAGTGTGTTGTAGAATTTCGCACCAAACAGGATGGAACTTACACAGGACAATTTGGATTTGACTGGCTACGTGTAGATGATAATGGATTAACCACCGAAGCTAAATATGAAGATTGTATTGAAAATGGGTATGAAGCACCAAACGGTAAAGCACCTCGCAGAGACGCTAATACCGAATACGAATCTAAAGATGAGGCATTTAAAGCCTTAAAGAAAGAGTATCCTAAAATAAAGGTTGATATTGTTCCAAAACCTGCTGTTGCACCATTCACGAAAGATTATTTTGTGCCTTATTTAGCCTTATTCCCTAAGCCTTATAGTGATGCAGCAGTTGTGCCTACGGGAATGCCTAAACCTCCTTTTGAAGCAGAGCTTCGTACACTTGTAGAGGTGGGTGGTACAGATGCACCCGATCAAATACGGGTAGTTTTTAACAAAAACTATTTTGAGATTAATGGCAAAGATGGTAGTGATGCTAATCCAGTATTGATAAGCGATAAAGCCATAGGAGTAAAACGTGAAGCTACAGCAGACACCCTAAAGATAAAATGTATAGCAGAATTTGAAAACAAACAAGAAATTAATGTGTATGTCTATCCTAAGGGTTCTTTAGCAAAATCTATAGCCGAGCAACTTATGGAACGTAAACTTGCTGGTAGAATAATTGTTTTACCTAATAAAAATACAACTGGGCAACACGCGGTGAAAAATATTAAAGAGTTGAAAATGGTTTTTGTAAATGTTAGAACCAATTTAACGGGTACTTCTGTAACTGGGGCATTTACAAATTCTGAAAAAAAACGTTTATTTGGATCTTTATACCAATCATTAGTGTTACCAAAAATAGAAGATTATATTGCAAAAGATGTAAGTGGTAATATTTTAAAAGATTTATTAGGCAATGATATTAACTATTTAGATTTGTCTTCAGACGTTGATTTCAGTATTGGTGGTAAATTTGATTCTGGAGGAGTTTTTAATGAAGATTATAGGATTAATGCAACAGATAAAGTACCGCATTTTTTTAAAGATATGCGTAGTAAATTTTTAGCACTACCAGGAAATAATAAGTATAATGATTATTTCACAGTATTTGTAATTGCAGAAAATGTCTATGATAGTGCAGCTGGGCAAATACAAGATATTGGAGTTAAAAATTTAGTTTTATTTAATAGTAGAAATGATTTAACTCTAAGTCATGAAGGCTTACATGGCTTAAGCTTATATCATGCGCACAGAGATGGTGTAATAACGGAGCCTAATAGAAAATTTGTTTATAAAGACGCTCGCGTAGATCCTACACATGCTACTGATAATATTATGAGTTACAATGGATCTTTAAGGAAATCAACTTGGAAATGGCAATGGAACATCATTAGAAAAAATTTGTAATATGAAAAAAATAGCTACATCATTTCTTTTGTTATTAGCATTAAATTGTAAATCACAAATAAAGAAACAAGACATTTCAAACATAAAAAAAGATACTATGGAAATATTTAATATTGAAAAATACAAGAACTTAAAAAAAGATATGAATGTTTCTGGATATGGAAATTATATTTTAGAAAACGGGGATAAAATTCGAGTAGAAAGTGGAAAAGATTATTATTCAGAAAGAATTACTAAAAACAATACAAATCTTAGCACATATAAGGAATTTTTCGCAAGTAATAAGAGTATTAAAAAAACAGTAAATTTTTTACATAATATACATTTTGGAATAGCTAAAGAATATGACGAACTAGGAAATTTGATAAAAGAAACAAATTACGATTTACCATATAAATACACAATAGAAGATTTAGCTACAAAAATGAATAACCAATATCAAATTGATATTTATAATATAAAACAAATTCATTCAATAAGACGATATGAAGAAAAAAAACATTTAAAAATTCCTTTATATGAAGTGTGGAGTTATCATAAAACAAATCCATTAAAATTGACTTGTTATATAATAAACGGAACAACAGGCGAAACCATTTATGAAGGAGAACGATTTATTGAAGGTAAACAAGGAAGTTTATTGGATCAATATTTAAAAATAAAAAACAAATAAAGTCTTATTTTTAAAAGTAGTTTGACATTACAATCAATTATAAATCAACTAAAATAAAATGCATAAGCGAATTTGAAAACAAACAAGAAATTAATGTATATGTCTATCCTAAGGGGTCTTTGGCAAAATCAATAGCCGAACACTTATGGAACGTAAACTTGCTGGAAAGATTATTGTACTACCTAATAAAAATACAACCGGGCAAAATGCAGTGAAGAATATTAAGGAATTGAATGTTGTTTTGGTAAAAGTAAGGACAAATATTTTAGGTGGATTATCAAATATAAGAACTGGTGCATTCGATACTGGAACTACAAATGCGTCAGGCGAGAAAAAAGATTTAGTTAATGGTTTATATCAAAGCTTGATTAAAGCTAATATTACTGATCAAAGAACCAACAGTGCAGGGACAATTACAGATATTATTTTGGATGTGACTGCTGATACTCGGTTTAAGCAACAATACAACAGTTCGGGTGCTCGACTAGGTTCTACATTTATAAAAAGTAGTGTAGATGAATTAAAATACAGTAATACTCTAATACCAGTATTGCGAACTTTGTTAAATACGGCAACCTCAAACGCCTATCAAAATGATTTTATGGTATTTTCTTTTGACGAACCTTGTGATAATCTTAATGGTTTTGCCGAAGATATAGAGAAAAAAGCGGTGGCTTTGTTTAATGCTAGAAACTCAAAAACACTTCCACATGAAGGAATGCATGGTCTCGGATTGTATCATACTCACAGGGATTTAACTCATGTATATATAGATACTACTGACCCTAATACAGCAACCATTTTTGATAAAGATAATAGACGTGCAACTGTAAACAACAATGCATTAAAAAATAATAAAAACAATTTGTATGTAGGTACAGATAATTCCACTTGGAATTACAATGTACCCACTGGTCGTTATGTGTTATCAGTTCATTATTGCAATTATGATCATCCAAAAACACAAAAATATGTGTATAAGCATGCATGGTACGATTCTGCACATGGCACAGATAATTTTATGAGTTATAATGGCTCATTGAGAAAAACAACTTGGAAATGGCAATGGGAAATATTAAAAAAACATGTATGATACGATATTTAGTAATAGTACTATTAATTAATGCAATTGGTTGTAAAAGTCAAGAAAAGAAGCAATTACAAATTATAAAAGCTAATAATATGGAAATTAATGATGAGAGAATTTTAAGAGATTTAATAGGAAAGCAAACTGGAGATTTTGTTACGTTATCAAATGGCAATAATGCACAATATTTTGATGCTGGTGATAAAATAAATTATATTTTTAGGATAAAAGATAAAATATTCCCAGTAACTTATGTTAAGATTTATTATATTAAGACTAAAACTATTCATATTGAAAGCCAAGATTTTTATGGTTTTCCAATAGGAATTTTAAAGGAATACGACGAATCAGGTAAATTGATTAAAGAAATTGATTATGACAAAGATTTTAAATTCAGTATTGAAGATTTGTGCAAACTTATAAAATCAGAATATGATATTGATTTAATGATTAAACCTAATTCAAATGATTCAAGGGCTGTACAATATAATGTAGGCAGAGGTAAATCAGAGTTTGCTAAAGGTTTTGTAGCAAATTGTTACACAGTACAATTTTACATCCAAGATGGTGGCGGAGATAAAATGTTAGTTATAGATGGCAATACAGGTGAAATTCTTTTTGAAACCCAAAGAGGTGGATTTGGAATTGAAGCATTGCCAAAAAATAAAAGAATTAAAATTCTTTCGAAAGAAGAGTTTGAAAAAAATAGAAAATAAAAATGGGTAGATATTTGTTGTTCATGTTCTACCTGTCTTGTTCACTAACTTTTGCATAGTTTAGGTTTATATCATTCCTTTGATAAAAATGGTAAATTTACTTTCAAATACAAATTGACTGAAAATATTATAGACTATTCAGATTTGCGTCGTGCAACTTGGAAATGGCAACAGTTAAAAAAACATTTATGACACGAGTATTAATATTAGGAATATTATTTTTTAGTATAATATCATGTAAATCACAAGATAAAAAAGAAAAATTAATTATAAAAAAAGATAGTATGGAATATTTCAATAAAGAGTATTACGCCAATTTAAAAATTGATCCGAGCGTAAATATGAAAGTATTACCTAATGGAGATCATGTCGTAATCAATGAATTTATAGAACCTACAAAAGAAACTATTTTAGATATTCATAAAAAAAATTCACCATTCATTGATTACTTTGTCTATTATGGTAACAGTAGAATTAAGGCAATAGGTAGTCTTTTCTATAATATACCATCTAATATTCAAAAAGAATTTGATCAATCAGGTAATCTAATCAAAGAAACTGATTATGAGAAGAATTATAAATTCAGTATTGAAGATCTTTGCAGACTTATAAAGACAGATTATGATATTGATTTAATGGTTCCATCTAACTCAAATATTGAAAGAGGCATTCAATATTACGTTAATAGAAGTAAAATTGAATTTTACCCTGGATTTGCACCTTACATTTATGAAGTAAATCTTTACATACAAGATGGAGGCGGAGCAAAAGCAATTGTAATAAATGGAAATACTGGAGAGATTTTATTTGAAGAATATAAGAGTGGTTTTGCAACGGAAACATTGCCACAAAATAAAAGAATTAGAATTTCTACTAAAGAAGAATTTATAAAAAGAACAAATAATTCCTCGATTAAATAAGAATAGTTTTTTACAAACGCTATTTTGAAATAAATGATAAAGATGGTAGCGATACAAATCCAGTATTAATAAGCGACAAAGCATTAGGGGCAAAACGTGAAGCTACGGCTGATAGTATAAAAGTAAAATGTATAGAAGGCTTTACCACACAACAAGAAATTAATGTATATGTCTATCCTAAGGGTTCTTTGGCAAAATCTATAGCCGAGCAACTTATGGAACGTAAACTTGCTGGTAGAATAATTGTTTTGCCTAATAAAAATACTACAGGACAACACGCGGTCAAGAATATTAAGGAGCTAAAGTTTGTGTTTGTACAACTAAGGACTAACTTAACTGGATCAGCCGTATCAGGGATCTTTACAGATTCTGAAAAAGTAACTTTATATAATTCATTATATCAAAGTTTAATAGTGCCTAAAGATGAAAATTATTCAAATTCTGTTGGGATTAATGAATTTGATCTAACTACTGATCCAGATTTTATTGCAGGTGGGAAGTATGATCAAGCAGGTAAGTATAACGAAGACTATCGATCAACCCCAACAGATAAAATACCACATTTTTTCAGAGATATAAGACGTAAATTTATAGCTATTCCAGGTAACAGTAAATACAATAATTATTTTACTGTATTTGTTTTACAAGATGAAGTTTATGATAATGCAGCTGGTCAGATTGAAGATGTTGGTGTTAAAAATTTAATTTTATATAAGATGCGTAATAACTTAACACTTAGTCATGAAGCATTGCATGGGCTTGGTTTATATCATACTCATAGTAATGGTGTAATTACAGAATATAATCAAAAATTCACTTTTGTTTATGCACGAACAAATCCTTTATTAGCTACTGACAATGTGATGAGTTATAATGGAGCACTAAGAAAGACTACGTGGAAATGGCAATGGGGAATAATTAAAAAAAAGGTATAAAATGAGATTAATACAAATAATATATTTGCTTGCTTTTTTATCCTGTAAGAGTCAAGTCAAATCAGAATCTATAAATAATATTAATATGGAAACAATAGATATAGAAAAATATAGAAAAAATAAAACTAACAATGGTTACATTTTTCATGAAGACAATGAAAAAATTAGGCAAGTAGAAAGTGAAGATAAAACATTCTGGGAAGAAAGAAGTAATGAAAAAACAGGAATAAAGATATATAAAGAATTTCATAAAAACTCTAAATTAAAATCAATTTTAAAAAGTTTTTATTCTATAAAATTTGGTTTTAAAAAGGAATATGATGAGCAAGGTAAATTAATCAGAGAAACAAATTACGATTTACCATATAAATACACAATAGAAGATTTAGCTACAAAAATGAATAACCAATATCAAATTGATATTTATAATATAAAACAAATTCACTCAATAAACCGATATGAAGAAAAAAAACATTTAAAAATTCCTTTATATGAAGTGTGGAGTTATCATAAAACCAATCCATTAAAATTGACTTGTTATATAATAAACGGAACAACAGGTGAAACCATTTATGAAGACGAACGATTTATTGAAGGCAAACAAGGGAGTTTATTGGATCAATATTTAAAAACAAAAAACAAATAAAGTCTTATTTTTAAAAGTAGTTTGATATTACAATCAATTATAAATCAACTAAAATAAAATGCATAAGCGAATTTGAAAACAAACAAGAAATTAATGTGTATGTCTATCCTGTAATAGTTAATATTTAATCTGACAGTTGCCAATAAAAACAGTAACTTTTAAGATTGAATATGATAACAAATCAAGAATTAATAGGCAATAAGATAGGACTATTAAACTTAGCAACAAAGCCAAAAAATGTATCAGAAGCTTGTAGAATTATGGGCTATAGTCGTGATAGCTTTTATCGTTTTCAAGAATTATATGAAACAGGAGGAGAATTAGCGCTTCAAGAAATAAGTCGTAGTAAACCTATTCTTAAAAATCGTGTTGAGCCACATATTGAGCAAAAACTAATCACTATAACCACCGATAATCCAGCTCTAGGTCAACAACGAGTTAGTAATGAATTACGTAAAGAAGGATTGTGTTATCTCCAAGAGAGTGTTCGCTCTATTTGGCTTCGTAATGATTTAGAGACTTTTAAAAAACGTTTAAAAGCATTAGAAACCAAGGTTGCCAAAGAAGGATTGCTACTTACCGAATCACAGGTTGTCGCTATTGAAAAAGCGAAACAAGAGAAAGAAACTCACGGAGAAATGAAATTACAAATCATCTGCCAAGCAAAATTAAACTTACAACTGTCAGGTCAAGTAGTAGCTATTACACTTTTTAGGTAGGCTTTATTTTCTTTGACAAGTTTAGCTAAATAACTACTTTCTGCTGTTATAATTGCTTTAAGAATATGCAGTTAACTAGAAAGGTTGACCTCAAAAAACTATCTTGATGAGTATATTTCTAACTGTTTTTAATCATTATTATCGTTATATTTGGAAAAAACAATACAAAATGCGAACTACGCCTTTTTAAATTGTTTCAATAATAACAATAAATAGGATTAAGATAGGTTCGCCTATTTATGAGTTATGTGACAGTCGCTGAAAGCGAACGTGGAAAAATACTCAATAAATTCTTTTGCGCTTTAGTGGAAACTAAAGCTTCTACTCTACTTTGCGGAAAAAGAATCACCGAAAAAGAAACGGAATAAGTTTGTGGAAAATCTTTCCAGAATTTCTTTGCGGAAAATCTGTTTGGAAAATCTGTTTGGAAAATCAAACCGTAAATTTCTATCGTTTAAAATAACTGAAAAAAATCTAAGAATCATTTCAAAGAAAATTTATTGGAAAATAAGACTGAAGAAAACTATGCGGAAATTTACTGTGGAAAATTGTGACGTTTTTAAATACTTTGTGCAGCGACCATCACATAACAGCAGTTTGGCGCAATAGCTAAATTGTTTTCCATTCTAAATTTTCTTCCCGAAAATGTTTATCTTTAACGGAAAATAAATCACTCGCTGGCTTCGCTACTGTCGCCAAGCTGCAAAGCGTCAGGCTGTGAAAAAACCTCTTTTTTAAATAAAATTTATCCCACCAAACCAATATAACTTTGTTCTAAGCAATGCTAATTTTTGACTTGTCTTGAGGTTTTCCAAAAAATACAAATGCTAAAAACAAGTTTAAATAGGTCGTTTTTATCAAAAACAAGTCCTTTCTCTTGTAAGGCGAGTTCCAAGCTTTAATTTTTGCTATTAAATCAGGTAGCCCAAGTATATTGATGGTACGCTTGATGTTGTACACCAGCATAATCAAGCTATGTTCGCTATTTACTTTTTCTAATCCTGTCAAATTAGTATGATTGTAGCCCCAGTGTCTTTTGATCGTGCCAAAAATGTGCTCATTTATCTCCTGTCGCTTTCGGTATAATTGTGGATTTTCTTTGTAGCGTTTGTTGTTTTGTTCTACTACAGAGGCATACTGACTTCTGTCTAGTTCTCTGCCTCCTTTTCTGCTAGTGCATAGCTCTTTTACTGGACAGGTTTTACACGCTGGTGTACGGTATTTCTGGAATAGGTAACCACTTTCCTCTGTGCGTCCTGTTTTCTTGTGCCATCGTCCAGTGGTAGTTAAGGTTTGTTCTTGGGGACAAGTATAGGTGTTTTCTTGTTTGTTATAAGTAAACTTAGCTACTAAATACTCAGGCTGTGTGCCGTTTTCGTTGCTTTTACCTTGATTGGGTTGGGCTACGATGGTGGTGATATTGTTTTGAATACAGCTTTTTATTTCTCTTCCTGTGTGATAACCTTTATCGGCTAAAACGGTAAATGTTTCTACTTCTAAGTTTTCTTTAGCTTCTAAAGCTATGGTTGAAAGTGCGTTTTTATCATTACGGTTAATGGTATGGGTGGCAACTACTAAATTGTGTTTGTCATCTACAGCTGCTTGAATATTATAGGAAACTTCTACTACTTGTCCTTGAACTAGCAATGCTCTAGCATCTGGATCTGTAGTACTAACTTGAGGTTCTCCACTGGTATTTAATGCTTCTTCTAATAGCTCGTATTTGATTTTGTTTTGCTGTAATCGCTTAATCTTTTGTTGAATATTGGTAACTTTTTCTACGTTTTCTTTAGTATCATTTTTTTCTAATTCGTCTAAGTATTCTTGTGTTCGAGCTTCAATATATGCCAAGTGCTTGTCAATCTTCTTTTGATTAAAATTTGACTTTTTACCATTATGTGCTCTAGATTTTGTTCCGTCTATAGCAATGGTTTGTCCAGCCACTAAATCGGCATCTTTCAAAAAAGAAACAAATAGTTTAAAGAGTTGTTTGAGTCCTTTAGGGTTGTCTTTTCTAAAATCGGAAATACTGTGGTAATTAGGACGAATATCTTCCAGTAACCATTGCATTTCAATATTACGAATACATTCTTTTTCTAATCTTCTAGAGCTGCGTATGCCATTTAAATATCCATATAAATAGATTTTAAGAAATACTTCCGCCTTGAAACTCGGACGACCTTCGGATTTTAAAACAACAGGCGTAAATCCTACTTTTTGAAGGTCTATGTATTGAACAAAAGCATCTATAAAACGAACAGGATTATCAGAAGTAATTTTATCCTCTAAGCTGGATAAATGTAACTGATTACGGGAGATTCCTTGGATATGTTGCATTATTAAAAATACAAACTTCCCTCTTTTTTTCCTAATTATTTTAGCTATATTTGGCTGATGCTGTGAAGTTTTTTCACAGACTGACGTTAGCCGATATTTTATGGAAAATCCGTCTCCGAAAAAAATTAAAGAAATTTTTGATAATTATTATCCTGTTGAATTGAAATTTTGGACTGAATTTTCTAAACATATAATTGTTCGAGAATTTTCAAAAAATGATATAATAAAAGAGTATTATAAAACTGAAAAATTCATTAACATCTTAGTTTTAGGCTCAGTTGCTCACTTTGTTCCGAATGAAGAAAAAGATATCTGCATAAATCTATATTATGAAAATGAAATTTTTAGCGATTATCTCTCTTTTCTAACCCAAAAATCTACAGTAATTAAAACAGAATGCCTTGAAGACACAATTTTATGGTCGTTAAGTTTTGAAAATTTAAATATTCTTTATGAAAAAGCACATCAATCATTATTAATTGGAAAAGCAATTTCTGATATAATGTTTACTAAAAAACAGTCTGAACAAATCAATCTTTTAACTCTTTCACCGACTGAAAGATATCTGAAACTTATCAAAGAAAGACCACTTATTTTTCAAAGAACTCCATTAAAAATTATTGCTTCTTATTTAGGAATTGCTCCAGAAAGTTTAAGTAGAATTAGAAAAAAGATTTCTTAACTTTCGTCAAGCCTTTTTCTGAACTCGTTTGATATTTTTGCCAAATAATTATTTAAAACTATGAAAAATAAGATTAATTATTTGGCTATTATCATTTTTTATGTTGTTGCGGTTATTTGCAGATATTTAACTAATAAAGCAGGAGTTCTTGACGGTATTGGAAATGAATATTTGAAATCTATCCTAACCGGAATTGGACCTGCTTTGGGTGCATTGGCGGTCTTTATGATTTTTAAAATAAAACCAACAATGAATTTAAAAGGGAATTATAAAAGTTTAGTTCTTCCTTTAATGATTTATTGGGTATTGCCAATTGTATTAATTTCAAGCGTCACATATTTTTCAAAAGGGACAATTCCTTGGTTGGTTATTTTATCTATTCTTGTTTACGGATTATTTGAAGAAATCGGTTGGCGGGGATTCCTATACCAAAATCTAAAAGGATTACCACTTTTCGCAAATATTTTAATTGTTTCTTCTTTATGGTTTTTGTGGCATTTAAATTTTGAATTGACCTCTTCAAATCTGTTATTTTTCGGAATATTAATTTTGGGAAGTTGGGGAATTGGTAAAGTTGCTGACTCAACCAATTCATTAATCGCAGTTAGCGGATTCCACTCCCTTAACAATTTTTTTCCTGAGTTAGATTCAACAAAAATTTTGATATTAGTAATATTACTCACAATCTGGATTTTGGGTTTAGTTTTGAGAAAAAGATTTCAAAAAAACATCGGCTAACATCGTATATGTGCAAGAGCGGGTTAAGTGCTAAATCGAAGTTTCGGTTTTCTATGTCGCAAAATCCATTTTTTATTTCCATAAAAAATGTAAATTAGCAAATAAAAAATGGTTTTGCTTATGTCAGTACAAAATTGAAAGTTTCGGCTTCAAAATCCGCTCCTGACACATATACGTAAACCGTTAGCACTAATTATTAAATAGACGAGAACCATAATTATTTCACTCATGAAAATTGAAGATTTATATAATACATATTTTGAAAACATAAATAGTGTTCAATCATACTTCAACAAATTTGGATCACTTGCTAATGATGAAGACAATACTATTAAACACGACAAGGCAAAAAAAATAAAAGAAATAATTAATGATATTCTATCGGATGACGATACAGAAAATCTTGATTCAGAAAATGATACTGATGAGACATTTACAGAGAAATCAGAAAATAATATTATAAAAACTTCGGAAATAGAATTAACAGAGCCAGAAAATTTTTCAAAACAAGAAGAACCAAATGAATTAGAAATTCCTGAAGAAAAATCAGAAGAATTTGATGAATTTATTGAAGAACTTTTCCAAGAAGTTGATTATAGAATAAAACGAGAACACAAAATAAATCCCAGAAACTATGAGCTTTTATCGAGAAGTTCATTTTTGATGTTAAATAATTATTTTGAGTATTTACTAGCTGACTTACTAAATTACTATTATAATAAATTTAGAAAATCCTTAAATGACAAAGAATTTAAAATAACATTAAAAGAATTAACGGAATTTGAAAATATTGACGAAGCGATAAAAAGCCTAATAATTAAAGAAGTAGAATCAATTTTAGTTGAAAAATCTTTTAATGATTTACTTGAACATTTTGAGAAAAAATTATCTATTGGATTAGAGAAAGAACTAATTGATTGGAATAAAATAATTGAAATAAGAGAAAGGAGACATTTAATTGTACATAACTCTTCAATCATTAATAAAAAATATATATCCAGAACTGGTAATCCCTACAAGTACAAACTAGGAGAGGAAATATCAGTTGACTCAGTATATTTTTTACAAGCTTTAAATGAGTTTAAACTAGCTGGACAACTTCTATTATTTAATTGTTGGGGTGAATGGGATAAAAATAATATCGACAATGCTATTTATGAAATTATGGTTCAAACTTATGAAGATTTGAAAAATGAAAAATACAATCTCGTATGTAAAACATATAAATTTTCTGAAAGAATTGAGCCTCGAAATGATTTACAAGAAGATTATCTACTAAGAGTAAAATTTAATAATGCAATTGCTTTAAAAAAACAAAATTTAAGTAATGAATTAAAAATGGCTCTCAAAGAAATTAAAATTGGAACTTCAACTCCTATTTTTAAAATATCATATAACATATTAAATGATAATTTCGAAAATATAGAAGAGTTATTTCAGAAAGCTATATTACTTGATGAGATTATTATAGACCAATATTTAGAATGGCCCATTTTTGATTTTGTAAGATCCAATAAAGCAATTAATGATAAATTAATGAATTTTTTCAATAATAACTAGTGCTAACAGCTAAGGTTTCGTTGCGTGCGGAGCACGAACAATAAATTGTAATCACTGAACACCAAAGCAAAATAGAAACTTAGTGAAGTAAACCATTGTTGAATGAAACTGATTGAATTCCATTTACTTACTATGAAAATTTTGAATTAAAAGTTTAATGATATACAAGAGGCACACTGTGCCTCTTTTTTTGAAGTCTGTATTTCGGAGTTTTTTATTGTTTCCCTTTGATACTGGATATCAATACTTGTCTTCTAAGCTGGACAAATGTAACTGATTACGCGAGATTCCTTGGATGTGTTGCCTATTTTAAAATACGAAAAATCGATTTTTTAACAAACTATTTTGGCTATATTTGACAGGGTTTGTGAAGTTTTTTCACAGACTGACGTTGTGTGCAAGTTTTGACGAACGAAATGTTGAAAAAATCTAATGAAAAAACTTCTATTTTTACTTATTTTAATTTTATCTCAAAGCTGCTGGATTTGTCCTGAAAGACATAAAATTGAATTAGATAATGATACAAAAACAGTTAAAGTTCTCTCAGATGGATATTTTATAGAATCTATAAAAATGACAGAATATATTCCAAAAGAAGGATATATAGAACCAATTGATTCAAATTATGTTAATATTATTCCAGTTGGAAAACTGGAGAAAAAAATAGATTTAAATTCGATAACCAAAAATTACACTTGCACAGGAATAAACATTGAACAACTATTAACAAAGAAAGAAATTGCATTTGAAATTTGGGTTAAAAATCCAGATTTAGAAATTGGAGATGAAGATGCAAAATCGCTAGTTTATTTTGTAACTGACAGCAAAAGCAAAGGAAAAACTGTAGAAGAATCGAACGGTTGTAAATAATTAAACCTGCACACAACAGCTAAGGTTTCGTTGCGTGCGAAGCACGAACAATGAATTGTAATCACTGAACACCAAAACAAAATAGAAACTCAGTGAAGTAAACCTCTGTTGAACGGAACCGATTGCATTCCATCCACTCACTATGGGAATTTCGAACTAAAAGTTTAATGATATACAAGAGGCACACTGTGCCTCTTTTTTGAAGTCTGTATTTCGGAGTTTTTCTGAGTGTTTTCCTTCACTTTTGTGCATAAGTACCCTTACCCATAACGTTAGCTTTTACAGGAACTTGTGTTTTGGCTAGTGGCAAGATACCAAGCAGGAGGCCCTCTTTTATCAAACACAGCTAGGGTATGCAAATATCCGTTTTTACAACAGGGACATTTAAGTAATACTTTTGTTTTAATCTTCGTTTGTATAGGTTTTGCTTGGAGTTTTGCCTGCAAAGCAGGCAACTTATTTCGTTTCCAAGTACTACTCAAAAATCCGTAATGTCTTATTTTGACAAAGTTTTTGGGTAGTATATGCAAAGCAAAACGCCTTGTAAACTCCCCTAAAGAAAGTGTCATTTCCTTTTTACTCCTTGTAGCTAAAAATTACCTCTTTTGCAGTCACCTCTCGGAGTCGGTGGTTGCTAATGGCTATTTTGTGGGTGTAACGTCCTAAATATTCCACTACTGATTTTGGACTACCAAAAGGCTTCTTGGCATAAACCACGCAGTTCTTTTGTCATGGTTATTCTTTTATAGCCCATATTGCTCAGGGGCTTGACTAAAGAACAAAGCACAAAACTTGGCTCTAAAGACTTTGTATAAAACTTTTACTGAGAATTCTAGAGAGATTTCCTAGATGTGTGCATTGTTAAGAATGCGAAATATTTTATTTTTAAACTAATTATTTTAGATATATTTGAAAAGGGATGTGAAGTTTTTTCACAGACTGGCGTTGTGCGTCATTATCGATAACCGCACAAAGAACAAATGAATCTTCATTATGAAACTGAAATTATATTGGGAATTTTATAAAAGTGTATTATTTATAAATCTGTTTTTATTAATCATTTCTTTAGTGTTTAATCCAAGTAGTGTAGTTGTAAATTTGTCATTTTTAGCAATTCCTATTATTTATTTTTACAAAGAACAATTTAGAAAAAATGAGTACTATTTTTACTATAATATGAATATTAGTAAACTGAAATTAATATCGTTCTGTTTTCTTTTAAACTTTGGAATATCAATTATTATTTTGTTGATTAATGGAATATAAATTAGAAATTGACAGCGTAAATAAATCATTTGGCGGAAAAAAAGTATTATCAGATATATATTTAAAATGTGAAATTGGTGAAATAGTTGGGATTTTTGGTAGAAATGGAAGCGGGAAATCAACGCTTCTAAAAATATTATTTGGAACTTTAAAAGCAGAAAACAGTTTTATAAGACTTAACAATAAAGTGTTAACTCAATCATTTAAAATGGAAAACGGGATTTCATATTTGCCACAAAATAATTTTATTCCAAATAATTTTTCAGTTATAAAAACTGTAAATCTAACAATCGAAGAAAATAGAGTTGACGAGTTTTGGGAGGATAATATTATACAGAAACTAAAAAATTCTTCAGTCGGCGAACTATCAGTCGGTGAATTAAAATATCTACAAATCAAATTAATTTTATTTAATAAGTCTAAATTTTGTCTTTTAGATGAACCTTACAGCGGAATTTCTCCAGCAATTGCAACCGAAATTAATAAACAAATAAAAGAACAATCAAAAAATAAAGGATTAATAATAACAGACCATAACTACTCGCATTTATTGGAAATTACAACTAAAATATACTTGATAAATAAAGGATGTGGAAGATATTTAGAAAATGAAACTGAATTAGTTAAATTTGGTTATCTAAATGAAGGAATGCTAAAAAAATAACGAATGGCTAACATAGGTAACTGTTGTACAACTCCTGATTTTTAGAAAAAAATCCTCAAAAAGCATAAAAACAACCTCTTTATTATAACTTATACATTTTTAGGATAGTGTCGAATTGAACAGTCTCAATTGGATACTTGCGCAAAATTCAATCTTCTTTTTAATTGAACTTTGTATTAAAAATTCCCACTTTGGGCAATACTCAAAATATTAGGGGTAAGTATAGTGACCCCCGACACAAACTTATCAGATTTCATTTTTATAGACAGACTTTCTATAATCAATCCCCCATTTTGCTATTTCATCAATTAGAGGTGAAAGTGTTTTGCCATATTCAGTTATTGAATATGAAATAGTAATGGGTTTTGTATTCATTACTGTTCGACTTATTAATTTATTCATTTCTAAATCTTGTAGTTCTTTTGATAGCATTTTAGAGCCAATTCCATTTACTTCTCTTAGCAAATCCATAAAACCTAATGTGTTACCTTCTATTAAAGTACCTAAAATATGAAATTTCCATTTTCCCGATAACAAGCTCATCGCATCTTTAATTGCTTGTATTCTTACCTGACAGACAGGTGTTGCATTTATTTCAGCATTTTTTCTCATTAAGTTTAGTCATTTATATTTTACAAAATTACCAATCTATGGAATAGTATCCAAAAGGAAACTACTTTCTAAAAGGAAATGTATAACAAAATTATATTTAATGTGTAATAGTTTAGCACCATTAATAAGAATTTCAAAATTTCAAAAAAATGAAAAAAGTAATGAACAAATCGGTAGGCGTAATCTTATTAGCATTAAGCCTAACAACAATGAGTGTGAATGCGCAAACTAACAACAGTAAAGAAGTAGAGGTTGTAAATAAAATGCTACAAGCATTTGGAGCAGGAAATATGGAAGCACTAAAACTAACGCTTTCCGATTCTACAGTATGGAACTACAATGGAAGTAATTTGATTCCTTATTCAGGAACATACAAAGGGAAAAATGAAGTTGTAAAATTTATCGGCAACATCGTATCGAACGTTGAGATTCTTGATTTTAAAGTTGAACAAATTTTAAACAACGGAAATACTGTGGTTGTCCTTGGTTCTGAAAAACAAAAAAATTAAACAAAATGGAAAAATTTTGGAACAAAAATGGGTACAGGTTTATACCGTTGAAAATGGCTTAATTACAAAAATGGAAGAATTTGCCAACACTGCATATTCTGAAAAATTATTCAAAAAATGATGTTCAAAACTTTAATAATACTAATTATGCTTGGCAACATTAGTTGCCAAGCTCAAACAAAAAAGAAAATGGAAAATAACAATCCTTTGATGTGCGATCCTGAAAGTGGGATTTGCGAAATACCAACAAACCGGACTAATTCTGCAAATACAAGTTCTGTAAAAGCAAACAAAAAACCCGTAAAAATAATTTATTACACAGACCCTATTTGTTCTTCTTGTTGGGGCATTGAACCACAACTACGAAAATTAAAATTGGAGTATGGAGAAAATATTGAAATTGAATACAGAATGGGTGGTTTATTGCCGAATTGGAGTTATAATAGCGGTGGCATAAGTAAACCTTCTGATGTTGCACATCATTGGGACGAAGTAAGTGTTTATTACGATATGCCAATTGACGGAAATGTTTGGTTTGAAGACCCTTTAAACTCTTCTTATCCACCTTCAATTGCTTTTAAAGCAGCCCAAATGCAAGACAATGAAAAAGCAATTTTGTTTCTTCGTGAAATACGAGAAATGGTATTTCTACAAAAAAGAATATTTCAAAATGGGAACATTTAGAATTAGCAGGAAAAAAAGTTGGGCTTGACATTATTAAATTTAAAACAGATTATGACGGAAAGGCAAAAGAACTTTTTGAAGAAGATTTAAAATTAGGCAGAGAATTAGACGTAAGAGGTTTTCCAACAATGTTTTTTACAGACACAGCAGGACAAAAGGAAATGGTTTATGGCTCAAAACCATATAATACATTTGAGAGTGCCTTACTCAAACTTTTTCCTACTGCTATCAAAACCAACTATGACAAGACTTGGAGTTATGTATTTTCAAAATATCATTCATTGACAGCAAAAGAATTTTCTGAACTGACAGGAACAGCACGAATTGAAAGTGAAAACTATTTGGACAATCTAACTGCAAATGGACAATTAGAAAAACTCACAATAAAAAACGGAGCATTGTGGATGTTGAAGAAATACTAGCTGCTAACAGTGTGGCTATTTCAAAGCTATCATTTTTTAAAAATAATATAAAAGTCATAAAAAAATAAGCTTGTTTAATTATTTTTAAGTACACTATCTTAAACGGAGGCTGTCCTAAAAGTAAAAAATCAACACACAGTTTGTCACTCCGACGTAAGGAGGAATCTCATAATCAGTACTATGTTGTAATTTGCCTGTTCGAGCGGAGCTCTCGGGTCTCCCTTTGATCGACTAGAGCAAAGCGTGGACGAAGTCAAATGACAAGATTGCGGACTTTTTGGACAGCCTCTTAGTGAGATACTACAAGAGCGTCTTAAAAGGCTACAAACAAATCATTTTTATTAGAGATAAAAATCTCGTAATATTCGCTATAATATAGATTCATACAAACTTGTTTTTCTAATATATTTCTTTTGAATAATTAGAATGAGGCTAAAATAGTGAGCTTATATTTTTAGATATTCTTATTCATTTAATATACACTTATTGTAACCACTTTATTAATATGTTCATTATTTTTTGTTGATCTTCTTTTGAAAAATGTTTAATTCTTGTGGCATGTGTTCCTTGTGGAAGCACCATTTTTAAAGCGTCTAGTTTTTCATTAGGGGTAGGAGAGCAAGCATACCAAGGATCTAAGCCACCATAAATATATAAAATTTTAGTTCCCTTTTTTTCTGTATAATCGCGTACTTGTTTAATATAAGATTTATCGTATTTCAAATCTATATTTCTAGGAGCAAATCTACTGTTACTAGGTGATTTAACAATACGTAGTAAGTCTTTTACAGGATTCAGATCAAAACCATAATAACCTAATTCTGTAAAGTGTTGATAAAAAGAAGGTAATAGTCTATAAACTCCTTTGTCAGAATAGACATCAAAACCAACTATATGATTTAAATAATCAAACAATTCTTTAGGAGTAGCATTTAGTTGAGGAATCTTATCACAATTAGCATTCCATTGCCAAAAAGAAAAAGGTAATTCTAGAACCGCGTATTCAAATGCTTCTGAAATAGGCACTTCATTAAAAGTTAAATTGTTTTTTTTAGCATGAGTGGCAATTTCTATTTCAATAGCTGTCCTATTAAGCATTAATTGTCTTTGAGTTTGTATGATTGAATTTCTGCATTCTGTTGTACCTGCTGTAGTTGTATAATGTTTAATAGTTCGTTCGTCTTCTGTGCCGTTTATCATGGGTGCTACATAAGGTATGGCCACATCGATATCATTAGGATATTTAGATTTATAAATTAAGGTTGTTTCGCCTCCTTTACTTATACCTGTAGAAATCCATTTTCCTGAGTATATTTTTTTTAATTTTTCTACTATTTTATGGTAATCCTCTATAGCTTGATTGTTAGTTAAGTATTGCCAAGGAATAGGGTTAGGTCTAGAACCGCCGTAAAAGCGATATTCTATTATTAATTGATTGGCATCTAATAATGAGGTTACTTCATTTTTTTCATAACGGGCATCATAACCTTCCGTTTCAATAACCATAGGTTTTGAAAAATCCTTATGAGACAGATAAATACAATGTTTAAAAGTACCTTTTGATAAGTCATTATGATCTAAAGGTTCGTCGAGTACAATTTTATAAGATTCTGTGAAATCTTTAAGATTGTTAATCTTTTCGATACTAGCTTTGTTAAAAATTTCTTGAAGCTTTAGTAGTAAATTTAGTTTATCCTGTCCAATACAATTAATGCTAAAAAGGGAAAATAGAGTAACAAATAAAAAGCAAGAATTTTTCATTTTAAAATTTTTAATCAAAATTGATTCAAATAGAAATTCAAAAAGGATAGTATATTAACTTAATATTATTTAATATTAACTACTTGAGCAATATTTTAAAAATAGAAACCTTGCTTGTTAAGAATTTTAATATTGAATAAAATATTAACTTTTGAATCTTTTCCGATAATTCATAGGAGATATCTTTTTAATCTCTTTAAATTTTCTATTGAAATTAGAAATGTTATTAAAACCAGTTAGTTCGGCAATTTCTATAACACTTATTTCATTGTCAGAGGTTAAAAGGCGAGAGGCTTTTTCTATACGTAATTCAATTAAAAATTGAAAAAAAGTTTTGTTTGTTCTAATTTTAAAATACCTACAAAAAGCATTTTTAGTCATATTAGCGATATCCGCAATTTCTTCTAAAGATATTTTTTTATCAAAATTATTCATTACAAATTCATATACAACTTGCATACGTTTACCTTCAGAATCAGTAATGTCTTTATCATATCTAAAAGATGAAAGTGATTTTTTTTTAGAGGCAGCCAGTTTATTTAGTAATTGTAAAAATTTGATAAACTTAGTGGTATCTTTTGCTGTAGCCAATTCAAACATCAGTAAATAAATTTTTTCCTTTTTAGATAATACCCTATAGCCATTGCGAGTATCATTAAAAAAGTCTAATATCTTTGTTGATTCAGGAAGTACTTGTAGACTTTCTTTGATTACGGTGGCGTCAAAAAAAATAGAATGAACTAAACTAAATTCTTCATCTTTATTTACATCACTTCTAAAGACATGAGGTAAATTACTACCAAAAACAATAATGTCACCTGAGTTATATTCTGATATTGTATCTCCTACTATTATTGTTCCTTCTCCTTTTTCAATATAACTAATTTGAATTTCTTCATGTTGGTGAAGCTTATCATATAACACTAATTCTTTATCAAATTGATAGATAATAGCCTCTTCTTTTGTCTTGGGTATTTTAAAAGGGAATACTTTCATAAGTAGGTACTTTATTTACTCAAATTTATAACTTCATCATGTTATTATCATAATTCTGGTATATTATTTTTAACAATGGCTAATATAGTATCATTTTAGGCTAAAAACTGAGTATTGCTTTGATAATATTCAAAATAATTTTGTCAAAAAACAGCAATTATGAGTTTTCAATGGAAAGGTGTAATGCCAGCAGTTACTACAAAATTTACAGCAGATGATAAGCTTGACTTAACCATGTTTGAAGTAAACATCAAGGCGCAACTTGATGCAGGAGCAGAGGGAATTATTTTAGGAGGAACCTTAGGTGAAGCCAGTACTTTATTTGAAGATGAAAAAAGAGAGCTTATCCGCGAAACAGTTCGTATTGTAAATGGGCAAGTACCTGTTATAATGAATATAGCAGAACAAACAACTAAAGGAGCTATAGAAGCAGCTAATAAAGCAGAACAAGACGGAGCTAAAGGATTAATGATGTTACCTCCTATGCGATATAAAGCTACAGATTATGAAACTGTAGTATTTTTTTCTGAAGTGGCTAAAAGTACTACATTACCTATTATGGTATATAATAATCCAGTAGATTACAAGATTGAAGTAACTTTAGATATGTTCGAAGAATTATTAAAGTTTGATAATATACAAGCTGTTAAAGAATCAACAAGAGACATATCAAATGTTACTCGTATTAAAAATAGATTTGGAGATAGATTAAAAATTTTATCAGGTGTAGATACTTTAGCTCTAGAAAGCTTATTAATGGGAGCTGATGGTTGGGTAGCAGGATTAGTAGATGCTTTTCCAGCAGAAACAGTAGCTATTTACAAATTAGCAAAAGCTGGTAGGATAGAAGAAGCATTAGCAATTTATAGATGGTTTTTACCATTATTAGAATTAGACATTAGTCCTCAGTTAGTACAAAATATAAAGTTAGCAGAAGTAGCAACAGGTATAGGTACAGAATATGTTAGGGCACCGCGTCTACCTTTAGCTGGTGCTGAAAAACAAAAAGTTTTAGCAATTATTGAAGAAGGGTTAAAAACAAGACCCATTCTACCAGATTACAAAAACGCATCTCTAATAACAGAGACGATATAAAAAAAATATTTTAATAAAGTTCATTTGATAGGCTTCTTTTCATAAGGTTGATAATGTTTTTTCAGAGGCTATCTTAACCTACAGGTAAAAGCTTGTAGGTTACTTTATTAAATATAAAAGACTAAATATGATTACAGGAAAAAATTATATAGGAACTAATTTAGTGGCAGGAGGAACTAAAGTTTTAAAAACTTTTAATCCTGAATTGAACCAAGAAAACAGCTGGGACTTTATAGAAGCAACAACAGAAGAAATAGAACAAGCAGTTCAATTAGCAAATAAGGCCTACCAAGAATATAAAAACGTTTCGGGAAAGAGAAAAGCCTTGTTTTTAAATGCGATTGCAGATGAAATACTTGCTTTAGGAGATACTCTTTTAGAGGTATATGTTCAAGAATCTGGTTTGCCAAGAGGAAGAGCTGAAGGAGAAAGAGGAAGAACGATTGGACAATTACGTGCTTTTGCTCAAATGTTAGAAGAAGGAAGCTGGGTAGAAGCTACAATTGATACAGCAATTCCTGATCGACAGCCTTTGCCTAAAATAGATTTGAGAAAAATGCTTTATCCATTAGGACCAGTAGTAGTTTTTGGGTCAAGTAATTTCCCTTTTGCTTTTTCTACAGCTGGAGGAGATACCGCTTCAGCATTAGCAGCAGGATGTCCTGTAATTGTAAAAAGCCATTCTATGCATATTGGAACAGGAGAAATGATTGCATCTGCTGTAATTAAAGCTGTACAAAAAACAGGCATGCCTGAAGGTGTTTTTTCTAATTTAATAGGAGAGGGTACAGCTCTAGGAACCATATTAGTAAAACATCCATTAGTTAAAGCCGTTGGGTTTACAGGGAGTATAGCAGGAGGTAGAGCTCTTTTTGATTTAGCATCACAACGTTCTGAACCCATTCCTGTATTTGCAGAAATGGGAAGTATTAATCCTGTCATCTTATTACCTAATGAGTTAAAGAATAATACCTCTTTTTGGGCTAAACAATATGCCAGCTCTATTACATTAGGAGCGGGACAGTTTTGTACTAATCCAGGTTTAATTATAGCATTAAAAACACCTGAATTAAATGATTTTGTAGCTGAATTAGCATCTGAAATTTTACAAATACCACCTAGTTGTATGCTCCATCATTTAATTAGAAAAAATTATGGAGAAGGAAAGCAGGAATTAAGTTCTCAAAAAGGAGTAGAAGTTTTAGCTACTTATCAAGGAGAAATTAAAGCTAATTATGCGCCTCAAACTATATTACAAGTTAGTGCAACAGAATTTTTAAATAATAAAACATTAAGTCACGAAGTATTTGGTCCTTTTTCAATATTAGTTATTTGTGAATCAAAAGAACAAATGACCCATGTTATTACAAATTTAGAGGGGCAATTAACAGGAACAATTATTGCTGAATCTGAAGAATTACAGGAATATAAAGAAGTAATAGAAGCATTAAAAGGAAGAGTAGGACGTTTAATTTTTAATGGTGTACCAACAGGAGTAGAGGTTTGTGCTTCTATGTTACATGGAGGGCCTTATCCGGCTTCATCAGACTCAAGATTTACAGCTGTAGGAATTCACGCTGTAAAACGTTGGGTAAGACCTGTGAGCTATCAAAATTGGCCTAACGAATTATTACCAGACGAATTAAAAGATGAAAACCCATTAGGGATTTCAAGAACAGTAAATGATAAATTAGAAATAGCAACAGTTTCTATCATAGCATAATAAATGGGAAGAAAAACTTTTTTTTGCGTAGACGCACATACTTGTGGTAACCCTGTCAGGGTTGTAGCAGGAGGAGGTCCTGATCTAAAAGGAGCTAATATGAGCGAAAAAAGACAACATTTTCTAAAAGAATACGATTGGATTCGTAAAGGGTTAATGTTTGAACCTAGAGGGCATGATATGATGAGTGGTAGTATCTTATATCCTCCCGTTAATCCAGAAAATGATTTTGGAATTTTATTTATAGAAACATCAGGTTGTTTACCAATGTGCGGACATGGTACGATTGGTACTATAACGATAGCTATTGAAGAGGGGCTTATTATACCCAAAGTGCCAGGTAAAATCAGAATGGAAGCACCAGCAGGTCTTGTACAAATTGAATATAAGCAAGTAGGAAAAAAAGTAGAATGGGTACGTCTTACTAATGTTAAATCTTATTTAGCAGCTGAAGGCTTAACTATAGAATGTCCAGAATTAGGAATTATAACTTTTGATGTAGCTTATGGAGGTAACTATTATGCAATAGTTGATCCTCAGAAAAATTTTAGCGGGATACAAGATTTTACCGCAAGTAAAATAGTACAATATAGTCAGGTTGTTCGTACTCGTATAAATGAGAAATATCCAAATCAATTTATACATCCAGAAAACGATACAATTAGAGATGTAAGTCATATGCTATGGACAGGAACGCCAATTGATCCTAGTTCATCTGGAAGAAATGCAGTTTTTTATGGAGACAAAGCAATAGACAGATCACCTTGTGGAACGGGAACTTCAGCAAGAATAGCTCAATTGCACGCAAAAGGGAAATTAAAAAAAGAGGAAGAATTTATACATGAAAGTTTTATTGGTAGTAAATTCATCGGACGTGTGGTAGAAGAAACAAAAATAGGAGAAATACCAGCAATTGTCCCAAGTATTCAAGGATGGGCGAAAGTTTATGGATATAACAACATTATTATTGATGATGAAGATGATCCATATGCACACGGATTTCAGGTTATATAAAGAAAATACTATAAAAATAGATTCAGTTCCAGATAAAAGGTTTTGAGCATTTAAAACCATAAAATATTTAAAAATGAAAAAAATAAGTGTAATAGGAGGAGGTGTCATTGGGTTATGCACAGCTTATTATCTGACACTAGAAGGATATCAAGTAGAAATATTTGACAGTTCTGATTTAACGGATGGTTGTTCTTATGGAAATGCAGGAATGATAGTGCCTTCACATGTTATTCCTCTTGCACAACCAGGAATGATGGCACAAGGTATTAAGTGGATGTTTGATAGCAAAAGCCCTTTTTATATTCAACCCCGTTTGGATGTTGATTTATTAAAATGGGGATGGAAATTTTATAAAAATGCTACTAAACAACATGTAGAAAATGCTAAACCTGCTCTTAGAAATTTATCTTTATTAAGTAAAGAACTTTATAGAGATTTAGCAAGTAAAAGTAATTCCTTTTATTACGAAGAAAAAGGACTTTTAATGTTATTTAAAAGCCATAAAACAGGAGAAGAGATTATACATGAAGGAGAAGAAGTTAAAAAATTAGGATTAGAAGTTGACTTTTTATCAAAATCACAAGTAGAAGATTTAGAAAAAGGAACCAAAACAGATATCCTAGGAGGAGTTCATTATAAATGTGATTCGCATTTATATCCACAAAAATTTATGGCATTTATAAAAGAAGAGCTAGCTAAAAAGAAAGTGATCATTCATAATGATTGTAACGTAGCTGATTTTATTTTAAAAGATGAAAAAAGTCTCCCAATTAGTTACTTCAAAAGGTAATTTTGATGTAGAAGAAGTAGTGCTAGCTACAGGGGCCTGGAGTCCTAATTTAGCTAAAAAAATAGGAACTGATATTTCTCTTTTACCAGGTAAAGGATATAGTTTTACCTTATTCGAAAAAAATCATAAACCTTCAATACCTTCAATTTTATGTGAAGGGAAAGTAGCTGTTACACCAATGAATAATGATATTCGTTTTGGAGGTACAATGGAAATAACACACACAGGAGATACAAAAATAAATAAGAATAGATTACAAGGTATATTGAATACTGTAAATACTTTTTATCCTGAAATGAAAGTATCAATGCCTAATAATAGGGATGTATGGTATGGCTTTCGTCCTTGCACTCCATCAGGTATGCCCATAATTACTAGAGATAAAAAAATAAAAAATGTGATTTTAGCAACAGGTCATGCTATGATGGGGCTGAGTTTAGCACCTGCTACAGGTAAACTAATCTCTGAAATGATTGCTAATAAACCACTTTCTGTGTCTATTCATCAATTTCAATTGAGCTAATTATATTTATTTATTCCTAAAGAAAAGATTAAACTGATTAAAAGTAGATTTGTTTTAAGTTGGGTTAAAAAGAAGGGGTTCGACTTTAAAAAAGCGAACCCTTTCAAAATTTAAACCCAATTTAATAGTAAAAAATACATTCAAATTAATTGAAGTAGATACTAAATTATTACTGATTTGCCAATTTTTAGATTTTCTATATTAACAATTTCAATGTTCTTATTTAATATAAATTCTGCAATTGTATCACCAACAACTTCTGTAGAATAGTATAAATCTTGATTTAGATCTATAGTGACTATTTTTGAATCAAGAGCTTTATCTATTGCTTTATTAATAGTAGCACTTTCTTCATACAAACCAAAATGTTCTAAAAGCATAGCTGCACTTAAAATAGAAGCAATAGGGTTTGCAATACCTTTTCCTTTAGCTTGTGGATATGATCCATGTATAGGTTCAAACAAAGCATTTTTGTTTCCTACAGAAGCAGAAGCTAATAACCCTATTGAACCACCAATTACGCTGCCTTCATCTGAAATAATATCACCAAACATATTTTCAGTTAAAATAACATCAAATTGACTTGGATTTAAAATCATTTGCATCGCAGCATTATCTACAAAAAGAAAATCTAAAGTTACATCAGAATACTCTTTAGCGATTTCTGTAACTACTTTTCTCCAGAGCCTTGAGGATTCTAAAACATTTGCTTTATCGATTAAAGTAATATGTTTTTTTCTTGCTTGAGCTGCTTTAAAAGCAAGATGAGTAATTCTTTCTATTTCTTCTTTTGAATACTCACATAAATCAGAGGCTATTGTGCCTGCTTCATTTATTTTTTTTTCGCCAAAATAAATTCCACCTGTAAGCTCTCGATAAATTATCATATCTGTTCCTTGAATAATTTCTTTTTTCAAAGGCGATTTACTTATTAATGAATCATAGGCTTTTATTGGACGAATGTTAGCAAATAATCCTAATTCCTTCCTTAATTTTAATAGTCCTTGTTCCGGTCTTATTTTTGCAGAAGGATCATTATCATATTTAGGGTCTCCTATAGCACCAAAAAGTACAGCATCACTTTTTTTACATAATTCTAAGGTGTCCTCTGGTAAAGGATTTCCTGTATGATCTATTGCAATTGCGCCTACAATCCCTTCTTTAAAAACAAAAGAATGGCCATATACTTCTTCAATGGCTTTTAATGTTTTAATAGCTTGTTTTGTAACTTCTGGACCAATTCCATCTCCTGATAATAATGCAATTTTTATCTCCATATTGTTTAACTTTATATTGTTGCTTTATTTTTAAAAGAAATCTTTGATTTTTCAAAAGCCTCAATAAGAGGTTTGTTGCTAATTAAAAAATCAATATCATCATAACCATTTATTAGGCAGATTTTTTTGTAAGGATCTATCTCAAAGTTCTCAGTTTTATTTAAATCAAGTACTGTGATAGTTTGCGATTCTAGATTGATTTCAATTTGAGTTTGAGGATTAGATTTTAATAATTCTAAGGTTTCAATTAAAAATAAAGGTGTTACTTGTATTGGTAATAAACCATTGTTTAGAGCATTTCCTTTAAAAATATCAGCAAAATAACTAGAAACAATTACTCTAAATCCATAATCCGTTAGAGCCCATGCAGCATGTTCCCTACTACTACCACAACCAAAATTGTCTCCAGCAACTAAAATACTACCTGAATATTTAGAATTATTTAAAACAAAGGAGTCTATAGGTTTATTAAAACTGTCAAAGCGCCAATCTTTAAATAAATTATTTCCAAAACCTACCTTGTTAGTAACTTTTAAAAAACGTGCTGGTATAATTTGATCTGTATCTATGTTTTCTACAGGTAATGGTACTGCTGTAGATAATAATTTTGTAAACTTTTTCATATTTTTTTCTAAAAAATTATACTACGACAATTTTACCTTCAATTGCAATAGCCGCTGCTAAAACAGGACTAGCTAATAAGGTTCTTGCTCCTTGTCCTTGCCTACCTTCAAAATTTCGATTAGAGGTAGAAACACAATATTCTCCAGCAGGAATTTTATCATCATTCATTGCTAAACAAGCAGAACAACCTGGTTGCCTGATTTCAAAACCGGCTTCTTCAAAAATTTGAGTTAAACCTTCTTCCTTAATTTGTTGAGCTACTAGTTGTGAACCAGGAACAATTAATGCGTTAACGTTTGCTGCTTTTTGTTTTCCTTTTATATAGTGAGCTGCTGCTCTAAAATCTTCAATGCGGGAGTTTGTACAACTACCTATAAAAACGTGATTAATAGTTTTATTTAATAAATATTCTCCTTTGCTGAATCCCATATATTCTATAGCCTTGTCAAAAGAGGGATCATTGTCTAGAAAGGGAACCGCCTCTGTTATTTTTATACCCATTCCCGGATTAGTTCCATATGTAATCATAGGAGCAATATCCTCAGCATTAAAATGATATTCTTTATCAAAAACAGCTCCTTCATCAGTAGGGAGCGTTTTCCAATAGGCTATTTTTTCTTCTAATTCTTGTCCTTTAGGAGCGAATTTCTTGTCTTTTATGTATTCAAAAGTGATTTCGTCTGGAGCAATCATTCCTCCTCTTGCTCCCATTTCAATACTCATATTGCAGATGGTCATACGTCCTTCCATAGACATTTCACTAAAAATATTACCGGCATATTCACAAAAGTAACCAGTGCCTGCATTAGTACCTATTTTGGATATAATGTATAAAATAACATCTTTTGGAGTGACACCTTCTACTAATTTTCCATTTACATTAACACGTAAGCTTTTCGGTTTGTTTAATAATAAACATTGACTTGCAAAAACTTGAGCTACTTGGCTGGTTCCTATTCCAAAAGCAATTGTCCCGAAGGCACCATGAGTAGAGGTATGACTATCTCCACATACCATAGTCATTCCTGGTAATGTAATTCCTAATTCGGGAGCTATTACGTGAACAATTCCTTGGTATTGATGACCTAAACCATAAAGGGTAATATTATTTTGCTTACAATTTTTTGTTAGCTCCTCTACTTGTTGTCTTGATAGTTCATCTTTAATAGGTAAATGCTGATTAATAGTAGGTACATTGTGGTCAGCTGTTGCCACAATTAGATCAGGTCTAAAAATAGGAATATTTCGTTCCTCTAATTCAGCAAATGCTTGAGGGCTTGTTACTTCATGTATTAAATGTTTGTCAATATATAAGATTTGTGGACCGTTAGGTATGGTACTAACAACATGGCTATCCCAGACTTTATCAAATAAGGTTTTCTTCTTCATTATGCAAATATTCCAATTTTACTTAGTTCTATAATTTTGTGTACATCTTCATCTACAACTTCCTTTTTTCTATCAGCAAACTTTAAAAATTCTTGGTATACAGTATCTAGTTGTAATTTAGTTAATTCGTAACCAATTTTTTTAGCGCGATAAGCTAAAGCTGCTCGACCGCTTCTTGCTGTAAGAATAATAGATGATTCATTAATACCTACATCAGTTGGGTTTATAATTTCATAAGTTTCTCTATTCTTGATTACCCCATCTTGATGAATGCCAGAACTGTGGGCAAAAGCATTAGAGCCTACAATTGCTTTATTAGGCTGAACAATCATTCCCATTTGTTCAGAAACTAACTGACTCATTTGATATAGTAATTTTGAATTTACATTAGTAGTAAAGCCTAAATCAGAATGCTGACGTAAAATCATTACTATTTCTTCTAAGGAGGTGTTACCAGCTCTTTCTCCAATTCCATTTATAGTACATTCTATTTGTCTTGCACCATTAATGATTCCTGCTACAGCATTAGCAGTAGCTAAGCCTAAATCATTATGGCAATGACAAGATAATATAGCTTGATCTATTCCTCTAATATTTTCTTTTAAGTATTTTATTTTTGCACCATATTCATCAGGTAAGCAATAACCTGTTGTGTCTGGAATATTTAAAACAGTAGCACCTGCACTGATTACTTCACTACAAATTAGTGCTAAGAACTCATTATCTGTTCTTCCTGCATCTTCAGCATAAAATTCGACATCATCTACAAATTTTTTTGCAAATGAAACGGCTTCTACTGCGCGCTGAATGATTTCGTCTTTAGTGGTATTAAATTTATATTTTATATGAGAATCAGAAGTTCCTATGCCTGTATGAATACGTGGTTTTTTAGCTTTTTCTAATGCTCTTGCCGCTACTTCTATGTCTTGTTTTACAGCTCGAGTTAAACCACATACGCTTGCATTTTGGGCTAATTTAGCAATAGCTTCTACAGCTTCAAAATCTCCTGGACTAGAAACAGGAAAACCTGCTTCAATTACATCAACACCCAGTTCATCTAAACGAGAAGCAATAGTTAGTTTTTGCTCCTTATTTAGTTTACATCCTGGTACTTGTTCGCCATCGCGAAGCGTTGTGTCAAAAATCTTTATTTTCTGATTTTCCATAAAATATTTTAAGTTTTGATGACGAATTTATATTTTGTGAAAGCATTAAAATGATTTTAAAACATTGATTTTACAATATCTAAAGAGTTATAAATGGCTCATAAATGCTTTAATTATAAGGGTTTAATAAAAAATAAATTACAATGTCTAACCTTACAAAAGATAATCTTCATATTTTAATTCATTCCCTTTCAAAATCTGAAAAGAGGCATTTTAAACTTTATGTGAATAGATTAGGTGTGAATACAGATGCTAAGTTTTTATTATTATTTAATCTTCTTGATAAAATGTCAGAATATGATGAAGAAGAAATTTTGAAAAGTAAAGTTGTAACAAAACTTCAGTTGTCAAATTTGAAAGCTCATTTATATAGGCAAATATTAATCAGTTTACGATTAAATCCAATTAATCAAAATATGCGAATTTTGATAAGAGAACAATTAGATTTTGCAACGATTTTATATCAAAAGGGTTGTATAAACAAAGTTTAAAAATTCTTGATAAGGCAAAAACTATGGCAATAGAAAATGAAGAAAAAAATATTGCTTATGAAATAGTGGAGTTAGAAAAGGTAATAGAATCACAATATATTACTCGTAGTATTATTAATCGAGCAGATGAGCTTGCTATTCAGGCAAAGGATTTGAGTAAACAAAATGTAATTGCAAGTAAGCTGTCAAATTTATCTCTTCAACTGTATAGTATTATGCTTAAGAGCGGTTATGCTAAAAGTGATGAAGAGATGAAAGAAATAACCGAATATTTTAATAAAAATATACCTAAGTATAAATATGAAGAATTAGGATTTAGAGAAAAATTGTGGCTTTATAAAGCTTTCTTGTGGAAAAATTTATTAGTTCAAGATTTTTTAAGCTGTTATAAATATTCTAATAAATGGATTGATTTATTTTATCAGAATGAGCATCAAATATATATAAATCCAGTATGGTTTTTAAAAGGAGCTACCTATTTATTAGAATGCTTGTATTTAATAAAACATAAATCAAGTTTTAAAGATACTTTAGGTAGAATAGAACAAACCATTAAATCAGATAATTTTCCTAAAAATGATAATATAAGTTCATTAGCTTTCTTGTGTATATATAATAATAAGCTAAACCTGCATTTTTTAGAAGGAACTTTTAAAGAAGGACTTTTACTTATAGAAGAAGTTGAAAAGCTTATAAAAGTTTATGAAAACACAATTGATGACCATCATATAATGGTTTTTTACTATAAAATAGCATGTTTGCATTTTGGAACTAATAATCACAAAAATGTATAGAGTATTTAAATAAAATTATAGAGAATAGAAATTTGAGTATGAGAGAAGACTTAATGTGTTTTTCAAGAATTTTAAATTTAGTTGCTCATTATGAGGCTTGTATGGATTATCAATTAGAAATTCAATTGAAAGCCACATATAAATTTCTTATTAAGATGAATGATTTGCATGAAGTTCAAAGAGAAATGATAAAGTTTTTGAAAAATTTAGGTGAGATCTATCCGCATCAATTAAAGAATGAATTTAAAAAACTTCATTCAAAATTAAAAATTTTTGAAAATCATTCTTATGAGAAAAGAGCATTTCTTTATTTAGATATTATTTCTTGGTTAGAAAGTAAAATTGAAAATAAACCAGTAGCAGATATAATTAAATCTAAAAGTAAGTTTTTGACTCGTTAAGTTTATCATTTTATATATTGTATAAAAAAAACAAGGTTTTGAGATTTAGACTCTAGACCTTGTTTCTTGTTTTGATAAAAGATAATTCGTTCTTATTTTAGGAATATACGTTTAGTATCTTGAACTCCTTCTTTTGAAATTAATTTAACTTCATATAAACCTCTAGGTAAATTTTGTACGGAATAATTTTCCATTTGTTCAGTTACTCTTACTAATTGACCTAAGTTATTATAAATTTCAATACGACTGTTGTTTAGTAGATTTTCAGCTGTAGTAAATGTTACTTGGTCAGTTGCAGGATTTGGTGAAATAATTAATTTAGATTCACTTGTGTTTATAGGACCTGATAAAGGTAAGGTTACGTTTACCGGATTACTCCAGTTGCTTTGTGCTGTGGAATTAAGTGCTTTTACTCTAAATTGAAATTGTGTGCTTGATCCTGGTTTTGAAACATATAAGTAGTATGTAGTTGAGGTACCTACTGTATACCAAGATCCAGAAGTGTTTAATTGTACTTCGTAGTTAGTAGCATTCGTTACCGTATCCCATAAAGCATAAAACCCTGTTTTTGAAATTCCACCATTTAAATAAGCATAAGGTGTTTCTAATGTAGTATTAGGTTCTTGTATTTGTACTGTATAATCTTCAATTTCTCCATTGTTAATATTACCGCATGGAGTATTAGTAGTGTCATTATAACGCATTGTGATACGCATACGGAAAGTCCCTTTTGTTGTAGATGGTATAGAAAATGTTCCAGCGTACTCTTTGTTTGTTAGTGCTGTTTTTAAAACAATTTCTGAGTTTTCAAATAGTTTGTTGTCATTATAATCAATCCAAATTGTCCAAGATTCATTTAAAGCAGAAGCTGTAAAACCTGGTGTAAGTAATGCGCTTACCTGTTCTCCAGATTTTAAGTTAATGATTTTAGATGTGTAATTACCATATCCTTCAATATCAGCTCCAGAAAGATTGCTGAAAGTTCCTAATTTAATAGATTTGATATATTCATAAGTATTTTTTGAATTGACTTTACAATAATCAATATAATCACTAGGAGTTATAATGGTAGTTTCGTTTGAATAACCTGATTTTTCAGTTCCTTTATACGCATTAACACGGTATTTATAAGTAGTACCACCATTAATAGAATTATCTGAATAGGTAGAAGTATTGGGAGCTAAAGTTGTAATTATCTGATAAGCTCCGCCATTAATAGATTTTTCTACATAAAATCCATCTTCTGTAGTGTTTTTGTCAGTCCAGTTTAAGACTATAATATTTTTGTTAATACTAGAGGTAAGGTTTGTAGGAGGTGTTAATAAAGACTGCAAATCTTTTTCACCTGCTTTTATAGGTGCTCCAGGTTGTGTATTGTAAGCATATTCTGTAATTCTATAGCCTTCTGATCCACTAACAGGTTCTACTTTAAAATATCCATAACAAGTATTACCATCAATTTTGTATTCATAACCTATATATCCTGTTTGTCCTCTCCAATCATTGTAAGAAGGATTGATCATGTCTAATTGATTTGGATAAGCCCCAGGTGCTGTAAAGTTAGAACTGCTATTTATTTCTGTTCCTTTTGCTAAACGTGTAATATTTCTAGTGCTTGTGTTGCAAATTAAACGTTTGCCATATGTTTCTAATTTGTATTTATCCGTTTGATATAACCAAAAGCCATATGATCTATCATCTCCTTTTTCTGTGCTGAAAAAATGCCATGTTTGGCTAGGTGTTACGACCCAGTCTACTTCACCTTTAGCTAGAAATATTCCATAAGGATCTAAAAACTCTAATTTGATATTTAATTTGTCTGATATTAAATTATTAATGCCTCCAGTAAAAGCAGCAGGAAGAAACTTTATACTTGCTAAGATGTTATTGCTAACTTGATGATTTTGTGCATTACCTTCTATTGTTAACGTGGCTTTAGTATTACTACTTATAGTTATAACAGGGGTTAATCCTTGAGGGAAATTTACTAATGTATAATGAGTTCCTTCAATTAGTTTTCCTGATGATACAGAAAAAGTTTTCCCTCCAGTTAGAGTTAGGTCATTTATTTGCGAGAAAGAACCATTGTTGTTTAAATTTTCTTTGTAAATGCTTAAAGGAGCATTAATTGTAGCTAGTTGATTATCATATACTCCAGTTGCTAATAAATTAGAATTTTGCCAAAGACTAATTCTTGCTTCATGTTGCATTGCAGCTGTCATTCGATCAACTTGACCTCTAGTAAACATTTTATAGCAACCTCTTGCTCCATTGTAGCCCATATAGTTTTCTATATTTACTTTGTCTCCATCACAATTTGTACCAGGCGTACAGTTTAAAGTGTGTTGACCGTCTTCTTTAGGTGTATCGTCTACTTGATCAGTTCCTGTGCAACCATTTTCAAATGTGTGAATTAAGTTAAAGAAATGCCCAAATTCATGCGTAAGAGTAGAAGAGAACTCTTTGTCTGTATTTCCTAATAAATAAGCACCGTTAAAAACAATTCTGGCTGTATTGCTGTTCGTCATATTAATGTCTGGATACCAAGCAACACCAGAGTTATTGTATATGTTTTGATTATATAAGTCATTTTGTATATAAACATTCACATATTTTTTATTGTCCCAAGCGTCAGCTGCAATTTGATCATCATATCCGCCTCCGTTTCCATAACCATTTTTTACCGTATGAAAAACAACACCTGTAGTATTGCCTCCATTAGGATCGATTTTTGCTAATCTAAATTGAATGTTTAGTGTTGCTCTACGAGGTTGGAAAAAAGTTTCAACAGTATTGAAATCATCATTAAGTCCGTTAAAATCATTATTAACAGCATTTAATGCGTTAACAATTTTTTCGTAGGTTACACTTTTTCCGCTTTGTGTTGTGCCGTAAACGTGAAAAACAACAGGAATAATATAAGTAGTGCTTACTTTGTTGTTTGTACTTTTGTTTTTATGTAAATCTTCTACAAAGTTTTTAGTAAAGATTTCAAACTCGTTTTTTTTTCTTAAGGCATCAGGATTTTTTCTTTGCGTTATTTCGTTTTGTTCTTTTGTTCCGCATTCTAGAACTTGGGCTGATAAACTCCCTCTAATACTTAATAAGAGGGTGATTAAGATTAATGTTTTTTTCATAATTTCATTTTTTGGTTTTTTATTTATATATAATGCAATTTATTTATCTTTAATTTGTTTTATTTATATTTTTTTAACAATAAAGAATACTATTCTATCCTGTCTTTTACTCGTTGTATGTGTAGATGGGAATAAAATTTAAGTGGAAACTTTAAAAAATAAAAAAGCCATTGCTTGTTTTAGGGCAATGGCTTTTAAATGAAATAAGAGAGTATTTTATTTTTCTCTTATATATATATCAATGGGAACTCCTTCGAAATTCCAATTATTTCGGATTTTGTTTTCTAGGAAACGTTTATAAGGATCTTTTACATATTGTGGTAAGTTAGCAAAAAACACAAATTGTGGAGATTGTGTAGGAAGCTGCATACAATATTTAATTTTTATGTATTTACCTTTAAGTGCAGGTGGTGGCATATGTTCTATGATATTTAGCATATGTTCGTTGAACTTAGAAGTAGGAATGCGTTGCTTTTTATTTTCGTATACTTGAACTGCCGCTTCTAAAGCTTTTAATAAACGTTGTTTAGTTAATGCTGAAACGAAAATAATAGGCACATCTGTAAAAGGAGCTATTTGTTCACGAATTTTAGCCTCGTATAATTTAGTGGTCATAGTATCTTTTTCAACCAAGTCCCATTTGTTAACTAGAATAACAATTCCTTTACGATTTTTTTCAGCTAACCAAAAAATGTTTTGATCTTGTCCTTCAAAGCCTCTAGTAGCATCTATCATTAAGATGCAAACATCGCTGTGTTCAATAGCGCGAACAGAACGCATTACAGAGTAAAATTCTAAATCTTCTTTAACTTTTGATTTACGACGAATACCTGCTGTGTCAACTAAGTTGAACTCAAAACCAAAACGATTGTATTTAGTGTCAATTGCATCACGCGTAGTTCCCGCAATATCTGTTACCACAAAACGATCTTCTCCAATTAGCGCATTTATAAATGAAGATTTACCAGCGTTAGGACGACCTACTACGCAAAAACGTGGTAAAGGATTTTCTTCTTCGACTACTTCTGGCATCTCAGGTAGTACCTCTACTAATTTATCTAATAGTTCTCCTGTGCCACTACCGCTCATACCAGCAATAGTAAAGTAATCTCCTAGGCCTAAATTATAAAACTCAAGAGCATCATCCATGCGCTTACCTGTGTCTACTTTATTTACAGCTAGAAGTACAGGTTTTGTTACTTTTCGTAGTAATTTAGCTACTTCTTCATCCATAGGAGTGATGCCTTCTTCTACATCTACTACAAAAATAATAGCGTCTGCTTCATCTATAGCCAATTCAACTTGTTTGCGTATTTCACCCTCAAAAATATCATCAGAACCTTTGATATAACCACCTGTGTCGATTACAGAAAACTCCTTTCCGTTCCATTCACTTTTTCCATAAATACGGTCACGCGTTACCCCTGCAACAGAATCTACAATAGCTTCACGACGTTGAATTAATCGGTTAAAAAAAGTTGATTTCCCTACATTAGGTCTTCCTACAATGGCTACGATATTATTCATTTTTCATTTTTTGAGTCCGCAAAGGTAAAAAAAACAAATCGGTTACACATTCTTTTTAAGAAAATTATATTGCCATGAATCTGATTTTTATATATTTGCTTCTCCCAAAAAAACTTAAATGAGAAAAATTATCCTGTTAATGCTCGCAATTATCATACTCATGCATGCTGGGGTAGTTAGTTCTTTTTTTGAGATCAAACAGGATTTTTTAAAATCAAAAATATTAGAAAATTATTCTGAAAATGATTGTTTTACCATAAAACTATCTTTGAAAGAATTTCTTAGAAGAAAAATTTCAGATAATGAAATAATAATAAATAAAGAATTTCATGATATTATTGAAATTAAAACTTTACATCAATCTGTCGTTTTAAAATTAATTAGTGACCGCATTGAAAAAAGCTATCTAAATAAAACAAAAGATTATAAAGAGAAGAGTAGTGCAGGAGCTAAGAGTAAAAATAATAATTTGAAAATTAAGTTTTTATACTGTGATCCTGTGGCTGATTTTTTTTTAGTAACAAATAATATAGTTTGTGATATTCAGAAATTATACATAAATGATCTGAAAGTTTATTTAGAAAATGAACAAGGAATAGAATCACCTCCTCCAGAATGTATATTAATGAATAAAATTGTTTGATCAATTTTATTAAAGTAATCTTAATTTTAATCAATAAAATTTAAAATAATAGAAAGGAATAATCTGTTTTTGGATTCATTCAATTTATTATTATTTTATTTTTATTTAAAAGTAAAAGTATTAGTTGATTCTAATGCACATTAAATTTTTTAAAATAAGAAAATATACATGAAAATCACCAATAAAGTAGGAGTCGCTTTATTAGCACTCTCTTCAATTCAAGCCATTTCTCAAGAACATAAGAAAAATACAGAAGTAAACAAACTAAATGAAGTAGAGGTTACAGCTACTTCACAATCTGATAAAACATTATTAAAACAGGCAGCATCTATTTCTAAATTAGAATCAAAAGAAATCCAACGCGGTACAGGGTTGTTTTTTGATGATGCAGTAAATACAAATATTCCAGGAATGTTTATGCAACGTCGTACTGTATCCGCTGGTCAAACTTTTAATATTCGTGGATATGGAAATGGAGTAAGAGGAACGAATGGAACGAATAGTAATTTTGATTCACAAGGTGTAAAAGTATATTTAAATAATATTCCTGTAACGGATGCGGAAGGAATTACCTTAATGGATGATATTGATTTTAATTCTATAGGGGAAGTTGAGGTTTTAAAAGGACCCGCAGGTTCATTATATGGATTAGCTATTGCTGGTGCTGTAAATTTAAAAACTATTAAACCTGAAGCAGGAAAAATCTCCCTCTCCCAGAATACTCTGTTTGGAAGTTATGGCTTAAGACGTTTAACATCACAAATAGCTGTGGGTAGCGAAAAAGCATCTTTTTAGTTAATTATGGAAATCAAAAATATGATGGATTTATGAATCATACGGCTTCTAAAAAAGATTTTGTAAATGTATTTGCTGATTTTAATCTTAATAATAAGCAAAAAATAAATACATATGTTGGTTATACTAATAGTTATGAGGAAAGAAATGGAGAGTTAACAATAGCTCAGTATCAAAATTTAGATTATTCAGGAAACCCAGCGTATATTAAAAATAATGCTCATAGTAACGTAATTAGTTTTAGAGCAGGATTAAATCATTTTTATCAACTTTGTAAAAATTTAAGTAATTCTACTTCTATTTTTGGTTCAGGTATTAGTAGTAATGTAAGTTCTGCTGGAGGATGGACAGATAAATTACCAATTAATTATGGCTTCCGTTCTACTTTTGATAGTAAATGGGATTTAGGAAATGAATTTAAATTATCAGGAATTACAGGTGTTGAAATGCAAATGCAAAATGCGCAAACAATGGCATATCCAATGGGAAATCCTGTTAATGCAGAAGGATATAATACAATAGGGCTTCTAAGAAGTAATTTATATGTGCTTTCTAAAACAAATTCTGTATTTACAGAATGGACGCTGAATTTACCATATGATTTTTCAGTAACAGCTGGAATTAGTTCAAATTATATGGGAATAGATTCAAATGATAGATTTCCTTATTTGTACAATGCTTTAGGGAATCCACAAATTACCCAGAATACAAAACCTTTAAATTTTAGTGTATCTTATAATGATCTGTATTCTCCAAAAGTAGCTATTAATAAAGTATTTTATAAAACTGTGTCTCTTTATGCTTCTTATAATAAAGCTTATAAAGCACCTGTAAGTGGTTATTTGTTTATTCCTGAAATAAATCAACCCAATACTAATTTACGTCCAGAAATTGGAGAACAAATCGAAGTAGGAACTAAAGGGAAACTTTTAGATGGTCGTTTAGGATTTGAGTTTGCAGCTTTTAGAACAGAATTTAAAGATAAGATGTCAACAGTTTCTGTTACAGATCCAAGTAATACAACTAAATTATACACTTATATGATTAATGGAGGAAGTCAATTGCATAAAGGCGTAGAAGGTAACTTAAAATTTGAAATGATAAAAACAGGAAATAGTATCTTAAAATCATTAGCACCTTTTGTAAATGGGTCTTATTCTGATTTTAAATACCAAGATTATAAATTTAGTAGAACAACTACGGGAGCTAATACAGCTCAAAATATTTATGATTTTTCAGGATTAAGCGTTTTAGGAACTCCTAAATGGGTTGCTAATGCAGGTGTAGATTTTGTTACTCAATTAGGTATATACGGAAACGTAACATTTAATCATAGAGGAGCGTCTAATTTTGCATACGTTCCTGTAGATAGAACAAAATCTAATTTAGATGTTTCTACAGCAGATAAATACAACTTGTTACATGCTAAATTAGGGGTTAAAATAAATGTAATTAACCACTTAGATTTAGATGTTTTTTCAGGTGTTAATAATATAACGAATGTACAGTACTATCAGATGGTCTTCGTTAATCAAATGCCAGATGCTTATATTCCAGCTCCTTTAAAAGCAACTTTCTTTGGAGGCGTAAATTTAAAATATACTTTTTAATATGATTTAGAGCGGTGTTAATACCGCTCTAAAATTTTTAATCCGTTTTATGAGAAAAATAATTTTATCTATACTAACACTAAGTTTCATTATTAGTTGTAAACGCTTTAATAATGAGGATAATCAAAATATAGGAACTGAACGTATTGTATGTATTGCAAAACAATATACCGAAATTATTTTTGCATTAGGTGCTCAAAAGGATATTGTCGCCGTTGATTTATCCAGTACATATCCAGCAGAGGTTAAAAAATTACCTACAGTAGGCTATCATCGTGCGCTAAGTGCAGAAGCTATTTTAGCTCAAAAACCAACGTTAATCCTAGAAGATAATAATATAGGTCCAGAACATGTTGTAGATCAACTAAAAAAATTGCAAATTCCAATGAAACAATTTGGAGAATATGCAAAATCTCTAGAAGGTACTGATTCTTTGATTACTGAAATGGGAAAGTATTTTCATAAAGAAAAACAAGCTAAAAAATTGTGCGACGATTTAAAAATAGATATGGATAAAGCATTCGCTACAGCAAAAAAATATGCTAAAAAGCCAAAAGTATTAGTGATTCATTATGGACAAGCATCCAATGTCTTTTTAGTTATGACGAGTAAGAGTGTAGGTGCTAAAATGATAGAATGGGCTGGAGGAGTATTATCTATTCAAGATGAAAAAGGAATGAAACATTTGTCACCAGAATTAGTTGCCGCTTCAGATCCTGACGTAATATTAATGACTGATTTTGGATATGATAAATTAAACGGTGATTTAAATAAGATCAAAGATTTACCAGGTGTTGCGAGCACTAAAGCATTTAAAAATAAAAAAATTTATAGAATTGAAGAGCATGATTTAGTATATATGGGACCTCGTACAGGTAAAAATGTATTATTAATTCAAGAGTTAATTCATAGAGGAGAATAGTTCAATAGAGCGTTTTAGTATTTATGTATGATGGATAGAGATGAGTAAAAATTAATTTAAAATTTATACTATTCTAATATAAATTATGAGGTTTACATCTTTAAAATTTAAAATAAGTTAGTGAAACAAAATAAAAACATATTACTCTTAGTACTATTTATTTGTTTACTAATCGTTACTGCTCTAGCTTCTTTACGATATGGAGCAGTAGCGATTTCTATAGAAGAAATAGAAAGTGCTTTTTTTCATTGGTTTTATAATTTTCAAAATTTACCACTTAATGAACGTATTTTTTTAGAAATCCGTTTGCCTAGAACGATTTTAAGTGTAGTTGTAGGGGCTGTATTAGCCGTTGGAGGTGTACTCCTTCAATCTTTGTTTAGAAATCCAATTGTAGAACCAGGAATGATAGGTACTTCTAGCGGAGCTGCGTTTGGAGCTGCATTTTTTATTGTTTTAGGGAATATACTAGAAATTTCAATAGGGGAATGGTCATTACCTTTAGTAGCTTGTTTAGGAGGTGTTCTAGGAACAATGTTTGTATTAATATTGTTGGATACCAATAAAAAGGAAAAGATTCAATTACATTATTATTACTGACAGGTGTTGCTATTAATGCTCTTTTTATGAGTGGAGTAGGTTTTATGGGGTATATCGCACGTGATCCACAAGCTCGTTCTATTACTTTTTGGAACTTGGGAACCTTATCAGGAGCTAATTGGAAATCTGTCCAAATAGTAAGTATTATTGGGTTTTTAGGTATTTATTTTGCTTTTAAATTAGGGAAACCACTTAATACACTCATTTTAGGGGAAGATGAAGCAGGTTATTTAGGAGTTGATTTAAGAAAATTAAAATTAAAAGTATTAACGATTAATGTTATTATGATTTCTGTTGCAACTTCATTTGTTGGAGTTATTGGATTTATAGGTTTAATTGTTCCTCATATATTAAGAATGCTTATAGGTTCTGATAATCGAAATTTAATTTCATATAGTGCACTTTTAGGGGGAATTATTTTATGTATTGCTGATTTTGTTGCGCGAAATATTTTGAGTCCGGCAGAACTTCCTATTGGGATTGTTACTTCTATAGTAGGAGTACCTGTTTTTATTTTTCTTTTACGAAAACGTAATTATTTCTTTTAATATTAAAAGTTTAACGCAATGATACGTATTGAAAATATCAGTTATAAAATAGGTAATAAAACGATACTTGAAAATATTTCAACTACTTTTGAACCAGGTAAAATTAATCTTATTATAGGTCCTAATGGTGCAGGTAAATCAACTTTAATCAAATTGATTAGCGGACAGATAAAACCTTCTGAAGGAAGACTTTTTTTTCAGAATATACTAATAATCTTTCTATGGATCAGTTAGCTAAAAGAAGGGCTGTGCTTTCTCAAAATATAGAAGTTCATTTTCCTATTAATGTACAAGAAATAGTGATGATGGGGCGTTATCCTCATTTTGATTCTATTCCTACTCCAAAAGACCGTGAAATAGTAAATAAAGTAGTAGCGTTTTTTGAAATTGAAAACTTGGTTGAACGTAATTTTATGACCCTAAGCGGAGGTGAAAAACAACGTGTTCATTTTGCCCGTGTAATGGCACAGATATGGGAAGAAGAAGAAGATCGAATTCTTATTATGGATGAACCCTTGACTTTTTTAGATATTCATTATCAATATGATTTTATGTATAAGATAAAAGAGTTAAGCAAACAAAAAAAATTACTTATTATTGGTGTTTTACATGATTTAAATCTTACAGCTAAATTTGCAGATCAAATTTATGTCATTAATAAAGGGTATCTTAAATATACAGGAACTAAAAAAGAAATATTTAAGCCTGAAATTATTGAAAAGATATATGCTATTAAACCAATGATTTTTCAAAAAGAGAATGAATATTTTATAAGTTTTTAATAATTTCCTTACCTTGGTTACGCTCTAATTGCATAATCAAATTAAATGGAAACTAAAAACACTATTAATTTACGACTACGATTTTATAAAGATATTGACGAAACGGTTGATGCCGTTAGACAAAAATTTATAGATTACAAAAGTCAAATTTCTTCTGATTACATAATGAAAATAAGAAGAAATCATATACAATTTACTATAGGAGGTGTCAAACAACGTTACTGGTCTCCTTATTTAACCATAGAGTTAGAAGAAAAAGAAGGGAGTAGAGGACAAGCTACTCATATTAGAGGGCTGTTTGGACCTGCTCAAACTATGTGGACATTTTTTATTTTTATGCATTTCATGGTGGCAGGTATTTTTACCGTTTTTATGATGTTTGCTATTTCTGATTATATGCTCAAAAAAAGTCTTATATCTGATTTTATTGTAATGGGGTTAATGGTTTTTAGCTGGATATTATTATACATTCTCGGCCGTCAAACACGTGAAAACGGATATGGACAAATGAACGAATTAGAACAAGAATTTTTAAAAATTATTGAAGAAGCCTAATCTTAATTGTTTAAAAAAATAGCACTCCTTTAAATGATAAAAGGAGTGTTATTTTTTATATAAATAAATCCAACTCTAAATTATTTTTTATACCTATTACTTATTTCTGGTTATATCCAAAACGTCTTAATTGTCTTTCGTTTGAGCGCCAATCTTTGTTGACTTTTACATATAATTCAATGTGAATTTGTTTGCCAAAGAATTTTTCTAATTCTTCACGAGCTTGAATCCCTACTTTTTTAATAGCAGCTCCTTTGTGTCCTATGATAATACCTTTCTGAGTATCACGTTCTACCATTATTAAAGAACGGATTCTAATAATGTCGTCATCTTCCTTAAATTCTTCTGTTTCTACTTCGCAAGCATAAGGAATTTCTTTGTCATAGTTTAATAATATTTTTTCACGAATCGCTTCATTTACAAAAAAACGTTCAGGTTTGTCTGTTAAAGCATCTTTAGGATAATAAGGTTCTGATATAGGTAGTAATTCTATAATTCTATCAAAAACTGCTTGTACATTAAAATTTTCTAAAGCAGAAATAGGGAAAATTTCAGCATTAGGCACTTTTTCTTTCCATAAACTTACTTGTTCTTCTAGTTGCTCCTGATTTGATTTGTCTATTTTATTTAATAATAAAAGAACAGGAATTTTAGAGTGAATAATTTTATTAAAAAAAGCTTCATCTTTTAAATCTTTTTCACCTATTTCAACCATGTAAATTAGTACATCTGCATCTTCAAATGCTGATTTAACAAAATCCATCATAGAACTTTGTAGCTCATATGCAGGTTTAATAATACCAGGGGTGTCAGAAAATAATATTTGAAAATCATCACCGTTTACAATACCTAAAATTCGATGACGAGTTGTTTGTGCTTTACTCGTAATGATAGATAATCGTTCACCTACAAAGGCATTCATTAGAGTTGATTTACCAACATTAGGATTTCCTATGATATTAACATATCCTGCTTTGTGCGACATAATGTACTTTTTTTGCAAAGGTAGGAAATAAAAATGGATGCTTTGTTTTCTGATTAATAGAAAGACTCTTTAGATGATAAAAATCAATAATTTTATTAATTTAATTTCTTATATTGGTCATATTATGAGAGATATTGAAACAAGAGAGGACTTATTGTTTATAATGAAGGAATTTTATGATAAACTTTTAGCAGATGATAAAATTAATTTCTTCTTTAATAAAGTGACCCATGTTGCTCAACATTTAGATCAACATTTGGATATTTTGTGTACTTTTTGGGAACAAGCCTTGTTTTTAAAAGGAGGATATGTGAATAATATGTTTCAAATACACAAAGACGTTCATGATAAATTACCGTTCCTAAAAGAACATTATGATATTTGGTTAGATTATTTATACGATAGCATTGATCCTTATTTTGAAGGAAAGGTTGCAGAACAAATGAAGAAAATGGCAGTTAATATGGCTACAGTTCTAAAAATTAAATTAGTTTAAAGACGTTATTATCTAATAAATGACATTATTATTTCAAAAGTTATTAATAAGATAATGATCCATTCTAAACGTGAGCTTTCTTTTACATTAAGAACTTCTGTGAAAATTTTTAAATTGTTTTCTACTATCGATAATCGGTAGTCAACATCTTTAAAACGAGGTAGAATCTCAAAATTAAATTTCATTTTTTTATTTAGAGCATCTAATCTTTCATTTTCCCAAACGGAGTTAGGATCATCTAATATGTATAAATTATCAACGATGCTATTTTTTACATTTAATACTTGACCAATATATCTTAAAAGATTTTTTTTAGAAATATTTATTTTTCCAGTATTCTCTAATTGAAGGATGAACTCTTTGGTAGAAGAGACTAATTTGCCTGTAATAATTTCATAATATTCGAGTGCAACTGATTGCGCCACATTCAACATGATGATTCGTATAGCTGAGCTGTCTAATTCAGTTAAAATTACTTCATTATTTTTAACCTCAAAGTATGTGTTTTCTTCTTTTATATTAACATAATATTTTTCTTTTAAAAGCATAGCTATGGGAGACTCTTGGTGTTTTCTTATTCTTTCCAGCCATTCTGCTTCCTCTTCAGTATTAAAATTAGCAAAAACAACTACACCATAATCTAATAGATAAATAAACTTATGTTGTTCGATTTGTTTAAAGAACTCTGAGCCAGAAAAAGTATAATTACCTCCTTCTAACTCATTTCTGAAATTTTTGATATTAATGATTTCAGCTAATTGAATGGCAGTAACTTTTATTTTCATAACATTACACATTGAGTTACTACAAATTTACAAACAAAACAGCTCTTTGTAATGTTTGTTGTGGAGAAAGTGTTTGAAAATCAGTTGTGTATTGTTTTTGAAATAAGGAGTCTTTTCTAGTAGTTTAATTGATAATATCAATCATTCTATCGCATTAATGATTTGGGTAGAATATCTTTTATGGGAACAATTTTAAAGATCCAATTCATTATACAAAATATACTTAATGCTACAAACGGTTTGTAACATAAATTAATTAATTTATAAGAAGTATTAGGTAATAATTGACCAATAATAATTACAAAAATGAGGACTAATGATAAGTGTAAAAATTTCCAGCTAAACGGATGAATACCAAACTTCTTATAATTAAAATAAATTTTAATCAAGTTATAGGTCGTCAATGAAATAGCAGTTGCTATAGATACACCGATGATTCCTAATTTAAACCAAAATAAAAAAATGAAGTTAGTCAAAATCGTTAATAGGGCTAAAGCTACGGTAGTGGTATTATTAAATTTATAATATTTAGAATTAGTAATAATATAGCCATTAAAACCCGTTGCTAAATCAAATAGCAAGGCAAATCCCATAATATATAATACAGGCAATCCTTTAGCTAATTTATCACCATTTTTCATCAAAGTAAATAAATCTTCAATGCCTACGGTAACTAATCCAAATAACAGAACTCCAATTACGAATAAGTATAAAGATGTTTTATGATGTAAATTTTTTAAATCTTGCATTTTATTTTCGGAAATATATTGTGCAATAATAGGAGCTGAGATACTATAAACACCTAATGCAGGAACAGTTATCATTCGGACTAAGTTAAGTGAAGTATTATAAATAGAAACCTCTTGAAAACTCAACATTTCACCTATCATATAGGTGTCAATATTCAATGCAATGACTGATCCCATACTTCCTAAAAAGGTATAAAATGAATATATGAAAAGATCTTTGCCAAATTTATTTTGTTTTAGAAATGTAAAATCAACTTTTTTAGTTAATTTTTCTAATCGATTCAGGTAAAATAGCATTCCTAAAAACGCCATTCCAAAAAAAGCAACAAAAATCCATAAAGCTTGTTCTTCTTGTAATTGGTTCCAAAACAATAAAATAAAACCCGTTATCATTCCCAACTTTGGAAATAGATTTTCAAAAATATTAGGAACGACAATTCGTTTTTTTATTGAAATATATTTTGATGTTAATTGAATTAATGAAAGTAATAAGGCTACTGAAAGAATATAAGGCGTATAAGCCCAGAAATTCATTATTTTAATACGTGGAAAAAGTAGACTTGCTAAACCTAATAATATTAACCCTAGTAAAAAGTTGCTGAGGATAAATACAACAGAAAACTTAAATAAATCTTGTTCAGTATTCTTTTCTGACATCTCAGGAAAGAAACGCACGTTAGCGTGCATAATGCCTAATGCTATTACTGGTAAAATCAATAAGGCAGTCTGATATACAAATTGTAATTTTCCTGAAAAATCTAAATTATATGGATATAAAAATACGGTAGAAAAAATACCTACTAATGTACTAAAGTATCCTACTATACTATATTTAATGCTTTGACGGGCTATTACACTCATTTCAGATAATTTATTTATTTACTTTTTAGGGTTATTAACTCTTTATTCCAATAGATTTTTACAGCTGAAAGTATTTCTGTTTCAAGTCTTTCATTTATTAGAACATCAAATCCACATTTTTTGTAAAATATTAAAGGAGAAATGTATACTTCTCCATTGGATTTTTTTGAATTATTATGGTCTATTACCCATCCAAAAAGTTTATTTTCAGATGTTTGTATTTTTTTGATCATCATTTTTCCTATCCCTTTACCTTGAATAGTATGGCTTAGTATAATTGCAAACCAGCGTTCTTCCTCTCTGTTAAAGCTATATGCCCAGCCTGTTATTTTTCCTGTATCAGTAATATATAAAAAATGTCTTTGATTTTTTATTTTACTTAGGTAATCTTCAAAAGCTTCATGATTCTTGTAATGTAAAGAGACAGGATATTCTGTATTCCATAAGTTTAATAATTGTAACTTATGGTCTGAATTCAGGATTTTAACTTCTTTTATCATGTTTACTAAAGAGGTAGAGAGCTGTTAAATTATTTTGAAAACAAGGCAGTATATGTATTAATAATATTGTTTAATAAAAATCTTCTGGGAAGATAAAAATTTGAGTATTGATATAAAAGCTTTATAATTATTTTGGAATGAAAATAAAATTATTAATGTATTTATTAAAATCATTCAAATAATCATCCTTTTGAAAAACTTCCATTTTAGAAACTTGAAATGGTTTTAAACTCAATGATTTTCTGTCAAAATAAAAAACCTCGTAATTAAAACTTTTGATAAAATTAAAAATTTCATTGATAGGGTAATGCGCGTGGCGTAATTCAATTTCAATAATAAATGTAGGTTTTAATATTTCTAACACTTTTTTACTTCCCTTAATAGTATCAAATTCATGTCCTTCAACATCAATTTTTACAAGATCTAATTTTTCAATATTATTTTGAATTACCCAATCATCTAATGTAATCGTTTTAATTTCTATTTTTTCTACGTTATCTCCCATATCTTCTAACGAAGCACGAGTATCTTGTAATCCGTTTCCTTTTTTAGGAATGTGTAATACTGAAGTGCCTGTAATTGAAGAAACAGCTAAGGAGAACAACTTGATTTTTGGGAATAATGGTTGTATATAGTTTACTAAAGATTCATTGGGTTCAAAACCAAAAATTTTTCCAGATTTAATTTTCTTTTCGGCTTGATATAAATAAATACCCTTGTTAGTTCCTATATCTACAAATACTGAATCTTCATTCAATAATTGATGAATTAATAATAATTCAGGTTCACATTTATAATTTCCTGTTCTTAATGAAGCAAGGGTTTTGTAGTATCTTTTTTGTATAAAGTAGGCCAAAATTTGTAGGCTAGTTTGATTAAAAATTCCATCTGTTATGTTATTTAACCATAAAGAGCAAATAGTTTTTTAAAAAGAATACTATAGCAGTGAATCTTATGGTCGTAGTTTTAGTGATTTTTATATTAAGTTTCTTTGTTCAAAGGTAGCCTTTTATATAAAGGCAGACAAATGTAGTTTGTTTGTAAAACGTCTACACAATTAGATATTATATCAAAGTGTTTTATTTTCGTTCGCCTATTTGTTGACGCCACATGGCATAATATAAACCTTTGCTTTCTACTAAATCATTATGTTTGCCTTGTTCAATAATTTTACCTTTTTCAAGAACAAAAATTTTATCTGCGTGCATTATAGTAGATAGGCGATGAGCTATTAAAACGGTTATTCGATCGTTATTAGAAATAGATTTAATAGTTTCATTGATAGCTTCTTCAGTAATAGAATCTAAAGCAGACGTTGCTTCATCAAAAATTAGAAGATTAGGATTGCGTAAAATAGCTCGTGCAATAGATAAACGTTGTTTTTCACCTCCTGATACCTTAATTCCTCCTTCTCCAATAGTAGTATTTATACCATTTTCTGCTCGATTTAATAGATTTTGACAACTAGCCTGTTGTAAAGCACTTAATAATTCCTCATCAGTAGCATCTGGTTTTACAAAAAGTAAGTTTTCCTTAATTGTTCCTGAAAATAGTTGAGCATCTTGTGTTACAAATCCTAGTTGTTTTCGTATTTCTAGTAATTCTACTTCCGTTTCATTTATATTATTATAAGCAATATTCCCTTCGTTCGGTTTGTATAGTCCTACTAGGAGTTTTACTAATGTAGTTTTTCCTGATCCTGATGGACCTACAAAGGCAACAGTTTCGCCTTTTTTTATTTCAAAAGAAATGTTTTCAACAGCTTTAAAACTAGCTGTTTGATGCTGGAAACTTACTTGGTTAAAAGTTAATTTTTCGATCGTACCAATAGTTTTGGGAGAGGAAGGTTTGTATTCTGATGCTTGTGATAGTAATTTTTTAAAATTGTCTAAAGAAACCTTTGTTTCATTTTTTAACGATAATAAATTGACTCATTTCCTGCAAAGGGTTGAAAATAAAAAAAGTGAAAAAAGTCATGGTTAATAAATCGCCAACGACTATTTTGCCTTGAAAAACAAAATAATACAAGGTAAAAACAACCGATGTTCTCATGAAATGAACAGTTGTGCCTTGTATGAAACTTAAACTACGGATATAACGTATTTTTTGAAGTTCAAGACCTAAGATTCTAAGTGTATTTTGGTTTAGACGAGCTTCCTCTTGTTGTGTTAGTCCAAGACTTTTTACTAATTCAATATTCCGTAAACTTTCAGTCGTTGATCCTGCTAAAGCATTTGTTTGAATTACAATATTTCGTGATACAGCTTTTATTTTTTTTCCTAAAATAGAACTGACAAAGCCTATAATGGGAGCCGTAATAATAAATATAACTGAAATCTTTATATCAATACGAGCTATGTATAAAAAAACAAAAATAAAACCTACAATCGTTTGAAAAACTAATGAAATAGAAAGATTAATTAATTTTTCAGAGTCAATTCTTACCTTTTGTAATTTGTTTAATGTTTCACCACTGCGTTGGTCCTCAAACTGTGCATAGGGTAAATCTAATGATTTTTTAATACCATCAGTATACATCTCAGCACCTGTACGTTGAATAACAATGTTAGTGAAATAATCCTGAAAATTTTTAGTAATTCTAGAAATCATAGCCAGCAAAACAGATAGTCCTAACCAAAAACCAACAGCTTTTACAAATGCTAAATCATTCCCTTTATATTTTTGAATTCCTACACCACAATCCTGCATGATTTTACCTGTAATAATTGAGTCACTTAGACTAAAACAAATATTCATACCCGCCATTAATAATGCAATAGCTAAAAGTTTGTAGTGCTTTTTTAAATATTGAAATAAAATGTCCATTTCTATAGAGTCTATATTTAGAGGATTGCTAAAATATTTGTAGTTTTGAATATGATTTTTTCATTAAAAATACCAATTAACAAAACCAACGAAACAATAGATTATCAATCCGATTTATTGTTATTGGGTTCTTGTTTTTCAGAAAACATAGGTAACAAATTTAGTTATTTTAAATTTAAGACGACAGTAAATCCTTTTGGTATAATTTTTAATCCTATCTCAATTCAAAAATTGATAAAAAGAATTGTAGAGAAAAAAAAATTTACAGAGGAAGATGTTTTTTATCATCATGATTTATGGCATTGTTTTCAAATACATTCAGAACTTTCAAATCCAGATAAAGAAGAACTCTTAAAAAAACTAAATAAATTAATTGAATTAACGAATCAGAAAATAAGTGAGTTGTCCCATTGTGTTATTACACTAGGAACCTCTTGGGTTTATAGAATGAATAAAACAGGTGAAATTGTAGCTAATTGTCATAAAGTGCCACAGAAAGAATTTACCAAAGAAATACTTTCTGTGGAAACTATTCAGGAAAGTTTAACAAATATCATTTCTTTAATACAAACTTTAAATCCAACTGTGAAATTTATTTTTACTATTTCTCCAGTGCGTCATATAAAAGACGGTTTTTTTGAAAATAATGTAAGTAAAGGAAATTTATTCTCGGCAGTTAACCAGTTACTTTCTACCTCACAGGTAAATGCTCATTATTTTCCAAGTTATGAAATTGTTATGGATGAATTACGAGATTATCGTTTTTATGAGAAAGACATGTTGCATCCTAATTCGCTTGCAGTAGATTATATTTGGGAACGATTTTCAGAAAGTTATTTTGATTCAGAAACAGTAGCCTTAATGGCTGAAATAGAGAGTGTTCAAAAAAGTCTTTCACATCGTCCATTTAATCCTAATACAGAAAGTCATCAAAAGTTTTTACAAAAATTAGAAACTAAAAAGACAATATTAATAAATAAGTTATCTCATTTATCCTTTTAATTATGATTAATCTATATAAGAAGCTATTTTTTTGGTTATTGATTTTAGTATTAGCTTTTTTTACCTATCAATATTTTACCAATGATAATAATACTGGAGCAGAGTATAACTCTAATTTAATTCAAGAACAGATCAAAAGTGTGGGTAAATTAGTTGTTACTGAAGGGCATTATTCGCAAGTGATGACTTTTAAAGACCAAGATCATTATTTAGGAGGATTGATTTCGTTTGATAAAAAAGCTTTAGTAGTAGTAAATTCAGATGTTACAGTAGCCTATGATCTGCGCCAAATGAAATATGAAATTGATGATAGATCTAAAACAATTCGTATTGTTTCTATACCTAAAGAAGAAATAAAGATTAGTCCTGATATACAGTATTATGATATTGAGCAAAGTAAATTTAATGAATTTACAGGAGCAGATTTTAATGCTATTACTAAAAAGGTCAAAATAGATTTAGCTAAAAAAATTCAAAAATCTACTTTAAAATCTAATGCTCAAAATCGTTTAATAAGTGAACTATCAAAGATATTGTTAGTAACCCATTCTATAGGCTGGAAAGTAGAATATAATGGAGGAGAAGTCAAAACAGAGGCTGATTTTAAACTTTAATATGATGTTGTTTGCTATTCTAAGTGTTTTATCTAGCTGATAACAGGTTGTGCTCGTAAATATTTAAAGAAGCAGTTTTTTAAGGTTTGCTAAAAAAATGAAAGAGAATTATTTTTTTGAATTTGTTTTAGCTAAAAGGACTTCTATTTTAATTCAATTTTTCAAGAGGATTTCCGAAAAGTAAAAGGTCAATATCTAGGGTGTTTTACTAGAGGAATTCTTATAGTTATTTATGATTTGTATCAATTAGAACTTTTTAGTTCCTTTTTGTGAAGAATCATAAATCTCATAACTTTTCGGATATATTCTTGAATCTTATTTTTATAGGGGTATGTGTGTAATAAGTTTTTTGTCTTATTTCTGTGTTAAAACTTTTACGAACCTAATTTTTTTATTCCATCTGATTTTAATATTATTTCTTTCTAGAATAAATAGGTTGTGTTTTTTAATCATTCATAGATATTAGAAACTCTTCGTTATTTCTCGTTTTCTTAAATCGATCATTAATAAATTCCATTGCCTCTACTGAATTCATATCGGCTAAATACTTACGCATAATCCACATACGTTGAATGGTTTTTTCATCTAATAAAAGATCATCACGACGTGTGCTTGAAGATGTTAAATCTACAGAAGGGAAAATACGACGATTAGCAATTTTACGATCTAATTGAAGTTCCATATTTCCAGTTCCTTTAAACTCTTCAAAAATAACTTCATCCATTTTAGATCCTGTTTCTGTTAAAGCAGTAGCAATGATACTTAATGAACCTCCATTTTCTACATTACGTGCAGCACCAAAGAAACGTTTTGGTTTTTGTAATGCGTTGGCATCAACACCTCCACTTAGTACTTTGCCAGATGCAGGTTGTACTGTGTTATAAGCACGTGCTAAACGAGTAATAGAATCTAATAGAATGACAACATCATGTCCACACTCGACTAAACGTTTTGCTTTTTCAAGTACAATATTAGCAATTTTGACATGTTCTTGTGGTTCACGATCAAACGTAGAAGCAACTACTTCTGCTCGTACACTACGTTGCATATCTGTAACTTCTTCAGGGCGTTCGTCTATTAGTAGAACTATCATGTATACTTCCGGATGATTGGCTGCTATGGCATTAGCAATGTCTTTAAGTAACATCGTTTTACCTGTTTTGGGTTGTGCTACTATCATACCGCGTTGCCCTTTTCCGATAGGAGAAAATAAATCAATAATACGAGTGGAAATAGAACTCCCTTTTTCAGCTAATTTGAATTTTTCGGTAGGAAAAACAGGGGTTAAGTGGTCAAACGAAACGCGATCTCGAACTACTTGTGGATCATGACCATTAATTTTTAAAACTTTAACTAAAGGAAAGTATTTTTCTCCTTCTTTTGGTGGTCGAACCACTCCTTTTACAGTATCACCTGTTTTTAATCCAAATAGTCTAATTTGAGAAGTTGATAAATAAATGTCGTCAGGAGATGCTAAATAATTGTAGTCGGAAGAGCGTAAAAAACCATATCCGTCAGGCATCATCTCTAATACCCCTTCACTTTCTATAATTCCTTCAAATTCATAATCAGGTTCTCTAAAATTAGTTGTCTTTTTATATTTAGGATTTTGATTGTTTGGATTGAATTTGTTTTTGTTTACTTCAATAGAAGTGTTTGGCTCTACTTCAGGGGTAATAGATGGATCATTTGTTTGTTCTGATGCTATTTCTATTACTTCTATCGCTTCCTCTGTTTGATTTTTTTCAAGGTCTAGAACTACATTTATTTCTTCTGTAGGATCGGAAGACTCAATTGTATTGTGTTGTATTTCAGTTGTTTTCTTTTTTTCTTTTGAAAATTTTTGATTTTTAGTCTTTTTCGTAAAAGCTTCTTTCTTTGTGTCAGTTACTTCTTCCGGATTAGTACCTGGTTTTTTACTATTTCCTTTTTTAGAAATTTTTTTATCTACTGTTTCTTCAGTAAAAAGAATTGTTTCTTGAATTGTATCTGTTTTTTCAGGTTCTGATTCCTCTTTTTTGTCTTTAGCCATGCGAATTCGTTTAGGTTTTGAGGTGTTATCAGATACGCTATTCGCTTCTGAAGTTAGTTTTTCGGGGTTTGAAGCTTGGAAATCAAGTATTTGGTATATTAAATCGTCTTTTTTAAGAGTTTTAAAATTCTTGATTTTCGCTGCTTTTGCAATTTCTTGCAATTCGTTTAGCTTCATTTCTTTTAATACAGAAATATCAAACATAAAGTATAGTTAGCTTAAAAAAATGGGGTTTAAAAATTGATTTTTTGAAACTTATGTTCCGAAGTATGAAGTGCTTACGGATTGTTCCTGCAATAATACAAAATTTTATTAAGGAAACAATAGTTTTTTAAAAAAAGAAAATATATTTTTGTATCAAGATACTAAAAAAGATGATTCAAAGAATTCAAAGCGTATATTTAGTTTTGGCTTTTGTCGCAATGGCGGTTTTACCGTTTCTATTTCCTCTCTGGACAGAAGGAGGGAAGGAAGTGTATTTTATGACAAATATTATTTATACTATTTTTTTTGGTCTAAGTACATCTTTATCGTTGATGAGCTTATTATCGTATAAAAAGAGACAAACTCAATTTGTATTAAACAGATTGAATATGATATTAAACTTAATTTTACTAGGATTATTTGTGTATCGTACACTAAGCGTATCTGGAGGGGTTCAGGCTCCCGTGAAGGGTATTGGGATGTTTCTTCCTATAATTACTATCTTATTGTTAGTTTTAGCTAACAAAGCCATTAAGAAGGATGAAGATCTTGTAAAATCTGTGGATCGATTACGATAAACCTATCATCTTAGTTTATTAGTGCGACTATTCCCAGGGGTGACTCTGGGATTTTTTTATTTTTGAAAAAATTAAAAGGCTATCTAAAAAATTAGATAGCCTTTTGTTCCAAAAAAACTAATAATGTGGTATTTTTTGATATGAAGAAAATTATAGCTTATTTTGTAAACTATCCCAACTCCCGCCGTTTATACACTTAACATTGTGGTGTTTAAGTATAGAAACTGCTTGACCACTGCGCATACCACTACGGCAGCAGACAATTACAGGCTTATTTAACTTTTTGATGTTTTCTATTTCTTTCTCAACGGTATCAAGAGGTATGTTTTTGATCCCGATATGTGTCCTGATGCGTATTCGTTAGATGTTCTTACATCTATTATTATTGCTTCTTTATTAATAAAGTCTTGTAGTTCATTCTTTTTATCGAATCCTAGAAAGCTAAAAAAGCCCATACTTCTTGATTTTTTATCAAATGTATGAGCTCTTATTTTATTTTTGTGTGACAAAAGTTACATTACAAAGAAACTTTTTCAAAAATGAGATCTAAACCATTTTGAATGAGTTTTCTTACCTCTGGTTTACGAATTTTAACACTTTCTAAATGGTTTAATATTTTGCTGACTAGTTCATTATGGTTTTCTCTATGGGCTATTTCAGTAATTTCTATTGCTAAAAGCCAGTCATTAGGATGATTACTAGTTAAAATGCCAAAGATTTCTTTTAGTGTTATAGTAGTATTTTTTCTTTCTCTGATATTTCGGACACTTAGGTATAGTTCTTCTAATTCTTCTCGTTCAGGTGATTTTTGTTGTTTGATTGTTTTAGTTGAGGGGACATGGCTAATCATATCGAAACTATTTACATCTGCTGGACCTGAAAAAGCGGAAATGATTTCTTTTCCTACTGCCATGTCGTAAATTCCCCATTCAGGCTGGAATAATATCTGATCTTTATGTGTAACAGTGCAATTTTTGAATTTAATAATTAATATTTTACCTTGTATATTACGTGTTCCTGTAATTATTTCTCCTTTAACTTTTATATCTCCTTCAAATTCTAAGGTAATTTGTTCTCCTTCGTAAATGTCATAAGCACGTAAATCACGAGGGCTCATATCTTCAATCGCAAGATTAATCCCTTTTAATTTACCAATAGGAGAACCAAACCCTTCAGTATGGTATTCTGTGCCGTGACCTACAAGTTCTTTTTCGCGATATGATAAAGCTGTTTTTCCTATTGATTGAATATAAGCAGGTTTGCCTTCATTTTCTATCACATTTGTAAAAATACCTGAAATTTGTAAACCAGTACTTAATTCAATAGTGCCTAATGCTTTTGAGTTGATTAATTTTTGTATGCCAGATAAACCTCCTGTTCGTAATGCCATTTTGTTAGCAAATTCTTCTAGTACTAAACTTAAATGGGCAAAATCAGGAGTTACATATAATTGAGGCTGTGGTTTTGTAATGTCAAAACTTTGATTAGCGGCAGTTAGGTCATAAGGTATTTTTTTACATTATCAGTCATGCACCATTCACTTTCGCCTATTGAAGAGAGTAGTCCTGCTCCGTATATTTTAGGGTTTTCAACACTTCCAATCAGACCGTATTCTACTGTCCACCAATGTAAATTTCTAATTTGGGCCATTTCAGAAGGTTCTCCCATATTGTTTTGAAGGAAGTCAACATTTTCTTCTGCTTTTTTGATATCTGTTTCTGATGTGTTTTCAGCTTCTTTTAGGATAGAAAGTAAGCGGATGGCTTCGTATAATTCATAATCTCTTGCTGAGGAAATGGCTTTACATCCAATTTCTCCAAAGCGTCTTAAATATTCGGCGTATTCTGGATTGGCAATAATAGGGGCATGACCTGCTCCTTCGTGAATAATATCAGGAGCTGGGGTGTATTCTATATGTTCTAATTGGCGGATATCACAAGCAATAACTAATACGTTGTAGGCTTGAAATTCCATAAAAGCACTAGGAGGGATAAATCCATCTACCGCTACAGCTGCCCATCCAATTTCTTTTAAAATACGATTCATTCCATACATATTAGGAATGTTTTCTGTATCTATTCCCGTTTGACGTAAGCCTTCTAGATAAGATTCATGAGCAACTTTTGAAAGATAATCAACATTTTTGCGCATTACGTAACGCCATACCGCTTGATTAATAGGAGTATAATCCTGATAATTTTGAGGGATGATGAATTGTTTTAAATGTTCAGGTAATCGGTCGATTAAGGGATTGGTTTCAAAATGAGCTTCCATATCTTAATTAGTTGTTTGAGCAAAAATAAGCCTTTTTGTGACGAATTTAAAATTTAAAATAATGATGGTGCTATAATAACGGTTTATGATTGGCTTTTTTGAAATATTCAATTTTATATTCAAATAACTCTGCCATTTTTCCAGCTCTCCATTTGGCTTCATTAGCTTTTTCTCCTGTAAATAAACTATCGACTGTTTTTTTAAATAATTCCATCCAGCGATCAAAATGAATTTTTTCCAATGGCATTTTAGCATGAGGAGGGAAAGGAGTGCCAGAATAGGAGTGAACTTCTAATAAGATTGTTTCCCAAAAGGTATACATTTTGTTTAAATGAGGAGTCCAATCTTTGATAGCTCCGTTAAAAATGGGGCCTATTAAAGTATCTATTTTAGCGTTGTTATAAAAAGTATTTACTAATAGCTCTATATCGGATCTATTTTGAATATCTTTCATTTTATACTGTAATTTGGGTAAAGGTATTGGGTTGTTAATAAAAAAAGACTGATAAATGTTAGTTCTAAAAATAAATGCTCCAATTAAGGAGCATTTATTTAATTTTTTATTTGTGGAGGGTATTTTTCAAGTATTCTAGATACAAATTCTTTAATACGGGCATCTTTTTGTTAACATCTTCTGTTAGTTGTCCAGATCCTTTTCCTTGCCAGATTAGTTCTTTTGTTTTGGCATCTATTACATCAATGATTAATGTGCCTTCTATAGATGTAATAGGCATTGAATAACTAAAACTTCCCCACCAAGGATTATTCCATCCCATGTTCCATCCCCAGTTATTGTTATAATAATCTACGCGTTCTTTTTCTTTTGTGAAAAAACTGATTAGGATATCTGCATTTTCAGATTTGGTAAAACCTTTTGCTGTTAAGGTTTCATCTAGAGCGTATAAAATTCTTTTTTTGTCTAGATCAGATATTTCTGCTTTATCAATACCACTTTTCAGGTATGCAAAGGTTTTGTACTGGTCAAAACGAGCTCTTTTGTCATAATCAGTATTTACGTGTACTGAACTACATGCTGTAAGAATAAAAAATCCGAATAGTGTTAGTAATTTTATCGTTTTCATAATACTGGAAATTTTAAATGGGTGTTATAAAATTACATCAAAAAATATACCAAAATAAATGTTTTTAACTTTTATAATAGAGTGTCGTCAACGATATTAGGAAGGGTTACTTTTAATAAAGGTTCTTGTTCCATAGCGCGTTTGATAGCAAAGATAGCACCTTCATTTCGAGCCCAACTTCTTCTTGAAATGCCATTGTTAACATCCCAGAAAAGCATTGATTTTAATCGTCTTTCGCTGTCTGCAGAACCGTCTAATAGCATACCGAAACCACCATTTATTACTTCTCCCCAGCCTACACCACCACCGTTGTGAATAGATACCCAGGTAGCACCGCGAAAACTATCACCTATAACATTATGAATGGCCATATCTGCTGTGAATCTTGAACCATCGTAAATATTAGAGGTTTCTCGGTAAGGTGAGTCAGTACCTGAAACATCATGATGATCACGTCCTAGTACGATAGGTCCAATTTCTCCTTTGTTGATTGCGTTGTTAAATGCTTGTGCTATTTTAGTACGACCTTCTGCATCTGCGTACAAAATACGTGCTTGTGAGCCTACTACTAATTTGTTTTGCTGTGCTCCTTTAATCCATTGAATATTGTCTGCCATTTGTTGTTGGATTTCTTCAGGAGCATTTTTCATCATTTCTTCTAAGATTTGACAAGCAATATCGTCTGTTTTTTGTAAATCTTCTGGTTTTCCAGAAGTACATACCCAACGGAAAGGACCAAAACCATAATCAAAACACATGGGACCCATGATATCCTGAACGTAGGATGGATATTTAAATTCTCGGCCTAAAGTTGGATTTTCAGCCATAATATTAGCACCAGCACGTGATGCTTCTAAAAGAAAAGCATTTCCATAATCAAAAAAATAGGTTCCTTTTTCAGTGTGTTTATTAATGGCTTCGGCATGACGGCGTAATGTTTTTTGGACTTCTAATTTGAATTCGTCAGGGTTGTTGGCCATCATATTATTTGCTTCCTCAAAAGAAATACCAACGGGGTAGTAGCCACCAGCCCAAGGATTGTGTAATGAGGTTTGGTCTGAGCCTAAGTCAATTTGTAAGCCTTCTTCATAAAAACGTTCCCATACATCTACTACATTTCCTAAATAAGCTAGGGAAACTACTTCTTTAGTTTCTAATGCTTTTTTAACACGAGAAATTAATTCATTCATGTTTTCGTGAATTTCGTGAATCCAGCCTTGTTCATGACGTATTTTGGTTATTTTAGGGTTTACTTCTGCACAAACAGTTACACAACCGGCAATAGTTCCTGCTTTTGGTTGAGCTCCGCTCATTCCTCCTAATCCAGAGGTGACAAATAATCCGCCATTAGGATTTTTTTTAATTTTTCTAAATCCATTTAAAACAGTAATGGTAGTGCCATGTACTATTCCTTGAGGACCAATATACATATAGCTTCCTGCTGTCATTTGCCCGTATTGTGTTACGCCTAAAGCATTAAAACGTTCCCAATCATCAGGTTTAGAGTAATTAGGAATCATCATACCGTTTGTAACTACTACTCTTGGAGCGTCTTTATGAGAGGGGAATAATCCCATAGGATGACCTGAGTACATAACAAGTGTTTGCTCATCTGTCATTTCGGCTAAATATTTCATTGTTAGCCTATATTGAGCCCAGTTGCTAAAAACACCTCCATTGCCACCGTAAGTTATTAATTCGTGAGGATGTTGAGCTACAGCATAATCCAGATTATTTTGAATCATAAGCATAATGGCTTTTGCTTGTAAGCTTTTACCTGGATAGTCCGTAATAGGTCGAGCTTTTATTTCATAATCAGGACGTAAACGATACATATATATACGTCCATATTTTTCTAATTCTTCTTTAAATTCTGGAATTAGTTCAGCATGCTGGTTAGGCTCAAAATAGCGAAGAGCATTTTTTAAAGCTAACTTTTTTTCTTCTGTAGTTAATATTTCTTTACGCTTTGGAGCGTGGTTAATTTGAGATTCATACGTTTTTGCTTGTGGTAAGATTGTAGGAATTCCTTCTGCTATTTGTTCTTGAAATGTCATTTTGTTTAGCTTTAAGCTTTATGCTATAAGCAATAAGCAATTTTTATTGTGTTTTTTTAAAATTTTAGAATTATTAGATATGCCAAAAAGGGTTGGTTTTTTTTATTATTCCGGTTTTTTTATCAAATCCATAAGGACAATGACGGCATCCACTTTTGCAACAATAACCCCGTTTTAAATGGTATTTTTCTGTGAAGCATTTATATCCTTCAGGAGTATAATAAAAATCTTCACCTTCTTTTAAATTATTTGGATTTAAATCATTGTTCATGCGCACAAATTTATCAAATTTGTATATATGTTTTTTATAGTATCTAAATATTTAACACCTAAGGGATTTCGTGGAATTACTTTTTTTCCATTTGTTTTTATGCGAAAGGAGGACGATAGAGCTGATGTATGTTTTATAAATCATGAAAGAATTCATATACAGCAACAAAAGGAGATGTTGTTGTTTTTATTTTTTATTTGGTATGGAATAGAGTATTTGTTTCGATTATTACAGTTTAGAGATAAAAGGAAGGCGTATTATAATATTTCATTTGAAAGAGAGGCATATAAAAAGAAAAAGACCTCCACTATTTAAAGAGGAGGTCTTTTTGGGCATTTTTACAATATGTTTAGTATATTACTTTTTTAGTTATTATAGCTCCGTTTTCGAGCATTATTTTTACTAATATCATACTTTGAGTGTTTTTAAGATTAATTAAAGATTCCATTTGATTAATGTCTTTTGCTTCAATCAAAGTTTTTCCTAAAACATCATAAATTTCAATGTTTTTTAAATTGAATAATTCTGATTTGATATGTAATTCATTAGTTCCATAAATAAAAACACTATTCTTATACTCTGAATCGTTATTAGATAATGTTTCGTTCGTATATTTAATTATAAAACGTGTTTTAAATAGTCCTTTTTCACTTGTAAAAGAGTAGGGGCTAGTTGTTAAATCATGTGTTGTATTTGTTAATAAATCTTCTATATATATTTTCTGATTATTAGTTTTGAATATACCGTCTACTTCTGATATAGCAAATTTATAATTACCATTTGCTGGTACTTGATATCCTATGTTGAATTTATCATTTATGTCAAAAGGGCCTTTACCTTGTATAACGTATGCGTCATTATCTAGTAATGAAAAGGCTTTTAAAGGTGCTTCATAATCAGTTTTAGCATCAAATAAGAAATCTTTTTCTGCTGTTGCATCTTCTGTGTAACCAATTAAAAAACGGTCACTACTTGAAGTGTTATCAACTAGATCAATCCAAATTCGATCTGTTTGTTTTTCTTTTTATTATCAGTTGTTCTGTAAAATTGACTATTATTATACGCTCTATTTAAATCGTCAGTTCTCATACTGTTTTTAAAAGTGATGTTAGCTGTTAAGGCATTGCCATCTTTCATCTTTACTAAAAATCCTTGTCCTGCAGCTATTTTTCCATTAAATCCTGTATCAGCACCAGTACTACTCCCTATACTAGATCCTAATTTAGTGTAGGTTAGATAGTCACTATAAGAATAGTTACTAGAAAAGTTTTGATAAAAAGGAGATGGATTACTGTTAGATATTGTTCCTTTATGAGTCCAAATTTGTATTCCTCCTTCTAAAACTGATTGATTTTCAGTTAAAAACTCAATAGCATCTATGGCTGAAGGATAAGGATTTCCAATTAAGTTTAAATTGTCATCTAAATTAGTTATAATGCGTCCTGTAGATCCTCTGTAATCACTTCCTATATAGGGACCACGAGCGATCGTTTTAGTAATGATACCATTTCTTGGTGCTCCTGTAAAGGTCGTTGAAAAAGTAGGGTTATTATTTGCTACTCTGATAATATATCCTTTACCTGCTTGCATGTTTTCGGTTGTGTTAAACCAATTTCCAAAACCAAAACCATTAGGATTTGGATAATCTGTTACCCAATGATAAATTTTGCTAGTCAGACTGTTAGGTGATACGCTGGTTACTGGGAAATTGTTTACGGGAGAAGACCAATAAATATAATCAAGAGCTTTTAAGCCTATTGCTGTTCTATCCATGGTGAAAGTTCCAGAAATTGTGTTAGCAGGAGATGGATTGTCATTTTTTTGTACAAAATTAGCGTTATTACGAACATTGAAGACACCTCCATTTTTTATATCCATCCAGTCCGTAATGATTAAGTTGTTATCTGCTTGTAATTCTAAGTCTCCTGTAGATTTAATGGTTAGGTTTTTTCCATAACCACTATATGCTGTACCTATAATTTTTGCTGTACTAGGAATAATAACACAAGTAGTAGCATCTGGCACAAAAGCGGGAGCCCAGTTTCCTGCTATATCCCAATTGTTATTTATGGTTCCTTTCCATGTACGGGTAGTATTTGTAATACTAATTGGTACGGTAGATACACATCCATTTGGGGTTAATGATTTTACAGATGTTGACCAAGAAGGAGATTCCATTGCTAAACCATTTGGTGCAAAGTAAATAGAGCTTACATTTTGGTTTGTGTAAGGAGTATCGCCTACATTGTCGTTGTTTGTGTCAATGTATACTATACCTGACGAGTTGTTCCATAAGTAGTTTGGTATAAAAGGTTTTGTTGCATTTATGTATACATCATCAATTGCCCAACCTTCTGCCCAAGTTCCTTTGTATTCAAATTTTATTGAGAGGTTTTGAATGCCAACAGGTAGTGAATAACTCGCAGATGTAAAAGAATGTGCTAAGCCTTGATCCGAATTATACATTATTAATAATGTCCAATGAGAGCTATTAGCAGGATCTGGGGAGGCAAGTGTTGAATAATAAACAGCTGCTGTGTCTGTATTGTCAAAATCAGAGTAATAGTGTCTAAAACTTAGAGTAGCAGTAGTACATCCAACAGTTGAAACAGTGTTTTTTGTGATCATTCTACTAGTCATTGTCAGATTATAGTAATCAGATGTGGTTAAAGCAAATCGATCATCTATATTTCCTGAACTAATAGCGGGTTTGAAAACAGTTGTACTAATAGGTACAGAAGGACTTGGGTATAATTTCCAAGTAGCATTAGTGTAGCTAGTATTATTTAGCGTTTGTGTTACTCGAAAGTTTGTGTCTGAAATATCTAATTCAGAAAATGTTTCTGTTAATAAATTAAATTTAGTTTCACCAACGGTTGCTGTTATTTTTACTTGAGAATTTTCTCCACAAATAGTGGGAGCTGAAGCCGCTACATTGATTTCGGTTGTTGATTTTATTTCGGCATCTACAAAAGTGTTATAGTAACTTTGACATGTTCCATTATAACCTTTAACAATGTATGTTTTACTAGTGTTTAATGATGGGGTTATCCATGTAGTCGTAGCTTGTCCAGAAACTATTGTACTTGGGCTAGTTCCTTCTAAAATATTAGTTACGGAATCATACCATCTGAATTCTGTAATATCTGTTGTTCCGTATGCTTGTAAGGTAACAGGACCAGCTCCACAACTAGTTCCAGAAGTAGCAGCATTAATTTTAGCAGAACAGTCAGCCAATATCGTTATTGTATAATCTTCGGTTTCTCCTCCACTATAATTATTACAAGGATCTAGAGTATTTGATGAAAAAGTTCTAATTCTAAGTGTATAAGTACCAGCTGGTATTGTGTGAGGGATTGTAAAACCTAATGTGTTTTTAAGTTCCGTGTATATACTACCAGTAGTATAAACTAATTCATTAGTGTTGTTAAAAAGACCATCTTTGTTATTCCAATCAATCCATATTCTTATAGTTTGACTATTGGGTTTGTCAGGTAGAGTGGCTAATAAATTAACTCCTCCTCCTTGTATTTGAGTAAATAAATTAATGTGTCTATAATTTCCGTAACCTCCAGGAGAATAACCTGTGTTGTTGTTAGCATATGTAGTTACAGTGCCTACAGATTCTAAACTATTTATATATCTATTACTACTAGAAGATGAAGGGGTGCAATATGTGAAATTTGTAGTTGTAGTTGTAGATGCTGATAATGGGTTAGTTGTGTTATATTTAGGTCCTCCAGTACAGCTTGTATTATTATAAGAGAAAATATGATAATAATAAGATGTAGAGGTAATTAATCCGCTATCATTAAAAGAAGTATTAGAGTCAGTGTCTATTACGACATAATTTGCACCTAAAGCGGTAGATCCTATTGGATAAAACGTTCCATTGATCGGATTTGGTTTTATACTTGTATTAGAGCGTACAACTAGATAACTGTTAGGAGAAGGGCTTGCAGCTGCAAAATTTCCTGCTATTGTTGTAGTACCAGGTGTCAGAACAAGAGCAGAAGGTTGAGCAGTAGGGGTTAAACAAGTTTGAATAGGAGCCCATGTAAAGGTTAATCCATTAGATGGAGCACTTGAACCGTTTGTTGTACAGGAATCAGTATTAAAGGTTCCTTTTGTTGTTGTTAAAGCCCAATTTGAGTGATTTGTTTTATTTCTATTATTGAAATCAGTATTAGAGGTTCCTCTTAGTCCAACTTCAACATTTATATTTTCAGTTGTAGTGGTACCAGTTGGAGAGCAAATTCCATAAACAACAGATATAGTATTAGTTGTTTCATATAATTTTATTTGGAAATCAAAATTTCCATTTCCACTATATCTTCTGGCATCATCCCATTGAATGGTAAATATTCTATAAGGAGCAGTTCCTGTTGTTGAATAAGTTATAGCTTTTGTTCCACCATCAATTAAGTCTGCTCCAATTGCACTAATAGCCCCTGTGTAACTAATAGTTGATGATATAGGGTTGTACAAGGAATTGGTAGGGCTTGTAGAGCCAAATGTAATGAAACCATTACTGCTAATAGTACAAGCAGTATAGTTTGAATTGTTAAAATTAAAAGTAAAACCAATGGGTATGTTGGGAACTGTATTCTCATCCCATCCAGGGTTCATTGCTGCTGTACCTGATATAGAAACATATGTTCCGTTGCTTTCTGAAAAGTTATAGGATGATACTTGCCCTCTATTTTCAACTATAAATAGAACTAAAAATACTAGAAGGAATAAATCATTCTTTATTCTGTAAAATTCTTTCATAAATGTTTGCTTTTTTGGAGATATTTACTTATATTATAGTCGGTATAGCGGTAAAATTATACTTTGTTGTAGTTATATCCAATTTATTTAAGTAAAAAATAGTGCTTTGTCGATTTTTTTCTACAAACAAGACCTTGAATTTGTTTAATTTTATCATGTTGTTTTTTCGTAAAAAGCCATACAAATACTGGGATTTGTTTAATTTTTAAAGGTATTTTTGTGAATTTTTCTTTTTGTATAAAAATTCTTATATTATAATTAAATTAAAAAACCTAAATTCTTAATATCTAAAATAATATACCTTTGTGGAGTGAATAGTTTAATCCAAAAAATAAATATTGCCTTACCACAAGAAATTACGCTTTTTATAAAGCGTGAAGATCAAATTCACCCTTTTGTTTCTGGAAATAAATACCGAAAGCTTAAGTATAATTTGCATTATTTAGAGAAAAATCATTGTGATACATTAGTAACATTTGGAGGAGCTTTTTCAAATCATATTGTAGCTACTGCCTTTGCTTGTAAAGAAAAAGGAATAAATTGTGTAGGTATAATTAGGGGAGAAGAACTTTGGAAAGAAATAAACAACAATCCTACTTTACGATTTGCTCAAAAATGTGGAATGAAATTTGAGTTTATAACTAGAGAGCAATATCGAGATAAAGAAAATATAGATTTTAAATACTTTATAGAGTCTAAATATGGTAGTTGTTATTGGTTGCCAGAAGGAGGAACGAATGAATTAGCAATCAAAGGATGTGAAGAGATTCTTAATTCTTCTGATCAGTGTTATGATTATATATGTACAGCAGTAGGTACAGGAGGAACTATTTCAGGGATAATTAACAGTGTTTTATCTCATCAAAAAGTATTAGGTTTTCCTGCGTTGAAAAGTGATTTTTAAAAAAAAGAGGTACAGTCATTGTGCTTAAATAAAAATCAATGGGATATGATAAATGATTATCATTTTGGAGGATATGGAAAAGTAACAGAGGAATTAATTCGTTTTCTAAATGATTTTTATGATAAAACGACTATACCTTTAGATCCAGTGTACACAGGTAAAATGTTGTTTGGTGTAATAGATATGATTAATAAAGGATATTTTGAGCCAAAAACAAAAATTTTAACTATTCATACAGGTGGCTTACAGGGTATAGAAGGTATGAATCAGTTCTTATTTAAAAAAAATAAAACACTCATTCATTATGAAGATAGTTTAAAAAATCAATAATTTTGAGCTTTACTTTAAAAATGAATCTAGATCAATCCGATCAGAATGAAATTTTATAAATAGAATAATTAAAAGAGTTCATTTAGATTATATAATCGAAGAATATAAAATAAAGTTACTCCATGAAAAAAATAATATATTTTCTTTTATCGATTTTTTTAGTTAGTTGTGGAACTTCCAAGCCTAAGATTCAGACTACTAAAAAAGTAGTTCATACGACTCCACAAAAAAAAGGAACTCAAAATGAAAAAATAATAAATAATAGTCAAAATATTAGTAATTCAGAAGAATTAGTAGCAACCTCAAGAGTTAAGGTAACTCCTGAAATTGTAAATGGATATGTCTTACAATTTAAAGATGTTGCTATGAATAATATGAAAGAACATAAAGTACCTGCTAGTATCATTTTAGCACAAGGTATTTTAGAGTCAGGAGCAGGTACAGGATCGCTTTGTCGTACTGCTAATAATCATTTTGGGATTAAATGTCATAAAGAATGGACAGGAGATTCTGTTCGTTATGATGACGATGCTGCTCAAGAATGTTTTAGGAAATATGAAAACCCATCTCATTCTTATCGTGATCATTCATTGTTTTTAACATCACGATCTTGGTATGCACCCTTATTTAAACTTGATCCTTATGATTATAAAGGATGGGCATATGGACTAAAAAAATCAGGATACGCAACAGATCCTAAATATCCAGAAAAACTGATATCTATTATTGAACGTTATAAACTACACGAGTACGATTCTAAAGTTTTAGGTTTTGTTTTTGTCCCTTCTGTAAAAACAGAAAATCTTATAAAAGAACCCAAACCATCTGGACAACCATTTATAGTAAAAGAAGTAACCTCAGAAGTAAAAGATACAGTAAAAGTTTTAACAAATTCGAATACACTATCTGAAAAGCCTACTAAAGGAACTACTCATACTGTGTTACAAGGAGAAACTTTGTATGCAATTTCAAAAAAATACAATACAACGGTAGAACAAATTCGTCAGAAAAATAACATGATAGATAATGCAATAGCTATCGGACAAGTATTAATAATTTTTTAAACATAATTTCCTGTTGTATGCTGCATTTGTTATTGTGAGTTAAAGAAATACAAATAAATTAAATTTATCTCAGAATGATAGTGTGTTGTTTCCATCAGGATCATATATAAATATCAGGAACAAAATGATTTATCAAAGAAGCAGTCAGTTATTTCAGGAAGCGGCAGAAGTTATTCCAGGAGGAGTTAACTCACCTGTTCGCGCTTTTAAGTATGTAGGGGGTACCCCTATTTTTGTGAAAGAAGCCAAAGGTGCTTACTTATATGACGAAGATGGTAATCGTTTAATCGATTATATCAACTCTTGGGGACCAATGATTTTAGGTCATGCGTATCAACCTGTTGTGCAGGCGGTAATAGAAAAAGCTCAAAAAGGAACTTCCTTTGGTATGCCTACTGAGTTAGAAACACAAATAGCAAAACTAGCAGTTTCTATGGTGCCTAATATTGATAAAATCCGATTTGTTAATTCTGGTACAGAAGCATGTATGAGTGCTATTCGTTTAGCGCGTGGTTTTACAAACCGTGATAAAATAATCAAATTTGCAGGTTGTTATCATGGACATTCTGATTCATTTTTAATTCAAGCGGGTAGTGGAGCTATAACTTTTGGTTCACCTAATAGTCCAGGTGTAACACAAGGAACAGCTCAAGATACATTATTAGCAAATTACAATGATCTTGAGAATGTAAAAACTTTATTAGAAGCAAATCAAGATCAAATAGCTGCTATTATTATAGAACCAGTTGCAGGTAATATGGGGTGTGTACCACCTAAAGAAGGTTTTTTACTAGCATTAAGAGAACTTTGCGATATTCATGGAACTTTACTCATTTTTGATGAAGTAATGACAGGATTTCGTTTAGCAAAAGGAGGAGCTCAAGAACTATTTAATATAAAAGCAGATATTGTTTGTTTCGGTAAAGTAATAGGAGGAGGATTGCCAGTTGGTGCTTTTGCTGCACGAAATGAAATTATGAATTATTTAGCACCATTAGGACCTGTTTATCAAGCAGGAACATTATCTGGGAATCCATTAGCTATGGCTGCAGGGTTAGCTATGTTAGAAGCTTTAAATCAAGATGATAAAATTTTTAATCGGTTAGATGAAAAAACAGCTTATTTAGAAAAAGGTATTCGTGAAGTATTAACTAAAAATAATATTCTTTATACAATTAATCGTGTAGGCTCTATGATTTCAGTTCATTTTGATGAAGCTGAAGTTTTTGATTTTGAAACATCTAAAAAAGGAGATAATCAATATTTTAAAGATTTCTTTCACGGATTAGTAAAAGAAGGTGTTTATATTGCACCTTCAGCTTATGAAACATGGTTTATAACTGATGCGTTAACTTATGAAGATTTAGATTACACCATTCAAGCTATTGATAGAGTTACAAAAAGCTTATAAGTAATTACTTGTATATAAAAAAAGTCCGATGATTCATCGGACTTTTTTTATATACAAAAATATAATACTTCTTTTTATGATTAGAGTCATAAGAGATAATATATGTTCGTAGGAAATTTGCATAATAATTATAAATAATGAAAAATTATGAAACGAATTTCATTAATCATTTTAGGTTTAACAATCCTGTTTTCATGTGGTAAAAAAGATAGTAAAACTGAAGATTTTTCAAAATCAACAGGAGAACAAGTAAATAAAAAAGAATCAAGTTCAGATGTCTCTTCATATGATCCTAATAGAGGGGAAGGAAAGTTTGATAAAATTGAGTTAGGGGCATTAGATCCTACAAAAGCGACTGATGGAGAAAAAGTCTCTGCAATAAAATGTGTTTCTTGTCATAAAACTACAGATGAAAAACTAGTAGGGCCAGGGTGGAAAGGAGTGACAGAAAGAAGAAAACCAGAATGGATAATGAATTTTATAACAAATCCAGATCCAATGATTGATAAAGACCCAGAACTTCAAGCTCAATTAGAAATTTGTTTGGTAAGAATGCCAAATCAAGGTTTGACAGATGATGAAGCGAGAAATATTTTAGAATATATGCGCAAAAATGATGGCGTTAAATAAAGTGAATTATGTATAAGAATATTTCAAAAATAGGATTGTTAATTTTAGTTGCAGGAAGTGTTTTTTCCTGTAAGCCTAAAAATTCAGGTGATGCTGTAAGTGGTAATGCCGCTCAAAAAGCTTACGTGGCACCAGGTAAATATGATGAATTTTACAACTTTGTTTCGGGAGGATTTAGCGGACAACTTAGTGTATATGGATTACCAAGTGGTAGATTATTTAGAGTAATACCAGTATTTTCTGTAGACCCAGAAAAAGGATGGGGATATAGTGAAGAAACGAAACCAATGTTAAATACATCTAATGGATTTGTACCATGGGATGATTTACATCACACTGAATTATCTCAAACAAATGGAGAGGTTGATGGACGTTGGGTATTTGGTAATGCTAATAATACACCTCGTATTGCCCGTATTGATTTAAAAACTTTCAAAACAGCTGAAATAATTGAATTACCAAATTCAGGAGGAAATCACTCATCTCCTTTTATTACAGAAAATACAGAATATGTTGTAGCAGGAACCCGATTTAGCGTGCCAGCAGATTATTCAGATGGAGATGTTGAAATTAATACTTTTAAGAAAAACTTTAAAGGTCATATAAGTTTTGTAAAAGTAGGTAAGGAAGGAGGTATGGATTTAGCTTTTCAAATTGTAACTCCTGGTGTTAATTTTGACTTATCTCATGCAGGTAAAGGAAAATCTCACGGATGGTTCTTCTTTTCTTGTTATAATACAGAGCAAGCTAATACATTATTAGAAGTTAACGCGTCTCAAAAAGATAAAGACTTTATAATGGCAGTAAACTGGAAAAAAGCGGAAGAATATCTAAAAGCAGGTAAAGCTAAAAAACAAAATGTTAAGTACGCTCATAACAAATGGAATGAAAAAACACATTCTGCCAGTTCAGAAATTAAAAACGAAGTATTCGTTTTAGATGCAGCAGAACTAAAAGATATTTGTTATATGATTCCGTGTCCTAAATCTCCGCATGGTTGTGATGTGGATCCTTCAGGAGAATATATTGTAGGTTCAGGAAAATTAGCTGCTCTAGTACCTGTATTTAGTTTTGATAAAATGATAGATGCTATTAACAATAAAAAGTTTGAAGGAGCATTTGGAGGGATTAATGTAATAAAATATGAGGCAGCTTTACACGGAGAAGTACAAAAGCCAGGTTTGGGACCCCTTCATACAGAGTTTGATGGTAGAGGAAATGCTTATACCACATTCTTTGTCTCATCAGAAGTCGTAAAATGGGATCTGAAAACATTAAAAATATTAGATAGGGTGCCTACTTATTATTCTGTAGGACACTTATGTATTCCTGGAGGAGATAGTAAAAAACCTTTTGGTAAATATTTAATAGCTTATAATAAAATTACAAAAGATAGATATTTACCAACTGGACCAGAATTAGCACAATCTGCACAAATATTTGATATTAGTGGAGATAAAATGCAAATGATCCTAGATTTTCCTACTATAGGAGAACCTCATTATGCTCAAGCTGCACCAGTAGATCTGATTAGAAATAATGGACAGCTCAAGTTTTATAAAATAAATGAAAATAACCATCCTTTCGTTACAAAAGGAGAAAAAGAGGCTAAAGTTGTAAGAAAAGGGAATGTAGTTCATGTGTACATGACATCTATCAGATCACATTTTGCACCTGATAATATTGAAGGAATAAAATTAGGAGACGAAGTCTATTTTCATGTAACTAACTTAGAGCAAGATTGGGATGTCCCTCATGGTTTTGCAATCAAAGGAGTAGATAATGGAGAGTTACTTATTATGCCTGGCGAAACTACTACCTTAAAGTGGATTCCTAAACGAGTAGGTATTTATCCTATGTATTGTACTGATTTTTGTAGTGCCTTACATCAGGAAATGCAAGGATATGTAAGAGTATCTCCCGCAGGTAGTAAAGTGCCTATCACATATAGTGTAGGAACTAATTTACCTAACACAAAATAAAATTCTTTTGTAAAACTGTCTAAGTTATAGAGGGCTTAGTAATAAAAATCTATTATTTAGACAGTTTTTATTATTATTCTAATAATTTTTCAGAATGAAAACTCAAAAGTTATCATTAATATCAAAAGTACTTCTAATAACCATATCCGTACTTTTTATATTATCTGTTTTCTTCCCATTATGGCAAATACAACTTGACGCACCTCAATATCCAGAAGGATTAGTATTAAGATTATATGCTTATAAAATTGGAGGTGATGTAGAAATAATAAATGGTCTAAATCATTATATTGGAATGGCAACCCTTCATACAGAAAACTTTTTTGAATTTTCCGTTCTCACGTATATTCTAGTAAGTTTTGGATTAGTAGCATTGTTACTATTATTACTAGACAAAGTAAAATACATATTCATCTTTTTAATACTCTATATCGTATTTATAATACTATCAGCTATTGATTTTTATCGTTGGAATTATGAATATGGACATAATTTAGATCCTAATGCAGCCATAAAAGTGCCAGGAATGGCGTATCAACCACCTCTGATAGGTTATAAACAATTATTAAATTTTGCTGCTTATTCTATTCCAGATATTGGAGGTTGGATGCTAGCAATGGTCGGGATTTTGTTACTTTTCATTCTTATTAAAGAAAAAAATACTAGATATGTTGAACTATAAATTTTTATTATTATTTAGTTTTGTCCTCTTTTTGTCCTGTGGGTCAGATAAGCCACAACCTATAAAATTAAATATAGACCAGTGTGAATCCTGTAAAATGACCATTTCAAATCCTCAGTTTTCTAGTGAAATTATCACCGAGAAAGGAAGATGTTATAAATTTGACGATATATTCTGCTTGCTTCAGTATATTAATAATACAAAAGTGAAAGTAAAAACTATATACGTATCAGATTATTCAAATAAAAATATGATTCCTATAGAAGAAGGTTTTTTTCTAAAGCATGAACAGTTTAATAGTCCTATGAATGGCAATATAGCATGCTTTTCAGATTTAAAAGAAACTAAAAAATATCAAACAGAACTTCATACAGATGTATTAAATTGGAAACAATTAACTCAAATATACAAATAAAAATACTAGCTATTTTAGCCTTAATTTATTTTCAAAATTCTTTTGCAAAAACAATTATAGTTACTCATTCAATAAAAAAAGCCATTCAACGAAGTGTAGATAATGATACTATTATTGTTCCTAAAAAAATATACAGAGAAGGAAATATATTAATTAATAAGAAGATTGTCTTGATAGGTAAAGATTTTCCCGTTATTGATGGTCAAAATAAATTTGAAATATTTTCAATTAATGCGGACAATGTAGTTATAAAAGGTTTTAAGATAATTAATTCAGGTTTTGCAGCACTTAATGATCCTTGTGGAATTAAGATATATGATCAAGAAAATATTATCATAGAAAATAATATTTTAGATAATAATTTTTTTGGAATTTATATTCAGAATGGAAAAAACTGTCAGATTAAAAATAATAAAATAAAAGCTTATGGTAAGGAAGAACAATTAATAGGAAACGGAATTCATTGTTGGAAAAGTCAAAATTTAAAAATTATAGGTAATATTATAACTGGACATAGAGACGGTATATATTTTGAATTTGTTACCAATTCTGTTATTTGGAGAAATATTTCAAATAATAATATTCGTTACGGCTTACACTTTATGTTTTCTAATGACGATGCTTATATTACAAATGTTTTTAAAAATAATGGAGCAGGAGTAGCGGTAATGTTTACCAAAAATGTTAAAATGTTTAATAATTATTTTGAGGAAAATTGGGGCGATTCTGCTTATGGTTTATTGTTAAAGGAAATTTCGGATAGTTATATCTATAATAATAAATTTTTAAGTAATACATCAGGAATTTACATGGAAGGTACCTCACGTATTTTAGTAGAGCAAAACCAATTTAAAAGTAATGGTTGGGGAATGAAAATACAAGCCAGTTGTATGGATAATGTAATAACCAATAATAATTTTATTAAAAATACATTTGATATAAGTACTAATGGAAGTTTAGTTCTTAATACTTTTAATAAGAACTATTGGGACAAATATGAAGGATATGATATTAATAAAGATGGTTTAGGAGATATTCCGTATCATCCACTCAGCCTATTTGCTGTTTTAACAGAAAATACACCATCAGCAATGTTATTGTATAGGAGTTTTATGATTACACTTTTAGATAAATCAGAAAAGATTTTACCTACAATTACACCTGATAATTTTGTTGATAAAAGCCCTTTAATAAAATCCTTACCCTTATGATCATAATTGATAATTGTACTAAAAAATTTGGCAAACTAGAAGTGTTAAAAAATATATCTATAACCTTGAAAAAAGCAGAATGTATAGCACTTATAGGACCAAATGGTTGTGGAAAAACAACTTTAATTAAATCAATATTAGGGATGGTAATTCCTGATTCAGGAGACATTTCTATACATAATAAATCAATTAAAAAAGATTTTTTATATCGAAATAGCATAGGATATATGCCTCAAATAGGCAAATACCCAGAAGGATTAACTATAGGCGAAGTTATAAAAATGATCAAACAGTTAAGAAATTCAAAACAAGAATTAGACGAAGAGTTATTTTATGCGTTTGAACTTCAAAAAATGTTAGACAAGCAAATGAATACATTGTCAGGAGGAACTACACAAAAAGTAAGTGCTGTTTTAGCCTTTTTATTTAATCCTGATATTTTAATTTTAGATGAACCAACAGCCGGTCTTGATCCTCTAGCATCTGAAATATTAAAAGAAAAGATACTAAAAGAAAAAGAAAAAGGGAAACTCATAATTATAACTTCTCATTTATTAAGCGAGTTAGATGATTTAATTACCAATATTGTTTTTATGCAAGAAGGAAAAATACAATTACATAAAACTATTAGCGAATTAAAAAAACAAACAAACGAAGATAAAATTAGTAAAGCAATTGCAAAAATACTAAGACAAAATCAACATGTTATACATTAGAAGATGAATTCATTGATAAAAATAATTATAAAAGATATCTATAAAAACAAAATTATATTAGCCTATACTATTATTTTATCTATCTTAAGTTGGAGTTCATTTTTTTTTAGAAGATAATTCTTCAAAAGGAATACTAACTATATTAAATGTAATTTTATTTACAGTCCCTCTTGTATCTATTTTATTTGGAACCCTATACTTGTATAATAGTTCTGAATTTATAGAATTATTATTGAGTCAACCAATTAAAAGAGAAAATATTTGGTGTAATTTATATTTAGGAATATCTTTTTCTCTAGGAATGGCCTTTTGTATAGGAGCCGGAATACCTTTGCTGATAAACTCACCTAATAGCGTAGGAATAATGATGCTAATTGTTGGTGTTTTAATATCTATAGTTTTTGTTTCTCTAGCCTTTTTGAGCACAATTTTTACCAGAGATAAAGCAAAAGGAATAGGTTTAGCAATTATGATATGGCTATATTTTTCAATTTTATTTGATGGATTAGTTCTTTTTTATTATTTCAATTTTCAGAATACCCAATAGAAAACACAATGGTTGGGATTACGGTATTTAGCCCAATTGATTTGGCACGTATTCAGATTTTATTATACCTAGATGTTTCTGCTATGATGGGATATACAGGTGCTATTTTTAAAGATTTCTTTGGAACAACATTAGGGCTGATACTCTCATTTTTATTCCTTTTTCTCTGGGCTTTTATACCTTTTATGATTTCATTGAAAAAATTCAAAAACAAAGATTTATGATCATTAATTTAAAATTAAATACTAATATATGTTACATCATTTTTTACTAATAATTCATTTATTAGCAGCTAGTATTTGGGTAGGGGGACATTTAATTTTATCAATTAGATATTTGCCAAAAGCACTAAAAAAACGAGATATTCAAATAATTAAAGATTTTGAAAAACATTATGAGCCTATAGGTCTTCCCGCTTTATTGTTTTTAGTAACTACTGGGATACTAATGGCTTATCAATATAATATAACTTTTACAAATTGGTTTTCCTTTCAAACGAATATTGAAAAGATCGTATCAATTAAATTACTATTACTCTTATTAACCTTAGTTCTTGCTATTCATGCGCGATTATTTATTATACCTAAATTAACTCCAGAAAAAATAATTTTAATGGCTATTCATATCTTACTAGTAACAATAATAGGAGTAAGTATGTTAATCTTAGGAAGCTTTGTTCGATTAGGAGGGCTTTAACTCTAGTTTTTAATTTACATGATTTTATAATTACTTAATTTTTAAAATAATTTACAGTTTAATTAAAAAGGATAGTTGATTTATTTAAAATATAATGTTAAATGACAAATATCATAGCTAATTAACTAATATAGATGTATATTTGTGTTCATCTCAAACGTCAAAAAAGAGATTGTATCTAAATTTAGATTTTTTTCTTTACTCAATACATTTCATAAGTTAAAACGAAAAAATCAAAATTGTTTGTAATAAAGCTTGTGTAAATTATATAAATTTGCGCTTTAATAATGAGGAAATTATACATTATATTAGCTTTTTCAATACTGTTGCGACCTGTTATGCCAGTTATTGATTATGTAGTAAATTATGACTACATAACGAAGGTATTGTGTGTAAATAAAGATAAACCCATATTAAAATGTAATGGAAAATGTCACTTAATGAAAGAGCTAGCAAAAGCCTCTGAAAGTGAAAAACCCGTACCAGATAAAAAGAATGTTTTTTTAGAACAATATGAAATATTATTTATTCAAGCCATTTTTGAGTTTGAATCTGTAAAACGTATTTATAAACAAATTCATCCATTTGATAATTATATGAATTTGTACCAACTTCTTGATAAAAGATTTATTCTAAAACCACCTATCTTTAGATAATCATTTACTATGTTGATTTTCTCTAATCACATATATATGCTATACTATAATTAGCATTGTTTTCTCGCGCCTTGCGTAAAAATAATTTATTAAAGAAGACTATGAAATTTCTAAAGTATTGGAGTATTGTATTAATATATACAATGACTTCTTGTACATTGGAAAAAACAGATTATGAAGCAGAAATAGCAACTGTAGTAACTGAATATGCCACTTTTAAAGAAGTTACTTCTTTAAAAATAGGTAATTATGATGTTTGTGTTGAAGCACTTAATGGAACTTTTTATAAAGGATATAATGAGATTCATATAAAGGTTTTTGATCATGATACAAATAAAGCAGTTCTACCTACTTCAGTATCTTTTTACCAATTATGATATCGGCAAATGACAAAAAAACATCTTGTCCTCATCAGTATAATATGATATATAAACCTGTAGAAGGATACTTTACGGGATATTCTGTTTTTACAGATCAAAGCAATAAAGGAGTTTGGCAAATACGTGTTGATATTACTATTAATAATCAAAAATATATGGTATTCAAACCCTATCAGTTCTTCCTCAAAAAAATATGAATCTAAACATGACTACTTTTATAGGAAATGATGGAGAAGAGTATTATATAGCTTTAGTTGCCCCACAAAAACCAAAAGTAGCAGAAAACACTATAATAGCAGGAATATATAAGTATAATAAACCTACAGCTATAGAACCTTATGAATATTCTTTTACTGAAGTTAAAAATTATACTTTAAAAATAGATCCAAGAATGCCAGAACCTTCTATGGGAAATCATTCATCTCCTAATAATAAGGATTTATTACAGGAAAACGATGGATTTTATCATGGTATCGTTAATTATACAATGACAGGTAATTGGACACTCAACTTTATATTGTTAGATTCTACAGGAAAAGTCATAAAAGGAACTAGTGTTCCAGAAGATTTTACACCAGGTATTCTAGGTTTAAAAAGTACACTTTTTATTGATATCTTATTCTAATAACCAATGAGAAAAATGTTATTACCAATAATTGGTATTTGTTTTTTTGCAAACGCGCAAGGAATACAAGAAAAAAAGGATTCAATAAAAGTTATGAAAGAAATTTATTTGCAAAAATTCAGAAAAAAAAGAAGATTGAAACTGATTTAAAATTAGCCGTTTCAATAGATGAATTTTTAGCTTCTTCAAATAATATTTCTTTTATAAAAAGAGGAGCTTACGCATGGGAACCATTATTAAACAATATGAGTAGTGAGCGTTCTACTATTACTATTGATGGGATGCATATTTTTGGAGCTTGTACAGATAAAATGGATCCAGTTACCTCTTATTTAGAAGTTAATAATTTAGCAACTATTGATATAAAATCAGGGCAACAAGGAGGCTTACATGGAGCAACTGTTGCAGGAAATATTAATCTAGTTAGAAAAAATAGCTCTTTTGCCGAAAAACCCAATATATCTGGGAGTTTTCAAGGGGGTTTTGAATCAAATAATCATCAACTTTTTAATCTAGGAGCTATAGCCTTTACAAATGATAAATTGGTTTTTGATGGTACTATAGCTTATAGAGAAGCTGGAAATTATTTTGATGGGAACAATAATGAAGTAAAACATTCTCAATACTCTAAATTTAATTCCTCATTAGGGGTGGCATATAAAACAGGATTGCTTTCTTCTTTAAAGGTAGATGCTATTTTTGATATGGCCAAAAATGTTGGATTTCCAGCTTTACCTATGGATTTGTATCTTTCAAGAACTTTAATAACATCAGCAGCTTATAAGAAGATTTTTGAAGATAAATTAATTAAAGTATGGGATACTAAAGTCTATTTTAATACCATAGAACACTATATGGATGACACTACTAGACCTGAGAATTTAGTTCATATGGATATGCCTGGCTGGAGTACCACTTATGGATTAGTTTCTAAAATGAACTTAAAAAAAATCAGTTCTCTTCAGAAGTACAACTTAATGGATATAATAATTTATCAATTGCAGAAATGCGAATGTATCCGCAAGATCGTAGTAAAAGGACTATGTTTGCTTATACTTGGCCTTGGGTAACCACAAAATTTGCCAGTTTAGCCATACAAAATTCTTGGGATTTTTCAGATGAACATCAGTTGTCCTTCGGTAGTTCTTTTGGGGTTAATTACAACTTTTCAAAATATGTAGAATTTAACTGGATTTTTTACCCAAATAGTCCCCAAGAAAAAATACGATTTCTTCCTAGTCTTAATCTCAAATATCAATACAAAAAAAATAATTATCATTTTTCTGTAGGTACAGGTTATGGTCATAGAGCGCCCTCTATTTCAGAAGGATATGGATATTATATTTATAATAGTTTTGATAGATACGATTATATAGGAAACCCCAATTTAAAAAATGAAATTTCATATGAAGTAAATGCCAATATAGGGTATAAAAATGATATCATAGGTATAGAATCTAAAGCTAATTATTTTTATATTCAAAACTATATTGTTGGGAAAATTTTGAGTCTAGGAAGTCCTATGAATTATCAGTCTATAGGCGTAAAAGGATATACTTCTTTAGATTATGCAAAACTCTATAATATATCAGTAACAGCCTTTTATTATTTAACAGAACATATTCGTTGGGAAACTTCATTAACCTATGCAAGAGGTCTAGATAGTAAACAAATTAATCTGCCTTTTATTAGACCTTTAACTTATTTAACCTCTTTACAATATAAACATTGCAATTTTGGTCTAAGAACATCTATAAATGGTGATTTAGATCAAATACATTTCAGTTCATTGTATGGAGAGGATAGAACACCTCAATATTTATTATGGAATAGCTCAATGGATTATACAATCCCTTTTGATAGTTATAAAATGACATTACAATTAGGAGCAGAAAACATGCTAAATAAAAATTATAGTACCTATGCTGATTGGGGAAATATTAATCGAATGGGACGGAATATTTTTATCTCATTTAAACTTAATTTTTAAAAAAATAAACAATCTAATTATTATGAAAAATTTTAAAAAATATTATTTACCACTTATTTCATCATTATTCTTTTTATCTTGTAGTAAAGATGATGATCAAAAAATACTACAACCTACTGTACTATCTAATAATCTTACATTAGTTTTTGAAAATAGTTTTAAAAATACGCCAATTATACTTGGAGAGCCAACTTCAGCTACTGTAACTACTAATACTTCTGTAAATAATCAAAAACATCTTTTGAAAGAAGTAAAGTACATCGTTAGTAATATTAGACTTATAGCTGAAGATGGTACAGAAGTTCCCTATAACGTAACAAATTTAGATTTAGGAGCAACTATAATAGACCAAGCAAAACCAGAAACACTAAATTATGTATTATTAAATATTCCTTATGGAACCTATAAACAAATTAAATTTGGATTAGGAGTAAGAAGTGATTTGAATAAAGTAGACCAAACAAAGGCACCTAAATTTTTGCTAATGCAGGAGAAAATAAAACTCAGATGATGTGGGAATGGGGAGCAGGTTATCGCTTTGTGAAAATCGAAGGATATTATGGTGATGAAAATAAAGAACTCTCAATCCATACAGGAAGTACACAAAAAAAAAGATTCTAATGGAAATTTAGTTCAAGGAGTAGATGCTTATCGTGATATAACTTTGCGTTTTCCAAACCAAGCAGTTGTAGGAAAAACAGCAGCAAAAATTACTATAAATGCTGATTTTGATAAATTATTAAGCGGAACAGAGAAAATAACGTTAACAACAGGTACTAAAAGTGGAGATAACGCAACCCCTAATATTCATTCAGCAGTGCAGATGATGCGTTTTGTAAATAATATAGGAGGTAATGGGACAACTGATATTGCAGGAATGTTTTCTGTTACTAAAGTTCAAAACTAAAAAATAATCAGACTGTCTAATCGTTAAAATGAATATTTCGTAATTAATGCTTTATACTTAAAAATGTTAGATCTATTAGTTCTATACTAAATAAGTTAGAGCAAAGTAAATGATTAGATTAAAAAATATTACTTATAAACTTTTAGACAGTCTCCTTTATCCTTTTGAAATGAAATCAAAGAAAAAAATACTAATGATTCTTTTACCCTTTTTATTTTCATGTACTAAGGATAAAGAAATGTATATAGAGCCGATTTCTATTTCTGAAATAAATAATCCAGAACTAATTTTAGAAATACCTCAAAAATTTCCCCCATTCAATAGCTTTTTTTTAAGAAATAAGCCAACAAAATATGGCGTACAATTAGGAGAAAAATTATTTAATGATAAAAGGCTTAGCAAAGATAATTCTATTTCATGTGCAAGTTGTCATATAAAAGAAAACGCATTTACTGATAAAAATCCAAAAGCTATTGGAATTTTAGGACGTATAGGACTTCGTAATACTCCTCCTATTCAAAATCTAGCTTTTATGAACTTTTATATGTGGGACGGAAACGAACTAGAATTAGAACATCAGCCTATCGTACCTATAATTACAAAAGAAGAAATGGGATCCTCTGTCTTAGAAATAATAGCAAAAATTGAAGAAGATAAAGAATACCAATCATTATTCAAGAAAACTTTTGGAGAAGATAAAATTACACAAGAAAAAATATTTAGAAGTATTGCGCAATATGAATATACTTTAGTTTCATCGAACAGTAAATATGATAAAGTAATGAAAAAAGAAGAAGCATTTACTATTAATGAAAAAAAGGATATGAAACTTTTCAAAAAAAATGTATTAACTGTCATTCAACAGAATTATTTACAGACCAGACCTTTAGAAATATAGGCTTTCCTATAAATCCTAATAAAGATGAGGTTGGTAGAGCTAGAGTAACAGGTAAGGATCAGGATGTACAAGCATTTAGAGTCCCTTCTTTAAGAAATATAGAATATACTGCTCCTTATGGAAGTTTTGGTCAGTTTGCTTCATTGAAAGATCTCTTAGATTATTTTGATAAAGGTGTTTTAAATGCTGATAATTTAGATGCCATTTTAAAGAATAATGGAAATAAAATTTCATTAACAGAAGAAGAAAAAATAAATCTAATTCATTTTATGAAAACATTAAGTGATCAGATATTTATTAAAAAAAGTGAGTAAAATTTTATAAAAAAATAAGATAAAATACACTTAGAAAAATAAATGAAATTTACCCTATTAATAGTCATTTTCTCATTGTTATTACGTCCTGTAGTGCCTGTGTTTTCTTATGTCATAAACTATGATCATATAAGTCGTGTATTGTGTGAAAATAAGAATAAACCTCAATTAGAATGTAATGGTAAGTGTTATTTAAAAAAACAAATGGCTAAAGAATCAGAGGAAGAAAAACCTTTGCAAAAGATACTAAACAAATAAAAATAGAAAATGAAATTTTATTTTTTTATTCCTTTTAAATGATTCAAAGTCACTAAAACCTATTTTTAAACCACATAAAAATATTTCTATATATATCAACTTATATAATTTTCTACTAGAAAATTATATTTTTCATCCACCTTTATTTAGAAAAGCGTTTACTGCTAAATACCTTTTAGTATTATAGCATTTTTATAATTTTCTAAAAAAATAATTAATATCTTATATTAATAATCATAATTAAAGAAAGCTATTATAAGCCTTATCTGCGTTAATGGTTAGTTTATCAAATAAGATTAAGAACGAATACAATTATTTCTTTTAGATACAACACATAGTTTTATATTTTATTCTTAAAGCAGTATGCTTTCTTATTTTAAAAAGAAAATATGCTATAATAGTAATCTTCCAATGAAAATAAAAAAAGTATTCATTACTCTTTTAGGAGTTGTGAGTGTTTATGCACAAAATAAAAAAAATCAGGATACAACAAAAATTAATCATATAGAAGAAATAGTTGTAACCTCTAATAGAGTACACACTAAAAAAATAGAAACCCCCGTAGCTATTTCTAAACTAACAGAAAAGCAAATTAAAGAAACTAAAGCAACTGCCATATACGAGTTAGTTAATAAAACACCAGGTGTTTTAATGACTAATTTAGGAAATGAACAACATAGTATGTCTATTAGACAACCTATGACGACAAATGCTTATTTTTTATATTTAGAAGATGGTTTGCCTATTCGACCTTTAGGCGTTTTTAATCATAATGCCCTTTTAGAAATTAATCAGTTTAATCTTCAAAGTATAGAGGTAGTTAAAGGACCTGTTTCTTCTTTATATGGTCCAGAAGCAGTAGGAGGAGCAATTAATCTAATTTCCAAACAACCTTCTGAAAAACACGAGTTAAAATTAGGCTATCAAGGAGATCAATTTCATTTTAATCGTTTTCAAGCAATGGGTTCAGGTACCATTGGTAAATTCGGTTATCATATTGCAGGCTTATCATCCGTTCAAAAAAATTCTTGGATGACTTACTCTGATTACGATAAATATAATGTAAACGGGCGTTTTGATTATTCTTTTAATTCTCAACATAAACTTATTACTACAATATTTTATGGACAATATTATACCCAAATGAGTGGTAGTGTTACAGAACAAGATTTTTATGAACGAACATATAGAAGTCAAACGAATTTTGCTTATCGTAAGTCAAATGCTTTAAGAGCAAAAATAACATATGAATTAAATTGGAGTAATTATAGCATGACCTCCTTCACCGCTTTTGTCCGTGATAATCAATTAGGACAAAATCCATCCTATGCGATAAGAATTTCAGATGATAAAAAAACAGCTACAGGAGAAATTAATTCTAATAATTTTACGAGTTATGGCATTTTGTTACAACATACCCAAAGGGTTAATTTATTTAATACAACTTTAGTAGCAGGAGGTTTATTAGATTACTCACCTATTGATTATTGGTCTTATAGAATAGATTTGAAACCAGTTCTTAAGCCAGGTACAACAATTGTCTCACAATATGACTTTATTACAGAGCGTCCTGATCTAAGATTAAAAGCATATAATGGAACGATTTATAATTACGCCACTTTTGCACAAATAAAAACTATACCTATAAAAAATACAATTCTTACATTTGGAGGGCGATATGATAAAATGAATTTAGATTATTATAACGATATTAGTAAAAAGAGGGTGCAAAAGATTATAATCAATTAACGTTTAAGGCTGGAATTAATTATAATCCATTGCAAAATGCGGGGTTTTACGCAAATTATTCACAAGGTTTTTCTCCTCCTAGTGTTTCTAGTATTTTTGAAATAAAAGCAGGTACAGGAGGAAAAACAGGAATTCCAGCAGAGTTTAATTACGATTTAAAGTCGGCCTTGTTTTATAACTATGAAATAGGAGGCTGGTTAGCATTAATCAAAAATAAATTTAAGATAGATTACTCCTTATATTATATGAAAGGAGAAAATGAATTAATCAATACACGGTTAGCCGATAATTCAACAGATTATCGTTCCGCAGGAAAAACATTACATAAAGGAATTGAAATAGGAATACATTATGAAATTTCAAAAGTCATTAAATTAAGAGTAGGCGGGACCTATTCAGAACATCATTTTTTAGAATTTGAATTCCCAGAAAAATCTTCAGAAGGAATAAAAGATTTAAATGGAAAAGAAATGCCTTCAGCACCCCGTTGTGTAGTAAATTCAGAACTTAGTTATTATCCTAAATGGTTGCCTAATTTTAGAATTTCTACAGAATGGCAATATGTTTCAAGCTTCTATCAAGATCAAATTAATACGATCAAATATCAAGGTTACAATGTATTTAATGGAAGAATCTCTTATAAGATAAATCGACTAGAAGCCTATTGTAATATAATGAATTTTACAGATCAATTATATGCTTATAACGTATCTCGTGGTAATTCATCTAAATCCGTTTCTAATTATACTCCTTCAGCTCCAAGAACATTTGTTTTTGGATTACAATACGATTTGTCTCTATAGTTTTAATAAACTTAAGAAAGATAAAAAATCTTAAGTCTAAAATATTTTATAATGTCTAAAAAAACAATTCCTCAAAAAATAAAAAAGAAAGTAAAACAGCGTATTTATAAATGGCATAAATTATTAGCCTATGTTACTTTTATACCCGTTATTTTATGGTGTTTATCGGGAATTATGCACCCTTTAATGGCACATTTTTTTAAGCCAGAAATAAAGAACGAATTTATAAATACAAAGGTAATAAACACCTCTAAAATCAAAATCTCCCTCCAGGAAATCTTACAAAAAGAAAAAATTCAAAAAATTAAAAATTTTCGTTTTATAGAAATGAATAATATTTGGTACTACCAAATAAAAATGATTAATAATTCATTAGTTTATTTTAATACCTGTAATGGACAGAAATTAAATAACGGAGATGAAGAATATGCTCAATATCTAGCAAAATATTTTCTAGATGATTATCAAAGTAAAATTGTAAAAATAGACTATCTAACCCAATTTGATCATCAATATAAATATGTAAATAGATATTTGCCAGTTTATAAAATTTCCTTTGATAGAACTGATAGAATGCAAGTATATGTAGAAACAGCATCAAGTAAATTAGCTACTTTTAACCCCTTGTCTAGACAAACTTTTATATGGTTTTTTGACACCTTTCATAATTGGTCATTTATAGACGCTATTACTGTTGATGAAGTACGAATTACTATCATGGCTATACTATTAGGACTTATTATTCTATCAGCTTTGTCAGGTATTTTTATATATGGTTTTTTCTGGAATATTTTTAATAAAGTACAAATTTCAACCGAAAATAAAATACGTATTCATCATAGGAAATTGGGCTTATGGTTTTCAATATTAACGATAGGATTTGCTTTTAGTGGAGCACTTCATTTAATAAAAAAATGGAATGCTAAACCAATTCAAGATATGGTATATCAACCTGTTTTGAATATTAATCAGATAAAGATAACTCCAGTACAAATTGCCATAGATAAAAATAAATTTCAAAATATAAGTCTTATAAAGTTCCAAGATACAGTTTATTATCGATGTGAATTAAAAGTTAAAACAAAACCTAATACAGAAATTGATTACAAAGAAAAAAAATGGAAAAAAAGACCAGCTTCTATTCCAGATATTATCTATATTAATGCTCAATCTAATACTATTGCTGAAAATTTAGATGTACAATATGCTGAATTTTTAGCCCATTATTTTGAAGGTTTATCATTTCAAACAAATAATAATTGTTGTGAAGGAGAAATTTCAGCCGTATCAAAATGTAGTATTGATCAAGCCCAATTACTTGAGACTAAAATTTTAAGTGATTTTGATAATCAAGAATATGGTTTTGTAAATAAACGTTTACCTGTAGTAAAATTAGCATATGATACACCAGAAAAGACTACCTATTTTATAGAAACAGGAACCTCAAGAGTTGCTTCTGTAATACAAAAAGCAGATAGACTAGAAGGTTACTCTTTTGCCTTTTTCATAAATTTTTATGGATGGATTGGGCTGGTAAACCTATTCGTGATTTAGTGATGACTCTTGCCGCTATCGCATTATGCCTCTTAACCCTTTTAGGGTTTAATTTAATAATTAAAAAATAACATTTTTTGCGTTATAATTCAGATTTGGTTAGTTTTATATAATTAACCAAATCTTTTTTTATGAAATTTAAATTATCTAAATTATGCTTTTTGATAGCCATTATTATTTCTTCTCAATTAATACATTCACAAGAACATTCAAATTTAATTTATAAGCAAACTATTTTAACAAGTGCTCAATGGCAGTCATTGTTTCCTAATAGAGCAGGATTGAGTTCTAGTCATCCACAAGGTTATACAACCGATTTTTTTTCTTATAATAACTTTATCCAAGCTTGTAGCGAAATGGCAAATTATTTAGTAAAAATAAGAAGAAAGGAAGGAGTAAATGGAGAACTAATTACAATTACTAAAAAAAATTCTCCAATAGTTTATAATTATTCTCAAGTAGATCCTACATGGTATGCTAATACGACACCAGAAACAATTATTAATATTGATTTTGCTGATTTTATTAATACTTCTAATTCAGTAAATAATATAAGAGAGTTAGGAGCTTTTTTAGCTAATATTTCAAAAGAAACCACAGGTGGCTGGCAAACACCAGTAGGAGGAGGATCTCTTGGAGATTATGCTAAATGGGGATTGTATTTTGTTTATGAATTAGGATATAATGCGACCAATTCAGCAGGAGCTTATAGTCAGGTAAGTGTAGAATATCCAGCTGATCCAACTAAAGGATACTATGGAAGAGGACCTATTCAGCTATCTTGGAACTATAATTATGGTCAGTTTAGTAAATTCTTATATAATGATAAAAATGTATTGTTAAATAATCCTGATTTAGTACAGCAAGATGGAGTGTTAGCTTTTAAATCAGCTATTTGGTTTTGGATGATGCCTCAGTGGCCAAAGCCTTCTTGTCATCAAGTCATGCACGATCTTTGGGAGCCAATTATTGGAGAATATACAATGAATAAAATGTATTTAAAAGGATTTGCGCATACTAATAATATTATTAATGGAGGACTAGAATGTAGAAGTTGGTCTAGTTCCGCTTATACTCTTAAAGTTGCTTTACGCTCCGATTTATATAAGTACTATTTGGGAATATTAGGGTTAAATTCTAATCAGATAGCGGCAGAAGATTCAGGACAATATACAACTACTTGTTTTCAAGATACATCTAATGCTATGCAAGATTATTTAAGTGCTAATGTCTTGTCTAGTAATACATTTGATTTAGATCATCTTGTTTTTAGTCCGAATCCTGTTCAAGAATATCTAAAAATAAACTATAAAAAAAATATAGATCAAATAATTATATATGGATTAGATGGTAAAGAAATTCAGAAAACAGTTATTCAAAAATCAAATTTTGAATTAAATGTTACCTGCCTTGAAAAAGGAATTTATTTAGTGAAGATTATGAGTAATGGAGAATCAGCTGTTTTTAGAATCCTAAAGAACTGATATAGAGTACTAATAGAAAAAGAGGGTGTCTGAAAAGTCGACAATCTTGTCATCTCGATTGAATAGAGAAGTTCATAATGTTGATTATGACACTTCTCTTTGCGTTGTAGTGACAAATTTTATCTAGGTTTACTTTTTGGGCACCCTTTTTATTTATTGTTTAAAATTTTAAAGTCTTTTAGACTAGAGTCACTGTTTTATTTTCACCATCAACTAAGACTTTGGTCAAACCGTGTTTAGCTAATCCTTTCATTGCGGCATCCCATTTTTTACCACTCAATCCTGCCTTTTCTTTTAATTGAGTTAAAGCTTGATTATCTTCAGTTTTTAATAAGTCAATAATTAATTTTTCATCTTCTGTTAATTCTGGGCCTTTTTTTTCAGGGCGCATTTGTGGGAAAAATAAAACTTCTTGTATAGAAGCATTGTTTGTTAAGAACATGATAAGCCTATCCATTCCTATTCCTAATCCAGAAGTAGGAGGCATTCCGTATTCTAAAGCACGTAAAAAATCCTCATCAATAATTCCATTTGCTTCATCATCTCCCTTTTGAGCTAATTCCATTTGCGTCACAAAACGCTCTCTTTGGTCAATTGGATCATTTAATTCAGAATAAGCATTGGCTATTTCTTTTCCGCAAACCATTAGCTCAAAGCGTTCAGTTAATTCTGGGTTATCGCGATGTTCTTTAGTTAAAGGAGACATTTCTTTTGGGTAGTCAGTAATAAAGGTAGGTTGGATGAAATTACCTTCACATTTTTCACCAAATATTTCATCAATTAACTTTCCTTTACCCATAGTATCATTTACTTCGATACCCATAGATTTTGCTGCCTCGCGTAACTCTTCTTCTGTTTTTCCTGTGATATCAAATCCTGTAAATTGTTTGATAGCATCAGTCATTGTAACACGAGCATAAGGAGCTTTAAAGTTTACTTTATATTCACCAAAAGTAGCTTCAGTAGTACCATTTACTTGCAATGCGCAGTACTCGAGTAAATTTTCGGTAAATTCCATCATCCAATTGTAATCCTTATAAGCAACATAAATTTCCATAGCAGTAAACTCAGGATTGTGAGTTCTATCCATACCTTCGTTACGGAAATTTTTAGAGAATTCATATACCCCATCGAAACCACCAACGATTAATCTTTTTAAGTACAACTCATTAGCAATACGCATATATAAAGGAATGTCTAAACTGTTGTGATGCGTAATAAAAGGGCGTGCAGCTGCTCCCCCAGGGATAGATTGTAAAACAGGAGTTTCTACCTCCATATAACCAGCATTGTTGAAAAAAGTACGCATAGCAGTAAAAAGTTTTGTTCTCTTTACAAAAACATCTTTCACTTGTGGGTTTACTACTAAATCTACATAGCGCATACGATAACGTAGCTCAGGATCTATAAACTCATCAAAAACTTTACCTGTTTCATCTGTTTTAGGCATAGGTAAAGGACGCAAAGTTTTACTTAAAAAAGTAAAGTTCGTTACACGAATACATTGAGCTCCTACTTGCGTAGTAAATAATTCGCCTTCTATACCAATAAAATCACCTAAATCAACTAATTTTCTAAAAACAGTATTGTATAACGTTTTATCTTCTTCAGAGCAAATTACATCTCGATTAAAATACGCCTGAATACGTCCTTCACTATCTTGAATTTCAGAAAAACAAGCTTTTCCTTGATCACGATTACTCATTAATCGTCCCGCAACTACAACCTTCTTACCCTCTTCAAAAGATTCCTTTATTTGTTTCGAAGTATGATCTACTGGATACAAATTAGCGGGATATGGATTGATACCAAGTTCACGTAACTTGGTCAACTTTTCTCTTCTGATAATTTCTTGTTCTGAAAGTTGCATAACATTGAATTTTTAAAGTCAGCAAAGATAACTATTAGTTTAAAAGTTTAAAAGTTTTAAAAGTTTAAAATTTAGTAACCACGTAACTATATTGTGTATTTTTGTGATTTATTTAAAATTTATGAACTCTTTTGCTGTTTAAGAATCTCTATATTTGACAAAAATAATATAATGAAATATTTTGTATCCTTACTATTAATGTATTTCCTATTAACCAGCTGTGTTTTTACAGAAACTATTGAAATTACCAAAGAAGGATCAGGAAAATACACATTTGCTATGGATGGATCTAGTTTAATGACTATGATACCAAAAGATAGTTTAGCTTTAGGTAAAGAAATAGACTCTGTCCTAACTTTTAAACAGTTATTAGAAGAAAAAAAGGATAGTATTTCGAAATTAAGTTCAAAAGAACAAGCTGAGTTGAAAAATATAGAAAATTTTTCAATGCGATTTAAAATGAATGAAAAAGAAAAACAATTCTTATTTTCTCTAGAAACTTCTTTTAAGTCCGTAACAGATTTGCAGGGATTAATTGATAACATGGAAAGTATTCAAAGATTTAGGAAGGCTAGTAAAAATCAAAAAATGAGATTTATGGCAGATCCTAGTTTTTTTAAAGGAACAAGTGTTAAAATGGAATGTTTTTATGATGGTAAAAAATTTTTAAGAAAAACAATATTAGATCAAGAAGTGTTGAGAAAAATGAATATTGATTCTTTATCCCAATATAAAATGATTTTAGAAGCATCTAGATATATAGTAAACTATCATTTTCCTAAACCTGTAAAAACAATATCTAATAAATCAGTCATTTTTTCCAATGATCGAAAAATTGCGACAGTAGAGTTTTCTTTCCAAGAAATCTTGAAATCGCCTGAATGTTTAAATTTACAAGTACAATTTAAGTAATGAACAAGAAAATAAAGCTCCAAGATTTAGGACGTAAAGATTATAAAGCTACATGGGATTATCAAGAAGAATTATTTGCCGAAATTGTAGCTCAAAAAATTAGAAAAAGAGAAGATCCAGATTTGAAAACAGATAACTATTTTTTATTTGTTGAACATCCACATGTTTATACTTTGGGAAAAAGTGGTGATCTGTCTAATTTATTATTGTCTGAAAAACAATTAGCAGAAAAAGGAGCTACATTTTATAAGATAAATAGAGGAGGAGATATAACCTATCATGGTCCAGGTCAAATCGTGGGATATCCTATTTTAGATTTAGAAAATTTTTTTACGGATATACATAAGTATTTAAGATTGTTGGAAGAAGCTATTATTCTAACATTGGCGGAATACGGTATAGCTTCGGAACGCAGTGAAGGAGAAACAGGAGTTTGGTTAGGAGTAGGTACGCCTTTTGCTCGAAAAATATGTGCTATGGGAGTTCGTGCTTCTCGTTGGGTAACAATGCACGGCTTTGCATTAAATGTAAATGCGGATTTGGGGTATTTTGATAATATTATTCCTTGCGGTATAAAAGGGAAAGCAGTAACCTCTCTTCATGTGGAGTTAGGGTATTCTGTGGATGAACAAGAAGTAAAAGAAAAAATACTAAAGCATTTTAAAAATCTTTTTGAAGTGATTTTAGCTTGATGTAAAAAAACGTTAGAATGTACATTGTTTAGATTCTAACGCTTTTTTAGGATTGATTAAAAAGAATAATTAAGAACTCATGTGTATTTATACTTATATGCTTTATGCTATAGTCTTTTTATAGATCTAAAACAAATTGTTCAGGGAGTAATTTAAAAGATTTCCTGTGGTATTTAGTAATACCATATTTAGCAATAGCTTCTCTATGATCTTTTGTTGGGTATCCTTTGTTTTTTTTCCAGTTATACATGGGAAATTCTTCATGAATTTTACTCATGTATTCATCCCGATATGTTTTAGCGAGTATAGAGGCAGCAGCTATGCTCATGAATTTACTATCACCTTTTACAATACTTTGATTAGGTATAGATTTTAAAAAAAGTATCTCTTCGTTTGTTAGATTATAGCCACTTTGTGTTTTGATTCCTAATTTTCCTAATAAAGGACGGTTTCCATCAATGATTATAAAGTCAGGTTTTTCATTTAATTTTAAGATACTCTCCTGCATTGCCTTCATAGAGGCATTTAGAATGTTAATTTCGTCAATTTCTTGATTCAATATATGTGTTACAGCAAAACTTATTGCAGAATTTTCTATTGTAGGTCTTAAAGTATTCTCTTTTTTTTTCAGATAATTGCTTAGAATCATTTAAAAAATCAATTTTGAAGCTTTCAGGAAGAATGATAGCTGCTGCTGTAACAGGTCCGGCTAGGCAACCTCTGCCTGCTTCATCGCATCCAACTTCTTTGGTGTAATTACTAAATTTTAAGGATAACATACAGTTGTATTTAATAAAGAGTTAATACTATTTGTTTTTTAGTAACAATTAAGTAATGTCTTTTTGTGATATTTATAGATGTTTCAAAGGTAGTTTATAAAATTTAACATTCATAAAAAACGATTATTTCTAACTATTGTTTGGGAAATTAAGAAATATTTAAGAAGTTTGCGGGATAACTAACTCAAATAAAATTAATATGAGATCAAAGTTCAAATGGATTTTTACGCTATTATTAGCGTTAACAATGCAGTTTTCTTTTGCTCAAGAGAAAACAATAACTGGGGTGGTTACTGACGCAAATGGTCCGCTACCAGGGGTAAATGTTGTTGTAAAAGGTACGCAACGTGGGGTTTCATCCGGATTTGATGGTAAATATAGTATTAAAGCGAAAGAAGGTGAAACTTTAGTGTTCTCATTTATGGGAATGAGAGAAGTAGCTAAAGTGGTTGGAGCTTCTAATGTTATGAATACTGTTATGCAGAGTGATGCGAAACAAATAGGAGACGTAGTTATAGTAGGTTTTGCTAAGCAGGAAAAGAAAAAGATGATCCAGTCAGTAGCAACTGTAGGATCAGATAAGATTAAAGATGTTCCTGTAGCCTCTGTTCAAGATGTTCTTCAAGGTCAAACTTCTGGAGTGCAGGTTGTGTCTTCTTCTGGAGTAATTGGTTCTGCACCAGTTGTAAAAGTGAGAGGTGTTGCTTCTATCACAGCGGGTGCTAGACCTTTATATGTAGTTGATGGAGTGCCTTTAAATGATGTTAATTTAACATCTTCTCAAGGAGGTCAAGCTCTAAACCCAATTGCAGATATAAATCCTGCTGATATCGAGACAATGTCTGTTTTGAAAGATGCTGCTGCAACTTCTATTTATGGTTCTAGAGGTGCCAATGGGGTTATATTAATAACAACGAAAATGGGTAAAAAAGGACAAGATGCAAAAGTTATAGTAGGTTTCAATACATCATTTACAAATTATACAGATGCAATGAAAATGATGGATGCAAGTCAGTATAAAGAATATAATTTTAAGTATCCTCAAGCATTGGTAAATACAGGTGTGTCAATAAATGATATAGGAGATAAAAATTTTGATTGGTTAAATGCTGTTTCAAGGACAGGAGTTTCAATGGGAACAGATGTTTCTCTATCTGGAGGGTCTGATAAAACGACTTATTTTATAGGAGGTAGTTATTCAAATCAATCAGGATTTATAATTGGGAATGGTATTGAAAAAGCAGCAGGAAGATTGAATGTATCAACAGAGGCTAATTCATGGTTAAAAGTGGGAATGAACTTAGGTATTACAAATTCGAGAATGGATCGTGTAGCATCTGAAAATTCTGTTAATGCACCATTTACTTCCGCATTTTTACAAGAACCTTATGTGAGTCCATATGATGATAATGGTAATTTTCAGCGTACAGGTTTTATTGCAAATGTAGTAGCAATTGAATCTTTGAATATAAATAATTTAATGAGTAATCGTGTAACAGGTAATGTGTTTGCTGATTTTAAATTGTTTAAGCCTTTAACTTATAGAGTTGAATTTGGTTTAGATCGTTCTTCGATTGAAGAATTCCGTCGTGAGAAGGATATTAATCAAGCTGGTGGTTCTGCATCTGATTATCATGCAATTCAACAGAAGACGATTTTTACGAATACTTTAAATTATAATAAAAAAATTGCAGATAAAGTTAATTTAAACGCTTTATTAGGTTTTACAGCAGAAAATACAGAGGTTAGAGATATAACTGTTGCAGGTTCTGTTTTCGCATCGGATGATTTTATAAACGTAACTTCAGCAGTTGTAAAATCTACAACTGATAATACTAATGCTCAATCTAGATTAAATGGCTATTTTTCTCGTTTAAATTTAGATTATGATTCAAAATATATATTTGAAGGATCATTTAGAAGAGATGGTTCTTCTCGTTTTGGTAGTAATAATAGATTTGGTAATTTCTGGTCTGTAGGTGCGGCTTGGAATGTTGCGAATGAAGATTTTTTAAAAGGAAGTAAGTATATTAGTGAATTGAAGTTAAAGGCAAATATTGGAGTTGCTGGTAATGATAGAATCGCAGATTATGGTTGGAGAGAGCGTGTTAATGGTGGAATTTATCCTAATTATAACGAAACTTCTGGTCTTGCTTTTTATAGATTTCAAAATCCAGAATTGAGATGGGAAAAATCTAAATCAGTTGATTTTGGTTTGAATTTAGGTCTTTTTGAAGATAGAATAAAAGTTGGAGTTGATGTGTATAGAAAAGTTACTAGTGATTTATTATTGAATAAATTATTAAATGTGGCAGATAATGACGGTGTTAGAACTTATTTGACGAATGCAGGGAAAATGGAAAATAGAGGTTTAGATTTAGATTTAAGCGTTGATATTTTGAAAAATTCTGATTTAAAATGGAGTTCTAATGTGAATTTTAACTTTAATAGAAATAAAATTCTAGAATTAAATTCTGATGCTTCTGTTGATGCACAAGGTAACAAATTCATTGCGGGATCTACTTATCAAAGAGCAATTGAAGGTTACTCAGCAAATACATTTTATTTGGTTCCTTATTTAGGAATAAATAAAGATACTGGAAATGCTGAATGGTTGGATATTAATGATAAACCAACTACAGTTTATTCAGCCTCAGATAGAAGAATAGTAGGAGATGCAAATCCTGATTTTACTGGAGGCTGGACAAATACTTTGAAATATAAGAATTTAGATTTATCTACACTAATTAATTATAGTTACGGGAATGATATTTTTGTTGATGGATTAAGATTTGTGGATAGAGCAACTTATAGTTATAATCATAGAGAAATAGTTGGAAATGTTTGGCAAAAGTCAGGAGATGATGCTTATACACCAAATCCAAACTCTCCTACATTTAGAACTGTAAATAATGCGTCAACGAGACAATTAAAAGATGGATCTTTTGCTAGATTAAAGAATGTAACTTTAGGTTATAATTTTCCAATGGCTAAAATAGGAAAAAGCTTTATTTCATCTGTTAGAATTTATGCAACTGCGCAAAATTTATATACATTAAAGAGTAAAGAATTACAAGGTATTGATCCTGAGGTTTCTAATTCAATTAGTGCGGGAATACAAGGAGAGACATTTTTTACGGCTCCTCAAACTAAAACATTCTTATTTGGTACTCGTTTAACTTTTTAAGATTTTATTTATGAAAAATTTTTATATTTCAGCACTTTTTTTAAGTCTCATTTTTGGAGGATGTCAGACAGATCTTAATGTGAGCGCTCAAGATGAATCGTCACGTGATGTTGTATTTAACACAGGACTAGGTGTAAAATCGTTTACAACTGGTTTGTATGGTTTGGCACAGCAAGAAGGGGCTTTTGGAGGTGTGCCACAGTTGCTAGGAGAATGGCAATCAGATAATATCGGTTTTAGAGGTACATTTCCTACGTTAATTGAAATACGTGATTATACTACAATTTCCACAAATGGAAATATTGCTTCTATTTGGCAAGATCATTATGAAATAATTACTCAAGCAAATACAATTATCAGTAGAGCTTATTCTACTCCTGATGTTGATTTCTCTAAGGAAGAACGTGATCAAGTTGTAGGAGAAGCAAAATTTATGAGAGCTTTGGCGTATTTTCAATTAAATTGCCTGTTCGCTCAACCAATTCAAACTGTAGGTTCAGGTGGATTATCAGTGCCTTTAGTTACTCAGTATGTGAAATCTGTAGATGAAATAGGTTTGCGTAGTACAGCTAGAGCAACTATTGGTCAAATTTATAATCAAATTGAATTAGATTTACTTGATGCAATTAATAAGATTACAAAATTTGATAGATCTAGAGCAAATATTGGAGCTGCTAAAGCATTGTTAGCTAGAGTTTATTTATATCAAAATAAATTTGATTTGGCTGCAAATTATGCTAATCAAGTAATAAATATGCCTGAGTTTACTTTTGCTAATGATTATTTGTTTTATGATAATAAAACGTCGTCAGAGCATATTTTTAACCTTGTTAGTTTAACAAATGATAGTCAGTCTGGTAGTAATGAAAATGGACCGTCAGTGAGTTTCTCTACTTTGACTAATTCTTCTACTCAAGGAGGAAGAGGAGATTGTCCTTTTTCTGCTAATTTAAATGCTACTTTTTCTGCTTCAAATGGAGATTTACGATATACTTTGAAAAGAGCTGATGAAATTAATTCAGCTAGATTTTTTACAACAAAATATGACGATGGGAAAAATCAATCTTCAGATTTTTCTGTAATTCGTATTTCGGAAATGTATTTGATTAGAGCAGAAGCTAACTTGAGAGCTGGTACAGCTGTTGGTGCCAATCCGATTGATGATGTAAATAAAATTAGAAGAAGAGCAAGAGTTGCCGACTTAACAGCACCTCTTACTTTGGATAATATTATTACTGAAAGACGTTTGGAATTTTGTTTTGAAGGTCATAGAAGGATGGATTTATTACGTAATGGAATACAATTAAGATCATCAGGTACCGTACCAGCACCAACTGAAACTATGCCTGGTAAACCAAAAGTTATATTACCTATACCTCAAAGAGAATTGGACTTAAATAAGAATTTGATTCAAAATTCAGGATATTAATAGTAGACCCTCGCTTAGCGAGGGTTTTTTATTTATATCCTTTTCCCTACTTTTGTACTTCATTAATTTATAATATGAAATACATTTTCTGTTTACTGTCTTTTTTTGTTTCTATTTTTCTTTATGCTCAAAAAACACCTTTGAGTCAATCAAAAGATAGCATTAAGTCCTTGCGACAAGCACCAAAAGAAAATCCTAAAGCACCACATAATTGGTATAAAATTTACAATTTGAAAAAAGATACCACATTTGTTGATACCTCTCTTACTATAAAAAGTGATTATAAATTTAATTTGCTCAGAAAAGACAATTTTGGATTGTTACCATTTGCTAATGATGGTTCTGTATATACTATTTTAGACTACAGTTATAATTATACTAAAGCTTTGCCTAATATTGGCTTTAATGCTAAGCAATTTAATTGTCTTAATTCAGAAGATATATTGTATTATAACGTTCCAACTCCTCTAACAGAATTATATTTTAAAACTGTTTTGGAGCAAGGACAAAACATAGATGCTTTTATAACCTTAAATACTTCAAAAAAACTTAATTTTTCATTAGCGTATAAAGGACTACGTTCATTAGGTAAATATCTAAATTCATTGACAAGTACAGGTAATTTTAGATTTACTTCAAGCTATCAAACTAAAAATGAACGTTACGGATTTAATTTGCATTTTACAAGCCAAGATTTTACAAATCAAGAAAATGGTGGGATTTTAAATATCATTGATTTTACCTCTGGTGATCCTCAATTTAGCCAACGTTCAAGATTAGATGTCAAATTAAGAGATGCAAAATCTTTTTTTGAAGGAAAACGTTATTTTTTAGATCAATATTTTCGTTTAAATAGAAATCAAAAATTGAATAATGTACTATTAGAACATCAATTCAAATATGAAATTTTTAATTTCAGTTTTGAAAAATTGACTAGAACTGATTATTTCGGTTTGGGGTATGAAAATTCTAATTATTCAGATCTAACAAAATCATCTACATTTTATAATAAAATTGGTGCAACTTTTTTTAATACCTCAATAGGAAAGTTTAATATATTTATTGAAGATAGTCGTTTTCGTTACGGATATAATCGTTTAGTAATCGAAAACCAACAAATAAAAGTACCTGCTCGAAATGATTTTTCAGTTCAAAATATTGGAGGTAAATATTTTTATCTAAAAGGGAAATTTCGAGGAGAAGCTCTTTTTCCAAGGCGATTTCAAAAAATACTAACTCTACTATTGATATTTTTGCAAAATATACAGTAGACAATAAAAATAGTTTTTCAGCTCAATACACTAATTTGAGTAAATTGCCAGATTTAACCTCTTCTCTGTATCAGAGTGATTTTGTAGCTTATAATTGGAAAAATTATTTTAATAATGAAAAAATTAATTCTTTTCGTTTAAATGCCCAAACACAATGGGGAACACTCGAATCCCAGTTTACAGTATTACATGATCATATTTATTTTAGCAATGATGATTTAACACAAAAAACATTACTTACATCACCTAAGCAATACAAAGGGCCAATTAATTATTTTTCAGCTAAATTGCAAAAAGAATTAAAATTAGGAAAATGGGCACTAAATAATAGCATAGTCTATCAACAAGTAATTCAGGCGGAATCAATTTTAAATGTTCCAAAAATTTTAACTCGTAATACACTATATTTTTCTGACCATTATTTTAAAAAAGCTTTATTTTTACAAACAGGTATTACTTTACAATACTTTACTAATTATTATGCCAACGGATATAATCCTTTAATTGGTAATTTTTATACTCAAACTGATACAACAATAGGAAACCATCCTATTGTTGATTTTTTTGTTAACGCTAGAGTACGCCAAACAAGAATTTTCTTGAAAGCAGAACATTTGAATGCTGCCTTTATTAATAATGATTTTTTTGCAGCACCTAGTCAGCCCTATAAAGACTTTCTTATTCGTTTTGGATTAGTATGGAATTTCTTTCAGTAATTTTAATGTTAAATTTTAAACATCAATTAATTAAGTTCTTTTTTGAATATTTTAGAAATTCTAATCTATATTCAGAATATTTATACCTTTGTAAACCATTTAATAGGTATTTAGTTTAAAGATAACAAGTATCACAATAAAAATCACAGTATGCAATATGCAAAGAACATACTAGAAACCATTGGTAATACACCTCTAGTAAAGTTAAATAAAGTAACAGCTGAAATTGAAGCACTAGTTTTAGCAAAAGTAGAAACATTTAATCCAGGAAATTCTGTTAAAGACCGTATGGCAATTAAAATGATTGAAGATGCCGAAAAAGATGGTCGTTTAAAACCAGGAGGAACCATTATTGAAGGTACTTCCGGTAATACAGGAATGGGATTGGCTTTAGGTGCTATAATTAAAGGCTATAAACTAATCTGTGTAATTTCAGATAAACAATCAAAAGAAAAATGTGATATACTAAGAGCAGTTGGAGCAAAAGTTGTAGTTTGCCCAACAGACGTAGAACCTACTGATCCTCGTTCTTATTATTCCGTTTCCAAACGTTTAGCAGAAGAAACACCAAATGCTTGGTATGTTAATCAATATGATAATCCTAGTAACGCATTAGCGCATTACGAGCAAACAGGGCCGGAAATTTGGAAACAAACAGAAGGTAAAATTACACACTTTGTTGTGGGCGTTGGTACAGGAGGAACCATATCAGGTGTAGCTAAATATCTAAAAGAGAAAAATCCTAATATAAAAATATGGGGAATAGATACATATGGGTCTGTATTTAAAAAATACCATGAAACAGGTATTTTTGATGAAAACGAAATATATTCTTACATAACAGAAGGTATTGGCGAAGATATATTGCCTAAAAATGTTGATTTTTCTCTAATAGATGGTTTTACTAAAGTAACGGATAAAGATGCAGCAGTATACACTCGTAAAATTGCTTTAGAAGAAGGAATATTTGTAGGTAATTCAGCAGGAGCAGCTATTAAAGGATTATTACAGTTAAAAGATGAATTTAAGCCAGATGATGTAGTAGTTGTTTTATTTCATGATTCAGGAAGTCGTTATGTAGGTAAAATGTTCAATGATGATTGGATGCGAGAAAGAGGCTTTTTAGAAGAAGAATTAACAAAAGCAGAAGACTTAATAAAAGATCATATTGAAAAACCACTTGTAATCGTTCGTACAGAAGAGCTAGTTTCACATGCTATAGAAAGAATGCGTAAGTATAAAATTTCACAAATACCAGTTATTGATGTAAACGGATTCGTAGGATCTATTGATGAATCAGATCTTTTTCAAAGCTATATATTAGATAAAAATACAGCTGATAGACCCATAAGAGAAGTTATGGGAGCGCCATTTCCAATTGTAGCCAAAGGAACCCCTATAGAAGAAGTTTCTAAACTAATTACAAAAGATAATCAAGCCGTTTTAGTAGATTTAGGAGATGAAAAACATCATATCATTACAAAATATGATATTATCAATTCTATAAAATAATAAAAAATAAATATTCTGTAACGTATATAAGTTACATCATTTTGTTTTTATGAAAAAAAGCCTAATAAATTCATTTGCAGTGAGTTTGTTAGGTTTTTTTTGTAAATTTATACCTAGATCAGATTATTTGTTGTATTATAAAACATGATGAAATAATCTCATTTTTTATACGCCTTATTAATATTATACGCCCTTATTATGAAAGAAGAATTTTTACATTATGTATGGAACAATAAAAAATTTTCTTTACAATGCTTAACAACAGCACAAGGAGAAAACCTTCAAATACTTCATTCAGGTTTTCAATTAAATCAATCAGGTCCAGATTTTTTTAATGTTCAACTCATTATTGATAATCAAAAATGGGCAGGAAATGTAGAAATACATTTAAAATCATCAGATTGGTATCATCACAATCATCAACTCAATAGCCGGTATGATAATTGTATTTTACATGTAGTTTGGGAACATGATATTTCTGTTTTTAGAAAAGATAATACCGAAATTCCCGTTTTAGTACTTCAAGACTATGTTTCCAAAGAATTAGTTGACCAATATGAAAAATTAATAGTAAAAAAGAGATGGATCAATTGCCAAGAAAAATTAAAAGATATACCTGAATTTATTATCTCTAGTTGGATTCAACGTTTGTATTTTGAACGATTAGAGCAAAAAGATCAATATATTCAAGTATTGTTGAAGGATACAAAACATGATTGGGAAGCCGTTTTTTTTATCATTTTAGCTAAAAATTTCGGATTAAATATAAATGGAGATGCTTTTTTTAATCTGGCTCGAGCTATTCCCTTCTCTGTTCTTAGAAAAGAAAGTTTCGATGTCATGTATTTAGAAGCCTTATTTTTTGGAAGTGCGGGACTTCTACCATTAGAACCTCAAGAAAATTATGCAAAAGATTTAATAGACTTATATCATTATATTAAACTTAAATATTCATTAACATCAAACTATATACAACATTTTGAGTTTTTTAGATTAAGACCAGATAATTTTCCAACTATTCGTATTGCACAATTAGCAATGCTTTATCATATTCAAAAAAAACTTTTTAGTTTAATTATTCAAGCAACTACTATAGAAGAGTTTTATAAAATTTTTTTCAGTTGGAGTTTCCGAATATTGGGGATCTCATTATAATTTTGAAAAAAATCCAAGTATAAAGAAAAAAAACTATCCAAATCATTTATTGAATTGTTAATTATCAATGCAATATTGCCAATACGATTTGCCTATGAAAAATATAATTATAACAGTCAAAATGATTTAAATTTAACTTTAGTAGAAAATCTTAAACCTGAAAAAAATGTAATAATAGAATATTTTAAATTTTATGGTTTAAAGCCAAAGGGCGCAATGGAAACTCAAGGTATGATTCAGCTTAAAAAGAATTACTGTGATAATAAACGTTGTTTAGAATGTGCTATTGGGGTTCAGTTTTTGAAGTCTGAAAAATAAATTGTAGATTTACTAAAGTATTTATATAAAAATTCTTCTATCATTCTATGATATTAAAACTTAAATATTTTTTTGAACGACAAGGGTTTCATATCGCCTCACGATTAGCCGATCGTTTAGGTATGAGAGCGAATAGCGTTCGCTTGTTTTTTATTTATATATCATGTGTTACAGTAGGACTTTGGTTTGGAGTATACTTAACAATTGGTTTCATTATGAAATTAAAAGATTTAGTTAGAGCAAAAAGAACCTCCGTTTTTGATTTATAATTATGTTTCAATCACTCAAATGTTATTTTGAATATACAAAAAATCAACGTATAGCATTATTATGTTTGATTATTTTGAGTGTATCGATCCATACAATATATACACTAGTTGATTTTTCTACAAATATAGAGTTGACAAAAGAAGAACAGAATTGGCTTGCTCAACAAATAATAATAGATTCATTAAAGAAACAAACAAAACAAGATGAATATAGATTATATCCCTTTAATCCTAATTATATTACTGATTTTAAGGGTTATAAATTAGGTATGTCTGTAGAAGAAATCAATCGTTTACTCGCTTATAGGAAAAAAGGAAAATATGTAAATTCAGCAAAAGAGTTTCAGAGTATAACAAAAATATCAGATTCATTACTAACCACAATGATCCCCTATTTTAAATTTCCTAATTGGCTCTCTAAAAATAAATATTCTAATAAATCCAAGTTTATAACTTTTAATAAATCTGATGAAGATTTCAAAAAAAGGATTCATGGGTGCAAAAAGATATTAATTTAGCAACTAAAGAAGATTTAATGAAAGTGTATGGTATAGGAGAAATTATTTCAGATCGTATACTCAAAAAAAGAGAAACTTTAGGAGGCTTTGTCTCTATGGAACAATTACAGGATGTTTGGGGATTATCTCCAGAAGTTATTATTGAATTGAACAGTAGATTTGCTTTGTTTAAAAACCCAGAAATATTAAAATTAAAAATAAATCAAGCTTCTATCAAAGAACTTTTAAGAATTCCTTATTTAAAATATCCTATAGCTCTTGAAATAATAGGGTATAGGAGTATGAATAATGGAATTCATTCCGTAGATGATTTGCTTAAAATAAAGGGTTTTCCAATTGATAAAGTAAAAATAATTACATTATATTTGGACTTTAAATAAATAGCAAGAAGAACAATACAACTTTATGGACTCAATTTATTTTACGGAAGATCATCAATTATTCAGAGAAAGTTTTCGCGATTTTTTACAAAAAGAAGTAGTGCCTCACATTGAAAAATGGGAAAAAGAAGGAGCAATAGAGCGTTTTATTTGGAAAAAATTTGGGGAGATGGGTTTTTTTGGGCTAAATTATCCCGAAGCTTACGGAGGATCTAATCTAGACCTATTTTATACAGTAATATTTTTAGAAGAATTACAAAAAGTAAAATCATCAGGCTTTGCTGCAGCCATGTGGGCCCATGCTTATTTAGCAATGACTCATTTAAATGCAGAAGGAGATGAACGTATTAAACAAGAATATTTAGCAGCAAGTATTTCAGGAGATAAAATAGGAGCCCTTTGTATTACAGAACCTTTTGGAGGTAGTGATGTAGCTGGGATGAGAACAACTGCCGAAAAAAAAGGAGATAGATTTATTATTAATGGTTCCAAAACTTTTATTACAAATGGAGTCTATGCAGACTATTATGTAGTAGCTGCAAAAACGAATCCAACTTTAGGGAATAAAGGGATTAGTATCTTTTTAGTAGATGCTAAAACACCTGGAGTTTCCGCTACTAAGTTAGATAAATTAGGTTGGAGAGCTTCTGATACAGCAGAATTAGCGTTTGATAATGTTGAAATTCCATTGGAGAATTTAATGGGAGAAGAAGGAAAAGGCTTTCCTTACATAATGCAACATTTTGCTTTAGAGCGTTTGATTATGGCTATTAATGCACATGCTCGTGCAGAGTATGCCATAGATTATACCCTAGAATACATGGCACAACGAGAAGCTTTTGGAAGTCCAATAAATAAATTCCAAGCTTTACGACATACAATGGTAGAACATACAACAGAAGTTGAACATTGTAAAGTATTTAATTATGCTGCTGTAGCACGCTTAAATAAAGGAGAATATGTTGTAAAAGAAGCTACTATGGCAAAATTAAAATCAACAAAAGTAGCTGATTTAGCTATTTATGATTGTTTGCAAATGTTAGGAGGTTATGGATATATGGAAGAATATCCGTTGGCTCGTCTGTTACGTGATAGCCGATTAGGACCTATTGGTGGAGGAACATCTGAAATCTTAAAAGAAATTTTATCAAAAATGATCATTGATAATAAAGATTATAAACCAGCAGTGAAAAAATAACAATAAATTTTTAAAAATACTTCTTCCTCTCTACTTGATTTATTTAAGCTAGGTTATCATAAAACTTTTATAAAGATAATAGATCCGAAAGAGGCTGTCCAAAAAGTAAAAAATCAACGTACTCTTTATGACTCGGATGAAATGAGAAGTCTCATGGTTAGTACTATATCATTTTTTCTTTCCTATTCGAGGAGAGTCTTTGAGTAAAATAATGAGATTACAGACTTTAGGACACCCTCTTAGGATCAATAATAAAATAGGTTTGAATATTTTAAGAAAAATTTTCTTATAATAAAATTTTAATCCGTACTTTAGGCTTAGCGAAAAATAGTTTTTTAACAAAATTATTTTAGTTCCAATCTATTTTTATATAAAAGTAAACTAAAATTTAATGGATAGACGTAAATTTTTAAAACATTCAACAGTGTTGGGTGCTTCGGTTTTGATACCTTCAATTTTAACCTCTTGCGCTTCTCAAGCAGAAGAGGATAATTCAAAGAATGTAAAAGTATTGATTATTGGTGGAGGAGCAGCAGGATTATTTGCAGGATACACACTAAAGAAAAAAGGAGTGAGTTTTAAAATTTTAGAAGCTTCTTCAAAATATGGCGGACGTCTAGGAAAACAATCAGGTTTTGCTGATTTTGATATTGATCAAGGAGCAGAATGGCTGCATTTAGAAAATAGCATAATAGGTAAAATAATTAAAGATACACAAACCAAAATAACTTTGGATGATGTAGAAGTACAATATTGGTATAATAATCAAATTAGGCCAACCTTACCTTTAAAGACAGATATTTTTAGGAATGATAACGAGGTTTTTCAAGATATTAGCTATCTGGAACATGCACATCAAAAAGGTTTAGATAATTCTTATAATCATATTATAGAGGCCTACGCTGGTGATCAAGGAGCAAGTTCAACTAATATTTCTGCTAAATGGGATAACGAAGAAGCAAAAAAATCAAATAGTCAAGAAAAGAATTATAAATTTGGTAAAACTTATTTTGACGTTTTTGAAGACTATGTCGTTCCTTTTGTGAAAGAAGATATAAAATTGAATACAATTGTAAAAAAAATTGATTATTCAGGAAAATCAATTGAAGTGACAGATGTAAATGGAGTAACTTTTGTTGCAGATAAAGTAATTGTTACAGTGCCAATTACTATTTTAAAGTCAAATGATATTGCATTTAAGCCATCTTTGCCTAGTGAAAAAACTGCAGCTTTTCAAAAAATTGGAATGGAAGCCGGAATGAAAGTGTTTTTAAAATTTAATAAAAAGTTTTATCCAGATAACTTTATTTATGGAGGTTCAGTTTGTGCTGCATATGGAGACGTTACAATAGGGAAACAAACTAAAGATAATATTTTGTTAGCTTTTGTAATGGGGAAACAAGCTCAAGCTCTTTCAGATCTCAATACTAATGAGGCAATAACGAATGCTTTATTAAAAGAATTGGATTCTATGTTTGATGGTAAAGCAACTCAATCTTTTGTTAAATCCAGTGTTCAAAATTTTACAAAACATCCATTCATAAGAGGAGCTTATTCTTATAGTCCTGTAGGTATGGGGAATGCTAGAGAGATTTTAGCACAATCTGTAGATGGGAAAATATTTTTTGCAGGCGAAGCAACTAATTTGCAAGGAGATCATCAGACAGTTCATGGAGCTGTGGCTACTGGTGTAGAACAAGCAGAAAAGATAATAGCTCTATTATAAAATAATAAACAAACCATAAGTTTGATTGTTAGTCAAAAATCAAATAAGAATCTAAGTTTTTTTATTTTTTAAAGATTATAAAGAATAATAATATGAATTTTATTTGTTTTATGAGGTGTTAAGAATAACATAGATTTGTTAACTTTATTTGAAAAAATAAAGATTAAAGTTGTTTAAAAATTAAAATATAGAGTTGGCTTACACTATCTTATTTGTTCAGAGTTAATTTGTATAAATAATTTCTGTGATGTAAAATAAAAAATTTATAAAATAATTTGAAAATTATAATTCTTAATTCAAAATAAATTATTACGTTTGCATCGAAATTGAGAGGAGGTGTCAAAATTATGTTAATTATACCTATTAAAGACGGAGAAAATATCGATAGAGCGTTAAAACGTTATAAAAGAAAATTCGATAAAACAGGAGTTGTGCGTCAATTAAGATCACGTCAGCAGTTTACAAAACCTTCTGTAACAAGAAGAGCTGAAGTTCAGAAAGCACAATATATCCAAGGATTAAGAGATGCTGTAGAAAATTAATAGCAAATTATAATCATATATTAAGCCGCTAGTTGTAAAAGTTGTACTTTTAGACTAGCGGTTTTTTTGTTTCAATTAAAGAGTTATGAGTGAGAATTTAATTCGTTTTCAGGATTATTTGTTAAAAGAAAAGAAATATTCGTTCTATACAGTTAAGGCTTATGTTAAGGATTTGTTGTTTTTTTCTGATTATTTAGTAGGAATAGAAGGAGGGGAATTAGAAGGGGTGACTTATGTGTTGATTAGAGGATGGATTGTGAGTTTAGTTGAGTCGGGTCTTTCAAATCTTACGGTTAATAGGAAAATGGCTTCTTTAAAAGCATTTTATAAATTTCTTTTAAAGATAAAAGTGATAGAAAATTCTCCTATGTCTCAACATAAATCGTTGAAAATCGAAAGGAAAGTTCAAGTTCCTTTTTCTGAAAAAGAATTAGAGTTTGCTTTAGCTCAGGTGGAGTATGGTCACGATTTTGAGGGTTTTCGTAATAAATTAATAATTGATTTGCTTTATACTACGGGTATTAGGCGTTCTGAGTTGATTAATTTACAGGTAGTTAATGTTGATTTTAATTTAAAGACTCTTAAAGTTTTAGGAAAACGCAATAAAGAGCGTATTATACCGATTTTGGATGCGATATTTTTAGAAATTAATCAATATTTAGAAGAAAGGAGTCGTTTGTCTTGTGTGTTTGATGAAGAATATTTATTTCTTCTTACTAATGGTAAGAAAATGAATGAAACTTTTGTTTACAGGTTAATAAATTATTATCTTAGTATTGTCTCGGAAAAGGTAAAAAAAAGTCCACATATGCTTAGGCATACTTTTGCGACTCATATGTTAAACCGAGGTGCTGATTTAAATTCAATAAAAGAGTTCTTGGGGCATTCTAGTTTAGCGTCTACGCAAGTATATACTCAATCTAGTTTAGGGCAGATAAAAGAGGTGTATAAAAATGCGCATCCGAGAGGTCGAAAGTAGTTCTTTTAAAATTGTTTAACCTTAAAAAGATTTAATTATGAAGGTAAATGTTCATGCGGTTAATTTTAACATTGACAAAAAATTGATTTCTTTTACAGATGAAAAAGTAAATAAACTTGAAAAATTTTATGACAAAATTGTGTCTGCTGATATTTTTATGAGAGTAGAACAAACTAGTGAAAAAGAAAATAAAGTAGTTGAGGCTAAAATTTTAGTTCCAGGGGATGAGTTTGTTGTTAAAAAGACCTGTAAATCATTTGAAGAAGGAGTGGATTTGTCAGTTGATGCTTTGGAAAGATTACTTGTAAAACGCAAGGAAAAACAGAGGGCGCATGCTTGATTTGAAAAAAAATAAAAAAAAAAAAAAAAAACTTTTGAAATCTAAAATATATGCTTACATTTGCAGTCCGTTAGAAATAGCGGACTTTTTTACTGAATGCCGGTGTAGCTCAGCTGGCTAGAGCAGCTGATTTGTAATCAGCAGGTCGTGGGTTCGAGTCCCTCCATCGGCTCTTTGAAATATTGAAAAAATGTTTTATATTTGCACTCCGAAACGAGGTGTGAAATAAAAAGTAAGGCGGGGAGATACTCAAGCGGCCAACGAGGACGGACTGTAAATCCGTTGGGAAACCTTCGCAGGTTCGAATCCTGCTCTCCCCACAAGATGAGTTTGAGAGTTTCAAGTTTCAGGTTGTATTCGAAACGTGAAGCTTTTAATAAGAAACCTAAAACTTTACCGCCGGTGTAGCTCAGGGGTAGAGTGCTTCCTTGGTAAGGAAGAGGTCACGGGTTCAAATCCCGTCATTGGCTCACAAGATTTTTTTGAACACTAATTATTATAACTAAGATTAAAAATTAAGTAAAATGGCAAAAGAAAGTTTTAATCGTTCGAAACCGCACTTAAATATCGGTACTATCGGACACGTAGACCACGGAAAGACTACTTTAACTGCTGCGATCACTAAAGTATTATCTGATGCAGGTTACTGTCAAGCTAAGTCGTTCGACCAAATCGATAACGCTCCAGAAGAGAAAGAAAGAGGTATTACAATTAATACATCTCACGTAGAATATGAAACAGCTAACCGTCACTACGCTCACGTAGACTGTCCAGGTCACGCGGATTACGTTAAGAACATGGTTACTGGTGCTGCTCAAATGGACGGTGCTATCTTAGTGGTTGCTGCTACTGATGGTCCAATGCCACAAACTCGTGAGCATATCTTATTAGGTCGTCAGGTTGGTATTCCTCGTATCGTTGTTTTCATGAACAAAGTGGATATGGTTGATGATGCTGAGTTATTAGAGTTAGTAGAAATGGAAATCCGTGATTTATTATCTTTCTATGAGTATGATGGAGATAACGGTCCAGTAGTTCAAGGTTCTGCTTTAGGTGGATTAAATAATGATCCAACATGGGTTCCTAAAATCATTGAATTAATGGAAGCTGTTGATGCTTGGATTGAAGAGCCAGTTCGTGATAACGAAAAACCATTCTTAATGCCAGTTGAAGACGTGTTTACAATTACAGGTCGTGGTACAGTTGCAACAGGTCGTATTGAAACAGGTGTTGCTAATACAGGTGATCCAGTTGAAATCATTGGTATGGGAGCTGATAAATTAACTTCTACAATTACAGGGGTTGAGATGTTCCGTAAAATATTAGATAGAGGTGAGGCTGGTGATAACGTAGGTTTATTATTACGTGGTATTGATAAAGCTGATATCCGTCGTGGTATGGTTATTTGTAAGCCAGGTTCAGTGAAACCACACGCTAAATTTAAAGCAGAGGTTTATATCTTGAAAAAAGAAGAAGGTGGACGTCACACTCCATTCCATAACAACTACCGTCCTCAGTTCTATGTACGTACAACTGACGTAACAGGTACAATTTCATTACCTGAAGGTGTTGAGATGGTTATGCCAGGTGATAACTTAACAATTACTGTAGAGTTATTAAATCCAATTGCATTAAACGTAGGTTTACGTTTCGCTATCCGTGAAGGAGGTAGAACAGTTGGTGCTGGTCAGGTAACTGAAATATTAGACTAATTTTAGTCAAAATAAATACAAAAACCAGCAGTTATATGCTGCTGGTTTATAAAATACGGGCGTAGTACAAGGGTCAGTATAGCGGTCTCCAAAACCGTTGATGGGGGTTCGAATCCCTCCGCCCGTGCAAATAAGAAATATAATGAACAAAGTGACTAATTATATATCAGAAGCTTTTGAAGAGTTTAAGTCAAATGTGACTTGGCCAGGATGGGAAGAGGTTCAGAAACTAACTGTAGTTGTGGCCATCTTCTCTGTCATTTTTGCCCTAGCCACTTGGGGTGTTGACGAAATTTTTACTAAAACAATTGAGGGTTTCTTTAATTTGTTAAAAGGATAAAATAGAATTATGGCTGAAACTAGTGTGAAGAAGTGGTATGTTGTAAGGGCTGTAAGTGGTCAAGAAAATAAAGTTAAATCCTACATCGAGCAAGAAATTAATCGTGTAGGAATGGCTGATTATATATCACAAGTATTAGTACCAACTGAAAAAGTAGTGACGGTACGTGATGGTAAAAAATTAGTAAAGAAAGAGTTTATTTTCCTGGTTATGTAATGATCGAAGCAAACTTAACAGGAGAAATACCTCATATTATAAAGTCTATTACAGGTGTAATTGGTTTCTTAGGTGAAGTAAAAGGCGGAGATCCTGTGCCTTTGCGTCAATCGGAAGTTAATAGAATGTTAGGAAAAGTAGATGAATTAGCAACTACTGTAGATCATGGATCTATTCCATATTCTGTTGGTGAGACGATAAAAGTTATTGATGGTCCGTTCAATGGATTTAACGGTACTATTGAAAATATAAATGAAGAAAAACGTAAACTAGAAGTAATGGTAAAAATATTCGGAAGAAAAACACCATTAGAGTTAAGTTTCGTTCAGGTAGAAAAAGTATAATATTTATTTATATAATTCACATCAATCGCTTCCAATGATCGATGTGCTTAATTTTTTTAAAAATGGCTAAAGAAGTTAGTAAAGTAGTTAAACTACAAGTAAAGGGAGGTGCTGCGAACCCGTCGCCACCGGTTGGACCTGCTTTGGGAGCTGCTGGGGTTAACATCATGGAGTTCTGTAAGCAATTTAATGCAAGAACACAAGATAAACCAGGCAAAGTATTACCAGTACAAATTACTGTGTACAAAGACAAATCGTTTGATTTTGTTGTTAAAACTCCACCTGCTGCTATTCAATTATTAGAAGCTGCTAAAATTAAATCAGGGTCTGGACAGCCAAATCGTAAAAAAGTGGCTAGCGTATCTTGGGATCAAATCCGTACAATCGCTGAAGACAAAATGCCTGATTTAAATGCTTTCACAATTGAAAAAGCAATGAGCATGATAGCTGGAACAGCTAGATCTATGGGTATTACTGTAACTGGAGATTCTCCTTTAAACTAAGAGAAAATGGCAAAATTAACGAAAAAGCAAAAAGTTGCAGCTTCAAAAATTGAAAAGAATAAAATGTATTCTTTGAAAGATGCTTCATCTTTAATCAAAGAAGTTGCTTCTGCAAAATTTGATGAATCAGTTGATATCGCTGTTAAGTTAGGTGTAGACCCTCGTAAAGCGAATCAGATGGTGAGAGGTGTGTGTTCATTACCACACGGTACAGGTAAGGATGTAAGAGTATTAGCTTTAGTTACTCCAGATAAAGAAGCTGAAGCAAAAGCTGCTGGTGCTGACCATGTAGGTTTAGATGAGTACTTACAAAAAATTAAAGACGGTTGGACTGATGTTGATGTAATTATCACTATGCCAGCTGTTATGGGTAAATTAGGTCCATTAGGTCGTATTTTAGGTCCTCGTGGTTTAATGCCAAACCCTAAAACAGGTACTGTTACTATGGAAGTAGGTAAGGCAGTAGAAGAAGTGAAATCTGGTAAAATTGACTTCAAAGTTGATAAAACAGGTATCGTTCACGCTGCTATCGGTAAAGTTTCTTTTGATGCTCAAAAAATTCAAGAGAATGCTCACGAAATTATTCAAACATTAATTAAATTAAAACCAACTGCTGCAAAAGGTACTTATATTAAGTCTATCCACTTATCAAGTACTATGAGTCCAGCTATTGCTTTAGATCCTAAAGCAGTGTAATTGGTAGTTAAAAAAATTTAGTATCATGACTAGAGAAGAAAAATCATTAGCGATTCAAGATTTAACTGCACAGTTAGCTGGAACTAATATCGTTTATTTAGCAGATATTTCTGGTTTAAATGCAGAAACTACTTCAAATTTAAGAAAAGCTTGTTATAAAGCAGGTATCAAATTAGAAGTTGTTAAAAATACTTTACTTGCTAAAGCAATGGAAGCTTCTGATAAAGAATTTGGTGATTTACCAACAACTTTAAAAGGAAATACTTCAATTTTAATTGCTGACATTGCTAATGCTCCAGCTAAAGTAATTAAAGAGTTCCGTAAAAAAGGTGACAAACCTTTATTAAAAGGAGCTTATATCAATGAGGAAGTATATATTGGTGATAAAGAATTAGATTCGTTAGCAGCTCTTAAATCAAAAGAAGAGGTTATCGGCGATATCATCGGGTTATTACAATCTCCAGCTAAACGCATCATTTCTGCTTTACTTAACAATGCAGAGCAAAAAGGTGAGGAAACAGCTGAATAATTAGCGCACTAATTAAATTATATAAATTTTACAAATCATTTAAAAGATAGAAAAAAATGGCAGATTTGAAACAATTCGCAGAACAATTAGTAAATTTAACAGTTAAAGAAGTAAATGAATTAGCTGCAATCTTAAAAGATGACTATGGTATTGAACCAGCTGCTGCTGCAGTTGTTATGGCTGGTCCTGCTGCTGAAGCTGCTGCTGAGCAAACAGAATTTACAGTAGTATTAAAAGATGCAGGTGCTTCTAAATTAGGTGTAGTTAAAGCTGTTAAAGAATTAACTGGTTTAGGATTAAAAGAAGCTAAAGATTTAGTAGATGCTGCTCCAACAAATGTTAAAGAAGGAGTTTCTAAAGACGAAGCTGAAGGCTTGAAAAAGCTTTAGAAGAAGCTGGAGCTGTAGTTGAGCTTAAATAATTATACATAGTATAAATTATAGGTTTAGGCCTTGAGTAAAGCACTCAATGGCCTAAACCATTTTTTTCGTATAGTAATGTTATTCTTTTCAGAATAAACTTTATGCGAATTTTAACTTATCACGAAGAAAGAAACTAAAGTTTATCAATACGCTTGTTTTCAAAAGATGTGTGAGTTATAAATAAAAAAGTATTGATTGTTTTACATGTTAAATAGACTAACATAAAAATTACTTTTTTTTAATCATAATTTTGTCCATAGATGATATTAAATCAGACTGAAAGATTGAATTTTGCCTCGACAAAAAACATTCCGAATTATCCAGATTTTTTGGATGTTCAAGTGAAGTCGTTCAAAGATTTCTTTCAATTAGAAACGAAATCTGATGAGAGAGGAAACGAGGGGTTGTACAACACCTTTATGGAAAATTTTCCAATCACTGATACGCGTAATCAGTTCGTATTAGAGTTCTTAGATTATTTTGTTGATCCTCCTCGTTATACAATTGAAGAATGTATAGACAGAGGTCTTACATACAGTGTGCCACTTAAAGCACGTCTGAAATTATACTGTACTGATCCAGAACACGAAGATTTTGAAACCATCGTTCAGGATGTATATTTAGGTACTATTCCTTATATGACACCTAGCGGTACTTTTGTTATTAATGGTGCTGAGCGCGTAGTTGTATCACAATTACACCGTTCTCCTGGTGTATTCTTTGGTCAGTCTTTCCATGCAAATGGTACAAAATTATACTCTGCCAGAGTAATTCCTTTTAAAGGTTCTTGGATTGAATTTGCTACCGATATCAACAGTGTGATGTATGCTTATATCGATAGAAAGAAAAAACTACCTGTAACAACTTTATTCCGAGCTATTGGCTTTGAGCGTGATAAAGATATCTTAGAAATTTTTGATTTAGCAGAAGAAATTAAAGTATCTAAATCAGGTTTAAAGAAATATATAGGTCGTCGTTTAGCAGCTCGTGTATTAAATACATGGCATGAAGACTTCGTAGATGAGGATACAGGAGAAGTAGTATCTATCGAGCGTAATGAAATTATTTTAGATCGTGATACGCTTTTAGATAAAGATAATGTTGAAGAAATTGTTGATGCAAATGTAAAGTCTATCTTATTGCATAAAGAAGATAATAATACAGCAGATTATTCAATCATCCACAATACTTTACAAAAAGACCCTACTAACTCAGAAAAAGAAGCAGTAGAACACATTTACCGTCAGTTACGTAATGCTGAACCACCTGATGAAGAAACCGCTCGTGGTATTATTGAGAAGCTATTCTTCTCAGATCAACGTTACAATTTAGGTGATGTAGGTCGTTATAGAATGAATAAAAAATTAGGTTTAGATATTCCTATGGATAAGCAAGTGCTTACAAAAGAGGATATCATAACTATTGTTAAATATTTAATAGAGTTAATTAACTCTAAAGCAGAGATTGATGATATTGACCACTTATCAAATCGTCGTGTACGTACTGTAGGTGAGCAATTATCAGCTCAGTTTGGTGTTGGTTTAGCTCGTATGGCTCGTACTATTCGTGAGCGTATGAACGTTCGTGATAATGAGGTGTTTACTCCTATTGATTTGATTAACGCTAAGACTCTGTCTTCCGTTATCAATTCATTTTTCGGTACGAACCAGTTATCTCAGTTTATGGATCAAACAAATCCATTAGCAGAGATCACACATAAACGTCGTTTATCTGCTCTAGGACCTGGAGGTTTATCTAGAGAAAGAGCTGGTTTCGAGGTGCGTGACGTTCACTACACACATTATGGTCGTTTATGTCCTATTGAAACACCAGAGGGACCAAATATTGGTCTTATCTCTTCTTTAGGAGTTTATGCAAAAGTAAACGGAATGGGATTCATTGAAACTCCTTACCGTAAAGTAGAGAATGGTAAAGTAGATTTAGTTTCTGAACCTATTTATTTAAGTGCTGAGGAAGAAGAAGGTAAGTTAATTGCTCAAGCTAACATCGAAATGGATGATACAGGAGTAATTACTACTGATAAAGTAATTGTTAGAGAAGAAGGTGACTTCCCTGTAGTAGAGCCAAATGCTGTTCATTATACAGACGTTGCACCAAATCAGATTGCATCTATTTCAGCTTCGTTGATCCCATTCTTAGAACATGATGATGCGAACCGTGCATTGATGGGATCAAATATGATGCGTCAGGCAGTTCCTTTATTACGTCCTGAATCACCTATTGTTGGTACAGGTTTAGAACGTCAAGTAGCTTCTGATTCAAGAGTGTTAATTAATGCTGAAGGTAATGGTATTGTTGAGTATGTAGATGCTGATAAAATTACTATTAAATACGAAAGAACTGATGCAGAAAGAGCAGTAAGCTTTGATCCAGATGAAAAAACATATCAATTAATCAAATTCCGTAAAACGAATCAAAGTACTACAATCAACTTAAAACCTATTGTAAGAAAAGGTGATAAAGTGGTTAAAGGACAAGTTTTATGTGAAGGATATGCTACTCAAGCAGGTGAATTAGCTTTAGGTAGAAATTTACAAGTTGCGTTCATGCCTTGGAAAGGATATAACTTTGAGGATGCGATCGTAATTTCTGAAAAAGTTGTTCGTGATGATATTTTTACATCTATCCATATTGATGACTATTCATTAGAAGTTCGAGATACTAAATTAGGTAACGAAGAGTTAACAAATGATATACCAAACGTTTCTGAAGAGGCTACAAAAGACTTAGATGAAAACGGTATGATTAGAATTGGTGCCGAGGTGAAACCTGGTGATATTTTAATCGGAAAAATTACGCCTAAAGGAGAATCAGATCCTACACCAGAAGAAAAACTTTTAAGAGCAATCTTTGGTGATAAAGCAGGAGATGTGAAAGATGCTTCATTAAAAGCTTCTCCTTCATTACATGGTGTTGTTTTAGATAAAAAATTATTCGCAAGAGTTGTAAAAGATAAACGTAAGCGTTCTCAAGAAAAAGATGAGTTAGCTGCTCTTGAAATGGAATATGAGACAAAATTTGTTGAATTAAAAGATCGTTTAATTGACAAATTGTTCTTAATAATTGATGGAAAAACTTCTCAAGGTGTAATGAACGATTTAGGCGAAGAAGTATTGCCAAAAGGTAAAAAATACACCAAAAAAATGTTACAAGCAGTTGAGGATTTTGCTCACCTAACAAAAGGTCAATGGGTAGCTGATGACGAAACTAATGAAATGGTTAATGATTTAATCCACAACTATAAGATTAAGTTAAATGACTTGCAAGGAGCTTTACGTCGTGAGAAATTTACAATTACTGTTGGGGACGAGTTACCATCAGGAATTTTAAAATTAGCAAAAGTTTATATTGCTAAAAAACGTAAGCTAAAAGTAGGTGATAAGATGGCAGGTCGTCACGGTAACAAAGGTATTGTTGCTCGTATCGTTCGTCAAGAAGATATGCCATTTTTAGAAGATGGAACACCAGTTGATATCGTGTTAAATCCGCTAGGGGTACCTTCTCGTATGAACATTGGTCAGATTTATGAAACAGTTTTAGGTTGGGCAGGTAAAAAGTTAGGTAGAAAATATGCAACGCCAATTTTTGATGGAGCTTCTCTTGATGAAATTAATGCTTTAACTGATGAAGCTGGAGTTCCAAGATTTGGTCATACCTATTTATATGATGGTGGTACAGGAGAACGTTTCCATCAGCCAGCTACTGTAGGAGTTATCTATATGTTGAAATTAGGTCACATGGTTGACGATAAGATGCACGCTCGTTCTATAGGTCCTTACTCATTAATTACGCAACAACCATTAGGAGGTAAAGCTCAGTTTGGAGGTCAGCGTTTTGGAGAGATGGAGGTTTGGGCACTTGAAGCATATGGAGCATCAAGTACTTTACGTGAAATCTTAACTGTGAAGTCAGACGACGTAATAGGTAGAGCTAAAACTTACGAGGCAATCGTTAAGGGTGAAACTATGCCTGAACCAGGATTACCAGAATCATTCAATGTATTAATGCACGAATTAAAAGGTCTTGGTTTAGACATTCGTTTAGAAGAATAAATTAGTATACAGTTAATCATTCTCAGTCATAGTTTATCTGTGGCTGAGAACTGATACTGAAAACTTAAAAATTCAAAAAAGATGACAACAAATAGAAATAAAGATAAAAATACGATCAAACGTTTCAATCAGATTTCGATTGGTTTAGCTTCGCCTGAATCTATTTTAGCTGAATCACGTGGAGAGGTATTAAAACCAGAAACTATTAATTACCGTACCCACAAACCAGAGCGTGACGGGTTATTCTGTGAGCGTATCTTTGGTCCTGTAAAAGATTATGAATGTGCTTGCGGTAAATACAAAAGAATTCGTTACAAAGGAATTGTTTGTGACCGTTGTGGGGTTGAAGTTACTGAGAAAAAAGTACGTCGCGACCGTGTAGGACACATCAACTTGGTGGTACCTATTGCACACATTTGGTATTTCCGTTCGTTACCTAATAAAATTGGGTACATTTTAGGATTACCATCTAAGAAATTAGATATGATTATCTATTATGAGCGTTATGTAGTAATCCAGCCAGGTATCGCTAAAAATGCAGATGGAGACTCATTACAAGCAATGGATTTCTTAACAGAAGAAGAATACTTAAATATTTTAGATTCACTTCCGTTAGAAAACTTATATTTAGATGAAAATGATCCTAATAAGTTCATCGCTAAAATGGGGGCTGAATGTATTATGGACTTATTAGCTCGTGTTGATTTAGATTCATTATCTTATCAATTACGTCATGCGGCTAATAATGAAACATCTAAACAAAGAAAAACTGAAGCATTAAAACGTCTTCAAGTAGTAGAATCTTTCCGTGAAGCAAATCTTAATAGAGAGAATTTACCAGAATGGATGATCTTGAAAGTAATTCCAGTTATTCCTCCTGAATTACGTCCATTAGTACCACTAGATGGAGGACGTTTTGCTACGTCTGACTTAAATGATTTATATCGCCGTGTAATTATCCGTAACAATCGTTTAAAACGATTAATGGAAATTAAAGCACCAGAAGTAATCTTACGTAACGAAAAACGTATGTTACAAGAGGCGGTAGATTCATTATTCGATAATACAAGAAAAGCTTCTGCTGTTAAAACAGAATCAAATAGACCATTAAAATCATTATCAGATTCATTAAAAGGTAAACAAGGACGTTTCCGTCAAAACTTACTTGGTAAGCGTGTTGACTATTCAGCTCGTTCAGTAATCGTCGTTGGACCTGAATTGAAAATGTATGAGTGTGGTTTACCAAAAGATATGGCTGCTGAGCTTTACAAACCATTCGTTATTCGTAAATTAATCGAAAGAGGTATTGTAAAAACAGTTAAGTCGGCTAAGAAAATCATAGATAAAAAAGAGCCTGTAGTATGGGATATCTTGGAAAATGTAATTAAAGGACATCCTGTATTATTAAACCGTGCTCCAACTCTTCACAGATTAGGTATTCAAGCATTTCAACCTAAATTAATTGAAGGGAAAGCAATTCAGTTACACCCGTTAACATGTACGGCGTTCAACGCTGACTTTGACGGTGACCAGATGGCGGTTCACTTACCATTAGGGCCTGAAGCGATTTTAGAAGCACAATTATTGATGTTAGCATCACATAACATCTTGAACCCTGCAAATGGTGCGCCTATTACAGTACCATCTCAGGACATGGTTCTTGGGTTATATTATATGACAAAAGAGCGTTTGTCTACACCTCAATTAACAATTAAGGGAGAAGGATTAACATTTTATTCTGCAGAAGAAGTGCATATAGCATTAAATGAAGGTAGATTAGAATTAAATGCTCGTATTAAAGTAAGAGCAAAAGACTTCAATGAAAATGGAGAATTGGTATATCAGATTATTCAAACTACTGCAGGACGCGTATTGTTTAATGAAGTAGTACCAGAAGAAGCCGGATATATCAACGAAGTATTAACCAAAAAATCACTCCGTGATATTATTGGTAAAATTTTAGCTGTTACTGATGTACCTACAACAGCAGCCTTCTTAGATAATATGAAGGATATGGGGTACGGATTTGCTTTTAAAGGGGGATTATCGTTCTCATTAGGGGATATCAAGGTTCCAGATGAGAAAGACCCATTAATTGCTGGAGCTAGAGAAGAGGTTGAAGCAATTACCATGAACTATAACATGGGACTTATAACGAATAATGAACGTTATAACCAAGTTATTGATGTTTGGACATCTGCTAATGCTAAGTTAACAGAAGCAGCTATGAAAAACATCCGTGAGGATCAACAAGGGTTCAACTCGGTATATATGATGCTTGATTCTGGAGCCCGTGGTTCAAAAGAACAGATTCGTCAGTTAACCGGTATGCGTGGTTTGATGGCTAAGCCTAAAAAATCAACTGCTGGTGGTGGTGAAATTATTGAGAACCCAATCTTATCAAACTTTAAAGAAGGTCTATCAATCTTAGAATATTTCATCTCTACACACGGTGCTCGTAAAGGTCTTGCGGATACGGCATTAAAAACAGCAGATGCGGGTTACTTGACGCGTCGTTTACATGATGTTGCTCAAGATGTAATCGTAAATCAAGTAGATTGTGGAACTTTAAGAGGGGTTGAAGTAACTGCTTTAAAGAAAAATGAAGAAATTGTTGAAGGTTTAGGTGAAAGAATCTTAGGGCGTGTGGCTTTACAAGATGTAGTAAATCCTTTAACTTCTGAAGTTTTAGTAGCAGCAGGTGAAGAAATTACAGAAGCAATTGTTAGAGAAATTGAAGCCTCTCCAATTGAGGCGGTTGAAGTACGTTCTCCTCTAACTTGTGAAGCAGCTAAAGGTATTTGTGCTAAATGTTACGGTAGAAACCTTGCAACAGGTAAAATGACTCAAAAAGGTGAAGCAGTAGGAGTAATTGCAGCGCAGTCTATTGGTGAGCCAGGTACACAGTTAACACTTCGTACGTTCCACGTTGGGGGGTTGCTGGAGGTATTTCAGAAGAGTCTAGTATTATTGCTAAATTCCCTGGACGTTTAGAAATTGAAGATTTAAAAACGGTTAAAGGAGAAGATGGAGATGGGGAAGAAGTAGATATCGTAATTTCTCGTTCTACAGAATTAAAATTAGTAGACGAAAATACGGGGATCTTATTAAGTACACACAATATTCCTTACGGTTCAAGTATTTTCGTTGCAGACGGTCAGATAGTAGCCAAAGGAGATACGATTTGTAAATGGGATCCATATAATGGAGTAATCATTTCAGAATTTACAGGTAAAGTTGGTTACGAAGATTTAGAACAAGGTCAGTCATATCTAGTTGAAATTGACGAGCAAACAGGTTTCCAAGAAAAAGTAATTTCTGAGGCAAGAAATAAAAAGTTAATTCCTACTTTACATATTTATGGTAAAGATGGTGAGTTAATTCGTTCATACAACTTACCAGTAGGTGCTCACTTAATGGTAGAAGATGGAGAAAAAATTAAATCAGGTAAAGTATTAGTAAAAATCCCTCGTCGTTCTTCTAAAGCAGGCGATATCACGGGAGGTTTACCAAGAATTACAGAATTATTAGAAGCTCGTAATCCTTCTAACCCAGCAGTAGTATCTGAAATTGATGGAGTTGTATCATTCGGGAAGATTAAAAGAGGTAACCGTGAAATCGTAATTGAATCTAAATTTGGTGAAGTTAAGAAATACTTAGTGAAGTTATCTAACCAAATTTTAGTTCAAGAAAACGACTTCGTAAGAGCGGGTATGCCATTATCTGATGGTGCTATTACGCCAGATGATATCTTAAGAATTAAAGGACCATCAGCAGTACAACAGTACTTGGTGAATGAGATTCAAGAGGTGTATCGTTTACAAGGGGTAAAAATCAACGATAAACACTTTGAGGTAGTTATCCGTCAGATGATGCGTAAAGTTCAAGTAAATGATCCAGGAGATACATTGTTCTTAGAAGAACAACTAATTCATACAAAAGACTTTATCGAAGAAAATGATAAGTTATATGGTATGAAAGTTGTAGAAGATGCAGGTGATTCAGTTAATTTAAAACCAGGGCAGATTGTTACTCCAAGACAATTACGTGATGAGAACTCATTATTAAAACGTGAAGATAAGGACTTAGTTGTAGCTCGTGATGTAATCACTGCAACTGCTACTCCAATACTTCAAGGTATTACAAGAGCTTCATTACAAACTAAATCGTTTATCTCAGCAGCATCGTTCCAGGAAACAACGAAAGTGTTAAATGAAGCGGCTGTAGCTGGTAAGATTGATACTTTAGAAGGTCTTAAAGAAAATGTAATTGTAGGTCATAGAATTCCAGCTGGTACAGGTATGAGAGATTATGATAATACAATTGTAGGTTCTAGAGAAGAGTATGATGAATTGATGATTACTAAAGAAGAATATAACTTCTAGTAATTTTAATATTCTAATAAATATAAATCCTAACAGTTTTGAACTGTTAGGATTTTTTTATTATTATTGTGTTAGTGATAATATATAACATTTAAATAAAGACTATAATGAGTAATAATCTTAATCAAGAACAGGAAGGGCATATAAATATAGAATTGGATGAAGCAATTGCAGAGGGGACTTACTCGAATTTAGCTATTATAAATCATTCTAATACTGAGTTTGTAGTTGATTTTATTAATATAATGCCAGGTATGCCAAAAGCAAAAGTAAAATCAAGAATTATTTTAACTCCAGAACATGCTAAACGTTTGACTCAAGCTTTAATTGATAATATTCACCGATTCGAAAAAGCACATGGTGATATAAAAGAAGGAGAGCAGCCTCAGATTCCCTTAAATTTTGGACCAACAGGACAAGCTTAACTATTTTTTAATCGGTTGATTTTTTAAATTTTCTGAAAGTATAAATAAATTAAAGCGACCAATTGGTCGCTTTAATTTATTTGTGTTTTTTTAATTAAATTCTTTTAATTTATTCAAATTCCGAAGTAAAATGTAATTTTACACTAGGATATTTTTGTTGTGTCATTTGGATAGAAAAATCAGAATCTGCTAAAAATACCATTTGACCATATTTGTCTTTTGCTAAGAATTTTTGCTTAATACGTTTAAATTCAGTGAATTCTTCGTTTTTAGGATCCTCAGGTTGAATCCAACAAGCTTTAAAAGCAGGGAAATTTTCATAGGTACATTTAGCTCCATATTCATGTTCCAATCTGTATTGTATTACTTCATATTGAAGAGCTCCAACCGTACCAATAACCTTACGATTGTTCATCTCTAAAGTAAATAACTGCGCGACTCCTTCATCCATTAATTGATCAATTCCCTTTTCTAATTGTTTTGCTTTTAAAGGGTCTGCATTATTTATATAGCGAAAATGAAGAGGAGAGAAGCTAGGAATTCCTTTGAAATTCATTTGTTCACCTTCTGTAAGAGTATCACCAATCTTAAAATTACCAGTATCGTGTAATCCAACAATGTCACCAGGGTAAGATATATCTACAATTTCTTTTTTCTCAGCAAAAAAAGCATTTGGACTTGAGAATTTTAGATTCTTAGCATGACGAACGTGTAAGTAAGGTTTGTTCCGTTCAAATGTTCCTGAAACAATTTTGATAAATGCTAAACGATCTCGATGCTTTGGATCCATATTAGCATGTATTTTAAAAACAAATCCTGAAAATTTATTTTCCTCTGGTTTAACTTCTCTCGTGTCAGAGTGTTTGGGTCTTGGAGAAGGTGCAATTTCTATAAAACAATCTAGTAGTTCTCGTACACCAAAGTTGTTTAATGCAGAACCAAAAAAAACAGGTTGTAAATCTCCTTTTAAGTAGGCCTCACGATCAAAAGAAGGGTATACTTCCTCTATAAGTTCTAATTCTTCTCTTAGCTTAAGAGCTGCTTTTTCTCCTATTATTTTTTCTAGTTCAGGGTTATTTACGTCTTCAAAAGCAATTGTTTCTTCAATGTTTTTTCTGCTATCACCTTCGAATAAATTGATGTTTTTTTCCCAAATATTATAAATTCCTTGGAAATCATATCCCATTCCAATAGGAAAACTTAGAGGTGTAACATGAAGGTCCAATTTTTTTTCGACTTCATCCATTAAATCAAAAGCATCTTTACCCTCACGATCTAATTTATTAATAAAAACGATCATAGGGATATTACGCATACGACAAACTTCTACTAATTTCACAGTTTGTTCCTCAACTCCTTTTGCGACATCGACTACTACAATAACACTATCAACAGCTGTTAATGTTCGGAATGTATCTTCCGCGAAATCTTTGTGACCAGGCGTATCAAGAATGTTAATCTTTTTATCTTTATAGTTAAAAGCTAAAACAGAAGTAGCTACAGAGATACCTCTTTGACGTTCAATTTCCATGAAGTCTGAAGTAGCTCCTTTTTTGATTTTATTACTTTTTACAGCTCCTGCTTCTTGGATAGCTCCCCCAAAAAGTAATAGTTTTTCAGTTAAAGTTGTTTTTCCTGCATCAGGATGCGATATGATTCCAAAAGTTCTTCGGCGTTGTATTTCAGTGTTGAAACTCATTGTTAAAAGAAAAAATTAAGTATTTTTGCGTTAAATAAATGTAAAAAACTTGCTTTTCTAAAAAAAGTAAATTGTAAATTTTTGTTAAAAAAGCCTATAAGTCTGCAAAATTAATAAATAAACATGAATAAGCTTCAAAATAAATCTTACTTAAGCCTTATTATTATACTTTTATTGCAAATACTCTTTTTCTATTTAGTGTTTTTGGAATATAAAGGAGAAAAACAATTGTTAGTAATTACAAGAGAAGATAAAGTTGATAGAAAGTTTAAAGATAAAGCAGAAAAACTTTCTGATTTGATTGAGGGAACACAATCTTATTTTAATAAATATATTCTTTTTAGAGAATTACCCGATCTTAAAAAATATAATGAAAGCCTTGTTTTAATGGCTAAACATTTAAATAATCTAATCATAGATCAAAATCAAAGCACAAGACTAAAAAATAAGATTAAAAATAATGTAGCACTTAATCAAAATTTAATTAATTTAAAGCAAAAAACAGATTCTATAATTAATGAGAGATCAACAATTTCTCAGCAATTAAATTTAGATGAATACTTAAAGCCAAGTAATTATAAGTTTGAAGATGTTTTAAATAGTGTAGAATTTGAAACTGATAAAAAAGTAGATAGTGTAAAGAAAAAAGGCTTGTTTTCAAGATTAGGAAGTGCTTTAAAAGGAGAAAATGATATTCAAAAAGAACAAATCAATAGCATACTTCGCATCAAATTTGGCAAAAAAGTAGTTTCAGGTGATATAAAACAACAATTTAAAAATGTTTTATTGGAATCACAAAAACACTATAATAGACAATTTGGAGCGATTGGTAGAAGTTTAGCAAATATTAAGAAAGGAGAAAAGAATTTAATTCAGAAAAATCAAGCTTTAGTTTCTGCTTATCGTGAGGTAAATGATAAATTAAGACTAATGATTGATGATGTATTAGATGATAATTCTGTAAAAATAGACGAACAAGCTAAATTAAATAAGAAAGTTAGGTTCTATATGATTATTACTGTCATGGTTCTAATTTTATTTATGTTATTTGTTTTATTGAAATATATAACTGACACATTTAAAGTTAAAAGAAAATTATCAGAAGCTAAAGATCAAATAACAAAAGATTTATTTTTAAAGAATCGTATTATTTCAACATTGACTCATGAGATAAAAACCCCTGTAAGTATTATTAATTTATATGGAGCATTTATGGGAAATAAGAATAAAGATGCTGAATTAAAAGAATTTTTTGATACGGTTGTTTATACATCTAATACCCTAATGCATATTTCTAATCAAGCGTTAGAATTAGTGAAAAATAATGAAGGAGAAGTTAATTTGAACTTAGAATCTGTTAATATGTCAGATGAAACTACTGCTATTGTTAATTCATTAAAGATTTTTGCATCCTCAAAAAACATTAATTTGGTATTTAAAAATGAACTACCATCTAATTGGGTTGTAGCGTATGATAAAGCTAAATTTTATCAATTGGTATATAATATAGTTGGGAATGCAGTAAAATTTGCGAAATCAACAATAGAAATCGTAGTTAGGTTAGAAAAAAATGGAGACATAGAATCTTTTTTATTTACAGTGAAAGATGATGGAATCGGAATACCAAAAGAAGATAAAGAAAAAATATTTGATTTAGAATATCAAAGTAGAAACAATAAATCCGTCGATTCTTTAAGTTTAGGGTTAGGATTATATTTATGTAAAAATATTATTAAGGCAAGTAATGGCACAATTTCTGTTGAAAGCGAATTAAATAAAGGAAGCCAAATTAAGTTTAATCTGAATTTTAAAAAATAATGAATATAAAAGGAGAAAAGAAAGTTTTGATTGCGGATGATCATGCAGTAGTGTGTCGCGGAATAGAAGTATTGGTGAGGCCCGCATTTGAAAAAGCAACATTTTCTTATGCTAATTCCATTCAACAAGTTTTAGAAGCAATAGAACAAAATCAATACGACGTACTATTATTAGATGTAAATTATGCTGATGCAAATTTAACTCAGAAAATTTCTGAAATTAGAGAAAAATCAGCACAAGCAAAGATTGTCGTTTTTACCAGTGGGTTATCATTTAAGGAATTTAATATTTTAAAAAAAGAAGTAAATGCTATTTTAACAAAACAGTCTGAGGCCTCTGCCTTTATACATACACTCGAAACCGTTTTTAGTTCAGGAAACTTTGTAAGTTCACCAGTAAATGAAGAAAAGGTAAAACGACTAGAAACACTGACTGAGAGAGAATTAGATATATTAGAGTGTATGTTAGGAGGGATGGGAAACAAAGAAATGGTATATCATTTAGATATAAAAGAATCAACTATATCAACACTTCGTAAAAGAATCCTAGGTAAGTTAGATTTAACAAACAATGTAGAACTATTAAATTATTTTACTGAAAATATATTGTAATATAATAAGATAAACTTAATAGCCGATCTTGGTTATTATTAAGGGCTCAACTTTATATAAAGTTGAGCCCTTTTTAATATTGTTAAGTATTAATTAAAAAATAATATTAGAGTTTAGATTGATAAAAAGTTGTTTTTAGCTAATCTTCCTAATATGAGAGCTATAGATTTTCTGAAAACTTGATCAATTGGTAAGAATAAATTATTTTAAGTTTATTTTGTAATTGTTAAATTAGAATTTAAATGATCATGGCAAATTAACAACCTATTTTTTGTTATATTTATTAGAGGTGTATGGACTAATGATTTTATTGAATTATATAAAATTTTTGTACCTGATTTTATTTATTAAAGAGGTAAATAACCTGAATCTAATAGAGGGTAATAAAATTGTTACTCACTAATAATTGTGTATAATATCGTTAAAGAATGATATAAAAATTGTTTGCTTTTTATATTCAGTTTTTGGTAATGTTGTTAATCTTGACTTAACAACGTGATTATATTTTATAATAGTTTAATATGTTTAAGTGAATAATAATTGGATTAAATTTTAATTTGAAAAATCATAAGAATTTCTTTTGTGACTGATAGAAATTAAAAAGAATTAACATTTCGACCTAAAAGTATAAAATATTGATTTATTGTATTATTTTTTGTTTTTTAAATGTTTTTGATTATAATTGATAATTTCTATAGTGATTTGAATTAGTTTGAAGTAAAATTAATAATTAAGGTCAGTAAAATGAAGTTTTAGAATGGTTAAAATCTTCGTTGTGTTTGATTTTCAATAGAGTGTGTTTCACTCTTTTTTTATAATGTAGAAAATTTTCTAGCGGAAAAGAAAAGAAAAAAAAAAAAAGAATTACTTTTACAATGTAATTTGTTTAAAAAGAATCGTATGAAGCTTTTTGTAGAACTGATGGATCCCCCTCCACCTCCTGATGAAGGACCACCTCCGGTGGGTTTGAGTGTTGGGTGTAGTGAAAGTGTCCTGATTTTTATGGCATTTTTTTTGTGGTTGTATCATTCTTATAGAAAAAAAATAGGATGATATTTAAGTTAGATGCTTTGGGTTATAGTGCTTAAATATGTATGTTATGAGAAAAAAAACTATTTTTCTTTTTTATTTTTTATTTTTTTTGCTTAGTAAAAATTATTCGCAATTATACGTAGGAGGAGATTCTAATAAGTATCTTTTCGTTAAGGGGGTTTATGTATACGTTAAAGGTAATGTTAATTTAGCAAGTTCTACTTCTGATGGGAATTTCTATTTACGAAATGAAGGTCAGCTTATACAAGGTGGAAAAGGTCTTTCAACTAATACTGGTCTTGGTAATCTTTCTGTTTTTCAGGAAGGAACAGTTAATAACTATCAATATAATTACTGGTGCTCTCCTGTAGGTGAACCTAGTTTAACATCAGGTAATTCTAAATTTGGAATCACTCGGTTAAAATTGCCAACTACCACTTTAGGTAAAACAGATGCTACTATAACAGCGGCTTTTGATGGGATTTCTGCAAATGGAAGTCTTACCATTTCTAAGAGATGGATACATACGTATCAGCAATCAACTCTTTATAGTGGATGGGTTTTCAAAGGAGATGCTGTTGATATAAATGCAGGTGAAGGTTTTTCAATGAAAGGTACTATGGGAACTGATAATACAGTTCCTATGGCGGGATTAACTCAAAATAATTCAGGAAGTGCTCAGCGTTACGATTTTAGGGGAAAACCAAATTCAGGAGATATAAAAGTTCCAGTTGTAGCTGGAAAACTTACTTTAACAGGAAATCCTTATCCTAGTGCTATAGATTTAAATTCATTTCTTAGCGACACAGATAATGTTTCACTATCTGACGGTACTGTTCTGTTTTGGGAACATGATAAGACTGTAAATTCTCATTATTTAAGTGAATATAGAGGAGGCTATGGTGTTTATAACGTTTTGACGGGTAATTATACACCAGCTGTTTTTTATACTTATAATTCAGGGGGAAATAGTACAGGTATTTATAGTTCACCAGGGCATTCTTATAAAAGACGTTTTTCTCCTATAGGACAAGGATTTATGGTTAGAGGAAGTGGAAATGGAAATTTAACCTTGAAAAATGAACATCGTGTTTTTGTGAAAGAAAATGAGATAATTACATCTTCACAATTTGAAAGAAATAGTAATAAAGTTTCCAATCAGGAATTTTATCCTCCAATTCCTAATATTGCTGGTGTAGATTATACAAAAGAGAGAGTAACTAATCCAAATGTAAAGTTAAAAGTTTCTTTTTGCGATATAGCAACTAAAGAATTAGCCTTAGTCTTTATGAATAAATGTGAGGTGGGGGGTTGATAGAGGGGATTCAAGACCTCCTTCAAGATACACCAAAGATATAAATTTAATTATTAACCAAGAGTCTTTTATTCATGATTGTAGACCATTTGATAAAACTAATAAATATCCTCTAAAGTGTGTATCTGATCAAGACTGTGTCTTTAAAATTCAAAAAGGATCGGAAGAAGGAATGGAAAGTTCTGAGATATATCTACATAATAAAAAAGAAAATCAATATTATGATTTAAACGGAGATCCTGTACAATTTTCTGTAAAAAAAGGAGAGGATTATGATACATATGAAATCGTTTTTAGTAAAGACTCAGAAATTTTAAGTACTGATAATGCAACATTAACTCAAGATTTAATTGTTTATTATGATAAAGCATTAAGGGCTATTATTGTTGAAAATAAAAGAGAGCACGATTTAAAAGATATCTGTCTATTTGATCTTACAGGGAAAAATATTAAGTGTGATTTTTTAGAGTCTAACCAAAAATCTAAATATATATTAGGAGTTGATCATATTCAGGATCAAACATATATTGTTAAAATACAAGATAAATTTAAGAATATAGTATCTAAAAAAATTATTATTCACTAGTAAATTTCCTTTAAAAAATGAAGGTAGATTTTTTTAAAATAAACCTTCATTTTTCTTTAAAGTGTGTATGTATGAAAAAACAAATATTTTTTTCAACTTTTCTTTTTACATTCATTTCTTTTAATGCCAAGGTTGGAATAGGAACTGAAATGATTCATAATGATTTACATGTAAATGGAATATTGCAAGTAAAAGATATTAGTTTGGGCGGAACAGCTATAACTTCTGGAAGTTCAGGAACTGTAGGACAAGTTTTAATCTCTAATGGTTCAGGTAAAGCTCGAAGAAGGGAAACACCTAATAAAGTTTCAGGAACTATTTACTCTGCTAATTTTATCCAAGGGACAACAGCAGATATTTCTGGAGTTTCTTTACCAATTACGATACCATCAGGAGTTACTAGGACATTGTTATTTACTGTTCAAGGTCATGCTATTTCAGCTGTTTCTGATAGTCCATCTGCTACACAAAGAGTATTTGTTTTAGAACGAAATGGAGTAATAAAGCAGAGTTCTGGTTGTATTTCACATAGAGATAGTCTAGTTAATCTACCAGCTCCCGCTACCTTTACGGATGCTATCACATTAGGTTTAGGAACATACAACTTTAAAATTAGATATTCAACTTGATCTCGAAAACAGATAGTTAGTAGTAATCCTATAAGTTATATAGGATATAATAGAGATACAGAATGTATGTTAACTAAAACGACAGTTTTAGTTTATAATAATTAAAAATATAAGTGCGATATGAAAAATAAAAATTGATTTTAAATGAATAAAATTTAATAATTTATCTTTTCCTTTAGATAAATTATTTTACTAAAAAATGGGGTCATAATTTTAGAGTCATAGCTTACTATTTTTAGGATAGTATGCCCTAATGATGTTAATTTTTTAGTTAACTGAATGGTTTTATAGGTTATTTATAGCCTTGTATTGAAGGTAAACGCATTTTATGAAAATAAATTGCTTTTAATTATATCTTTTTAATTGGAATAATTAGTTTATTATTTTGTATGTAAAAAGATAATATTTTAAATAGTATAATATGTGAAAAACATATTTTAAAACCTTATTCTAAAAATTAAAATAAAAATTTAATATATGGTCGAAAAAATACCAAAAATATATATAGATAAATTTAGAAACTTAATTTTTCTAACTTGTCTCGTTGCGTCATTCTTTTTACCTGTCCAAAAAAACTATTCACAATGTGGAAGTGGTTTTCAACAAGGAGGTTTTTTGATGAGCGTATCGAATGAAATTCATGCAGTTAATATTAGGACAGGTAAAACAACATTAATCTCTACTAGTCCATTTGTGGCTGGAGGTGGTGCTTTAGGATTAAATTCTTTTGCTACTAACACAGCAGCTAAAGTAATGTATTATACAAATACTGTTACAGGAGCTACGAATACGGCTTTATATGCTTATAATATAGCAACTAATTCGCATTCAATTGTAAGTTCTGATGTAAGAGCACAAGGTGTTTTGTTAGGAGGTAATGGAGTCGGGTCTGGTGGTGCCGCTTTTGACGGAGGTTTTTTGTATTTAGCTATAGAAAATTTAGCTACAGGGTCAGGTACAGCTGATAATGATACTGTGATATACAGATGTACAATGTCTGCTGATGGTTTAACCCTAGTTAATGCTGTACCAGTAATGCAGATTGATCCCAGTGATTCTATGGGAGATTTTGGTGTAGTAGGTAATTTAATGGTTAGAGCATATAGTGGTAATGTTATTGAATATACCTTTCCAGCAGTGTATACTGCGGGGATTAATACAGCTCCTTCTTTTACAACACCAGGAGATCCATCTTATGTTTCGCAAGTAGCTCAAGATAATTTAAATAATTTATGGATAGTTGCGGATGGATTTAGACAATATTTTCCAAGTACTCATACTTTTTCAGCTACAACTATACCAACTACGGACGGAATTAATAATGTTCCAAGTCCAAATGATGCAGGGGGATGTGTTGCAGCAGATGCAGTTATAGGAGATAGAGTTTATAGAGATTATAATAATAATGGACTTTTTGATGGTATAGATGTAGGAATAGCTGGAGTAACCATTAATATTTATGACGATTTTAATGGAAATGGTATTATAGATGCAGGTACTGATACTTTATTGACTATCGTTACTACAGGAGTAGGAGGTATTTATAATGTAAGTAATTTATTACCAGGTAATTATATTATACGGGTTACTGATACAGGAAATGTTATAGGAGGAACTGCCGTTTCAACGACAGGAGGAAATATACAAGTAGAAGCATTATCTATATCAGAGTCAAATTTATCACATGATTTTGGATATTTTACCCCTAATTCTGATTTAGGAATAGTAAAAACAGTTAGTGATGCTACACCTAATGTAGGTAGCAATGTAACTTTTACACTTACAGTTACTAATACAGGTATAAGTAATGCAACAGGAGTGACAGTGAACGATTTATTACCATCGGGTTATACTTTTGTTGGAAGTTTACCTTCTGTAGGAACATATAATTCAGGTACGGGAGTTTGGAGTATTGGAGGATTGGCAAATGGTGCCATTGCTACATTAAATATTGTGGCTACAGTGAAAGCTACTGGTAATTATGCAAATACGGCTACAGTAACAGGAACTGAACTTGATCCTACACTGACTAATAATTCATCTACTAGTACACCAAGCCCAAAAAATGTAGTTGATGCAGTAAATGATTCAGCTATAACCTTAGCAAGTGGTAGTACTTCAGTAGTAGTTCCAGGAAATGTAACAACAAATGATACCTTAAACGGAGTAGCTGTTACAGGTACAAATACTAATGTAACCCCAGTTACTAATGGTCCTTTAAGTGTAGATGCTAATGGCGTTATAACATTAGCACCAAATACAGTTTCAGGAACGTATACCGTAACGTATCAGTTGTGTGAAGCAGATCCAGTTACAGGAAACAATTTAGTTCCAGCCAATTGTGATACAGCAATAGCTACAGTAGTTGTAAGTAATCCATTAGTGGCAACAAATGATACATTGCCAGGAACCGGAGGAAGTGTTTTAGGGAATGATACCTTAAATGGAGTTGCAGTTACAACATCTAATACAGATGTAACACCTGCTACTAATGGTCCATTATCTATAGATGCAAATGGTAATGTAACAGTAGCAGCCAATACACCATCAGGTAGTTATCCTATTACATACACTATCTGTGAAACAGGATCAGTTCCAGCTAACTGTAAGACAGCGACAGCAACGGTAGTCGTATTGAATCCAATTGATGCTGTAAATGATACTCCAGCTGTAGTAACAGTAGGTGATAGCACACCAAGTGTTATCTTAAATGATACGTTAGACGGTGCTCCAGCAGTAATCGGAACTAACCCAGGTCAAGTTGCATTAACACCAGTAACCGTTCCAGCAGGTTTAACTTTAAAAGCTGATGGTACTATCACAGTAAATGCAAACACGCCATCAGGAACGTATGTAGTTACTTACCAAATTTGTGAAAATGGAGCAGTTCCAGCAAATTGTGATACAGCTACAGCAACAGTAGTGGTATTGAATCCAATTGATGCTGTAAATGATACTCCAGCAGTAGTAACAGTAGGTGATAGCACACCAAGTGTTATCTTAAATGATACGTTAGATGGTGCTCCAGCAGTAATCGGAACTAACCCAGGTCAAGTTGCATTAACACCAGTAACCGTTCCAGCAGGTTTAACTTTAAACGCTGATGGTAGAATTACCGTTAATCCATTAACTCCATCAGGAACGTATGTAGTTACTTACCAAATCTGTGAAAATGGAGCGTTACCAAATCCACCAGGAAATTGTGATACAGCTACAGCAACAGTAGTGGTATTGAATCCAATTGATGCTGTAAATGATACTCCAGCAGTAGTAACAGGAGGAGATACAACTCCAAGTGTTATCTTAAATGATACGTTAGATGGTGCTCCAGCAGTAATCGGAACTAACCCAGGTCAAGTTGCATTAACACCAGTAACCGTTCCAGCAGGTTTAACTTTAAACGCTGATGGTAGAATTACCGTTAATCCATTAACTCCATCAGGAACGTATGTAGTTACTTACCAAATCTGTGAAAATGGAGCGTTACCAAATCCACCAGGAAATTGTGATACAGCTACAGCAACAGTAGTGGTATTGAATCCAATTGATGCTGTAAATGATACCCCAGCAGTAGTAACAGTAGGTGATAGCACATCAAGTGTTATCTTAAATGATACGTTAGATGGTGCTCCAGCAGTAATCGGAACTAACCCAGGTCAAGTTGCATTAACACCAGTAACCGTTCCAGCAGGTTTAACTTTAAACGCTGATGGTAGAATTACCGTTAATCCATTAACTCCATCAGGAACGTATGTAGTTACTTACCAAATCTGTGAAAATGGAGCGTTACCAAATCCACCAGGAAATTGTGATACAGCTACAGCAACAGTAGTGGTATTGAATCCAATTGATGCTGTAAATGATACCCCAGCAGTAGTAACAGTAGGTGATAGCACATCAAGTGTTATCTTAAATGATACGTTAGATGGTGCTCCAGCAGTAATCGGAACTAACCCAGGTCAAGTTGCATTAACACCAGTAACCGTTCCAGCAGGTTTAACTTTAAACGCTGATGGTACTATCACAGTAAATGCAAACACGCCATCAGGAACGTATGTAGTTACTTACCAAATTTGTGAAAATGGAGCGTTACCAAATCCACCAGGAAATTGTGATACAGCTACAGCAACAGTAGTGGTATTGAATCCAATTGATGCTGTAAATGATACTCCAGCTGTAGTAACAGGAGGAGATACAACTCCAAGTGTAATTTTAAACGATACTTTTAATAACCTTCCAGCAGTAATCGGAACTAACCCAGGTCAAGTTGCATTAACACCAGTAACCGTTCCAGCAGGTTTAACTTTAAACGCTGATGGTACTATCACAGTAAATGCAAACACGCCATCAGGAACGTATGTAGTTACTTACCAAATTTGTGAAAATGGAGCGTTACCAAATCCACCAGGAAATTGTGATACAGCTACAGCAACAGTAGTGGTATTGAATCCAATTGATGCTGTAAATGATACTCCAGCTGTAGTAACAGTAGGTGATAGCACACCAAGTGTTATCTTAAATGATACGTTAGATGGTGCTCCAGCAGTAATCGGAACTAACCCAGGTCAAGTTGCATTAACACCAGTAACCGTTCCAGCAGGTTTAACTTTAAACGCTGATGGTAGAATTACCGTTAATCCATTAACTCCATCAGGAACGTATGTAGTTACTTACCAAATCTGTGAAAATGGAGCGTTACCAAATCCACCAGGAAATTGTGATACAGCTACAGCAACAGTAGTGGTATTGAATCCAATTGATGCTGTAAATGATACTCCAGCAGTAGTAACAGGAGGAGATACAACTCCAAGTGTTATCTTAAATGATACGTTAGATGGTGCTCCAGCAGTAATCGGAACTAACCCAGGTCAAGTTGCATTAACACCAGTAACCGTTCCAGCAGGTTTAACTTTAAACGCTGATGGTAGAATTACCGTTAATCCATTAACTCCATCAGGAACGTATGTAGTTACTTACCAAATCTGTGAAAATGGAGCGTTACCAAATCCACCAGGAAATTGTGATACAGCTACAGCAACAGTAGTGGTATTGAATCCAATTGATGCTGTAAATGATACTCCAGCTGTAGTAACAGGAGGAGATAGCACACCAAGTGTAATTTTAAACGATACTTTTAATAACCTTCCAGCAGTAATCGGAACTAACCCAGGTCAAGTTGCATTAACACCAGTAACCGTTCCAGCAGGTTTAACTTTAAACGCTGATGGTACTATCACAGTAAATGCAAACACGCCATCAGGAACGTATGTAGTTACTTACCAAATTTGTGAAAATGGAGCGTTACCAAATCCACCAGGAAATTGTGATACAGCTACAGCAACAGTAGTGGTATTGAATCCAATTGATGCTGTAAATGATACTCCAGCTGTAGTAACAGTAGGAGATAGCACACCAAGTGTTATCTTAAATGATACGTTAGATGGTGCTCCAGCAGTAATCGGAACTAACCCAGGTCAAGTTGCATTAACACCAGTAACCGTTCCAGCAGGTTTAACTTTAAACGCTGATGGTACTATCACAGTAAATGCAAACACGCCATCAGGAACGTATGTAGTTACTTACCAAATTTGTGAAAATGGAGCAGTTCCAGCAAATTGTGATACAGCTACAGCAACAGTAGTGGTATTGAATCCAATTGATGCTGTAAATGATACTCCAGCAGTAGTAACAGTAGGTGATAGCACACCAAGTGTTATCTTAAATGATACGTTAGACGGTGCTCCAGCAGTAATCGGAACTAACCCAGGTCAAGTTGCTTTAACACCAGTAACCGTTCCAGCAGGTTTAACTTTAAACGCTGATGGTAGAATTACCGTTAATCCATTAACTCCATCAGGAACGTATGTAGTTACTTACCAAATTTGTGAAAATGGAGCAGTTCCAGCAAATTGTGATACAGCTACAGCAACAGTAGTGGTATTGAATCCAATAGACGCGGTTAACGATACCCCAGCAGTAGTAACAGTAGGTGATAGCACACCAAGTGTTATCTTAAATGATACGTTAGACGGTGCTCCAGCAGTAATCGGAACTAACCCAGGTCAAGTTGCATTAACACCAGTAACCGTTCCAGCAGGTTTAACTTTAAACGCTGATGGTACTATCACAGTAAATGCAAACACGCCATCAGGAACGTATGTAGTTACTTACCAAATTTGTGAAAATGGAGCGTTACCAAATCCACCAGGAAATTGTGATACAGCTACAGCAACAGTAGTGGTATTGAATCCAATTGATGCTGTAAATGATACTCCAGCAGTAGTAACAGTAGGTGATAGCACACCAAGTGTTATCTTAAATGATACGTTAGACGGTGCTCCAGCAGTAATCGGAACTAACCCAGGTCAAGTTGCTTTAACACCAGTAACCGTTCCAGCAGGTTTAACTTTAAACGCTGATGGTAGAATTACCGTTAATCCATTAACTCCATCAGGAACGTATGTAGTTACTTACCAAATCTGTGAAAATGGAGCGTTACCAAATCCACCAGGAAATTGTGATACAGCTACAGCAACAGTAGTGGTATTGAATCCAATTGATGCTGTAAATGATACTCCAGCTGTAGTAACAGTAGGAGATAGCACACCAAGTGTTATCTTAAATGATACGTTAGATGGTGCTCCAGCAGTAATCGGAACTAACCCAGGTCAAGTTGCATTAACACCAGTAACCGTTCCAGCAGGTTTAACTTTAAACGCTGATGGTAGAATTACCGTTAATCCATTAACTCCATCAGGAACGTATGTAGTTACTTACCAAATCTGTGAAAATGGAGCGTTACCAAATCCACCAGGAAATTGTGATACAGCTACAGCAACAGTAGTGGTATTGAATCCAATTGATGCTGTAAATGATACTCCAGCTGTAGTAACAGTAGGAGATAGCACACCAAGTGTTATCTTAAATGATACGTTAGATGGTGCTCCAGCAGTAATCGGAACTAACCCAGGTCAAGTTGCATTAACACCAGTAACCGTTCCAGCAGGTTTAACTTTAAACGCTGATGGTAGAATTACCGTTAATCCATTAACTCCATCAGGAACGTATGTAGTTACTTACCAAATCTGTGAAAATGGAGCGTTACCAAATCCACCAGGAAATTGTGATACAGCTACAGCAACAGTAGTGGTATTGAATCCAATTGATGCTGTAAATGATACCCCAGCAGTAGTAACAGTAGGTGATAGCACATCAAGTGTTATCTTAAATGATACGTTAGATGGTGCTCCAGCAGTAATCGGAACTAACCCAGGTCAAGTTGCATTAACACCAGTAACCGTTCCAGCAGGTTTAACTTTAAACGCTGATGGTACTATCACAGTAAATGCAAACACGCCATCAGGAACGTATGTAGTTACTTACCAAATTTGTGAAAATGGAGCGTTACCAAATCCACCAGGAAATTGTGATACAGCTACAGCAACAGTAGTGGTATTGAATCCAATTGATGCTGTAAATGATACTCCAGCAGTAGTAACAGGAGGAGATACAACTCCAAGTGTAATTTTAAACGATACTTTTAATAACCTTCCAGTAGTAATCGGAACTAACCCAGGTCAAGTTGTATTAACACCAGTAACCGTTCCAGCAGGCTTGACGTTAAATGCTGACGGTACTATCACAGTAAATGCAAACACGCCATCAGGAACGTATGTAGTTACTTACCAAATCTGTGAAAATGGAGCAGTTCCAGGAAATTGTGATACAGCTACAGCAACAGTAGTGGTATTGAATCCAATTGATGCTGTAAATGATACTCCAGCAGTAGTAACAGTAGGTGATAGCACACCAAGTGTTATCTTAAATGATACGTTAGATGGTGCTCCAGCAGTAATCGGAACTAACCCAGGTCAAGTTGCATTAACACCAGTAACCGTTCCAGCAGGTTTAACTTTAAACGCTGATGGTACTATCACAGTAAATGCAAACACGCCATCAGGAACGTATGTAGTTACTTACCAAATTTGTGAAAATGGAGCAGTTCCAGCAAATTGTGATACAGCTACAGCAACAGTAGTGGTATTGAATCCAATTGATGCTGTAAATGATACTCCAGCAGTAGTAACAGTAGGTGATAGCACACCAAGTGTTATCTTAAATGATACGTTAGATGGTGCTCCAGCAGTGATCGGAACTAACCCAGGTCAAGTTGCATTAACACCAGTAACCGTTCCAGCAGGCTTGACGTTAAATGCTGACGGTACTATCACAGTAAATGCAAACACGCCATCAGGAACGTATGTAGTTACTTACCAAATCTGTGAAAATGGAGCGTTACCAAATCCACCAGGAAATTGTGATACAGCTACAGCAACAGTAGTGGTATTGAATCCAATTGTAGCGAATCCAGATACAGAAACTATTACAGCAGGTACAACAGGTGGTGTAGTGATATTTGGAAATGACACTTTAGGTGTTCCAAAGGTTTCGGTAGGTTCAGGTCCAGGACAGGTGACTTTAACAGTAGGTTCACTTCCAAATGGATTTACTTATAACGCTGCTACAGGTACTGTGTCAGTAGCACCTACGGTTGCAGATGGTCCATATACTTTTACGTATACTATTTGTGAAAATGGAGCAGTTCCAGCAAATTGTAGTACAACTACCGTGACTATTACTGTACTTGCTAAGGTAGATGCTGTGGATGATATATACTCTGTGGCTAATGGAAGTACAGGAGGAATTGCAGGATATGTTCTAGCAAATGATACGATCAATAATCAAGGAGCGGGATCAGCTACTTTGTCTACTGTTTCGCTAACAGTGATTACTTCTGCTCAGCCAGTAATTACTGCTCCAGCTAATTCGCCTGTACCATATTTAGACATACATACAGGAAATGTTGTAGTTCCTCCAGGAACTCCTGCAGGAGAGTATATAATAAAGTATGAGGCTGCTTTAGCAATTAATCCAGGTGTAAAAGATCCAGCTACAGTTATAGTAACTGTGAATCCAGCTGGAGGAGATGAGATTGTAATTTATAACCATATGACTCCCAATGGAGATGGTTATAATGATATTTTCTTGATAGATGGTATAGATAAGTTTCCTAATAATACTGTAGAGGTTTATAACCGTTGGGGAGTATTAGTTTATGAGGCAATTGGTTATAACAATAATGACCGTGCATTCCGAGGAATATCTACAGGAAGAGTTACGATTAATCAGTTAGAGCAATTACCAGAAGGGACGTATTATTATATGTTCAAATATGTTAATGCAGAAGGGGTAACCAAAGAAAAAGCAGGTTATTTATATATCAATAGATAGAGAATTAACATTCCTCCGTTGTAAAGGCGGAGGATGTTTAAAAAAGAGTATCATATGAAAAAGAGAATTATATATTTACTACTTTTAATAAGTGGATCTGGTTTTGCTCAACAAGAAGCACAGTACACCCAATATATGTATAACACTGCTAATGTAAATCCTGGTTATGCAGGTACCCGAGGTTGTTTTAGTGCATTAGTAATGCACCGTTCACAATGGGTAGGTTTAGAAGGCGCACCGCAGACAAATACAGTTGCACTAAGTACCCCTTTAGGTCTTAATAATAAAATGGGATTAGGAGTAAGTGTTATAAACGATAAAATAGGACCTTCAGATGAAAATGCAATATCAGTAGACTTAAGCTATAATATTGATACCTCAGAGAGATCTAAATTGTCTTTTGGGTTAAAAGGGACAGCAAATTTTTTCAGTGTTGATTTTAATAAAACCAAGATTCATAACGTAACAGATGGTTTGTTAAGACAAAATGTAGATAATCGCTTTTTTCCTAATATAGGAGCTGGAGCATTTTGGTATAGTGATAAGAGCTATGTAGGTTTATCTATACCGTTTATCTTAGAACAAAAATATTATGACAATGATGTTCAATACGTAGCAAGTGAGCGTATGCACCCGCATTTAATAGCAGGACACGTATTTCGTTTAAGCAGCGAAGTACAATTTAAGCCATCCACTATGATAAAATACGTAAATGGAGCCCCTTTACAAGTTGATTTGTCAGGTAATTTTTGGTTTAATGAAAAATTTTCATTGGGAGCAGCCTATCGTTGGAGTGCAGCATGGAGTGCTATGGCAGGATTTCAGATTAACGATTCTTGGTTAATAGGATATGCCTATGATCGTGATGTTACCCGATTAGGGAACTTTAATTCTGGTTCTCATGAAATATTTTTACGTTATGAATTGTTTAAACGTGTAGAAAAAGTGGTAGCCCCACGTTTCTTCTAAAACTATTATTATGAAAAAAATAATTTTATTTACCGTATTAGGATTGTCTTTGCATAATGGATATGCACAAGAGAGAAAGATCATAAAAGCAGGTAATCACTATAATGGTTTAGCATACGTCGATGCAATTGATACCTACTTAAAAGTAGCTCAAAAAGGATATAAATCAAAAGAGTTATTTCAACGTTTAGGTGATTCATATTATTACAATGCTAAATTCATAGAAGCTAATAAATGGTATACTGAATTATTCGCCTTAGGTGAAACAATAGAAGCAGAATACTATTATCGTTATGCTCAAACGCTAAAATCATTAGAAGATTATAAAAAAGCAGATGAGTATATGAATAGATTTTATCAATTAACATCAAAAGATACACGAGCTAATATCTTTAACAATCAAAAAGATTATAAAAATATTATAGCAAAGAATTCAGGACGTTTTGAGATAAAAGCAGTAAGTGTTAATGGAAAGTCTTCAGATTATGGGACAGCATTTTATGGAGATAAAGTTTTATTTGCTTCAACCCGAGACTCTATAGGTCTTTTTAAAACCCGAGCAAAATGGACAGGGAATTCATTTACCAATTTATATATTGCTGATAAAAATGAAACAGCAGATGATCTACTCAAAGCAGTACGTTTCTCAAAAGCAATCAACTCAAAATACCATGAAGATTCACCCGTTTTTACCAAAGATTTAAAGACGGTTTACTTTACCCGTAATAATTTTAATGAAGGCAAAGTAGGAAAAGACGATAACAAAGTAGTAAACTTAAAAATATATCGTGCGAACTTAAACTCCAAAGGAGAATGGGTAAATGTAGTTGAATTACCTTTTAATAGCGATCAATATAGCGTAGCCCATCCAGCATTATCACCAGATGAAAAGACTCTGTATTTTGCATCCAATATGCCAGGGACTTATGGACAATCAGATTTGTTCAAAGTAGCTATTTTAGGAGAAAATAGTTATGGAACCCCTGTTAATTTAGGAAGTGGAATTAATACAGAATCAAGAGAAACATTTCCTTTTATAACAGAAAAAGGAGTATTATATTATTCAACTGATGGTCAACAAGGACTAGGAGGCCTAGATATTTATGCTACACAATTAGATGAAAAAGGAATGGCATCTAATTTAGTAAACATTGGATCCCCAATAAATGGTCCTATGGATGACTTTGCTTTTATTATAGACGAAAAAGGAAAAGGATTCTTCTCTTCAAATCGTACAGGAGGAAAAGGTCTAGATGATATTTATAGCTTCATAGAAAAATCCCCTTTAAATTTAGAGATTCAACATGAGTTAGCAGGAATAGTTACAAATTCAGAAACAGGAGAAATAATTCCAGGAGCTACCGTAACCTTGTATGATGATAAATTTAATGAAATTGGAAAAGTTTTAGCAGATGAAAAAGGCCTTTATGATTTCAAGAAAGTACCTGCTGGTAAAAAATATTACGTAAGAGCAGAGAAAGACGAATATGAAACAAAAGAAAAATCAGTTGATATTCCAAACAAAACAGGAAAAACCAACTTGCCAATAGATACAGCTAAAAAAGTACGAGTAATAAAAGAAGGTTCAGATCTAGCAAAAATATTTGATATTAAAATCATTTATTTTGATTTAGATAAATCATTTATTCGTTCTGACGCAGCAGTAGAGCTAGCAAAAATATTAGAAGTAATGAAACAATATCCAACGATGAAAGTAGATGTTAGATCCCATACAGATTGTCGTCAAACAGCAGCATATAATGCTAAACTTTCTGATCGTAGAGCAAAAGAAACAATGGCTTGGTTAGTTAAAAATGGCATAGCCAAAGATCGTTTAACAGGACGTGGTTATGGAGAATCACAGTTAGTAAACAACTGTGCTTGCGAACCTACAAACGAATCTTCTTGTACAGAAGAACAACATCAAGCTAACAGAAGAAGCGAGTTTATTATCGTAAAAATGTAATAAAATTTTTGTTTAATAGAAAAGCACCTTTTATAAAAGGTGCTTTTTTCGTTAATAATTTTTTGTTAATAGATTTATCTTTACTTGTTTAATGTGTTCGAATTCTTATTTTTGCTTTGCTATTTATAAATTATAATATGATAATGAATCTAAAACAGTTTGTAACTACTGCATTATTAACACTATCAGCTGTAGGTTTTTCACAAAATGCTAATAAAGAGGTTTTGTTTACTATTGATGATAAACCGTATTATACAGATGAATTTTTAAGGGTTTACAATAAAAATATTGATTTAGTTAAGGATGAATCTCAAAAAGATTTGAATGCTTATTTAGATTTATATGTGGCGTATAAATTAAAAATTAATAAAGCTAATAAATTAGGATTGCAAAATGGAATGCAATATAAGAATGAGTTACGCTCTTATAGAAATCAATTAGCTAAAAATTACACTTCTGATATTAAGGTTACTAAAGCGTTAATAGATGAAGCTTATTCTAGAATTCAAAAGGAAGTAAAAGCAGCACATATCCTTATTTTATGTGATGAAGATGCAACACCAGAAGATACATTAAAAGCTTATAAGCAAATTCAAGATATACGAAATAAGGCAGTTGTAGGTCAGTCTTTTGAATCATTAGCTCTTCAATATTCTCAGGATCCTTCTGCTAAAGAAAATAAAGGGAATTTAGGTTATTTTTCAGCTTTTAGAATGGTTTATCCTTTTGAATCTGCTGCCTATAAAACAAAGATAGGTGATGTTTCCATGCCTGTACGAACAAAGTTTGGATATCATTTATTAAAAGTACAAGATGTAAGAGAAAATAGAGGAGAGGTAACAGTTGCACATATAATGATCTTAAAGCCTCAAACAAAAACAGATGCAGATATAACTAAAGCTAAAAATGCAATTTTTGATATTTATTCAAAATTAAAACAAGGAGAAAATTTTTCGACTTTAGCAAATCAGTTTTCAGAAGATAAGAGTTCTGCTCCAAAAGGAGGAACTTTGCCTCGATTTAGTTCAGGTCAGTTGAGTTCAGATATTTTTGAAGATAAAGCATTTGAATTAAAAAATATAGGAGATTATTCAGAACCATTTGAAAGTCAATTTGGATGGCATATCGTTAAGCTTATTGAAAAATTTCCTATTAAGAAGTTACAAGAAATGGAGCGAGAATTAGATGTAAAAATTAGAAAAGATGACCGCTCAAAAATTATTATTTCAGCATTGACTTCTAAACTACATCAAAAATATCCTGTAAAGCGAAATGAAAAAATATTTTCAGAAATTAAAAATACCGTTACAGATGCTTATTATGCTGGAGAATGGAATATGCCTGAAAATAAAAAACAATTTGATCAGGAATTAGTGAAAATAGGAGAGAAAACTATTTTAGGAACAAATTTTCTAAATGAATTAAATTCTCAACAAAAAGCAAAATTAAAAATTAAACCTATTACAAAATTAGTAGATCAAGTATATTCTAATTTTATAGATAACCAGTTAAATCTTTATTATAATGAAAATTTAGAAAAAGAATTTCCTGATTTTGCTAATATTGTAGAAGAATATAGAGACGGCTTATTGTTATTTGATTTGATGGAAAAAGAAATTTGGAATAAAGCTAAACAAGATACAATTGGACTTAAAAATTATTTCGAAAAAAATAAATTGAAATACCAATGGAAAAATAGAGCTGAAATAATAACGGTTTCTTCTACTAATGAAGAATTTGTAAAAAAGGCTCAAAAATTATTAAAAGAAAATCTTACAATAGATCAGCTTAAAGAAAAATTAAACACAAAAGAAGTTATTAATGTTATTCCTAAGAAAGAAATAATTGAAGAAGGAGCTAATCCTAATATTATTCTAAAAGAAGGGATTTCTAAGATTTATAAGGAAAAAGACTATTTTTACGTTAATAAAGTTCTAAAAGTATTACCTGCTACACAAAAAACATTAGAAGAAACAAAAGGAAAAGTAATTAGTGATTACCAACAATATTTAGAAGATAATTGGGTTTCAGAACTCAAAAAAGAATTTAAAATAGATATAAATAATAGTGTTTTTGAGAAAATAAAAACATCTAAATAAAAAAATAATAAAGCAATAAAAATGAAATTAATTCAAAAAGTAAGTGTTTTTCTAACTTTATTCATAGCCGTTTTTTCGACTACTGCTCAAAAAACAAAAGTAGATGGTGTAGTTGGAGTAGTAGGAGACTACATAATTTTAGATTCTGATATTGATAAAACATATATTGAACTAAAACAGCAAGGAATTAATACAAAGGAAATTTCCCGTTGTCAGATGTTAGGTAAACTATTAGAAGATAAATTATATGCACATCAAGCTGTTCAAGATAGTATTGTAGTAACAGATTCAGAAGTAAATCAAAAATTAGAAGAACAGCTGGATTATGCAAAACAACAATTGGGGTCAATAGAAAAAGTAGTTGAATATTATAGAAAATCTAGTGAACAAGATTTAAGAACAGAATTATTTGATATCATAAAATCAAATAAATTGACAGCAGAAATGCAAAAAAAAATTGTAGATCGTGTGACCATTACACCTGAAGAAGTTCGGGATTTTTATAAAAAAATCCCAAAAGAAGAATTACCTGTTTTTGGTGCTGAGATGCAATTAGCGCAAATCGTAGTTAAACCTGAAATTACAAAAGAAGGAAAACAAGCCGTTATAGATCAACTAAAATCATTAAAAAAAGATGTTTTAGAAAACGGAGCTAGTTTCTTTACTAAAGCAGTTTTATATTCAGAAGATCCTGGTTCAAAAAACAATGGAGGGTATTATAAAATGAACCGTAAAACCCAATTTGTAAAAGAATTTAAAGACGTAGCCTTTGCTTTACAAGAAGGAGAAATATCAGAGCCTTTTGAAACAGAATTTGGATATCATATTATTCAATTAGAAAAAATAAAAGGACAAGATTTAGAATTACGTCATATCGTAATTGCTCCTAAAGCTTCTGATAAATCCGTAAAAGAAGCAAAAGAAAAAGCAGAAAAAATTAGAACACGTATCTTAAATAAAGAATTAACCTTTGCTCAAGCAGCTCGTCAGTTTTCAGATGAAAAAGAAACTAAAAATGATGGAGGTGTTTTAATAAATCCAAAAACACAAGATACTCGTTTTGAGTTGACAAAAATGGACCCTTCCATTTATGGAGTAGTCGCAAATTTAAAAGATGGTGAAATATCATATCCTATTACAGATGAAGATAGAACAGGTGCTAAGTTTTTTAAAATAATGACAGTAACAAATCGTTTTGAGGAACATACCGCTGATTATGCTAAAGATTATTTGCGTTTAAAAGAATTAGCATTAAAAGAAAAGCAATTAAAAGAAATTGCAAAATGGAGTACTGATAAGATAAAAGAAACACATATTAAAATTAATGGAGAATATCGTGATTGTAAATTCACCAATAATTGGTTGAAAAAATAATTATCTCAATAAGATGAAAAAAGAGGCTGTCAAAAAAAAATTGAACAGCCTCTTCTTTTGATAAAATATTTTGCTATTGAGTATAATTGTTTAAAGAAATAATGCTAATAGAATACATTTGATTTTTAGGACACGCTCTTTTACTTTTTAATATGTTGTAAGGTTAAATCAAATCCTAATTTAGAAATGTATAATATAAATATTCTTATCGTTATTATTCACTTCTGTAATTATAACAATTAAATTTGTTTTAAAAAGAAAAGTCTTTCTTTGTAAAATTTACTAGGTACTCTAATTTTTTAAATTAAAATAAAAGAGTTAGTTTTATACTTTTATATAACAAACCCTTTTTTATTTTAAATAAAAGTAACTAAAGTAAGTCTATTTCTTTAGGTCAAAAAAATAAAATATATGTCAGACGTAGCAGCTATAGAACGATTAGTTCAAAAACAAAAAGAATTAAAAGCTGAAATTGCAAAAATTATAGTAGGTCAAGAAGAAGTAATTAATCAAATTGTATTAAGTATTTTTTCAGGAGGTCACGCATTATTAGTAGGTGTGCCAGGATTGGCTAAAACTTTGATGGTAAATACTATTTCGCAAGCTTTAGGATTAGATTTTAAACGTATTCAGTTTACACCTGATTTAATGCCTTCAGATATATTAGGAAGTGAAATTTTAGATGAATCTAGGAATTTTAAATTTATAAAAGGCCCTATTTTTTCCAATATAATTTTGGCAGATGAGATTAATCGTACACCTCCTAAAACACAGGCCGCTTTATTAGAAGCTATGCAAGAAAAATCAGTTACGGTTGCAGGTCATCATTATAAATTAGACCTTCCTTTCTTTGTGTTAGCAACTCAAAATCCTATAGAGCAAGAAGGGACTTACCCCTTGCCAGAAGCACAATTAGACCGTTTTATGTTTGCTATTAAATTAAACTATCCAACCTTTGCAGAGGAAGTTTTAGTTGTAAAAAGTACTACTTCCGATTTTAAAGTAAATATAAATTCATTATTTACACCAAACGAAATAATTGAATTCCAGCATTTGATTCGTAGAATTCCAGTTACAGATCATCTAATAGAATATGCTGTAACCTTAGTTTCTAAGACACGACCAGATAATTCCTTAGCTCCTGATTTAGTTAAAAATTACATTGATTGGGGAGCAGGACCACGTGCTTCACAAAATTTAATTTTAGCAGCTAAATCACATGCCGCTTTGAATGGTAAATATAGTCCTGATATAGAGGATGTTCAAGCAGTAGCAACTGGTATTCTTCGTCATCGTATAGTAAAAAATTATAAAGCAGATGCAGAAGGAATTACCGAAGAAAGTATTATTCAAAAATTATTTTAATATGAGATGGATAGGGATAATTATAGCTCTGTTTTTTTTATCTTTTCAAGAAAAACCTAAAAAAATTGAAGCCGTTAAAGGAAAAACATCCTATCCTTTTTGGGTACAAGCACCCAAAGAAGGAGAAAAACTACCTTTGTTGCTTTTCTTACATGGTAAAAGCCTTTCCGGAACTGATTTGAATCGAGTAAAAAGATACGGTGTTCTAAGAGCTATAGAGAGAGGTAGAAAAGTAGATGCAGTAGTTATGGCACCACAATTAGCTAAAGGAGCTTGGAATCCTGATAAAGTATTAGAACTAATTCAATATGCAAAAGAAAATTATCCAGTAGATGCCAGTAGAATATATGTTTGTGGAATGAGTTTAGGAGGGTATGGAACTTTGCATTTTGCAGGAAAATATCCTAATGAATTAACTGCAGCTGTTGCTATATGTGGAGGAGGTAATATTACAGATAGTTTTAATTTGGCCCAACTTCCTTTGTGGATTATTCATGGAGCAAAAGATTTTATAGTACCACTAAGAGAGTCCTCAAAAGTTTATGAAGCTATTAAAAAATGTATGCCCGAAGCAGATGCTACTTTTACTATAGAACCTAATGGAAATCACGGAAGTGTAGAACGTTATTTTCATAAAGATGTATTTTATGATTGGTTATTTAAATACATAAAAGACAAAAAATAAATAAAATCATATTTTAGAATAAAAGAACAGGTGGTATTTCGTTAAAATACCACCTGTTTTTTTTTGTTTATTTTTAAATATAAAGTGTTGATTTTGATATTTTGGTAAAAAATAATAAGTGATTGCGATATTTGTTTGAAAAATTTTTAAGCAATCTGAACATTTTGTAAATTTGAACAACAAAAATGATAACCTTATATTTATAGTATTAGATATGGAATTGTATAAAGAATACCTTAAAGAAATAGAGGAGCGAAAAGATCAAGGATTACATCCAAAACCGATTGATAGTGCTGAATTATCAAATGAGATTGTCGCTCAAATTAAAGATGTGAATAATAAAGATAGAGAAAACTCTCTGAAATTCTTTATTTACAATACCTTACCAGGAACAACTCCTGCAGCAAAAGTAAAAGCTCAGTTTTTAAAAGAAATAATTCAAGGTGAACAAATAGTTGCAGAAATTACGCCAGCTTTTGCTTTTGAATTATTATCTCATATGAAAGGAGGTCCTTCTATTGAAGTACTATTAGATCTAGCTTTAGGAAATGATTTAGAAATAGCTAAGCAAGCAGCAGAAGTATTAAAAACACAAGTTTTCTTATATGATGCAGATATGGAGCGCTTGAAAATAGCTTTTGAAGCAGGTAATACAATAGCTAAAGATGTATTAGAAAGTTATGCTAAAGCTGAATTTTTTACAAAATTACCTGAAGTAGCAGAAGAAATAAAAGTAGTTACTTTTGTAGCAGGTATGGGAGATATCTCAACAGATTTGCTTTCTCCAGGTAATCAAGCACACTCACGTTCAGATAGAGAATTACACGGTAAATGTATGATCTCTCCTAAAGCGCAAGAAGAAATAGAAGATCTAAAAACACTACATCCTGATAAAAGCGTTATGTTAGTTGCAGAAAAAGGAACTATGGGAGTAGGTTCTTCCCGTATGTCTGGGGTAAACAACGTAGCATTATGGACAGGAAAACAAGCTAGCCCTTACGTGCCATTTGTTAATTTTGCACCAATTGTAGGAGGAACTAATGGTATTTCTCCTATTTTCTTGACAACTGTAGACGTTACAGGAGGTATCGGTATAGATTTAAAAAACTGGATTAAAAAAACAGCTGCTAATGGAGAATTAGTTCGTGATGAAAATGGAGAACCTGTTTTAGAACAGGTATATTCAGTTGAAACAGGGACCGTTTTAACAATTAATACAAAAACAAAAAAATTATATAACGGCGATCAAGAGTTAATTGATTTGTCAAAATCATTCACTCCCCAAAAAATGGAATTTATCAAAGCAGGAGGTTCATACGCTATTGTTTTTGGTAAAAAATTACAAACATTTGCAGCTAAAACATTAGGAATAACAGCACCTGTAGTTTTTGCTCCTTCAAAAGAAGTTTCTATAGATGGTCAAGGATTGACAGCAGTAGAAAAAATATTTAATAGAAATGCAGTTGGTAATACACCTGGTAAAGTATTACATGCCGGTTCAGATGTTCGTGTAACAGTTAATATTGTAGGGTCTCAAGATACTACAGGTTTAATGACAGCTCAGGAACTAGAATCTATGGCAGCTACAGTAATTTCTCCAATTGTAGATGGAGCTTATCAATCAGGTTGCCACACTGCTTCAGTTTGGGATAAAAAAGCACAAACCAATATTCCTAAGTTAATGAAATTTATGAATGACTTTGGATTGATTACAGCTCGTGATCCTAAAGGAATTTATCATTCTATGACAGATGTTATCCATAAAGTATTAAATGATATTACTGTTGATGATAGGGCTATTATCATAGGAGGAGACTCTCATACTCGTATGTCTAAAGGAGTCGCTTTTGGAGCTGACTCAGGTACAGTAGCTTTAGCTTTAGCAACAGGGGAAGCTTCTATGCCAATTCCAGAGTCTGTAAAAGTAACTTTTAAAGGTGATATGGCTAACTATATGGATTTTCGCGATGTAGTACATGCTACTCAAGCGCAAATGTTACACCAGTTTGGCGGTGAAAACGTATTCCAAGGTAGAATTATTGAAGTACATATTGGAACCTTAACAGCTGATCAAGCTTTTACATTTACAGATTGGACTGCAGAAATGAAAGCGAAAGCTTCTATCTGTATTTCCGAAGATGAAACACTAATAGAATCATTAGAAATTGCTAAGTCTAGAATCCAAATCATGATTGATAAAGGAATGGACAACAAAAACAAAGTATTACAAGGTCTAATTGAAAAAGCAAATAAACGTATTACAGAAATTCGCTCAGGAGAAATACCTGCATTAAGACCAGATGCTAACGCTAAATATTATGCTGAAGTTGTAGTAGATTTAGATGTGGTAAACGAACCAATGATTGCAGATCCTGATGTAAATAATAAAGATGTCTCTAAACGTTATACACACGATACAATCCGTCCATTATCATTTTATGGAGGAACTAAAAAAGTAGATCTAGGATTTATTGGATCTTGTATGGTACACAAAGGGGATATGAAAATATTAGCTCAGATGCTTAAAAATGTAGAAAAACAATACGGTAAAGTTGAGTTTAAAGCTCCCTTAGTAGTAGCACCACCAACATACAACATTGTAGATGAATTAAAAGCAGAAGGAGACTGGGAAGTGTTACAAAAATACTCTGGTTTTGAGTTTGATGATAATAATCCTAAATCAGTTGCACGTACAGAATATGAAAACATGTTATATTTAGAACGTCCTGGTTGTAACTTATGTATGGGGAACCAAGAAAAAGCAGCTAAAGGGGATACCGTTATGGCTACATCTACCCGTTTGTTTCAAGGACGTGTAGTAGAAGATACGGATACTAAAAAGGAGAATCATTATTATCTTCAACACCAGTAGTTATCCTTTCTACTCTATTAGGAAGAACACCTACAATAGAAGAATATAAACAAGCAGTAGATGGAATTAATTTAACCAAGTTTGCTCCATCTCATAAATTATTATAAGAATAAATAATATTAATACTGTTAATTATAGAGGTTGTCTAATAAAAAAAAATTTGGACAGCCTCTTTTTTTTGATAAAATATAGTATCTACCCGAAAAGTTATCGAATAAGCGATTTTCATAGAATATCTTTGAATTACTCTCTTTATTTTTTGATTTATAAAATTTTAATGAAAAATGCTGCAATAAGAAATCATAAAGAAAGGAAGCTGAACTAGGTTATTTAAATATATAAATTAAGCTGACACATCAAAAAAAACTTTAGATGTAATGAGTAGTAAAATATTATGAATTTTAAATCTCTGTCAATCCAAAAAAGACCAATTATATTTATAGTTCTTAGTAAAAAAAATAACTATCTTCAATACATAATCGTTTTATTATTAAGGATAAAAAGAATAATAATTCATGAAAAGGAAACTACTCTATAGGTATCCTAAACCTCAAGTAACGAATTTAGTTTTTTGCTATTTTAGGAATATTGACAAACAACTAATTTTAAAATCAAAAAACACACTCATTTCTTAATTTATCACTAAACAATAAAGATTTATATAACAGTGGAAGAATTCTATAAAATATCCTTCAAATTATGATTTATCTTGAAGGTTATTCTAAATTCAATAACTAAATTAGATAGCTTTAGTTTTTAAAAAAGTGTTAAATTTTAAGAATAGACCCACTTTTATTATGTAACTTGCGAAACGAATAAAAAGAGGGGCAACCTCTTAATATACTTAAATTTTAATAATGAATTTTCAGAAAAAAGTAATATATAGTTTTTTGTGGTTCTCAATCAGTGTTTTTGGACAAGAAAAACTAAAGCATAAGGTCGTGAGCGGTGAGTCAGTTTATAGTATTGCTCAAAAATACAATGTTAAGCAAAGTGAAATCATAGAGCTAAATCCAAAGGCAAAAAAAACATTACAACTCAATATGATTTTAGAAATACCAACTTCTAAAATTAAAAATAAAGAATCTGAAGTTGTATTGGTAGAACATGAAGTATTGACTAAAGAAACATTGTATAGTCTTTCTAAAAAATACAATACTACTATAGAAAAAATAAAAGAACTGAATCCTAATATTGAATCCCAAGGTCTAAAAATAGGAGAACATATAAAGATTTCAACCCAACAAAACATAGAGGGTTTAAATGCAAAAGCTGAAAAACCAAAGAAAAAGAAAAAAGAAGAAATAGTTATTTCAGAACAGCAACCAATCATTTCTCCAGATTTAAATAATACAGTAGAATTAATTCATGAAGTGCAAATTAAAGAAACAAAATACGGTATTTCAAGAAAGTATGGGATTTCAATTACAGAATTAGAAGCACTAAATCCTCATATTAAAAATAGTTTAGGAATAGGAGATAAGCTGGTTATAAAGGCAAAAATAATACCTGAAAATACACCTCTTGTAGGCATAGAATCAAAGATGCCAAATTCAACAAAAGAAATTTTATTAGCACAAGATAAAAAAGATCAAGAGAAAGATAATCAAAAAGAAGAAAAGGATGTTCAATTAATAAAGCAACCTCAAAAAATAATCCCTGTTCCGTCTAAGAGTGGGCAAATTAAAATTGTAGAAATAAAACCTCAAATTGAAGAAGAAAATACAGATGAACTAATTATTGAATCGGAAGCAGTACAGCCAGAAATGCCTATTACAGTAGTAGCTCCTTTGTCAGAGGAAAATATGTCTAAGGCAGAATTTTTAATAACTAAAGCATCTGAAAATATAGGAGCGCGATATCGTAGTGGTTCTACAGGAAATGGCGGTTTTGATTGTTCTGGTTTAATGTTTGCAACCTTTAAAAATATAGAAATGACTTTGCCTCGATCGTCAAGAGAAATGGCGCAAAGAGCAGGTGTTCGTATTGATAGAAATCAAGCACAAAAAGGTGATTTAATCTTTTTGCTACAAGAGGTAGAGGAGTAGGACATGTAGGAATGGTTACAGAAGTTATGGATGATGAAATTAAATTTATTCACTCTTCAACTAGCCAAGGAGTAATTATATCATCTACTAAAGAGCCTTATTACGCTAAAAGATTCGTTCAAATTAATCGCGTCTTGCTTGATGAATAGTAATAAAAAACAAAAACTATTCAAAGTTTAATCTAAAAATTATATACTATTATTGTTTGTACTTGACTAGTGAAGTTTAGTACAAACTCTTCTATTATAGTATACTACCATTCTTTTAATTGTTGTAGACTATTGGTTAAATCAATTTTATTTATAAGACTATTCTGTATTATTTGTTAAAAAGGTTTGATCTTATAAAGAATGATTATAAATTAGCTATTAATAATTTTTAAATACATACATCTACCCTATGAGATTAATTCTACTATTATTTATAAGTGTTAATTATTTAAATGCACAAAATCTAAAAATTGATAATACTTTTAGTAAGCTACAAAACTTTGTGAAAAATCATAAAGTTAAATCAGTAAATAAAGAATCATTCATTTTTTTGACTGATGCACTATCATTAAGTAAGGATGTTTATCTAGAAAATAATAGTGCTGATTTTCCTAAATTTACAAATTGGATAGGAGAAAATCGTAAAGTTGGAGGCGATAATCCTTCTACAAATTACTATTCAGCATTTATTTCAAGTAAAAATGATTATGTGATAAAAGGAAATCTAGGTAATGCAATTTATGTAGGAGTACAAGTATATAAGCAAGAAGAAGGTTATAACTTACTTTCAGAGAGTATTTCTTCCGAAACAATCGAAATTAATGCAAACGGAGATTATGAAATTAACCTGTCTAAAAATATTGAGACTAAAAAAAATGGACTCAAAATAAGTGAAGATGATTATATTATCATACTAAGAGAGTATTACTCAAATTATACTAAGAGATTACAGGAGACTAAAAAAATACCTGTTATAGAAAGAATTAATCCTAACCTATCCAAACAAGGAATAAATAATAATACGAATCTGAATACTAATAATTCGTTTATTCAATTTTTTGAAGGATTAGTTGTAAATTCAATAGATTTAACGAATTCACTTAGTGTAGCACCTAATACCTCTAAGCAGGAAGTTAAACTAAATCCTAAAAATTCTAACGCCTTATTTCCTTCCAAGGATATATTTTATGAAGGAATTTATATCAAATTAAAAGATGATGAAGCATTAGAAATTACAGTTAAAAACCAACCTGTTTCAGATTATTTTTCTTGGACTTTTTATTCTCCTCTTTATACAACTCCAGATTACAGTACTTATAAAGTACAATTAGTAAAAGAAGATCTCTTGACAGATGTAAATAATAGTTATAAATTTTATGTTGCTAACAAAAAGTTAAATATTGTTAATTCTATCCAAATGGGGCAATATAATACAGGAGTACTAAGTTTTAGATTCTTAAAAAATAAGAAAGACTATAAAATAGATAGTTTGGATTATGAAATTAAATTAATCAAATTAAAAGACATCAAATGAAAAGATTAAAATTTATCGATTTAGCGAAAGCACTCGCTGCAGTGTTTATGGTTTGTGTACATGTACTCAATACCCATACTGTATTAGCTGTAGACAAAGGTACTTATTTTGGGAAAATAATTAACCTATTAGGAGAAGCTCCAGCAGCCCCTGTTTTTATGTTTAGCATGGGACTTGCTTTTACCTATTCAAAGAATTTTGAATTTGCATCCAGAGCTAAAAGAAGTTTATCTATCTTTCTTAAAGGATATAAATTAAATTTTTTTAGATTACTTGTGCCAGCTATTTTTTTTGGTATTACTTCCTTATTTATAACGACAAAAACCGTTGAAAATATTTCAGAAGAAGGGAATGTAGTGGAAACGTTAGTGAAGAACTTTTTAGTAATAGATATATTACAATTTGCAGGATTATCATATTTAGTAATGAGTTTATTAAGTAAATATAAGGTACCTGTTAAATATATAGCCGTTTTAATACTTGTTATAGGAGGTTTTTCAACTTATGTATGGGGAATTCAAACAGGAAATTCAGTTGTAGATAGAGTACTTGATTTATTTTGGGGAGATAAAGGAGATGCTGTATCCTTTCCATTGTTACCATGGCTAGTATATCCTTTAGCAGGTTATGTAATGGGAGATTATTTATTACATAAAGAGGATAAAGAAGTTTTAATGAAAAGTTTTTATCTAGGAGTTTTTCTTTTCATCATAGGGGGAGCAATTACTTATACAAATCCAAAATATCATTTAGGAGACTATTGGCATACCAGAATTGGAGGAATTATGTTGTACATAGGATTTGTACTTATATGGATGAAAATTTGTGATATTATAATGAAATATGCGTCTGAAAAAGTATATCAACCCATAGCATTTTTAAGTAGAAATCTTACTAATTTTTATGCTATCCAATGGATTGTAATAGTAGGACTAATTCCTTTTATAGGGCAGAAGGAATGTGATTTATATCAAACAATTCTCTTGATGGGCTTTGTTTTTGTCTTTACTTACTGGGTCACGATCATTATGGAAAGAAAAAAAATAAACTTTTAGAATTTTGGATTGATTATTGATAATAGACAAACTAAAAAATAATATTAAATATGAAAAAAGGACTTTTTGTTTTTTCAGTATTATTAACTCTGGCTTCTTGTAACGACAAGAAAAAGATCAAAATTCTGAAAACAGTCAAGAGAATAATTTCCTAGGTGTTTATAAAGGAACCCTTCCTTGTGCGGATTGTTCAGGAATAGAAGTGGAATTAGTTTTAAATTCTAATAAAACTTTTCTTTATAATAATTTGTATCTGAGTCAAGATAATCATGCGTATAAAGACAAAGGAACTTATACAATTAATAATGACACACTTATTTTACAAAAAGGAAAAGAACAAACTCATTTCTTAATTGGTCAAGATAAGTTAACCTTGTTGGATCTTAATAAGAAGTTGATTAAAGGTAATTTTGCTTCTTATTATATTCTTAATAAACAAAAAAAATATGACTACGCAGGGAGATATGATATCTTCTATAATTCAAATGAAAATTACAAACAAACTGTTTCAATTTCGCCAGAAAAAATCAGTATAAATTAGTTTTTTCGGCATCTAAAATAAAAAATAAAGAAAACTGCTCTTTTACGGGATATGGAGAAGTTAAAAATGATACTCTTTGGGTAAATATTTCTAATGATTCAAAACAAAAAGTTTGGATGTATGTAGTACCATCGCATGATAATTTAGGAATTGAAGTATTTACTCCTAAATATGAAGATCGTTTTAAAATGATGTATTATTGCGGAGGCGGCGGTTCTTTAGCAGGAAAATATTTTAAAAGTATCATAAAAGCGGGATCTATAGGTGATTTAAACGCATCAACAAGTATTGAAGACGTTTTAAAATTAATTCCATCTGCTCAAATAACTAAGAAAAAAGGAGAGGGAGAATTTGTTGATGAAGTATATGATGATTATGAAATTGAAACTCAAAATAAAGAGAAACTATTTACCATTACTCCTCCTTTAAATAATGGGAATTTAAAAGAAAAAATAAATAGAGTGTTAATAGAAAGTCCGATCTTTAAAACAGATAAAGGAATTAATAAACAATCTACTTTTGAAGATTTAAGGAAAGCATATAAAATTAGTCGCATAGAACCAATAGAAGACGGAATTGTTGTTCATGTTGATGAAATCAAAGCAAGTTTCTCTATTTCAAAAAAATCACTAAAAACAGGTTGGTGGAATGAGAAAACAAAAACAGTAGATGAAACTAAAATTGCATTAGATAGCCATTTTGAAAATTTTATCTTATGGTGGAATTAAAAAATTAACCCTTTAAAAATTATTAAAGATACCTGCTAGTTTATCTTTTTGATGTTTAAAAAAAGTTATTATAATCAATACTTGGTTCCTTTTTGTTTGCTTTTTTTAAAGCCGTAAAAAGTTTAAAGAATAAAAAAGTAAAATTTATAGAATTTTATAATAAAAAAATAAAGGGTGTGTATTAACTGGCATTTATATTTCATTAAATGATGTTTTATAAATGCCAGTTTTTTTATTTAAAAAATCATTCCTGAATTAAAAATCATTTTTTAACCAGCTTAATTTTTCAATTATATATTCAAAATTTAGAGTGTCTGGTTTATTATCGTAAGAAACAGAAAATTCTCTATTTTTAATAGCACCTATTGCTTCAATTGCTTTTTGAGAACGAAAATTAAATGCTCCTACTGTAAAATATACTTTATCTAAATAATCAAAAGCATAATCTAACATTAATTTTTTAATCTGAGGATTATATCCTGATCCCCAATATACTCTACTTAAAAAAGTATAGCCAATAAGTACACTTTTATTCTTATCCTCAAGATTATAAAAACGAGAGCTTCCTATGATCTTATTTTGTTTTTTATCAATTATTTTAAACGCTCCTTTAGAATTAAGTGCCTCTTTAAAAAAAAAGCTTAAATATTTCTATTTTATAACGATTACTCTGCGGATGTTGTTCCCAAATTAAAGGGTCAGATGCAATAAAATATAAGGCATCAAAATCCTCTTCTTCTAAGGGTAATAATAGGATTGTATCGTTTTCTAATTGTGGTTGTAAATTCATTTTAATTATTCTTTCTTAGGATATAATAATTTAAAAGCATTAAATGCAGCAGGATGTGTTACAGTAGCGTGATCTTCTTCAGGTAAATAGTCAAAAATAACTTTTACAGTTTTAGATTTTCCATATTTAATTTTGTCAAAAAGAATATTAGCATCTACTTCCATCACATGATTATCAAATATAGGGCTTAAACCTTCTTTGCCTACACCTATATAAATAGATTTACCTTGTTGAAAGTTTTCATTTAATATTTCAGGATTTTGTTTTAATAACTCTCCATCGTTCCACCATAGACTAGGACTAATGATGATATATTTGTCAAATAAGTATGGTTTTTTAAATAAAATTTCAGTTGCTAAGAGACCTCCTAATGATTGACCTATAATAGTTTTTTCGTTTGTTGTTTTATAGTTTTTATTTAAAAAAGGTTGTAATTCATTTTCTATAAATGCCATGAATTTTTCAGATCCGCCAGAAGTAGGATAACGATCTCGAATCACTTGTTGGTTAGGAGTAGATGTGAAATCTCTTTTACGATCTTTATTAGCAATGCCTACTACAATAGATTTAGGGATTCGTTCAATCCAAGGGAATGTAAAGTATTGTACTAAACCTGCAATATGAATAAAATCTTCGTCAGCACTACCGTCTAAAACATAAATTACAGGATAACTTTCTTGGTTGTTGTATCCTTGTGGGAGGTAGATATTAAGTATCCTTTTTTCATTTAAAATATTAGACGTGATTTCTTCAACTATACCTAAATTAAAAGTTTTAGGAGTTGCAGTAGAAGTGTTTTTTTGAGCTTGTGTTATCAAGCTGTAAAAGAAAAAGCCTAGGCATAATAATTTTTTCATTTTCATTTTTTGATTGATTAGACACTCAAATTTAATATTTTAAAATGATAATAATTCAGCCATATGGCATTAAAAAAGCCATTTCTTTAAAAAGAAACGGCTTTTGTATACTTTGATTTGTTTGTCTATTAATAGTATGTATAACGTCTTACTTTAGCAATATATTTTGCTAAACGAATTACTTGATGGCTGTAACCATATTCATTGTCATACCATACGTACATTACTACGTTTTTACCATCAGCTGAAACAATAGTAGCATTGCTATCAAAAATAGATGGAGCTGATGTACCTACAATATCTGATGAAACTAATTCGTTATTTAATTCGTATTTGATTTGCTCAACTAGTTTACCTTCTAAAGCATATTTTTTCATAATACCATTTAATTCTTCACGATTAGTAGTTTTGCCTACTTCAAGGTTTAATACTACTAATGAACCATTTGGAACAGGTACTCGAATAGCATTTGAAGTTAATTTTCCTGCTAAACTTGGTAATGCTTTAGCTACAGCGCTTCCTGCTCCTGTTTCTGTAATTACCATGTTTAAAGCAGCTGAACGACCACGACGGTATTTTTTATGCATATTATCTACCAAGTTTTGGTCGTTTGTATACGCGTGGATGGTTTCAATATGACCTTTTTCTACTCCTAAAGTTTCTTCAATAGCAGCTAATACAGGAGTAATAGCATTTGTAGTACAAGAAGCGGCAGACCAAATTTTAACTTCATCTGGGTTGTATGCTTCGTGGTTTACACCATGAACAATATTTGGTACACCTTTTCCTGGAGCTGTTAATAATACTTTTTCAACTCCAACAGAAGTTAAATGACGGCTTAGAGCTTCTTCAGTTGTAAAAGCACCCGTGTTATCAATTACTAAAGCATCTTGAATTCCGTATTTTGTATAATCAATTTCCTCAGGAGAATTAGCAGTAATAATATGTACAGGAGCACCATTAATGATTAGAGTACTATTATTAGCATCTGCTTCCACAGAACCTTGGAAATCACCATGTACAGAATCGTAACGTAATAAAGAAGCGCGTTTTTCTAATAAAACAGCATCATTTTTATCGCGAGTTACAATAGCACGTAAACGTAATTGCTGTCCTTTTCCAACTTTAGAGGAAAGTTCACGAGCTAATAAACGTCCAATACGACCAAATCCATAAAGAACCACATCTTTAGGTTTGATTTCATCTGAAGCTTTAGCATCTTTTAATTTGTCTACTACGAAGTCAGTAGCATCATTATACTTATTGTCTTCTAAGTGAAATTCATACGTTAATTTACCAATATCTAATCGTGAAGGGGGTAAATCTAATGCTTGGATAGCTCTTAAGATTTCTACAGAGTCAAAAATATTAATCGGTTTTTGTACAAACTCGCCCGCATAATCATGTAAATTCATAATTTCACTTACATTGCGATCTAGTAACTGGTTTCTAAATAAAACCATTTCGATTGATTTATCATACCATAAATCACTTACGATTTTGATAAATTCAACCGCTGCTTTTCTTCTGTCAGCTTGAAATGCTAACTCTTTTTCATAAGTTGTATTGCTCATTTCTTTTTATAAAAATTAGACCTTGCAAAAGTATTTATTTAAAATCTTTTGTTAAACTTTTTTAAACTTTTTTAATAAAAAAACCAACGGTTGAGCGTTGGTTTTCAATAGTTAATAGCGAAGTATATTATAGAAGGAAACGTAATAACTCGCCTGAGTTTGTTAACATTTCAATTTGTGTTTTTTGCGTTTCTCCTTTTTTTGCTATTACGCGTGTAACAGTTTCTATATCGGTAGCTTTTATATTATCTACTTTTAGTATAATTCCTCCTTTTAGTTGTTCTGCATAATCCGTTAATTCTTCATTTGAGACTTCTTTTATTTTTACACCATAGCTTAATCGAAAACGTTTTTTATCATTTGTATCTAAATCTTCTAATTCTAAGCCTTTTAAATCGTAATTTACAAGTTCCTTTTTAACTAATTTTACTACAGTACTACTTAATTTACCATCTCTTATAAAACTTACTTTAACTTCCTCATTTGGTCGTTTTGTGTTGATGTATGCTGTTAAATCAGCAAAGGTGTTAATCGTTTTTTCATCTAATTTTTTAATTACATCACCTGATTTAATACCTGCTTTTTCCGCTCCAGTTCCTTTTGAAACTTTAGCAACATATACTCCTGTAGTTTCTTTAGTGCTAATTTCTTTAGCTGCTGTTGTATTAAGTTCTCTACCTTCTATACCTAAAACGGCTCTTTGTACATTACCATACTCCATTAAATCTTCCACAATTTTACGGGCTAAGTTAGATGGTACAGCAAAAGAATAACCTGTATAGCTTCCTGTTGGAGATGAAATCATAGTGTTTATACCTATTAGTTCGCCTCTTGTGTTTACTAATGCACCCCCACTGTTTCCAGGATTTACAGCAGCATCTGTTTGGATAAAAGATTGAATACCTTGATTGCTTAAATCACGAGCTTTAGCTGATACAATTCCAGCAGTAACTGTAGATGTTAGGTTATAAGGATTTCCAACGGCTAAAACCCATTCGCCAACTTTTATTTGTTCTGAGTTTCCAAAAGTAGCTGCTGGTAAATCTGTTTCGGCTTCAATTTTTAATAAAGCAATATCCATTTTGCTATCGGTTCCAACTAGTTTTGCTTTATATGTTTTGTTATTATTTAGAGTAACTTCTAGTTCTGTAGCATTTTGAATTACGTGGTTGTTAGTTACGATATATCCGTCTTTACTAATAATTACTCCAGACCCTGTTCCCACTTGTGTTTGTTGTTGTCCTCCTCTATGTCCGTAGAAAAACTCCATAAAAGGATCAGATGGTACGTTATAGACTGTTTTATTTTTTACGTGTACAACGGTATGAACTGCTTTTTCAGCAGCTGACGTAAAATCTATATTCTCAGCACCGATACTTACTGCACGCATGTAATTAGGAGCAATAGATAATGAAGAGGTTGCAGAAGTGTTTTCAAAAAACAATTTGTAACCTCCTAAAGTGGTTGCTCCACTTAGTATTGAAATTAAAAATAAACTACTTAATTTTCTCATGGCTTCCTCTTTTTCTTGTTTTTATTTAAACGTAAAAATATAATTTTCTTATTTCAGTTTTTTAGCTTTAACGCTCGTTTAACAATCTTTAACTTCCTATTAATATTTATATCTTTGGTAGGTTTATGAAGGATTCTGATATTTGTTCCTTAAAATTAACATCAATAAATAATTAGGAAGAACACATAATAATAATCAATTGATTTTAGTATTTACCCATTATATATAAATCTTAGATACATGAAACTTACATTTTATAAATACCAAGGAACGGGAAATGATTTTGTCATTTTAGATAATCGTGATTTAACTTTTCCCAAAAATGATACCAAACTTATCCATTTTCTTTGTGATAGGCGTTTTGGGATAGGAGCTGACGGATTAATGCTATTGGAAAATGACAATTCGACAGATTTTAAAATGGTTTATTATAATGCTGATGGGAATGAAAGTTCAATGTGTGGTAATGGAGGAAGATGTCTTGTAGCATTTGCAAAAAAAATGGGAGTAATTAATGATGTAACCACTTTTATAGCTGTAGACGGTGTACATCATGCAAGTATAATAGAAGAAAACATAGTTTCGTTACAAATGATAGATGTACAATCGATACAAGTGACATCAGAATATGTGTTCTTAAATACAGGATCTCCGCATCACGTTCAAGAAGTAAGTAATTTAAAAGAATTAGATGTTAAAACAGAAGGAGCTAAAATTCGGTATAGTGATTTATACGGGAAGGCAGGAAGTAATATTAACTTTGTATCTCAAAAGGGAGAAAACGATTTTATTATTAGAACTTATGAAAGAGGGGTAGAGGATGAAACCTTATCTTGTGGTACAGGGGCAACAGCCGTGGCATTAGCAATGTTTCATTTAGGAAAATCCACCTCAAATAAAATTGGAATTCAAGTTGAAGGAGGTAAATTACAAATCGCATTTGAAAAAGATGTAAAGGGTTATAAAAATATTCATTTAATAGGACCCGCTCAATTTGTTTTTCAAGGAGAAATTGACATTTAGTCTCTTTAATTTTTTAATTGTGTTTTTTATATATAGATAATGATAAAATTACCTCAACTATCATTTTTATAAATATTACTTTTGCTCTTATTTTTTATTATTATATAAAATTTAAATTGTTTAAAATAGCACCTTTAATATTATGTCAACACTGAAAGGAGATAAAGTTTTTTTACGAGCATTAGAACCCGAAGATTTGTCCTTTATTTATAAAATTGAAAATGAAGAGTCTATTTGGGAGGTCAGTAATACTCAAACTCCTTATTCCCGTTTTTTAATTAAACAATATCTTGAAAACGCACATCAAGATATTTATCAAGCTAAGCAGTTGCGCTTAGCAATATGTGAGTTAGGCTCTTATAAGCCAGTTGGTTTAATTGATTTGTTTGATTATGATCCTAAAAATCATAGGGCAGGAGTAGGAATAGTAATTAAAAATGCTATATATAGAAATAAAGGATTAGGGGGGAAGCCTTACAGTTATTAGTTAATTATGCGTTTTTACATTTACAATTGCATCAATTGTATGCAAATATTGGCTGTTCAAATGAAGCTAGTTTAAAGCTTTTTACTAATTTTGGTTTCCAAAAAATAGGAGTCAAAAAAGATTGGATTTTTCAAGATGGAAATTATCGAGATGAACTCCTCTTTCAATTAATCAATCCAAATTATTAAAAACGAATTATTTTGAACAAAAAAGTATTTTTAGGGTTAGGGCTAGTAGGACTAGTATTGGTTGTTTTTGTTTATATCAAAGCCTTTACAAGTAATACAAAATTTACAGAAAAAGAAAAGTATGTTTTTATCCCAACTGGAGCTACGTATAAAGAAGTAATTAAAATTCTTACACCTGAAGTAGCTGATATAGAAAATTTTAAATTTGTTGCAGAAAAACGCTCGTATGATCAAAATGTTTTTCCAGGGCGGTTTTTGTTAAAAAAAGGAATGGGAAGTTTTCAGATTGTAACAGCCTTACGTCATAATATTCCATTAAGTCTCTCTTTTAATAATCAGGAAGTTATTGAAAAATTAGTTTCTCGTATAGCAGGGCAAATTGAAGCTGATAGTCTGAGTCTTATGAATGCGATACAAGACCCAACTTTTTTGAAAAAAAATGGATTAACAACAGATAATGTACTAGGGATTTTTATACCCAATACCTATGAAATAAAATGGAATATTGGAGCTGAAAAATTCAGAGATAAAATGTTAGAAGAATACCATAAATTTTGGAATTCAGAGCGTATAGCAAAAGCAAAAGCTTTGGAGCTTACACCAGAACAGGTTATTGCTTTAGCTTCTATAGTTCATAAAGAATCCGTAAAAGAAGATGAGCGACCAAGAGTGGCTGGAGTTTATTTAAATAGATTAAAGTTAGAAATGCCTTTACAAGCTGACCCTACTATTATTTTTGCTATCAAAAAAATGCACATGATTTTGATCAAATAATTAAAAGAGTAAAGGGAGATATGTTATTTGTAAATTCACCATATAACACCTATAAAAATATAGGGTTGCCACCAGGTCCTATTGCCATGCCTGATATTTCAGCAGTAGAAGCTGTTTTATCTCCAGAAAAACATGATTATATATATTTTTGTGCTAGTGTAGATCGTAAAGGATATCATGATTTTGCAGTTACTTATGAAGAGCATCAAATAAATGCAAAAAAATATGCAGAATGGGTAAATAAATTAGGGCTGTAATTCTTTAAAATATATTTTTAAAATGCAATCTTGCCTCAGGTAAGATTGCATTTTTTATATAATCTTATTTTTAAAAAAGAAGAATAAAAAAAATAGTAGAAAAAATTCTACTACAGTATTTATGGGCTTTTTGGTTAATAATCAAAAAGTTAACAAATGTTTTTGTTGCGTATCTTGTTTTTAATTGTAAATTTGCAGGGTTAATTTTTTAGCGATGATAGTGTGAGTAACATATTTTAATACTGCACTTAGTTGAAAAGAAATTTATTTTTATGACAAAAAAACAAATATTCTATTTTGGATTATTTGGCTCAATCGTTCTTTTGAGTTCAGGTTTTAGACCTTTTAAAGTGGAAATGTATCCTTGGTTACATTCCCTTGAAAGAGGAGATCGGTATACGGTACCCATGGAGGTAGAAGTGGGGCAGAGGTTTTTTGATGTGCCTTTTACAGGTAAAACGTTTGTTGGTTTTACCCAAAGTATAGGGGCAAGAGAGTCCCAAGGAATATACAATATAGTAAATTCATTAGGTTATCTAGGAAAGTATCAATTTGGATCAGAAACACTTGCCGCACTAGGAATACAGGATCAAGCTTCTTTTCTACAAAGTAAAAAACTGCAAGAAAAAGCCTTTTTAGCTAATTTAGCAAGGAATAAATGGGAACTTCGTCGAGAGATTGCTAATTATTCAGGTACCGAAATTAATGGTATTCCTATTACCGAATCAGGAATTTTAGCAGCAGCCCATCTAGGAGGTGTAGGTTCTATAAAAAGATTTCTAAGAACTAAAGGAGGGCGGAAATTTAAAGATGGCTATGGTACTTCAATAACAGAATATCTAAGAGAATTTGCAGGGTACGACACAAGTTCTGTGGAACCAAACAAAAAGGCAAAAGCCCAACATTATACTTTTTGATTAATAGTGTTTGTGAATAATGAAAATAGAAGGTCGGTTGTGTAAATCGACCTTTGTTTTTTCCATTCTTTTATGGTTAGTGTTTTTATGTATTCAGTAGGTAGTGTAAGGTCGCATGCAATACATAAACTAGTATTAGGTTGTAAGATTTGAATTAAATCTTCTAATAATTTGTTGTTTCTGTAAGGTGTTTCGATAAAAAGTTGAGATTGTTTTTTGTCAAAAGATAATTTTTCAAATCCTTTTAAAGCTTGTTTTTTTTCTCCTTTGTCTATAGGTAAATATCCATTAAAAGCAAAACTTTGACCATTCATGCCAGAAGCCATTAAAGCTAGTAGGATTGAGCTTGGTCCGACTAAAGGAACTACTTGTATACCTTTTTCATGTGCAAGTTTTACTATGGCAGCACCAGGATCAGCTACGCCAGGGCATCCTGCTTCACTCATTAGGCCGATATTCTGACCACTTAATAAAGGTTGAATGAATTGAATATGGTCAGATTCCTGAGTATGTTTGTTAAGAGTGTTAATGATTAACTCTGGTTGCTTTTTTCAGGATGAATTGCTTTGATAAAACGACGAGCTGTTTTTTTCATTTTCAACAATATAATGATTTATAAAATCAATGCTTCTCTTAACTGTATAAGGTAATACATCTTCAGGATTTATTTCACCTAAAGTTGTGGGTATTAGATATAATTTTCCAAGAAAAGTTGCTGGTTTCATAGATTTTGTATTCTTTTGTTGAAAATGTATTTTATTATGGACAAAGATAGAATAAAAGAAATTGGTAGAAGTGTTGCAATTGGTTTTTTAATCCTTTTATTTGTGTTTGCAATGGTATTTAAGGGCTTTTAAGAGCTCTTTTTTTCTAATTTGTTAGCAATATTCTGACAAGCTTGGTCTAACATATCAAAAACATGTTCAAAACCATCTTGCCCTCCATAGTAAGGGTCTGGTACATCAAGATTTTTGCCAGGAAATACTTCTTCTAGAATTAATTGTACCTTCTTTTTTTGATTTTCTGTTATGGCTTGATTGATTACATCTTTGTAATTTTGGTTATCCATTACAAAAATTTGATCAAAAATGTCAAAATCTGATTTTTGGAATTTTCGCGCTCTTTGTTGACTAATGTCAATTCCTCGGCTACGTGCTGTTTGTATAGAGCGTTTGTCAGGTTGTTCTCCGGTGTGCCATCCTCCAGTTCCAGCTGAATCTATTAAGTAGGTTTTGGGTAGCTTAGATTTTAATATTCCTTCGGCCAATGGGGAACGGCAAATATTCCCCAAACATACCATCAAGATTTTTTTAGACATTATAACGAAAGTTTTTTGTTGATATCATCTACAAACTTTTTAAACTGTTTGTCTGTTGTGAGTAAATTGTCAACAGTTTTACAAGCATGTAATACAGTAGCGTGGTCGCGATCTCCTATTTGAGATCCAATATTTGCTAAAGAGGCTTTAGTGTATTTTTTTGCAAAAAACATAGCTAATTGGCGTGCTTGTACTACATGGCGTTTACGTGTTGTAGATTGTAATGTGGCAACATCTAATTGGAAATAATCAGATACAACTTTTTGAATATAGTCAATAGATATTTCTCTTTTTACATTTTTAACAAATTTTTCAACTACTTGTTTGGCTAAATCAATTGTAACTTCTTTTTTGTTAAACGAAGATTGTGCTATTAATGAAATAATAGCGCCTTCTAGTTCTCGCACATTAGATTTTATATTTCGAGCTACATATTCTATAATATCTTCTGGCATTTCAACACCATCTCGGAATAAAATGCTTTTTACAATTGCTACACGAGTTTCATAATCAGGCTGATTTAACTCTGCAGATAATCCCCATTTAAAGCGTGATAATAAACGTTGTTCAATATCTTGCATATCAACAGGGGCTTTATCAGAAGTTAGTATTACTTGTTTTCCGTTCTGATGGAGGTAATTAAAAATGTGGAAAAAAACATCTTGTGTACCTGCTTTACCTGATAAAAATTGAACATCGTCAATAATCAATACATCTATTAGTTGGTAGAAATGTATGAAATCATTACGTGTGTTTTTCTTGACAGAATCAATGTATTGTTGAGTGAATATTTCAGCAGAAATATATAAAACAGTTTTTTCTGGATGTTTTTCTTTTATTTCTACACCTATGGCATGAGCAAGGTGTGTTTTTCCTAATCCCACTCCTCCAAAGATTAATAATGGATTAAAAGAAGTTCCTCCTGGTTTATTAGCTACTGCCATACCAGCACTTCTTGCAAGACGATTAGAGTCTCCTTCAAGAAAATTGTCAAAACTGTAATTAGAATTTAACTGAGAGTCAATTTTAATGTTACGTATTCCGGGATGATAAAAGGATTTTTTAACTCTGGATTTTTTTGTTGTACAGGTACATCTATTTCCTGTGTTTTTACAGGAGCTTTATCAGCACTCGGAATTTGTTGTGTAAACGGAAGTTTATTCCCATAAGGGTTTTCCATTTTAATTTTATATAGTAACTTCGCGTTTTTCCCTAGTTCTTTTTGTAATGCTACCTTTAATAATTTCACATAATGCTCTTCAAGCCATTCGTAAAAGAATTTTGAAGGAACTTGAATGTACAGTGCGCTATCAGTAAGCTCTACCGCTTTGATAGGCTCAAACCAAGTTTTATAAGCTTGCTCCTGGATGTTATCTTTTATAAATAAAAGACAGTTTGCCCATACTGATTCAGCGGTTTTGTTCATTGTGTGCATTCTTATTGTGTTAATTTTTAAGGTTTTACTTGACAAAATTAAGGTCAAGATTTGGGGTTCATTGGGATAGCAAAGATGGTTGATAAAATTCTTTAAAAAAATTTTTTTAGTCTTGACTTTGTAGAAATTTTATTGTAAGAATTAAATTTTGACTTTAAGTAAAACGTAAAAAAGTAAGATAAATAGTATGAAAATTTTTGATATTCAAGTACGTGTTCGTTATGCAGAAACGGATCAAATGGGAGTGGTTTACCACGGTAATTATGCGCAATATTTTGAAATGGGGCGAGTGGAATGGCTTAGAAATCTGGGGGTTTCTTATAAATGGATGGAGGAAAAAGGGGTTATGTTGCCTTTAGTGTCATTAAGTATGAATTATAAAAAGCCAGCACGTTATGATGATCTCTTGACCATTAGAACTATTTTTAAAAGTCAGACTTCTGTGAAGCTAGAATTTGACTATGAAATTTATAATGAATCAGATGAGTTATTAACAACGGCCAACTCTTTATTAGTGTTTGTAGATGCTAAAACAGGGAAACCAATAATGCCTCCTGAGTATTTAGAAGGCTTATTGAATTTTTCTTAAAATTCAGTTATTGTTACTTCAAAAATTGACGAAAAAATGCCAAAAATCATTTCGGCATTTTTTTGTCGTGTTGAAATAATGAGTTCGCAGCTTTCTTCCATTTTTTGGGAAACAATGTTGATGTCTTTTTCTTTTATGACTCTCATGACTTTATTCATATTCTTATAATCAAAATTTACTTTGTATAGAATATCAATTGTTTTTTTCAATGAGAGAAGAGGCTTCTAAAGCCATTTTAGCGCTTTCTCTATAAGCAGAAACTAATCCGCCAACTCCTAGTTTGATACCTCCAAAATAACGAACTATAATAACAAGTACATTTGTTAGCTCGAATGATTGGATTTGACCATATATAGGCATTCCTGCGCTATTGTTAGGCTCGCCATCATCATTTGCACGATAATGTTTTTGAGTTGTGCCTAATTGCCAAGCATAACACCAGTGTCGAGCAGCGTAATGTTTTTTCTTTAAGCCTTCTAAAAGGGTTTTGATTTCCTCTTCATTCGTGATGGGGAAAGCATAACCGTAAAATTTACTATTTTTTTCTTTATATAAAACTTCAGGAGAAGCTTCTTTGAGCGTTATATAAGTATCTTCTGTATTCAAAAGTTATATTTTTAATACAAAATTATTGTTTTTGGAAATAAAAATGAATTAAAGAGGGATTTCTTTTTTGATAATAAGTTTGTTACATCTTCAGTGTCTGTTTGTAAATGCCACACGTGCATGCCCATTGAGGCTGCTGTTTCAATATTTGTTATCTCATCATCTACAAATAAGGTGCGTTTTGGGGGTAGTTCGTGTTTTTTTAATATAAAATCAAAAGCTTCCTTTTCTGGTTTACGAAAACCTATTTCTGATGAAAAATATACTTTTTCAAAACATTGGTAAAACTCCCTAGCGAAAGTCATTCCAACACGATGTTCGAATTTAGCAATATGTATTTCATTTATATTACTTAAAAGGTAGAGTTTGTATTTGTGAGATAGTTTTTGTAAAAATTCAAGTCGAGATAAAGGGAAGTCTGTTATAACAGCATTCCAAGCAGTACGTATATCATCTATAGAAGCATTTGGCATTCTTTTTTTAGTTCAATCATAAAATGAACCTCTGTTATTTTTCCTTTTTCGAATTCTTGGTTGATTTGTTCGAAATCTTCATCCCATTCTGAAAGGCCTAATTCTTTTAGTGCTTTAAGAGAGGCATTTTTATCCAAATTCATAAAAACATTGCCGAAGTCGAAAATAATGTTGTTAATCATAATTTGAAAAAATTAAAAGTTCATTATTCAGTATCCTTTTACTTTTTACTTTTAGACTGGAAATTTGAGGGGCTTTAATACCTTCTATTAGAGTCTCTTTATTCTTGAAAATACGAGCTTCATCCCAGTAATTGTGTTCTATGAAATGTTGTAATGTTCGACTGCCTCCTTCAATTATGATTGATTGAATCTGATGTTGGTAGAGCCATTCAATTATAGAAGAAACGGAATTTTTATTGCTGTTTAATACTGTTTCATCTAGGATAAAGGTTGGGGCCGATCTATCAAATATAAGATTTTCTTTTGGAACTTTATTTTTTTTATCTAAAACTATTCTTATTGGGTTTATTCCTTTCCAGTCTCTGGCGCTTAGTTGTGGATTGTCGTCAATAGCTGTTTGAGTTCCTATTAAAATAGCTTGTTCTTCTGTTCGCCATTTATGAGTTAATTGTCTACTGTATTGATTGCTAATCCATATGGGTTTTTGAATCTCTTTTTTAAGAGGGGCAATGAAACCATCTGTTGTTTCAGCCCATTTTAAAATGATATAAGGTCGTTTTTTTTGATGAAAAGTAAAGAAACGTTTATTTAGTTCTTGACATTCTTTTTCTAGAATGCCTATGATTACTTCGCAACCAGCATCTTTAAGTTTTTGTATTCCTGCACCACACACCTTAGCAAAAGGATCTACAGTGCCTATTACAACTTTAGGAATTTTATGCTTAATGATTAAGTCAGCGCAAGGGGGGTTTTCCCAAAATGGCTGCAAGGTTCAAGACTAACATAAATTGTTGACTGGCTTAAAAGATTTTTGTCTTTTGTTGAGTTGATTGCATTTACCTCAGCATGTGCCTCACCTGATTTTTGGTGCCAGCCTTCTCCTATGATTAAATTATTGTGTACAATTACACTTCCTACTAAAGGGTTAGGATACGTAGTGCCTAATCCATTTTTAGCTAATTCTATACAGCGGGATATATATTTTTGATGTATCTTCACCACACAAAAATAATAAAATGATTGCTTAAAAATAAGAAGTATATAAGATTTTGGATTTTCAAAAATTTGTTTTAAACTAATAGGATATGATTCGATTAATAAAGAAAGAGGATAATAGCGAAATTGCAACTCTAATTCGATCTGTTTTGGATGAGTATAAAGTACCTAAAGAAGGAACTGCCTATGAAGATCCACAATTAGACACCATGTATGAAACTTATCAAATGGCTCGATCTGCATATTTTGTGTTAGAGCTTTCAGGAAAAATAGTAGGTTGTGCTGGTGTAGCTTCATTACAAAATGGGACTACTGAAGTATGTGAATTACAAAAAATGTACTTTTTGCCCTCTGTAAGAGGAAAAGGATGGGGGACAAAGATGATGAAGGTTTGTCTTGCTAAGGCAAGTTTATTAGGGTTTGAGAAATGCTATTTAGAAACGTTGCCTACTATGGAAAATGCTCAAAAGTTATACCTAAAATCAGGGTTTGTCTATTTGTCTGAGCCTATGGGGTCTACTGGTCATTCTGCTTGTTCTGTTTGGATGTTAAAAGAATTATAAATTAGTGAAAGGATAAGATAATATGTTATTACGAGAATATAAAATACAATTTGCCGAAGAGTTATTAAAAATTTATGAAGAACAGGAAATAGAAAGTTTTTTTAATCTTTTATTAGAAGCTTTTCATAGTATGAAGCGAATTGATTTTGCTTTGAATCCTAATTTAGAGTTAGATGCTTTGCAGTTATTACAATGGGAAACAGTTTTAGATCAATTAAAACAAGAGAAACCGATACAGTATATTTTAGGAGAAACGGATTTTTATGGAATGCCTTTTTATGTTAATGAACATACCTTAATTCCTAGACCAGAGACAGAAGAATTAGTAGATTGGATTATCAAAATTATATCAGAAACTAAAAAAGATCAAAAAATTAAGGTTTTAGATATAGGAACAGGAACAGGATGTATTGCTGTTTCATTGGCTAAAAATTTACAAATGGCAGAAGTTTATGCAATGGATGTTTCATTAAAAGCGCTTGAAGTTGCAAAAAGAACGCTAAAAGAAACGAAGTAACTATAGAGTTTATCCATCAGGATGTATTAAATTTAGAAGATTTAGGTTTGATATTTGATATTATAGTTTCTAATCCTCCTTATATTAGAAATTTAGAGAAGGTAGAAATAAAGAAAAATGTTTTAGATTATGAACCTCATTTAGCATTATTTGTTCAAGATGCAGATCCGTTAATTTTTTATAGAAAAATAGCGCAATTAGCACAAGGAAGTTTGAGACAGGGAGGCTGTCTTTTTTTTGAAATTAATCAGTATTTAAGTAAAGAAATGATCGAACTTATGAAGGAATTACATTTTCAAAATATTAATCTTCGCGTTGATATATATGGAAATGATAGGATGTTATTAGGGCAGAAATAAGTTTTGTAAAAATGTTTTTACTTTAATAAAAAAACAGGAATGAATTATTCATATCTTAAGGCTTCTATAGGGTCTAGTTTAGATGCTTTAAAAGCAGGATAAGAGCCTGAAATGATCGCTACTATAAAGCATACAATAAATGCAGAAATAATAGCGATCCAGGGAATTACAAAGTCAAAATCCAATAAAGTAGCGAATCCATAGCCTATTAATATCCCTCCTAGAGTGCCAACTAATCCTCCTAATTGGCCAATTACTAAGGTTTCCATGAAGAATTGAAATGCTATAGTGCTTCTTTTAGCACCTAAAGCTTTTCGGGTTCCGATTTCACGAGTTCGTTCTGTAACAGAAACGAGCATTATGTTCATAAGTGCTATAGAGGATCCAAAAATGGTTATAATTCCTATAACCCAAGCAGATATATCAAGATAAGAAGTTAAATTAATTATTCTTCTAATGAGATCATCACTTCTGGATATTCCAAAATTATCATTTTCTACAGGGTTTAATTTTCTAATGATCCGCATTTTTAATATAGCATGATCTATTGCAGGATCTAGAAAATCCTTTCGAGTAGTCATTATGCTAATTGTATAATTTATATTCGGGGAACTAAAAAGGGAACGAGCAAGTTGTAAAGGAATTAAAACTCTTAGATCTTGATTGTTTCCAAAGCTAGATCCTTTTTCTTTTAAAATACCAATTACCTTGAATTTAGCACCTCGTACACTAATAATTTTATCTAAAGGATTAATATTAGCGAAAAGTTTTTTTTCAAAATCAGCGCCTAATAAACATACAGGATGATTGTTAGTAATGTCAAAGGCTGAAAAGTTTCGACCTTTTATAATTTCAAAACCTGTGTTTGCTATGTAATTCTCATCAACACCCAGTATACTTACTTCTGGATCTGTTTTTTTATTTTCGTGTTTTACTTCTGCAGTAGGTGTGGCAATAAAAAAAATGGAAGTATAGGTAAAAGGGAAATTGTATTTTTGTTTAAAAGATTCTGCCTGAGAATAAGTTATTATAGGATTTATTTTTTCACGTTGTTTTCCTCTTTTATGTCTTTTTATTTCGTCTTTATATTGGCTTATTGAGAATGTATTGGCTCCCATAGAAGTAAAATCTTTAGTAATAGTATTACTTAATACAGATACTACTGTTAATATGCCTACAAGTGCCATTATTCCTATGGCAATAATAAGTACCGTTAGCGTTGTTCGTAAAAATTGAGTACGAATAGCACTTAGTGCAATTTTTATATTCTCTTTTACTAATAATCCTACCATATGCTAATAAGTATCTTTAATCAAGTAAATGTTACAATTAAAACCAAAATTTTAGTTTTCCTTGAAAAAATATGATATTTGCAGTAGATAATAGTTTAGTGGTTTAAATCTTAATTACTTATTTGTTTAGATAAGCTAGATTATTTATAGTTTTAATTTAATATAAAAAAAAATGAAACCATCCATTCCAAAAGGGACTCGTGATTTTTCACCTTCAGAAGTAGCTAAAAGAAATTATATATTCGGTACGATTCGTAAACATTTTGAACGTTTTGGATTTCAGCCTATAGAAACTCCCACTTTTGAAAATGCTGAAACATTAATGGGGAAATATGGAGAAGAGGGAGATCGGTTGATATTTAAAATTTTAAATTCTGGTAATTATTTTTTTAATAGAAAGAAAATTGAATTACCAGCCACTATTGAGCAATTGCAGTTGAATTCAGCAGAAACTATTTCTAAAGAACAATTGATAGAATTAAATCAATTTACTAATAGAATTTCTGAAAAAGCATTACGTTATGATTTAACTGTTCCTTTTGCCCGTTATGTGGTGCAACATCAGAATGAAATAGAATTTCCGTTTAAAAGATATCAAATTCAGCCAGTTTGGAGAGCTGATAGGCCTCAAAAAGGACGTTTTAGAGAGTTTTATCAATGTGATGCTGATGTAGTTGGATCAACTTCTTTATGGCAAGAAGTTGAATTAGTTCAGTTATATGATGCTGTTTTTAGTGATTTGGGATTAAAGGGAGTAACTATAAAAATTAATAACCGTAAGATTTTGTCCGGTATAGCAGAAGTAATAGGAGCTTCTGATAAATTAATTGATTTTACTGTAGCTTTAGATAAGTTAGATAAAATAGGAGCGGATGGGGTGAAAAAAGAAATGCTTGAAAAAGGTATTTCTGAAGATGCAATTAAAAAAGTTCAACCTTTATTTAACTTTATAGGGACAATAACCGAAAAAATTGAAAAACTTTCAGAATTATTAGCCTCTTCTGTTGAAGGAATGAAAGGAGTAGAAGAGTTACAGTCTATTTGTCAAAAAGTGTTAACTCTAGGTCTTCAAGAATCTAATTTAGATTTAGATGTTACACTTGCTCGTGGATTAAATTATTATACAGGTGCTATATTTGAGGTTTCGGCTCCAGAAGGTGTTAGTATGGGATCTATTGGTGGTGGTGGAAGATATGATGATTTAACAGGTATCTTTGGACTTAAGAATATGAGTGGTGTAGGAATTTCATTTGGTTTAGATCGAATTTATTTAGTTGTAGAGGAACTAGGATTATTTCCTGAAACAGTTACAGCTAATTCTAAGGCAATTTTTTTGAATTTTGGGTCAGAAGAAGCTTTGTTTTCAATGAAAGCAATAGCTAAATTACGTCAAAAAGGCATAAAGGTAGAGATGTATCCTGATTCAGTAAAGATTGGGAAACAGTTTCAATATGCTGATAAAAGGAATATACCATATGCTATTCTTGTGGGGGGAGAGGAAATGAAAAAGGATCAATATAATTTAAAAAATCTTCAGACAGGAGAGCAGAAAACTGTTTCGTTTGATGAATTGGTAACTAATTTAAAATAATTAGATAAAGAGAGTGTTCTAAAATATGATAAAAAATAGGACACTCTTTTGATTTTGATTATGATTGACTTCTAGGATGGTACTTTTGAAGGACTTGATTTAAATGAGTGCGGTCAAGGTGCATATAGATTTCTGTTGTAGTAATGCTTTCATGTCCTAGCATTAATTGAATAGATCGTAAATCAGCACCATTTTCTAATAAATGAGTGGCAAATGAATGTCTGAATGTGTGTGGGCTAATAGTTTTCTTTAAATTTATTTTTTTTGCTAAATCTTTAATGATTGTAAAAATCATTGCACGTGTCAGTTGTTTTCCCCTTCTGTTAAGAAATAAAGTGTCTTCATCTCCTTTTTGAATGTTAAGGTGACAACGAATTTGACTTTTGTAGATTGTGATGTATTTTTGAGTTAATTCACTTATCGGGACAAAACGTTGTTTGTTGCCTTTTCCTGTTATTTTTATAAAACCTTCTTCAAAAAATAAATCAGAAATTTTTAAAGAGGTTAGCTCTGATACCCTAAGTCCGCAGCTATAAAGGGTTTCTAATATGGCTCGATTACGTTCTCCTTCAGGGGTAGATAGATCAATTGCGTTAATTAAACTGTCAATATTTTCAATACTAAGGGTGTCAGGTAATTTTCTTCCTAATTTTGGACTTTCTATTAGTTCTAAAGGATTGTCTTGTCTGTAATTTTCAAAAATAAGATAGTTGAAAAAGCTTTTTAATCCGGAAATTAAACGAGCTTGACTTCTAGGGGTGATGTTATTGGCTATGTGATAAATAAAATCTTGAATGATTTCTTCTTTAATAGTTACAGGAGAGTAGTCTAAATTGTATTCTGTAAGATATTGTATTAATTTCTCTATATCCAACGTGTAATTTTCAATAGAGTTTTTTGAGAGTGCTCTTTCTAGCTTTAGATAATGTTGGTAATCTTTTAGAAGATTTTGCCAATTCATAAGTTAGTTTGTTAAAAAAATAAACCTCGGATATTATCCGAGGTTTACGATGACTTTATGTTAATTAGAATTGGAAACCTAATTTTAAACCACCAATTGCATTAGTATATGTGTTAGAAGTTTTTCCTTCACCTGTTTTGTTAACTGTAGTTGTGTTACCAATTACTGTAGTTGTTTCAACAGCATCTTGTGTTCCAGCATTGTAACCTAATCCAACCTCTACTCCAAGGTATAATTTTTTAGTGAAATAGTAATCAGCACCTACTGTAGCTCTAATACCAAAAGTAGAAGAACCATTACCTATTATTCCTAAATTGTTAACTGCACCAACTTGTGTCATAGAATCGTTACTGTTTGATCGAGTAACTTTGTATTCAGCTCCAGTAAAACCAAAAACAATATCAGCTCCTACATAAGTTGATAGACGATCTGTACCAGCAAAATGCTTTTCAGCTCCTAATGTAATAACTCTATTAGTTGTTCTAGCAACTTCAGTTGTTGTAAATTCTGTAGGTAAACCTTGGTTAGTAATGTTGTTTTGTTCTCTTTTGTTACTACCTAAACCTAAACCAGCTCTAACTGCTAAATCATCTTTTATGAAATATCTGAATTTTGCAGCTCCATTAATAGTACCAAAATTAGTATCTAAAATACCTCCTGTTACACCAACTTCTGTTGTTAATGTACCTTTAATTGGTTTGTAAGATTCTTGTGCATTAGCAAAACCAAAAGCAAAAACTGCAGCAGCAGTTAATAAAATTTTTTTCATTTCTAGTTAATTTAATTTTTTGCAAATTTATAGAAAAATTCAGACATTTTTTTAGTTTTTAGAAGAAAAAAGTTTAAAGTGTAATGAGTTGATTTTTAAGTATATTTTTTGTAACTTCTACTTTTAGAATTTTACAAGCTATTTTTTGTAGTTAAATAGTTATTTTAATTTAAAATTGTTGACATATGAAAACAGAATTGAAATCATTTATTGTTATACTTTTCCTATTCGCTTCTTTTATGACAAGAGGACAGTTGTTAACGTTTGGTATAAAAGCAGGTGCAAATTATGCTAATTTTAAAAGTACTACTTTGCAAACTAAGGCATTAACAAGTTACCATGCTGGTTTGCTCGCTGAAATAAAAGTCTTAGGAGGTTTAAGTTTTCAACCCGAGTTATTGTATTCTACACAAGGTGCTACTTATGATAATGCCTTTCAGGAAATCAAGTCAGAGTTAGGTTATATTTCATTACCACTTATGGCTAAAATAAGTTTAGGTAGAACATTAAGTTTAGAATTAGGACCTCAGTTTTCTTGGTTAGCCTCTAAGAAGGTAGATTGGCAAACGGATGTGAAAACACTTGATTTTAGTGCTAATGCAGGATTAGCTGTTAAGCTTACAGATCATCTTTTTGTTCAAGGAAGATATATTTTAGGATTAACAGAAATTGGTAAAAATGCAGATATAAAAAATAGTGTAGGACAAATTTCTTTAGGAATTTTGTTTTAGTTAAAGATGAAGGAATAAAACTATTCTGGATAAGAACTATTTTTTTATTTTTACAGAAACCTAATTTTGATGAAAATATATATAATTAATGGTCCTAATTTGAATTTATTAGGTCGTAGAGAACCTGAGATTTATGGAACGGCTACATTTGAAGATTTTTTTGATCAATTAAAAGAACTTTATCCACTTGTAGAATTGTCTTATTTTCAGAGTAATATAGAAGGAGAGCTTATAGATAAGTTGCAAGAAGTTGGTTTTGATTATGATGGAATTATACTAAATGCAGGTGCTTATACACATACTTCTATAGGTATAGGAGATTGTATAAAAGCAATTCCTACTCCCGTAATAGAAGTTCATATATCCAATACTTTTTCAAGAGAAGAATTTCGACATCAATCCTATATTTCACCTAATGCTATAGGGGTTATTTTAGGTTTTGGATTACAGAGTTATGAATTAGCATTGAAAAGTTTTATTAAATAATTTTTAAACTATAGTTATCAATTCAAAAATTATTTAATAAAAATATCATAACTTAATCGGATTAGAGTTCCAATAACAACTGTTAAAAAGAAAATTCTGATTAACTGGTTTCCTTTTTGTATTGCTAGTTTAGCGCCTATCCATCCTCCAATGCCATTACAAATAGCCATGGGGATTGCTATGATCCAAATAATTTTTCCTTTTGAAATGAATAAGCATAGTGAGCCCATATTAGATGCTATGTTGATTAATTTAGCGTGTGCAGATGCGTGTAAAAAATCAAGCCCTAAAATAACGATGAAAGAAACAATTAAAAAACTTCCTGTTCCAGGTCCTATGAAACCGTCATAAAAACCTATTAAGCTACTTATAATGGAACCAAGAATAAGAAAGTAACTTTTTGAAATATCTTTAGGTTTGTGATTGCCGAAGTCTTTTTTTAGAAAAGTGTAAATAGCTAATATTATTAATATGAATAAAAGTAAAGGTTTTATGAAATCGTTACTAACTAGTGTTAGTAGATAAGATCCAAAAAAAGCACTTACACAAGAAAAAAGTCCCATGATGAGCAAAGGTTTCCAGTGCATTTTAACATTTTTTAAATAATGAACAGCTGCAATAGAAGTTCCTGTAATAGCGGGTACTTTTAAAGAACCTATTAAATTAGCAATAGGACTATTAGGAAGTAATATTAAGGCTATAGGTGTTTGAATAAGTCCTCCTCCGCCTGCAATAGCATCAATGAGTCCTGCTATAAATGAAGCAAAGCAAAGCAGGATAATGATATAAGTTTCCAAAGTGAGTTCTAGTTTGATTTCTAGTTCAGGCTCTAGTCGCGAAAAGAATACCGCGACTACAGCCTGAGTGGTAAATTATGCTCTTATAATATTTGCGCCCAAGGCTCTTAATCGTTCATCAATACGTTCATAACCTCTGTCAATCTGCTCAATGTTTTGAATTGTACTAGTTCCTTTTGCGGTTAAAGCTGCAATTAATAAAGAAATACCAGCTCTAATATCAGGTGAACTCATGGTGGTTGCTTTTAGTTGTGACTGAAAATTATGTCCCATTACAACAGCTCTGTGTGGATCACATAACATTATCTTTGCTCCCATGTCAATGAGTTTGTCAACGAAGAATAGACGACTTTCAAACATTTTTTGATGGATTAATACATCTCCTTTTGCTTGAGTAGCAACAACTAATATAATGCTTAATAGGTCAGGAGTAAAGCCTGGCCAAGGAGCGTCAGCTATTGTTAAAATAGAACCATCAATATCTGTTTTGATTTCATATCCATCTGTGTGAGCTGGAATATATATATCATCACCTTTTTTCTCAATAGTGATACCTAGTTTTCTAAAAACATTAGGTATAACACCAAGGTTTTCCCAACTTACATTTTTTATTGTAATTTCACTTCTTGTCATGGCGGCAAGTCCTATCCATGAACCTATCTCAATCATGTCTGGTAAAATGTGGTGCTCACAGCCTCCTAACGATTCCACTCCTTCTATAGTTAATAAGTTTGAACCAATGCCGCTAATTTTAGCCCCCATTGCATTTAACATTTTACACAGTTGTTGTAAGTAGGGTTCGCAAGCAGCATTATAAATTGTAGTGATGCCCTCTGCTAATACCGCAGCCATAACAATATTTGCAGTTCCAGTAACAGAAGCTTCATCTAGTAGCATGTAAGTACCTTTTAGTCTTCCATCTATTTCTACTCCATAAAAATGATCTGCTCTTTCGTATCTAAACTTTGCTCCTAAATTTATAAAACCTTCAAAATGGGTGTCTAAACGACGACGACCAATTTTATCCCCTCCTGGTTTTGGAATATAGCCGCAGCCAAAACGTGCTAATAAAGGACCTATAATCATGATAGAGCCACGAAGACTTCCTCCTTCTTTTTTGAAAGTTTCTGTTTTTAAATAATTTATGTTTACTTCGTCTGCTTGAAAGGTATAATCACCAGGACCATTTTTTTGAATTTTAACACCTAAATTTCCTAGTAAAGAAATTAATTTGTTAACATCAATAATGTCAGGTATGTTAGTTATTCGTACTTTTTCAGAAGTTAAAAGTACTGGGCATAAAACTTGTAGGGCTTCATTTTTAGCACCTTGTGGTTGAACGTTTCCTTTAAGAGGTTTTCCTCCTTCAATTTTAAAAGTTCCCATGTTTTGAGTTGAAAGTTATGGAGCTGTCGGCTCTTAGTTATTTTTTTTAAAAGGTCTTTTTTGTTGAATACTTTTCTGATTCTTATTATGCTTACCGTTGTTATTATTATTGTTATTACTTTGCATCTTGTTAGATGTTCTTTTATTGGTACGCATTAAATCTTGGGTGTTAGAAAGCTCTTCGTTAGCAGAAGAAAGATTTATTTTTCCACCAGATAATTCATATAAATGTTCAAATATAACAGTATCCGTTACACTATCCTTATTCCAACTTAAATAACATTTTTTCATATGATTTGCAATCACGCGAATTAAAGCATTTTTAAGATCACCGTCTTCCCATTCGTTTGCTTTGGCTATCATATAAGTAATATTATTGCCGTAAAAACGATATTTTGGAAAGTTTTGAGGATAAGGTAGCGGTGCAGCTTTCATATTTATTACCTCACGAGTAGGGATTGGGTAAGGAGAATCAACATCTAATTTAAAGTCAGACATGATAAAAAGTTGATCCCAAAGTTTGTGTTGAAAGTCAGGAACGTCACGTAAATGAGGATTCATTCCTCCCATAACTCCAATGATATATTTTGCTAGTTTATTACGTTCCTCTCGGTTTTCAACCGCAATTGCTTGGTCAATCAAGCTATGAAGATGACGTCCATATTCTGGTATAGCAAGAGGTTTCCTTTCAGAGTTGTACTCTAAAAAATGAATTGCTCCTAAAACTTGATCTGCATTAAATTTTGTACTCATCTTATAATGAAATTATCCCTTCGATAGTTGACACTTCTTGGTATTTTTTTATGATCTCTTCTGCATTGGGCATTACTACATCAACGGATATACTAGTAAAAGTCCCGTTTTTTGATTGACGGGTATCTATTACAGCTCCCATGCAGTCAAAAGCTTTTTCTACTGCACTTATCTTATTTGTGTCAGTAGGAACTATAAATTTATATAAATATTTTGAAGGCCAAACTTTATTTACAGCATTTAATTCCTCTTTTAATCGAATATAAAATTCAGTGGTTTTTTTATCCATCTTCTACATTATAAATATAGGCAAATATAATCTTTTTAATGGTTTTTTCTAAGGATCAAAATTTACTTTGTTTTTTATTGATCTCTTGAATATAAATTAACTCCTTTAAGTCTAAAATTTTAGTATTAAGTAAGGAGTTATTATGGGAAATTATTATAAATTAAGATATACTTCTGGTAAGTATTATTTTCATTTTTAAAAAACAAATAGTTTGATTAAGTTTGCGTCCTTGAAATTGATGTTTTGAAAAGAGGAATTGTTGTAATTACAGGAGGTCCTGGTACAGGTAAAACTACTATTATCAATAGCTTAGTTGAAAAAGGATATGTTTGTTATCCCGAGATTTCGCGTGAGGTAACTTTAGAGGCTAAAAAACAAGGAGTTGATCAATTGTTTTTGACAGAGCCGTTATTGTTTAGTCAAATGTTGTTAGATGGGCGTCTTAGGCAGTTCCAAAATGCACGAAATGAAGAAAATCATTTGGTTTTTATTGATCGAGGGGTTCCTGATGTATTAGCTTATATGGACTTTATAGGTGATCAGTATCCTGAGCATTTTGATGTTCAATGCCATGAAACACGTTATGATACTGTTTTTGTTTTACCTCCGTGGGAAGATATATACATAAGTGATGAAGCGAGGTATGAAAATTTTGAACAAGCTAAGGTTATTTATGAGCATTTAAAACTTACTTATCAAAAATATGGATATCAATTAATCGAAGTTCCTACAGGAACAGTAGAATATCGTGTTGATTTTATTTTTAACCAGCTCAAAGTAATTGGATAAGTTTGTTAAAGTTATTAACTTTAACCTGATTTAAATAGTTAACTTTTGCAAAAAGCATTACAAATTCTTCAAAAATATTGGGGATATGATAGTTTTAGGTCTGTACAGGATGAAGTCATCCAGTCAGTTCTAGAAGGTCATGATACGTTTGCTCTTCTTCCTACTGGAGGAGGGAAATCTTTGTGTTTTCAGGTTCCAGCAATGACTACTGATGGTTTATGCCTCGTCGTATCGCCTCTAGTTGCCTTAATGAAAGATCAAGTTAATCAACTTCAAAAAAGAGGGATTAAGGCAATTGCTTTAACAGGAGGGACACATGTAGATGACCTTATACAGTTGTTAGATAATTGCCAATTTGGAAATTATCGTTTTCTGTATTTATCACCAGAAAGATTAGAGCAAGATTGGGTTTTAGACCGTATTAAAAGTTTACCAATTAATTTAATAGCAATAGATGAAGCTCATTGTGTCTCTCAATGGGGGCATGATTTTAGACCTTCCTATTTGAAAATTAATATATTAAAAAAAGCTTTTCCTAAAATTCCTTTTATAGCACTTACAGCCTCCGCAACACCAGAAGTTCAAGATGATATTTTAAAAAATCTAGGACTCGTTAATCCTAAAATTTTTAAAAAATCATTTTTACGTGATAATTTGAGTTATCATATTATAAAGTCTGAGGATAAACTTTATAAAATTCAACAGATTTTACTTAAAAATCCGGAACCATCTATCCTGTATGTTAGGAATAGAAAATTATGTTTAGATTATGCAAACCAGTTAAATGCTTTAGGTTTTAATGCAACTTATTATCATGGAGGTTTATTGCCTAAAGATAAAAGTAAAAATATGGAATCATGGATGAATGAAAGTTCTTCTATTATGGTTGCAACTAATGCTTTTGGGATGGGGATAGATAAATCTAATGTAAAGACTGTAATACATGTTAATTTACCCGAAAACTTAGAAAGTTATTATCAAGAGGCAGGTAGAGCAGGTAGAGGAGGTCAAAAAGCCTTTGCTATTATGATTGCATCTGCCAATGATGTAATTCATGCAGAAGAGCAATTTATAAATGTTTTGCCTGATGTGTTTTTTTTTAAAAGAAGTATATAAAAAATTATCAAATTATTTTCAAATACCTTATGGAGAAGGGATTAATGAAGAATTTACTTTCAGTTTAAATCGTTTTTGTATACATTATAATTTTCCTGTTTTAAAAACTTTTAATGCTTTACAATTTTTAGATAGACAAGGAATTATTTCACTTTCTAATGAACAATCTGAAAAGGTGCAACTTCAGTTTGTAATTGAATCAAAAGAAGTAATACGCTACATAAGTCTTCATCCTGAAGAAGAAGCTATTATCACGGCTATTTTAAGAAATTATCCTGGTATTTTTGAAATTCAAACGAATATAAATACTTCTTTTGTCGCAAAACAAGCATTTTGTAAAGAAGAAAATGTTTTAGATTTACTACATAAGCTTAAAGATAAAAATATAGTACAGTTATTAATTATTCAAAATGAGTCTAAAATAGCTTTTTTAGAAGTACGAGAAGATGATCGTACTATAAATAGAGTGGCAAAATATCTAGAAAAACAAAATCTTACAAAAAAAAGTCAATTAGCAGCAGTTATAGCTTATGTAAATGATGAAATTCAATGTAAAAATAAGTTATTGCTCACTTATTTTGGAGAAACAGGAGTTGTGGATTGTGGAAATTGTTCTTATTGCCTAAAAAAAAATAAAACAACTTTTAACAGAGAAACATTAACGAAAGAGTTGATCGGGTTACTAAAAAATCAAGCGTTGAGTTCTCGCCAAATTTTAGAAAAAATAAACATAGAAGAAAAAATACTTTTTGAAGTTTTAAAGGAAATGTTAGAGTATAATATGATCGAGTTAGATCATAAAAACCAATTTATTCTTAAATAATGAAATCATTACGAATTGTTTTTATGGGAACGCCAGAATTTGCTGTTGGAATTTTGGATGCCATTGTAAAAGAAAAAAAATATGAAGTAGTAGGAGTTGTTACAGCTCCTGATAAACCTGCAGGTAGAGGGCAAAAAATTAAATATTCAGCGGTTAAAGAATACGCATTAGAAAAAGGGCTTCGTCTATTACAACCAACAAATCTTAAAGATGAGTTTTTTTAAAAGAATTAAGCTCTTTAGATGCAAATCTGCAAGTTGTAGTAGCATTTCGTATGTTGCCTGCTCTTGTTTGGAAAATGCCAGAATTAGGAACCTTTAATCTTCATGCTTCTCTATTACCAGAGTATAGAGGTGCGGCACCTATTAACTGGGCTATTATTAATGGTGAAGCAAAAACAGGTGTTACTACTTTTTTTATTGATGATAAGATTGATACAGGGGCAATGATTTTAAGTAAAGAAACCTCTATTTTGCCAAATGAAAATGCAGGAGCATTACATGATCGTTTGATCAAATTAGGTTGCGAAGCAGTTGTAGAAACTTTAGAGAAAATAGCAAATAATAATGTAACGACTGTTTTGCAAAAAGATTTGCCTGAAATGAAAACAGCATACAAATTAGATAGAGATAATTGTAAAGTTGATTTTGATAGAAGTATAGATGCTGTTTATAATCAAATTAGAGGTTTAGCGCCATATCCTGCAGCGTATTGTACTTTTGTTGATCAAGAAGAGCAATGGAGTGTAAAGTTATATGAAGTAGAAAAAGAAGATACTCTACATGAATTACCAATAGGGAAAGTAGAGTGTACAAAAAAAGAAATTCGTATTGCTTTAAAAGGAGGTTTTTTAAATGTAAAATCATTACAATTTCCAGGAAAGAAGAGGATGAATGCTTCAGAGTTACTAAATGGAATGCGTTTTTCAGAATATTTAAAAGTAGAATAATCTTATATTTAAATCAGTATTTTCTGTCAAAAAATATTTTTACCTTACTTTTAGAGTGTCTTTTGTTGTAAAAATAAATAAAAAAGAGTTAAAAATGTTGTGTGGTAAGGAAATCCTACTAAATTTGTGGGGCTTAGAATTAATATTAACCTATCAATTAATAACTAATTATTATGAACAAATCAGATTTAATCGATGCTATGGCTGCTGATGCAGGAATTACTAAAGCTGCTGCAAAAGCTGCATTAGAGTCATTTTTAAGTAATGTTGAAGGAACTTTAAGTAAAGGTGGTAAAGTTGCTTTAGTAGGTTTTGGATCATGGTCAGTGTCTACAAGAGCGGCTAGAGAAGGAAGAAACCCTCAAACTGGTAATACTATTAAAATTGAAGCTAAAAACGTAGTGAAATTTAAAGCAGGTGCAGAATTAGAAGGAGCTGTTAATAAATAATAGTTTTTTAAATATTATATAAAAAGCCACGTAAAATCGTGGCTTTTTTATTTTTTTATAATTATATTTTGTTTATAAATATTTTATTTGTTAAATTTAGTTAAAAAAATAATAAGTATGATAGCAATTAAACCGCAAAAAGGGCATTTGTTAATAGCCGAACCTTCTATTATAGGTGACTTATCTTTTAACAGATCAGTGGTTTTGCTCGCTGATCATAATGAAGAAGGTTCAGTAGGTTTTATATTAAATAAACCATTAAATTATACTATTAAAGATTTAATTCCTGAAATTTCAGCTTCTTTTGTAATATATAATGGAGGGCCTGTTGAACAAGATAATTTGTATTTTATACATAATGTACCTCATTTAATTTCAGGAAGTATAGAAATAGCATCGGGAATTTATTGGGGAGGAGACTTTCAGCAAACGAAAGAGCTTATAAATAGTGGGAAAATAAGTAGAAATAATATACGTTTTTTCTTAGGGTATTCAGGATGGGATGCAGAACAATTACAAAGTGAGTTACAGTCTCATTCATGGATCATTTCTGAAAATGATTTGAGCAATAATATAATAGGTAAATCCTCGTCTGATTTTTGGAGAGAAAAAATAATAGAACAAGGAGGGGAGTATTTAGTATGGTCAAATGCTCCCGAGAATCCTATCTATAATTAATCTAATCGAATCTTGATATTTAGTTTTGAAGTTAATAGCTCAGATGTAGAGGTTTTATAGTCTTTTTTTCTATATTTTGTTATAGGTTGAATTCCTTTAATAACATTTGTTATAAACAACTCATCTGCTTTTTGTAATTCAAAAGAAGATATCGGTCTTTCCTCTATTTTTAAGGATTCAATATGTTGAGCAATTGTAAGCAGTTGTTTTCTCATTACTCCATTAATGCACCCTTCAGAAAGAGGAGGAGTTATTAAAGTATCGTCTTTAACCATAAAAATATTTCCATTTAATGCTTCAATTACATTTTTTTCATGGTTTAATAGTAAGCAATTGTCAAGGTTGTTTTCATTTGCGTAAATACTTCCTGTTATGTTTATTGTTCGATTGGTACTTTTAATAGTTGATAAAAGTTGCTTTGTTATAACAAAATCCTTGTATATGTCTACTTCATAAGTATTATTTGTTATAGTGTATATAGTGTTTTCTGATGAAATAGCAGTTGCAAAATAATCTACTTCATTTGTTTGTGGTAAATACAACCCTCCATTTTTTCTGAAAACATTAAATCGAACACGAGCAGATTTCTCTATGTTTAATTCTTTGACAGTTTTTAATATTTGATTTTCAAAATATTCTAGAGTAAATCTTAAAGGAATTTCCATTCTTAAAATACGCATAGATGCCATTAATCGAAAGTAATGGTCTTCTAAAAATAAAACTTTGTTGTCTAATACTTTTAAAGTTTCAAAGACAGCATCTCCATATAGAAAAGCTCTGTTGTCTTGTAAAGTTGAAAAAATGTCCATAAAAAAATCCCGATAAATCGGGACAAAGATAAGTTATATTCTTTTTTAAATAGAGCCTAAAACATGTTTTAAATCAGAAATTTGATTTTCCCAAAGCATTTTAGCTTCTGATAGATCATCTTCTTCAGCAAAATCCACTACCATTAAAGAAACATCTTTTGTGATGTCGTCTTCCAATATTCTTAGTTCAAAGTAATACTCTGTATCTTTATTTTCTTCATCAACCCATTTGAACTTAATTTTTTCACCTGTTTTTTTAGAAAAAATACGTGCTTTTTCTTCTGAGTCATCCCATTTGAATGTGAAGAAATCGCCTCTTGAATTAACGTTGTTAGCAAACCATTCTTGTAATCCAGATGGGGTTGAAATATATTGATATAACAATTGAGGAGATGAATGTATAGGAAACTCTAATTCGTATCGTATTTTGCTGTTCATAATGATTTTTTTTCGAAATATAGATAATATGAGTTACTAAAACAAGTAAAATGTTTTTTTTATTTATCTCTTGCATTAGAAGTTGTATTGTGGATTTAGTTATTTTTTAATAATAAAGAAGTTTTTAAAGAGTTATCTTTTATTCTGTCTAAATTTGTATGTTTTTTTATTTTTTAAGTTATTGTTTTACAGTGTTTTGTCTTTTTTTATTAAAAAAAATAAAAAAAAGTAGAAAAAAAGTTTGCACAACTTGAATTTAGTTGTAAATTTGCACTCGCATTCGGAAAGGATGTTACCAACGAAAAAAATGGCGAGGTAGCTCAGTTGGTTAGAGCGCAGGATTCATAACCCTGAGGTCACGGGTTCAACTCCCGTCTTCGCTACAAGGTTCTAAACCCACTCCCAATAAGGGTTTAGAACTTTTTTTATAAACACTTTCGAGACGCGTAATTTAGCAAACGGCAATGTAAACGGCAATGTAATTACGCAAACACATGAAAAAATTACTTTTCGGTTGCTCACGAACTGATGCGTGGGTGTCACCTGAAGACTGGAATAAATCGTCTTCTAAAAAACTTATGAACTCAAATTGGTATGTCCAGTGCAACTTCTTCGATCCAAAGTTTAAAGATAAATACCCTAAAGGATTTCCATATCGAAAAAAATTAAATAAGTTCAAGACCCTTGAAGAACGAAAGGCTGCAGCTGAATTCTATTTATCTGAAATTGTAGAGATACTTGACAAAGGCTACAATCCTATAACTAAACATTTTATGGAAGATAGGACCTATGCCAACACAAAAGAACTAACTCCTGAGTCTTATTTTCCTGATGCGTTGAAATTAGCACACGCAAGTTTAAAAGTAGCTAAATCAACAAATTACGATATCAAATACATGCTTAATAAAGTAATTCCCGCAATTGAAGCAGTAGAAATGGATAAGGTCAAAATTCAAGATGTTAAGAGAAAGCATATAAGAACTGTTCTTGATTACCTTGAAGAAACAGAGGCTACTTTTTCCGAACATAAATTCAATAAATATAGAGGTTATCTATCCATTTTGTTTAAAGAAATGATGGAGTTCGAAGCGGTCGAATCAGATGTAGTTATATCCATAAAGAAAAGAGTTCAAGAAACAACTATTAGAGAGGTTTTGAATAAATCTGAACGAAAGAAAGTTAATGAGCATCTAAAAAATCATCACCCAGACTTCTGGAGATTCACCGTTTTATTTTTCCATTCAGGCGGACGGATTAGCGAATTACTAGATCTGAAAGTTAAGGATGTTCTTCTTGATTACCAAAAATACAGGGTTTTAATAGCAAAAGGGAAACAATATAAATGGGTTGAGCGTGTGATCAAAGACGTTGCTTTTGATTTATGGGAAAAATCTTTATATGGTGGCGCTCAAGATGATTATGTTTTTTCAAAAGGATTAATACCTGGTCCACAAAGAATACGAAGAGAACAAATTAGCAGAAGATGGAGCACGCATGTTAAAAAGAAATTAGATATAAAGGCTGATTTTTACGCTCTTAAACATATTAATTTAGATGAAACTGCTGATATGTTATCAATGAAAGATGCTGCAGCAATGGCGAGTCATAAATCAACTCAAATGGTGGAAAAGCATTATGCGGTAGGTGAAAAGGAAAGACAATTTATACGCTTGAAGTCTTTAAATAATAATTTTGCTTAACAAATACAAAAACCCCTTTAAAAGGGGTTTTTCATTGAAGGTGAATTCAATAAATTGTCAATTAATTATACACCTCTATTTTATAGTTCCACGGCTAAAAGCTCTTTTCCCAACTTATGCAGGGCATTTTCTATTTTTTCGCGTTGTTCTAGTCTTGGTTTTCTGTGTCCTGTAGAATAATGTTGTAATTGTTTCTGATTTATTCCTGTTAGTTTTTCCAATGCTGCATTTGAGAATATGCCTTTATAGTAATTTAAAAGACTAACTGTATCAAAAAGAAAAACAACGTTGTATTCTCCTTTTAAAATGTCAGGAATATTCTCAAGAGAGTTATGTTCTTTTAATAATCGTATCGAATCTAATACTGATTGTTTAGCTTCTTCAACAGTGTCACCTCCAGCATAGATTCCCTCTACATTTTCAGCGAAAGCAGAAAACATATCTTCTGATCTTTCAATAATAATTCTTACAATTTTCATCGCTACAACTTTTTAAAACTCTATTTTTTTAAGAGAGGGGCTTATTTCAACCCCATCTCTTTTGTCATTTTAGACTCAAGTCCTTTCCCTAATTCCTTTGCTCCGTGAAAAGGAACAGGGTAAGTTCTGCCGTTCTTTTCGTAGATGTAATGACTACCATCTGTTCGGATGTGCACCCATCCGTTTCTTAGTACCTTTCGGTGGAATTCAGATGATTTCATAGAACGTGTTATTAATTGACTCCTCAAAGATAGTAAAATTACTATCAAAAACAAATAATATTATATTTTTTTATTCTTTTTCTTCAATTGTTAATTCTAAGTTTAGTAAAACAAGAATGTCTACTAAACTAGATATGCGATAATCAACTCGTGAGGGGTTACCTCTTCGAAGAACAGAATATACTTGATTACTGTTCTTCCCCGCGTCGATTAGATGCTGGGGTTTTAAACCTTTTTTTTTTAAAATGGCGTTAAGTTGTTCGCCTATTGAATCCAATTTATTTATACTATGTTCGTTCATATGAGTTTTTTTAAAAATAATTTACTGATAAATAAATATTAATTATTTGTTAAGTACTTTTCATGTACTTTTCAAAAAATCTAAAAGCTTTTTCTAAAACTTCATCTTCTGTGTCAGTTGACACTGCTTCGACGTTGTTTTGTGTAAAAGCTAAAATAAAATTTTCAACTTCACCATCTGAATTGATATAGCCAAATTTCTTATTTTTTACTTTTATATCACTAATCAAAATCCCACTTAAAGGGATCACCTCAATTAATGATAGGTGTTTGACAGCGTACACCCATAGGCGTACGCTGTCATTATTATTTTCGCTGCATTTTTACAAAGTAAAAATGCAGGAATTAAATACTCCTCAAAAGCCATTATTTTTTTATGTTTATGTTTATGTTTATATTTGTAATAAAATTTTAATTTTATTAAAATTTTATTTTGACAAATGTAAGCCTCTCATTGAGAGGCTTTTTTATTAGTAATTATACCATTCCTTTAATTCACTTTCCTTTACTTCTGAATACTGAACCTCTCCGTCATAGCTGAAGGAGTAAACTAACTCTTTTCCATTCCATTTGCCAACTCCCCAGTAATTGCTAGCATGATTCCCTCTGTAATTGTTTCGGTCAAAAGTTCTTTCTACATAAACTAAAACTTCTTTTTCTGTTTCAAACTCTTCTGTTTCTTCATCGAAAGACTCAATTTCTAGGTATTCACTGTAATATTCAGAAAATTGATCATTATTAAATTCACCTGCAGAATTTGCTTGTAATGCTAATAATTCGTTAAATTTTATAACCGCTTCTGCTAAGTTATCAAATTCTATTGTGTTGTAAGATTCTGTATTTTTCTCTGTTGATACTCTTTTTGTACGTTGTAAGTTTTCATAATTTTAATTTTATTTTTATTGTTTCATTTTGACTCTACAAATATACGACTAAAATTTAGTTTTCAAAAGAAAACTTTTAAAAATAGATGAAATGCAAATTTTATCGATTAAAAAACAAGAAAGCAGGACTTATCAAAAACGCATTATATAATTTTTACAGAATTTTGTATATAATTTTCTTTAAAAATTGTATTTTTTTAAGCCTCCATTTTCTCTTAAAACAAAAAAACTGCGAGAATATATAAATATCTCGCAGTTTTAAGCTAACCAAATAAGATAAAAATTATTTTTTGCCGTAATACACAATTAGAAAAACAATTACGGCAAACAAAAACAAGAATACGAAACCAAACAGATATAAATAAACAGTAGTGTTATCAGTTTCTTTTTCTTTGACCACTTCTTTTTTTTGATCATCTTTTATTAAATGAATGCTATCACGCACAATTGTATGAATGGTTTTGTAATTATTCACAACTCTTGTATTGTATATAGTGTCGCCATTTACCACCATTGGCTTAGTTACATCGACAGGCTCAAAGACTTTAGAAGTATCAAGCTCAGTTTGTTTAACATTCTTGTTTTCGATTAATTCAACCTTTGTTTTCTCTTTAAAAAAGGCTTTGTTTTTCTTTATGATTCCGCATGAATTGACAAGAATTAGAAATAATAGTAAAATGTACTTTTTCATAGCTCTTTTAAATAAGCGGATAAACTATCCTGTTTGAATCTTTTATAATTATTCCTTTGTCAATTCGCTGTTTTAATGCTTTCCAATCAAAACCAAAGTTCATTTCAAAATGAGGAAAATCCTTAAAGGTTTTCCAATCACCACCCCATTCCCATCCTTTCGACTTGAAGTAGTTTGTTACTTCCATCCAATCAGCAACTTTATCACCATCAAAATCTTTGGCCATATCCCAAGACACAGTTTCAAAATTGCCGTCTCCATCTTTGTCAATCAACAAAACAATATCAAAAGCAAGACCGTAATTATGTATAGATTGCCAAGCATCTGCATTTGTAACTTTTGGGCGTTTTTTAAATAAAGCCCTTTGCTCTTCAGGCGATCTATAAACATAGGCAAAGCGTAAACGCACGCCTTTGCCTAATAAGCTATTAACTTCTTTATATTGCTCAAGCAATCTCTCCCTTACCTTTGGGTGCGCTTGCTCTATCCTTTTTAGCGTGATTTCATCCATATTATCCTAATAAATCTAAGTTTACGTTTTGATATTTTTTGAAGCGCCCGTTTATCTTGTCAAACGCATTTTTAGCGTCTTTTGGAATTAAAAATAAACTAATCGCCACTACTTCTAATATTGCACTCATTTTATCGTAGTTCGAAAAGTAGTCATCATTGGTTGTGATACTTTCTACACGTTGCACAAATCCGTCGACCACCTCTTGGCGAAAGTCTTCATAGGAATTAATTACAAAGCGTGCATCTTCTACAGTAATACCGCAACGAATAAAGTCACGCTCAGCCTGTATTGTGTAATTATTTACTATATTGAAAAGATTAGACTTTACTAAGTATCGTAAGCCTTGCGAACTGCATTCGTTTAGATCAGGTCTTTTTAAAAAAGCCGTCATTGAGGCTTCAATTTCAGTTGTCTTCAATTTGATTAAGTGATGTAATAATTTAGTCTTAATCATATCCACCTCTCCATTAGTTGCGAAGTCTATTCGCATAATTTCGTTGCGCACGTTTACCGTGGTATTGAAAAAGTCGTGTTGAACAAGATTAGCAATGTCTTTTTTCTTTTTCAGGATTGATTTTGCTTTAATAATTTCGGCAATAGCATTGCGGTAATAGTAGGAAATTACCACGATTAATACGATGATGAATAATTCCCAATGAGCAAGGTTGTTCAATACATTTGAAAAGTCTAATTCTTTCATTTTTTTAAAATAAGTAAGTTAAAATTTGGTTAGTGATTTATTTTATAAAATTGTTTGTCCTCTTCCGATATTGCATCAACGCAATGGTTTTTCCCCAATACTTTGTCTAAGAATCGCCTTAGCCACGTATCGTTTATGAAAAGCATTATCATTCCTGTAACGGCTGAAATGGTTTGATACCATTTGCCATATTTTATACCACCTTTTAACTTGAACGTATCGTTTAACAGTTCGCCAGCACCAGCATTAGCCAATCCATCGAGTGATAAACTTATGCTTCTGAATATTGGTCGCAATTGCTTGTTTAGCGAGTAGTCTAATTGCCAAATGTGCTTACCCAATGAGTAAATTATTCCTATAATAAACAAGGTTGGGAACACCACGAAACTAACCGCTGTTAGCAGTATTTCTAAAAATAAATTAATGATACTTTTCATAATTATATACTCATTACTTGTTGGTAAATACTCGCTACATCAGCAGGCGTTATCGTTGCTGGTAAATCGTCAATTAGCTTTAATCGGCTCATTGCCTTTTCGTGTAGTTCTTGGTCTAAATCCAAATAGATTCGCTTTCGTAAGCATTCAATAAGCTGAATTCCATTATCATTAAACGCTTTACCTTGCTCGAATTTATCTATCACATTATTGATAAACTTGAAGGTTGTTTGCCCTTCTAATTGAGCTTCCGTGGCTATCGTATTAAAAGGATCGGGGTTTTCTCCTCCCTTTTCCAAATAACATTTTAACCTTACACATAAATTATATTTGTTTGTATAAGCCTCTTCGTAATAATCTAAGTCGTCATTTATTGACTTAGCCATCGCCATAGATTTTATGTATACCTTGATCTTTAATATTACCTTATCAAGGTAACTTATTATTTGGTCATTCTTTTTTTCTCTTATTTCTTTAGAATTCAGACCTTCATAATAAGAACTGCCATTCCAGTGGGGGTCTATAAAATCCCCTAAATATTTTGGCGCTAAAATAGAATTACTAAACAATCCTCTGTTGTTTTCTATAAATTCTTGTGTATATACTTTATTGGGTTTACCGTTCACAATTAATGAATATTCTTTCATCTTCTTTCATTTTATTTATTTTGCTTTTTTAAATCTTAAATGAATAGAACCTGTTGGAGCTGCCAACGTCTCTATCATTATATATAATGTGATTAGCTTATCTTTAGCTATAGTAGGTAAGGAAAACCCGCTGTTAAATCCATGTTTTATTATAGATTCAGTGTATAATACACTGTTATTAAAATTGTTTTCACTTGTGTATATGGCTATTTTTGTCGAAGCAGCCACATTATCTACATAGTATATAGAATCAAGTGTCATTTCAAATGGAGAGATCCCTACCAAAGAGAAAAAGTTAGGGACTAAAGCCGAGGCTTGATTAACTCCTGTATTGAAACTAAATAAATTTCCCGAGTAAAAAGAGGGAAATTCTAAACCCATATATCTAGCTGAAGATCCTAGTCCATAGCCTATTACTCTACATTTAGGGAATGAAATATTATAAAATTCATCATTCTTAACTATCTGAATTACTTCATTAGCAAATAATTCAGATTTATTCTTTCCAATAACTCTATTATTAACTTTTACTTCAAACATCTGACCAGTGTCAGTGACAATTACTTTTAATATTGAATTAGCAGGAATGATAATATCAGGCACTAATGTATTTAAGTATTTTACAATACCTGCAATATCTTGTGTTGATAAAGAAGTTGATAACACTTCGTGGTAGATGGGGAAAAATTAATATCAATATTACCCAAACCTAATAGCGATGTGTTATTGAGTGTTTTAATATTCTGACCACTAATGAGTTTTATCTGAAAGACATTAGCCAAAATTTCTAAAAAATTCGAAAAAATAATTTTATATTTCTTCTTTGAAGTAGACATAGTAAAGTCAATATAATCCTCTTGAGCTATTACGTCAGTTTTTGGAAAGCTGTCGGTTGCCTGACCAAGACTGTCGCTGGTTAGTGGCGTTTTCTGATTGTTATCTGTGGTTTTACACCAAATTTTCCCATTGTATTCTATGCGGTCGTCTTTCTTAAGATGAATAACTCCTGAGCCAAAGTCTCTAGATCCTTCTACTGAAACGGTTAAATAATCTCCTTTTTCACCTGTGCCATCTGCTAATAGGGGAGTATTGTGAAAGGCATCATAATAACCTTTAGGGTGAGAAGCTGATCTATCTATTAAGCCTAAAATAGGAGGTGTATTGCTTAATGAATTATCAGTAATGTTTATCTTAGCAATAATTACAGAATCAATAGGAACCGAAGGATCTAATGCTATTCCTATTGATTCTGTGCCTACAACTCTAGTAATTGTGCTGTTAGAATTAATAATTATAATATCGACCCTTATTGTGCCAGCACTAGAAAAAGGGATATTAATTAATGTGTCTTGATTTTGAAAGCAAGTGATTCCGTTAATTAATGCAGAAACTTGTGCTTTCACGGTCAAATTATTTCCAGCCAAAACAATACTACCAACGCTTAACAGCCTATTGTTTTGTTTTATTTGAACAGCATCTATTATTTGCCCAACCGTTATATGTTCAGAAACCCCGCTACTTGAAACAGGTATTTTTGAGTCTGATTTTAAAATAGATTGCCATGGTAGTTCGTATATTTTCTTCCCAGCAGAAACAAGATCGTTATACTTCTTGCTTAGCTCGGTTACTTTTTGCGATAGTACAGATAAAATATCACTCATTATCAGTTATTTTTCTCTGTACAAATATACTTTATTTTTATTTAGACTAAATAAAAATAAATACAACAAATTTTATATTGCTTAGATTATTAGTAAATTTGGAACTATGGGAGCTTTAGTCTTTATACTTTTAATCGTAGTAGGCCTACCTTGGTTAGGCTGTAATATCGGCAAGTCAATAGGAGGTTATTTAGATAATTCTTTTTCAGGCGGTAAGTATATTGATAGTTCTGTAAATAATCACTACCATACACATCAGAATATTACAGTAATAGATGATGAATATCACCGAAAAGGTGTTGAATACCATAATAAAAAAGAGAAGAAGAATTTGAAAAAGAATTTAATTATAAACAGAAAAGCCGTCAATAGACGGCTTTATTTTTTAGTATAGAATATACCCATTATCATATTCAATTATTCCTGGTATAGCAGAAACACTTCCATTGTACCCAACATTCCCAGTGGTTTTACTATTATATGCGCTGCCAGTTTTTATCATAGAAGCTGTAAGAACATACAGGTTACTGTTTTCGAGCGGACCTTCAGTATTAAAATCAGAGTTCTTAACGTAGCCTACCTCGTCAATAAAAACATTTTCATGTGAAAGTGCTATCATTACTTTACGCCAAATTTCTTTTGTAACTGGTTCAAATTTAAACTCATCAACTTCGTACAAATTTGATTTAAGCATATAAACAGAACTGTCTGTTCTTTGAGTTTCTGAGTCACCATCTACTTTTCCTGATTTTTTTGTCAATGGAATTCTTATTTTATGAATTATTCCTGTGCTATAATCAATATCTGTATTTGTATCGTTATAGTACTTTATTTCAACAGTATCAGCGTGTCTTACTCTCACGTCAATATCTTCGCTTAATAGTTTTAGCGGGTGTAAATTAGACATTGAGGCTTCAATACTAACTGTAATTGTTTCATCGATATAATTACTCATATCAATTGTAAACTCGTATACTTCATAAGGTAATCGATTATAAGTACATTTTACTTTTTCTATGCGTTCTATATCACTATAACTGTTGTTCGTTATTAAAATATAAGAATCTAGTTTATCATCATAATGCAATTCTTGAATTGTATATGAAACAGAATTTATGGAGAAAATATTTCCAATATCTCCCCACTCTGGCAGGTCGCCATTTAATGTATATTTTGAAATTACATTATTAGATGAATCGTATACATTCCCTGATTTAAAGTATATGGCCAATTTGCCATTTACAGATAATACTGAAGAATCTCTAATATCAGTTATGTTTAAATTGTTAGATTTTTTATCTACAAGTAAATTAGTGGTCAATCCTGAATGATTTACGAAAACATTGTTTATTTTATAATTCGATTTAAATTGTGTTGTAATTATATCAGCCGTTTGAAATTGCTGAACTTCTCTAAATCTACTATCAACATCTACCTCATAACTCAATGTATTTTCGTCTTTTTTGTAGTTTGCGGAATCACCCCATGCTATTCTATCAGCAAATCGAATGCTATTCGATTTTGATAAATAAAAATAAGGATCGTTATCGCCAAATTCAGAAACGGTAAAAGTTTTTGTAAAAGAGCAACCAAATTGATCTCTGACATATAATGTATTTGAGCCAAGTGGTACTTGTGTAAATTGATTAGATACTTGATAATTTATGTTGTCAAGTGAATATTCTAATGCAAGTCCAGTCGTGCTTGTATTAGAATTTACTACTGCAGAATAGGTGTTGTTATTGTTTACTACAGAAATAAGATAATTATTAGGATCTAGAACAGAGGGTGTATTTATATTCAATACGACTGTATCTGTGTAATCGATAATAACTCTTTCGTTTACATATGTAGACGTGACAGGCTTATCAATATATAAGATGTATTCTGTGTTATCTGTTAAATGTATGTCTTTTATTGTGAAAAGTTTATTATTTTCTGTAGTTTTTGAGTACAGCACTAAAAAACTACTTCCTTTATAAAAATAATCCCTGTATGGAGATGATACGATAATACATGAAATATCACCTATATTAGAAAACCTTAACATTTCACTTATCTGCTTACGAGGTAAAGAAACAAGTGTATATTCAGAACTAGAACCCCTGTCTAAATTTAATTTAATTGGGTTAGCCTGATTAATCCCTCCGTTAATCAGGTTAACTGTTTTGTTTGTGATAATTTCACATTCTACTTTTTTACATTTATATGAATTATCAGTTTTAAAATTAACGTTCAAAAGGTTTAATCTAGCAGGGTTGTAATTATTGATTATGGCAGTAATTAAGTCTGATCCATTGTAATTTGGTGCTCCAGATCCATATTTTGCAAAATATTGATTAGAATCTTTCAATTCTATGGTAACTATATTAGCAACTCTAGTGGTTGTAAGTGAACGATTAGATGCTTGTAATGCGTTATATAGTTGAATAGCTTCTGTTTCTCCAGGAATATTAGTTGGCGGTAAAATAGGTAACATATTGCTTGCGCCGTTCATCCAGTAGTAACTTCCTATACTTTTATTTTGCGGATACGACTGACCATAAGTACCTATATAAAAATAAAAGTATGTGTAATCTATTGTAAAGCTCTTGTTAAATGTTATTGTGATAGTTGAATTCATATTTTATCGATTTGCTTTAATTAATTTCCAACGACCTTTGCCGTTAGGTTTTAAGTTTATTAAGTACCCGTATTCTTGTAATCCTTTCTCGTTAGTAAACTCGATCATTCCGTACAAATTAGGTATAAGCCTACCATCAATTCTTGTGGATCCATTTATTAACTTCATTATTTGATTATCACATTTGTAATCAAATTCAACTTCTTCTACCATGAAACGAGGCCTTGGCAATTCAATATTCTGAATATCGCCACTTTCTTTTATCTTCATCCCAGTAAGTAGTTCAGTTGTCAGATTACTGTTTGAGGTTGAACTAGTGTAACGTAAATAATCAGTTTTGTTTTTTATTAAACAACCTCCGAACCACCACGCATGACGTAACATCATGTTGAAAGGGGTAAACCTTAGATGCGTAGCTGTTTCAGGTGAAAAAACACCCGTTGGCTTTGATTTTTTATCATCTACCCATGTTCTTAATTTATAATGGTTAGAGGCGATATCCTTTTTCAAATCTAAAAAAAACACAGAGTTGTCTCGAGGAGTGTCTACGGTTTCGTTTTTAGACTTTTGTTTTCTTCGAGTAAACTCTAAGCCGTAAGAATCTGCTGCATATTCAGATATCTGATTGTATGAGTTTTTTAGCCTTGTCAGTACCGTCGAAAAAGTTGTCTTGGAATTGTATTCATCTAGCCCAAAAGCTTCTTCGTAGGTACCACCATCTTTATAGCCAATTTCTACAGAAGAATAGCATCTATCTGTAGCAACGTTTCTCTTTACATTTTTTACCTGGTTAGGTAGTTTTATAGTTACGTTTCCGTTGAAAAAGAACTTTCTACTTTCAATTCTTACTCTCTCCTTGTTGCCTATGTACTCAATACCCATACCTAGATCACAACTAGCCATTAATGATGATAAGTAGTCTTTCAATGAAGTCGTAAGAGGTTTGAATAAATCATTTTCCGAATTAGGATCTTTTTCAAACCCTCTAATCCATAAACCGTGTGCCATAGCTAAATGGCTAAATTCTCCATCTTCTTTATAGCCAATTTCTTTTCGCCCTAAAACTTCTGAATACAATAGGTTTTGCTTGCCAGTAATTATACTAGTGAGTCTTTCGCCTAATTCATGAGCAAACACGGCTTTTGTTGTTGTCGATTCGAATTCTGACTCTTCTTGAATGTCAATTTTAACTTCATAAAAGGTGAATTTTACATGTAAATGCCCTCTTTCTGTATAAGAGTCACCTAAACTCGTAACTTGATCAGCTGTTAAAGACAGACTATCTCCTTTTTCTAAAATTATTGTATCGTTTAGGTTAAGATTAATGTCTTGCGATTGTGGCAGCTCATGTAAATTAGAGATATGCAATAAGCTGTAATTTCTTTTAAAATTATAATTACTCCCTCCTGAATATTGACCTAGTCTTATATGAATAGCATGGCTATTAACACTATCGAATTTTACTCTTTGCAAGTTGCATCTTATATTTATACTTATTTTTAATTTTCGCCTAAAATTTGATTGCGAAAAGAAACACAAACTTGTTTCTAACGGCTGGTCTAACGCCCAAGAAGAACTATGACGGTCATACGCTCTATAAACATCTGGCTCAACATCTTTCGCCTCTTCGTGAGACTTTATTTTTAATTTAATAGGAATAGATTTTGTCATCCCTACTGTTATTCCTTCTCCGTAATTTTCTAAGTAAGCACTATTATTCAAGCTGTTCTGCTCTAACTCAGTTCTCAAAAATATTTTTCGCCCGTCTAGTGTTACGGTTACTGTATTTAAACTAGGAATTGGATCTCCGCCTAAAGAAGTCAGACGGTCTATCTCAACCATCTGATTTTCTTTGTTTTTTAGTTCCTTTTCGATTCCGCCAGAGTTAAACTTCAATCTTACAATTCCGTCTTCCTCCTCCCAAGTAGACATATCCAGTACTCCTGTGTATATAATCTCAAATATATCTGTAGTAGGATTACGCTCTTCTTTAACTAGCGTAATATCGGAATTGATACCGTAATTATTGTAAATAATATTGATGTAATCTCTGGATGATTTATTGAATTTCAAGCTATTTGAAAGTTTCGTAAATATCCCCATGTAGTTCTCATGACGAGAATATTCCTTTTCATCATCATTCCACCCTATAGGTTCATCAATAACCATATCTGGCAGGTATTCACTTTTCAGGGTATATCTAATTCTGTCTATTTGTATCGGATTAATATTGCTCATTAGTTCCAGGTGTTATTTTTTATTTTCCACAAATGGTGATTTAAATCTACTTTTATGTTGTTGTTGACTGTCGTTTTTCCCTCTCTAATAGCTTGCGTGTTTCGTTTTAGCTCATTTAATACTTCTTGATCATAAAGACTATTTAACGTTTTTTTTAAGTCGTAGTCCTTTATTTTGTTTATTTCAGAAACTAAAGACATCTTGTTTGCAACTCTCAATGCTCTATTATATTCTTCAATAGAACTATGTACTTTGTCATTCTCATACAATTGTACTAATGTATCAGTCGCAGGGGTTAATTCTATCTTTCCAGATGCGCGTTCGATAACTTCGTGTTTACCTCCATCACCTACAATTGCAAGCTCTTTACGACCTCCTTGACGACCGTCTTTATACTTAGGTATTGGCGCAGCTAAAACGGCAGCTAATTGAATTGCTCCCACGACTCCAGCTAAAATAGCACCAGCCGAACCACCAATAGGTCCTAATTGAGCGTAAGACTGCATGATGGCCTGAGCAGTAGAAATTCCAATTTGTACAGCTGATAATGTTTTATTAAACACAGCTTGCTGATATTGTTCTTTCTTTTTCTTGTCCTCCAATTGCTTTCTTTTTTTCTCAGCATCCTTCTCTAATTCTTCTTTTTTTCTTTTATCGTTGCTGGCTAGTTCTATTTGTTTCGAATAATATTCATCATTCTTTTTGATATCCTCGTCGATGTTGGCGGTTCTAGACTCGAAATACGCGTTCCCTAGTTGCCCCATAGCAGAAGTTATATTCTGCGACACATTTAAAATAGCTTCTGCCCATTCTTTATCAGAGTACTTCTTCTTTTCGTTATTCTCTTCGTTTTTTTCAACCTCAAACTCGCTTAGTTTGAGCTTTGCTTCTGAAAGCTGTTTTGCTATATCTAGCCTTTTTTCGGATGAAGTTTTTTCATTCTCAGGGAGTGAATCATAAGCAGATAGTGTGTCTTCAAGGTTTTTAATTTGAATTTTAACACCCTCGACCGCATACTTTTTCTTTATATCTAATTTCTTTTTTTCATGCTCTTCAAGTATTTTTTCTTGTTTGTTTTGTGACATTTTAGTGATATCACCCAAAGATTTGAAACGCTCGTTTTCTTTCTGAAGTTCAGAATTCATAGAAATTACATTTCTTGTAGACTTTTCCTCTAATATTTTCGAGTATGAATCGAAATCAAATTCTCTTATCTTTTTTATTTCTTCTGCTTTCTTTTTCTCGGCCTCCTTAGTTTCGAATAAAAAATCCTCATTAATTATTTTTTTATTTATAGCATGTTGTTTCTCGATAACTTCTATATTCTTTACGTTATCTTTATTCTCAATTAATAATTCTTTATAATTATCTTTCTCTTTTTGTAACTCGTACTTCTTAGTTAGATCTAGCAATTCCTTCTCTTTTGTCGTCCTATTGTTTATAGCTTCAATTCTAACAGCATCTGCTTCTTTTTCATTTTGAGCAATTTCATTAGCGATCTCGATGTGTTGTTCTAAACGCTGTTTATCTAATTCGTATTCAGATGCGTTTAATTGTTTTTTTATTTCTATTGCTTTTCTTCTTGCTTCTTCTGCTTTTTTGTCGTCAACAGGTTCTGTACTAGTCTTTTGCTCCGAATCTTTTGCAATCCCACTTTTTAAGTGAGTTATTTTTTTGTTTGCTTCTTTTATTATTGATGCTTCCTCCTGAATCTCTCGAAGCAGTTCTCTTTTTCTAGCAGGATCAACTGTTCTTTTTATAAAATATTCCCTATCACTCTCACTTAAATGTTTAGATTTTTCAGCAGCCTCTTTATGCAATTTTGAAAGTTCATCTTGTAATTCTTTTAATCTATTTTTAGAACTTTCTTTTATAGATTTTGCTATTCCCTCTGGATTAGCTCCTAACAAACTAATAAGTCGATTTTTTTCTTCTAGTAATTTAGAGTCTTTATTCCCTTTACTAATCTCTTCTTGTATAACACTTAGTTGTGCTCGAACAGATTTTCTAGCCTCGTCGGATAATTCTTTTATATTCCCTCCCATAAGGTTAAACCTTTCTTTAAATACTTTTGATCCAGATTTTATCCCCTCTTTTCTTGATTTGTCTAACAGTTCATCCCATGTACTATTCAGTTTAATAAGTCCTTCTAAAGCGTATTTTACACCGTCAGCAAATAATACAAACAACTTTGAAATAACGCCTCTCCCTTCGTTCAGATTGATAATGAAACTATCATATGTTGCTGATAGGCTATCAATTTTCCCTTGTAAAGTATTGCTACGTTCTTCCGCTTGTTTTTGTGCTGTTCCGAATTCAGACATCTTAGAAGTCAACTCCTTCAATCTGTCTGTATTTTCAAGAACATTACGAGCCGCTACTATGTTTTCTTGACCAAATATTTTAACCAAATTAGAGTTATCAACTAATATTGGTTTCAACATTTCTAATCGATCCTGAATAGGTAGTGTATTGTCTTTGAGTTTTTCGATAGATATTCCAAACTTATCAAACACAGCTAAAGCTTCTTTAGGCAACGTATCTGGTGCCGATATTTTAAGCAAAACATTTCTCAATGAAGTACCTGCTTCTGCACCTTTTTGTCCTTTCTCCGCTAGTAATTCTATTAAAGCTGTACTCTCTTCGATTGATATGTTTGATGATTTTGCGACTGCTCCGAATTTTAATAAAGCGTCTGTAACATTTGGTATTTCTGCTGAGCCATATTTAGCACCATTGGCTAATGTATCTATATATCTATTAGCTTCTTCTGCGGACGCACCAAATTGATTCATGGCATCAGTTAAACGTGCGGCTGCATCAGGCAACTCTAAGCCAGATGCTTTAGACAGTATTAAGGTTGCTTCTGTAACACTATTTAGCGCTTCTACATTCTCTAAGAGTTCAGGTTTGGCAGAAGCTATTAATTTGTACGCTTCAACCACTTGTACAGCACCTCCTTTAGTGCTTTTTCCTAATTCTACGGCTTGTTGTCTTAAGAATTTTAAGTCTTTTCCTGTTGCTCCAGTAATAGCTTTCAAATCAGACACAGCTTGATCAAACTCTACAATCGTATTTAAACCATCTTTCAATACATCAAAAGCTGATGATACACCTGCAAACGCCCCTAAAGCAGATAATAATTCGGTTAGGTTGCTCGTAATATTGCTTAGTGTAGGATAATTACCTACGTTCTTAGTGAAGTCCCCAACAGCTTTATCGGCTTTACGCACTCTTGCGTCTAGCTCGTCATATTCTTTTTGTGCTTTTTTTACAGATGCTGAGTGTTCGCCTTCGGCTATTATTAGATCTCTAAGTTTACTTTTTGCTTCCGAACGCGCTTTATTTAGCTTATCGTATGCGCCTACTAACCCTAATTTATCTAAAGCAGCCTCTCTTTCCGCTTTGCTGGCAAGTTGATTCTGTATCTTTTCTTCAACAGTCAGTTCGATATTTCTTTTCTGTTGAGCTGCTCGTTGATTATCTAATTGGAGCTTAAGCTTTTCTGCTTTTATTTTTTCTTGAAGGACTTTAGTCTCTTCTTGCTGAACTTTAATAAATGATTTTTCAGCGGCTTCACGTTCCTTTATAGCATTGATATTTTGAAGAAATAATAGTTTTTCTTCTTTCATGCTGTTGTATAATGAAGTGTTGTCTGTTGACTTTTTTAATGAATTGAAAATTCGTTCATATTCCTTCAAGCTTTTTTTCAACTCCTCACTTTTTTCAATGGTCATTTGGAATTGTTTCACTAAGACTTCACCAAATTTCATTGCCTCATCCTCGAATAAATCTTTTCTTGTTACAACCCCTTTACTCATTTTGCAGTGTTTTTTGTTTCTAAGGCTTTTATTTTTTTATTTACTTGGCTCTTCAATGCTAGGTATTTAGTACACGATATTGTGTTATAGTCGTAGTCGAATCCTAGAATAACTGAATAACTAGCTAATACTTCATCTATAGTTACTGATTGAGAGTTATCTGTTTTAGAGGCTTGATTCTTCAGAGCGTTAATTTTAACTTCAATACCATTTGTTTCAACCTCAACTCTCTTTAGGTCTAAGTAATAATCATCTGTATTGTCAGTTCTTACGTTATATCCCAACGCATTTAGCTTGCTTACTATAGCATCATCGTACTCAAAGCTCAACAGATTCAGATACATCAATACGAGCCTTTGTTTTACTTCAAGGACTTGTATTTGCTTGTTTCTACTGAATGTTTGCTTTGCATAGTCGCTATTGTCTAAGTCTTTGAATTTATTACTCAGACTTGTCCATAATTCCGACAACTCCTTTTTATCTGTAATCGTGTCAGACAATAAATTGACGTTGTTAGTTTCTAAAATATCATAGTACACCTTTACAGGTAAGTAATCTAAAGATGAATAATGCATAGCTATAAGTCTAATTTTGTTCGTATATTTCTTAGGATAAAAGGCAATAACCGTTCATCGATTATTGCCTTTAAGTCTGTATCTGAAAGTCCGAAAATTTCATCTGAAAGCCAGTTTTCATTACCAAGAATCTTACTGTTTTTAGGGTCTTTACTACTAAATCGCAAGACACCTGAAACCTCTTGCATATAAAACCCTTTGAACCAATCGCCAGTGTCTATACCTGTAAACGGATCCCCAGCTTTTTTTTTTACCACCGGTTATAACCTCAGTCGCTTTTGAGTAAAACCCTAAAGGATTTCCGTTTATATCCTTGCTATCTGCTGAAATTCTGTGTTTTTCTTTTTCAATGAACTCTTTTTCTATTGAACGTATGTACTTGAATAAATCATTGGTCATCTGCTGATATGTCAGCTTTTTTGCTTTTTCCAATTGTTCCAGAAGTGTCGCCATGATTGGTTGCTATTTTGTAAGCTTTATTCAATTCTTCCTCCAACTCAGCACTTGTCACTTCCAAAAATACGTGCGTGTTGCTAAACTCTTTTTTAAATTCAGCAAAGGACTTGTTATAGTTCTTTGCGAATGTGATTCCTTTATAAGTACTCATACGGATTAATTATACAGTTACTTTTAATTTTTCTAAGGCTTCGTAATTGTTACCAGCCGACGCTACAACGTTGTTTAGTGACACGGTATACCCAGTGGTAAAAGTAGTTCCTGTAAGCGTATATACACCGTCTGATGTAGCTGTTACGAATGAAACACTTTGTATTGCTCCAGCAGTATTTCTAACAACGATATCGCTAGCGGTTAGAGTAGTAACCGATGTACCACCACCAGCACATCCTTCTTTTACTTTGAATTTAATTTCTGTTGCACTTGCTGAAACTTGCAACAGAGTAACATCGAAGATGCCGTAAACATCGCTATAGCTGTAATCAATTAGGACGTTTGCTCCATTTTGCTCGTACTCCTTGAAGTCTTTGTAGTTTACAGTAACTAGGGTAGACTGTGGCGTTCCATCAACAGCGTCTTGCAGACGCCCTACGTTAAGTTTGATAGTCTGTCCTTTTATTTTCTTATCAGCTGTAATAACAGCCTTGATGTAGCCATCTTCCGTGAATTCAAACGCCTGCATTTCTTTTTCGTTGAAACTGCTTAATGCGTTGTAAGAACATGAGCCAACTACACTCTTGAAGGTTCTGACTTTTTTCGCTTTTCCTGTTTCGTAACTGTAAGTCTTCCCTTCGTAAAAAGTCGCTTCTTTATCCGCTACCGCATATTCGTTCACATCGTAAAGCGGATATAGTTTCTTTTCTTTTACGTATTGATTGATTTTAGACAAGTCTTTCAACTCGTCTACATTAGCGAAAGAGAAACCAGGGATCGCAACCATATAACGTACGGTTACGCCAACTAAACATTGTTCGCGGGCTCCTGTATTTTTTAATCCAGTGTCGCCATTTTTGCACTCGTGATATACCATGATTATTTTTTTTAACAGTTATTAATTTTGTATTTAAGTTCGCCTATTATTGCGAATGTGTGATAAGGGTACATATTCAAAGTTTTTATCTTAGAGGTATCGTATCCTTTGAATATAGTGTCGACCTCTTTTTCTATCTCTTTTATTGTAAACATTCCTTGCTTACTAAGTAGTTTGAAAGCCTCTATTTCTATTTCAGAATCCATTCTTTTGGAATTGTTATGAAATATTTTATTTAGATCCACGGAGAACACTACTTTAACTTCTGTGGATAGTTCTCCTAGCTTACTAACCTTATGTGTTTCATCTTCTATAAAGCAAATTGTAGCGTTAAACTTGTCGTCAAAAAGAACATCTTTATATTCCCCTTTGCCTACGTATGATTCAGCTACAAATCCTTTTTCTCCTTTAGGATTCTTTTGTACTCTTCCGAAACATTGGATATTTCCCCAGTTGATATTTTTGTAAATAGCAGACTGTATCTTTTGTATTTCTTTGTCTATCCCTATCGGGTGTTCTATTAAGTAAATCATTTACCAAAAATTACCTGATTCAACAGTTATGCTTTTAGGGAATATCAGAGCCTGAGCCTTTGCAATAGCTCCTTGAAGTTTATAAGTAAGACCTTTGGCTACAAAGTGTCCTTGGTCGTTTTTAACTCCTTCGATCTCTATTTTTAGAGTTTGATAGGTAAGTTTCGAATCTCTCTCATGTATGTTTTTTCGTGGAGAAGAAATAAAACTCTCAATCATCTTGATAGCAAACGCATACCCGACTGCATTTTCAAACAAAGAAGCTTTAGATAGGATTACATCACTATAATCTTTTGAGTTGTCGTAGTCTTCGTGATTATCTAATATAGATTCAATAGTAACCATAGTTGTTTGAATCATTTGAGAGCGAATAAACTCATTTATTTCTGCCTCAGTAGCTTCTGTATTATGATGAGTAGCTATTACATTTTCTAGAGTAACTAAAGGGTGATACAAGCTTGTCTTTTTACAGATGTACCTCTGTTATCTAAAGACAAGGTAATAGGCTGATTCGTAATGGGCCAGCCTATTTTTTTTGATATTACATCTATAGTTTCTTTACTATACATTACACTAAGGTTATGTTAGCTTCAAAAATTAAAATCTGCTCCTCAGACAATTCATTAATGTATGTCAATAATGTTTCGTCTTTATTCGTAGACTTAGCCTTAGTAGATCCTACAGCTGTATTGATAGCACTTACAACAGACGATTTAGTATAGTTCTTAGAGTTGTATGCAAATCCAGCATCGCCTTCTGTTTGAACGTCTGTCACGGCTTCTTCGCAATTCATAATATAAATTGCATCGATATTCTGAATTACAGGTAAAACTAAAGCCTGTGAAGTCGTAAACTCCTTAATAGGGTTGTTCTCGTGGTATTTAGATACTAAAATAAAATCATCCACTTTAGCATAATCAACCCCTTGTACCTTGAATGTTTCTTCTGCCAACTTACCATAGGTTAGCGTACCTACGTTTAAATCAGTTAAGAACACAACAGCATTTGAAGCCCAAGGTGTATATGAACTTCTTTTACCGTCTTTCTCGGTGATGATAGATCTATTCACAATCTTGATTTCTACTTGATACGATGCAGATAAAAACTCGTTAGCAGCACTTACGTTAGGAACCGACGGGATATTTGTACCCGTGAAGCCTAAGAAAAAGGCATATTTCTCTTTAACCTGCGCATTAGAACGAAACTTATTAAATGTCGTTTTATCCATCATGATGTAACGCACTACGTTACTATGTTTATCTCTTGCTTTGTCAATCACTCTATCGATATCATCAATAGGCTTTGCCTTAGGATCCGACCAAGGAATGACAACCCCATATTTGTTTGCTTCTGGGTGTTCAAAATTAATTCTAATCCCTAAACCAGGGTTTTTCTCGTCTGTAATAACTGTGAGCCCAGTAGACAATGATTCTAGGAACATTGCCTCTAATCGTTCGTAGATACCTTGAACCACTCTTTCCGAGTCTTTAAACAATTTTTTGAATATCTCGCCATCACCTGCGTTGGTAGCAATCAAGATATTCAACTCGTTCATTTGAGTTTCGTTAAGCGATAGAGCCATTCCTAATTTTGGAATTTCACCATCCGCTTTTCGTAATGAATCACGTCTTTTTAATGGTAGCGAACTATCCATCGCTACTATATCAGCAGAAACCGCTACGTTGTTTACTGACAACGAATTCCATCTAAGAGTTGGGGAAAACTCTTTAGTTAACATTTCACGATGTAAGTACGTAAGTGGTGAGTTACTCCCGTTGATTTTTTTCAACAACCTTTGATACTGCCATCGGAAAATATTTATCGACCCATTGAGGGAATAATGATTTTTGCATAATAAATTAGTCTTTAGTAAAAATAATGTGTGTTAAAGCTGTTTTTGCTTCTGCTGGAATAGCAGGTAATCCATAATTAACCGCAGCTGCCTCGTTAATTTCTCCGCCTACAACCACTGAGGCAAAAGGCTTTGTCTTCAAGATTGATGCTTTTAAAATACCTTTATAAGCATAGCCCGATGGTAAAGACTCATAATTACCGCTTACGATAAGCAATAGTTTCATGTCTCCGCTGGTTGTGTTCTGGATTACAATTCTTCCAGCTTTCAACACTTCGTCCGCAACTCCCGTCACGTCTAGTGTTTTTCCACCAGGAATATCATGTGTAGCTTTTCTCACAATGATATCATCGAAAGTAGTATCTACCTGTACTGGTGTGTTGTTTAAATTTGCTGTTGTTGCCATTTCTTTTTTTAAAATAGGTTTACATTTCGTTTACAAACTTCTCTACCAATTTCTCGTCAACTGATCCGTTTGGATTCCCACTACCTGCTGGTCCAGAATAACCTGTGTTATTAGCTGCTGTTTGTGATAAAACAGCGTACTCTTCTTCTAGTGATTTTACTTGATCTTCGATAGCTGTTTCTGAATTCAAGTCAATTCTGTTTAGCCAGCTAGTCTTGATAGTATCAGGCATCTTGTTTAAGGTATTTGATTTTGAAAACAATTCTGATGCGGTGACTCTTTTGGTTTCAAGTACCTTTCCTGTCTTAATAGCTTCTATTTCCTCAAGTGTTTTTTGGTTTGAAGAAATCAGCTGTTTCGCCCATTCAGGGATATCCTCTTTTGGCGGTGTAGGAGCAGGTAGGTCTTGTGGAGACACAGGTGTCTTTGGTTCTTTTTGTTTAGATTCAAGAGTTCTGAGTCTATCGTCATCTTTTGCGATTTCCTCAATACTTAAGATCTGATTAAAATCATTAATCACATCATCAATTGCCGAGTCGTCTGCATCGTCGGCTGGTTTGGTTGCGAGTTTATCCGCTAGTGCGTCTAACCTCTTTTGTGACAGGTTAGCCTTAGGGAATAACGCCTTAAGTCTTTCGATCACTTTTACTTTAGGAACTGCCATTTTGATAGGTTTTGAAATTGATAAATTAAAGTACAAATATATTATTTTAATTTAGACTAAATAAAAATAAGAACGCAAAAAAAATTAAGCAACAACTGATTTATCATTCTTAATTTCTTCTAATTCAGAAGCGTTATCATCTGTTTGGTTCAACTTGCCTACCGCTGTTTTCTTACTCATTATGCCTGATTGAACTGCCGTAGAGGTAGTTTCCACCAATTCTTTCAAGTCGTCTGGAAGGATAGAATTAAAAATGACATCAAAATATAAAGTTGTAGCTTCTTTTGACAATGATTGATTTGTAGTGGTGATAACTCCACCAATCATAATATTAATAATTCGCTCAATCATAGTTCTATTGTCACCTTCGTTGCTGTAGGCCTTGATTATAGCGTCAAGAAACATTAATTTCATGGCTACGCCAGACACACTTCCTATTCCCTTTACATTGTCAAATGAAGTGTTTGGTGTGTTGCTGATGCTATACACCAATGAAAGTAAACTTTCAATTTCTAGCTTACTTCGATCAACGGAATTGTTAGCTGTTAAGAATTCAGCTTTTCCGTGTATTGGCTTGTTTGTGTCTTCATCTACTTTGATCGGGAAATGCAACACCTTACCTGTATCATCTTTCTCAGGGAACGATTTAATTTCTCCAAAAATCTGTAATAAAGGATAAGCAGTATAGTCGTTTGATGCGCCTAACTTCGATAAGGTAGTCTCTAATCTATCGATCAGTTCTTTAACATCGAACCATTCAGGTTCATCTTGACTAACATAAACTATAGGGATTCTATCAAATCCGTGAGGTTTAGGAGTGTCTGAATACGCTAATTTTCCTGTTTCAGTGGATAATTTATGACAATTTTTTTCATCCCAAATCTCGATGTTTATAATTTCCTTCCCCTCAGAATTGAAAGTTGAATATTCCCACATAAACAACGTCATGTTACCAGAAGCATCGAAGAAAGGAGTCATTTTTCCTGTATTGTTATCTAGTAACTTAGATTTGATTTCTTTAGCTTGACTTTTTATCCCAATTTTAGCAAGCATTTTGCTAAGTATAGACGATGGACCAATGTCTTTTATATACAATTGTAAAGCTCCTTGGGTTTCTGATTTCTTAAGCAGGACCAGTTTTTGAATTAAGGAATCAATTCTGTTAACTTTCCATAACTGAGCTATAAGCTTTGACAAATTATTATCTTCAGAAGGAACCAGTGTAACAGGTTTTCCGACTTCAAACGAAACAGAAGTCGTGACTATTTTCTTAGGGAAGTTTATCGGTATGCGAACAGCTTTCACAAGCCTTTTTTTTGTTCCAGTACCTGCCATCTTATCTTTTTGAATATTGGCTACTTGCGTATCTCTGACGCTTCGGTCGTGTTGTTTGTATTCTTTTTGATACTTGGATATCTCCTCTATATTTTTACCTGTAGCTCTTATTTTTTCAACTGCCTTTTCAGGTTCAGTTAGCAATAATTGTAGTAATATTTCTTTTTCCATAGTTAGTAATTTATGTTTTCAATATCTTCTTCGGACGAATCGTAAATAGTTGAAGGTTGGTTATACGCAATATGTGCGTATCTAGCGGCATCCCAAAAATGATTGAACTTGTCTAACGGTTGGTTTACTACCATACCTGCTATTTCTCGCATTTTATAATTTTCTTGTTCCTTTTTATTAATCCATATAGTCTATTTTTTACAATATGAATTTTCTTTTTTTCATCGAGTTGACCCAATAGAGGACTCCTTTTGTTTTGCTTATTTTAAAAGCTTTTTTCCATCCTAATTTTTTCAAACCCTTCACCATTTCTATAGTGCCTTTTGATTCACTTGTGTACTTGTCAGAACTATCACAGGCTACTATAGCGTCTTTATCTATTTTAGCAGCTACGAAGAAATCTGCTAAATCACTTTCAGTTTCTATAGGTTGATAACAAAGGGCTTCAATCCATATGTTTTTTTCGTCCTCTGCATATTTTACCGTGGCATTCGGATCTGTTGTAAATCCAAAATCATTACCATAGATGTAAGTCATATCATCTGGGAACTTGTCTATCCATTCTACATATGAGAATATTATTCCTTTCATGGTACCACGCAAGCCTAAACCATACACTTTCCACATATATTCATCAGCGGTCCCGTTATCAATATTATCAGGGTGTGGAGGAGGTATATTGGTTTTGGAAATTGGTTCAACCTTATTTGTAAGCTTATTGTAACAACAGATAATATTGTCTTTGACCATATACGAACCTTGTTTCCACGGTTCATACGATAGAATCTTGTTTCTTTCCTGTATTGATATGTGTTTGTTTTGCTTGTAAGTCGTTCTTAAGAAAGCAATATCAGGGCGTTTCAATACCTTATCAAAGAACCAGTGTTCTGTTACTGAGGGGTTGTAGTCGGCCCACCAGAATTTACGACAGCGCATTTCTGATTGATCGAACACGTGGTTATCAATAAACATGATTTCATTGAAAAGGCATAATCGCAACTCGATCCGTGCTTACCATCACCAAGGAAATAAATAGTGCTTTTGTTTATCTTGAAGCTCTTAATCTCTTTGGCTTGATTAAAGGGGTTAGGCAAACCGTAATCATCTAATCGTCTTTTGAAGTCGTCGTATAACGTGGTCTTGAATTCGTTGTATGTTTCTCTATAGATGTTGATAGTACAACCTTTCAGTTCAATGTACATACATAGCCAAATGATAATATCAACCCCCGACCATGTTTTTCCCGAACGCGACGAACCTTCAAGTGCTACACCTCTATAGCCTGCTAATAGATGTCCCTCCTCATTGTATTTCTGATCCTGGATAGACTTCTGTAACAGCAAGAAGTTAGGGTTAGTATGCTCGTCTGTAGTGATAAGCCTGTCTCGCTTAATATAAAGTTCTCGTTTCTCTAGTAGCGATTCAAGTTCTAATATTTCAGCTTCGGTCAAACTCATTTGTCAAATACTAGGTGTTTTTTTTCTATCAAATAAGCAACGGTTAACATCACATTATCTCGTTCTTTTTTGATAGCTTTGATTTTTTTTCAATGATAAGGTTGTACTCGTTGATAAGGTTGTTATAATTCGATATTACTTTCTTTGTAGCTTCCTAGATTCTTTTTTCTTGTCAGCTCGTTTTTTAAAGTAGTTGTTCAGAAATTTCATGCTGTTTCTCAGTTTTATCGTAAATAAATACGTCATTATCTTTCAGATAAATACACATTTTATCGTCCTTTGATGCTTCGGCATAATCTTTCAATGCGTTACCAATTAACTCAGTGTTGTCAGTTTCTACCGAGTCCACGTATATTTTTCCTCCCTCTATAGTTATCATAATATTTTTTTAACAAAATTAATACTATATATTATTAAATAGTAAAATATACTATTTATTTGATAATTTTTTTTGCATTTCAGCTTTAGCAAGAAGTTGGTCTATTCTAGCATCTAAATCCTCTCTTGACTCTACAACTATAGGTTTATCAGAGTCTCCTTGAATTATATGTCTAGTTATAGGGTATAGTGATTCTAGTTTATTTATTTCCTTTATATAGTTCAAATAAACTTGCATTCCTTTCGGTGTATTTTGAAACTCCGATTTCATGTTGCGGAGTTTCTGTTTTATTTCCGCAATTCTAAGACTTCTTTTTTGTTCAATCGTAGCCTCTTCATTTTCATGCCATGCTAAGTAAGCTTTTCTTAGCAAGTTTTTAGCTTGGCGTCTGCCAATATCCCAATCTGATTGCTCAATATTTTTGAGAATCAGATAATCAGGAACACCATTCAAGATCCAGCCTTGAATGGTGAAAACCCTTTTTTCCGTTTCTATCTTCGTGCTTTTAGCCATTTGGGAACATTCGTTTGATTACGGCAATATGTCGGCTTAGTTCTGTGATTCTATCGCGCAACTTAATCGCTTCTTTTTCTCTTAAAATTCTAATATCTGAATCAGTGTCTAATAAGGAATTGTTTTCGTAGGCCTTCAAAGCGTTTTCATTAATTACCTTCTCATCGTCTAGGTATGATATTATTGTTGTTACCATTTCTCTTATGCATTCTTCATTGGTTAACGCCATTTTTGACTAGGTTTAATTTAATGGCGTAAAAATAACCAAACCTATTTATTTATGTTTTAAAAAACCGTTTCTACTTCCTCTGTTGCTTCAAGCTCGCCAAGGTTAAGTTCTGGGAAATTATCTTTGATTTTTTTCGGATCACCTTTATAAAACACAAGGATATTTTGATGCATTTTACCTACCTTTCGACCATTATTAAATTGGCGTCTTACTCTAATAGCTAAGGAACCAGCTACGTTTACAAGTATCATTTCGTTGTAAAGTTCCATGCCAGCTTCTTTAAACGCTTGAATAGTATCGCTTACAAAATTGTAGTAAAACCCTTTTTTGTCTCTAACATCACCAACTACAAAGCACGCAAAGCGGTCGTCTTTGAGTTTGGCGACTGATTTTTTAATGATAGAAAAATATACTTCCTTAAAGTATTTGTAGTCCATGTTAGACAAGTCTTTCGCATCATCGCTATATTTTTCTAAATCAGCATAAGGAGGACAGCTATACACAAAGTCAGCATTCATCGATATTCTATCAAGTACTTCGTTACTATCGCCAATATTATAATGCACGTCTTTGAGGGATAATTCTCTAACTTGCTTTCTGTTTGCCTCTACCTGGTCCGCTCTTAAATCAATTCCCTCATAGAAATACCCTAGAATTCCTGCAACTGCACCACGAACTGAACCGCCAGCAAATGGATCCAATATCTTTCCACCATCAGGGCAAAACCAACGATACGATAATTCACAAAGAACGGGGTCGAATATACTAGCACCTTCAAAAACGTGCATCCCTTTTTTCTTTGCATAATCTATTGTTTCATCCCAGTTTGGCTCTCGGCTCAATGCTTCACGCATTTTGTTTCTTAACTCATAAATAGCGGTTGATTGTCCACTTTTAGCAATTAACTCAACATCTTCTCTGCTTTCTTGTGAGTTGAATAATGTAGACCATTTTCTTTTTCGAGCTTGCCATTCACCATTTCTAGTATCTAAAACAGAGAAAGGAGGGATTAGAAAGCTTTCTTTTAACGAACTAGGAACGCGTTCTTCTTGCAAAGGATTCTCGTCTTTGTTTAGAAGACCTTGAAATGCAATATCATCAAAGTCTGGAATGTTAATCATTTCAGCTAAGTCTGGAAAGTCTAGCTCAAAATTTTGGACAAACTCTAAAAGGCCTTGTTCTGTTATTTTAGCGTAACTTGAAGAGTAGATTAACACTAACTCGGCAGCTTCTTTTTTTGAGGCACAATCTATAAATGTCGCTGGTAACAACTCAGGTACATCTAAACCTGATTCTGAAAGTTTAACAAGGTCTAAATATCTGTGCTTGCCATCTAAACAATAGATGGTTCCATTTTCTTCCCAGACCTTAAAAGGGTCTGCAAATTGATATTTAAGCAATGATTCTTGAAGCTTCTTATCAGAAGAGCCTATCCATTCCTTGAAGTTTGGTTGTTGAATGAATTGTAACTCCTTCCATTGTATTAATCTTGTAGCTATTACTTTGTTTCCTATCACTATATTTTGTTTTTTGGAATTATTATGAAACAAAATTAGTAAATTATATTATTAAATAGTAAAATATACTAAAAAAGCCACCTTAAAAAAGTGGCTTTTTATTGCATACTATACATTTGCTGTTTTTGAACAATCTGAAAGTGAAACAGCGTTTACAAAATTTAAACATATTTATTTAAAAGTTCCATATTGATATAAACCGACTACTCCGTCAAGAAACTGGATTTTATATGTTGACAATTCCATGTGTTTATCATCTGAATATCCTATTATTTTTCCTGTTCCACCTTTTTTATTGTAAGGATCAGAAGTTAAATTACGGCAGATTATCACCTCGGCACCTAATAAATAATCTGTATTTTTTTCTACTAGTTTACCGTTTGCACCGGACATGATTAATCCTTCTACATGAGCGGTCTGTTCATCGTCGCAAGTAATTAGTATCGCGTTTTTGTGACTGTTGAATACGTAGTTAATATTAGCTTTGTTTAAAGTGCCTGCTGCGAAAGTTAGGTCTAAATCTGTTTCTGGAATAAAAGTTAAAATTGTCATATTTATGCTTGTTAATTATAGAGCAATATTGGGTTGATAATTTTAGTTATTCAAGAAAAAATGGTTTTATTGATATTGTTTTTTGGATATATTAGCAGTTTTAAAAATCACAATAATTAACTAAAAACAAATTCTAATGAGGACAATCGGAAACATTCTTTGGTACTTCCCTTTTTTGGGGTTTTTAACAGCAATTCTAACAATGTTATTTGGATTAATTTTAACAGCAACTATAGTCGCTTCACCAATTGGCATTGGGCTTATGGAATATGGTAAATTCCTGTTAAAACCATTTGGAAATACAATGATAAGCAAAGACAAACTTAATATTAAACAGAACACTTTGTGGGAAGCTTACTCTGCAATAGTGTCTATAATATATTTCCCACTTGGATTGTGTTTAGCTTGCTTTGCAATAACTCAAGTTTTTGCGCTTTGCTTTTCTATTGTAGGTATCCCTATAGCATTAGTAATAGCGAAGTCACTTCGAGTATTTTTGAATCCTGTAAATAAAAAATGTGTTCCTATTTCCGTAGCAGCAGAACTAGAAAACCGAAAAGGACAAATACAAGTCGATACTTATTTAAACAAAACATATTAATAATTCATTTTAAATAAACTTAAACAAACAGATTTTATGGGCTTTATCCTTTTTTTAGCTGTCATAATTATGACAGTGGTTTTAATCAATAACAAAAAGAAATACAAAAAAATCATCGCTGATTTAGAACTAAAAGCTAAATCTTTAAGTTCTGAAATTGAACTTCTTGAAAAAGAAAAGGCGGTGTTAACCGAAAAAAACTCCATCTTAGAAGAAAACATTAATTCTCTAAAAAAATATCAAGGCATTGTTGATGTCGAACAAACGGCTAAGGATATTTTATTAAAAGCTAATTTAGAAGCTAATGATATTCTTGAAACTGCAAAGCAAAATCTTGATCAAGCTGTTTCTGAGGCTAAATTAACAAAATCTAAAGCTAATGCCGATGCTTTACTTTTAAAGGAAAATGCAACAAGTCTTTTAAACAATTCTACTGAAGAAGCAAAACAAATTATTGAGACAGCAGAAAGAAAGGCTGAAGAAATAGCTGGTGATGCTTTTAAAGCTTTGCAAGACTCTAAGGAGTATGAAAGAACAGCAAAGGCTATGAAAAATATAATTGAGGGATACGGAGACCAATATCTAATTCCAACTTATAGTTTGTTAGATAATTTAGCAGAAGATTTTAAACACACAGAAGCTGGAGAAAAACTAAAGTTTTGTAGGGAAAAAACGAGATTAATGGTTAAAAATGAAACTTATGCCAAATGTGATTATGTAGAGGCAAACAGAAAGCAAATAGCAATGAGTTTTGTTTTGGATGCTTTTAATGGAAAAGTAGATAGTATTCTTTCACAAGTAAAAAAAGATAATTATGGAACTTTAGAACAAAAGATCAAAGATTCATATCAATTAGTAAACAACAATGGGAAAGCTTTTAGAAACGCTGTTATCACAGAGGAGTATTTACAAGCTAGAATTGACGAGTTAAAATGGGCGGTAATTGCTCAGGAATTAAAATGGAAAGATCAGGAAGAACAAAAGATACTTAGAGATCAGATTAGAGAGGAAGAAAGAGCAAGAAGAGAATATGAAAAAGCTATTAAAGAAGCTCAAAAAGAAGAAGAAACTCTAAAAAAACTAATAGAAAAAGCTCAAAAAGAAGCATCACAAGCAAACGATGAGCAAAGATTAGAACTAGAACAAAAGTTACGCGAGTTAGAAGACAAACTTCAACTTGCTGAGGATAAAAATAAAAGAGCATTATCAATGGCTCAACAGACAAAATCTGGGAACGTCTATATTATTTCAAATATTGGTTCTTTTGGAGAAAATGTGTTTAAAATTGGTATGACAAGACGTTTGGATCCACTTGATAGAGTTAGGGAGTTGGGCGATGCTAGTGTTCCATTTGAATTTGATGTTCATTCTATGATTTTTAGTGATGACGCTCCTAAACTTGAAAAAGAACTTCATAAAAATTCATGTTTTCTCAATTGAACAAAGTAAATCCAAGAAAAGAGTTTTTCAAATTACAACTTTCAGATATAAAAGATGAATTAGACAGACTTGGCATCCAAGCAAAATGGACAATGACAGCCGAAGCTATTCAGTATAGAGAAAGTCTAGCTATAGAAGAAGCGTTTACAAAAGATAAACAAAAACAAATTGAATGGGAGAATTTCCAATTGAAATCAGAAGAAGCTATGCAACTTGTTGATGAAGAAGTTTAAAAAAACCTACAAACCGAATATAGTAATAAGGCTGTCTATTTAGACAGCCTTATTTGTAATACAATTCTTAGCGAAAATATTTTTTTACTTTCCACTAGAACCATACCCTCTAATCCCTCTTTCGGTTTCTGAAAGTTGGTCAGTTTCAATAAAATTAACACTTGGATAAGGGAGAATTAACTGCCCTATGCGGTCGCCAATATTATATTCGTATTGGTTGGGTACAATACCATATTTACCCGCTGTAGGACGAAATTTAAAAGGAGTTGCGTCTATTTATTAGTTATAGGGCATTTTATAACCAACCAAAAGCAGACGCAGCCATCTCCCCAATTCAACGCAACTAAATAGGATCGGCACCTGTGGCTTTTAAGCCTTCTACCATTTCTAAAATTGAATCACTCAAAGGAATACCTGACGTTGCTAATTTCAAACATAGTATTGTTTTATCGAACGAATTTACTTTTCTGTAAACATATTCTATCTCACTAAAAGCGAATCTACTACAGATAGATAGCGTATTTATTAACCGCGTTTCTAAAAAATCTAATTCTTTTTTTTTCATAATTCAAGTTTATTCATTACTTACGGAGTTGCGTCTATTTATTAGTTATAAGAAATAGCTACATATCTACTTTGCATCATATTTTTTTAATATCTCTATATCATTTGGCATTTTTGCAGACATAGCTATTTTTCTAAACTCTTCTTTATTTATATCTAAAGGAACGTAATTCCCTGAATCAGTTTTATTATTGTAAGAACCAGTTGAATTTAGCAATCTATCCACGACTAATTCTTTTTGTTGTTTAAATAAATATTCTAATTGTTCAATAGTGAAATTCATAATTACTTTTAAAATTTATACCCGCTACTTCTTATAACAGGTGTTAAACATTCCCCATTAGTTTCTACGCGGTAGCCGTGGTTCGATTTGTTGTCTTTCATAGTTAATTTAATAAAGCTTGGTTAATTTTATTTTTTCGGTCTTGTTTGGCTTGCTTTTTCTGCTGGTACACCTCCACCAACCATTGCAGATATATCATCTGTTAAATTCATTATAGCATTCAATTGGGCTTCAGTGACTTCTAGTTTTATCTTTTTATTTTTATTATGTTCAAAATTCTTTAAGGCTTCAATTGTATCTGCAACAAGTTTTTTGCCTGTTGCAGTGAGTGAATTTGTTAAATTCCAACCGAATTTATCGTGTAATAGTTTCAATACTTCTTCGTAATGATCCATATTTTTTTAGTTTTTGGTGACTATTTGCTTAAAAAGGATTTTCAATTTCAATCCAATACTCAACGTTTTTAATTTCATTGTCATTTTGGTCATAGAAGTCGCAAAATGATGAACCATCTAAAAAACCCTCATACATTTCTGCAATGTGGTATTTTCCGTATTCGTCACAAACCAAAACTTTATCGCTTTGTTTGCCATCGAAAATTCCTGTTTTATAAGCAAATGGTCTTTTTTCTGAAAGTTTATTCCAAATCATATTTTTCTTAATTGGTTGTTATTTTCTCTAATTCTTCAACAAATATTTCACTTTCCCTGTTTCTACTCGGTTTTGTGAAATGTGTATAGCATCTAAACGAAGTTTTTTTTCTATTTCAAAAATATTAAGCGTGCCTACTGGTTTCTTTTTCTTAGTTTTGGTCGTCATATCATTTTATTTGGTTAAAAAAACATATAAATCTCCCATTATATCCTATTAATTTTATTCTTGCATATTTTGAATTAAAATAAACCCCATAAGGGAGATATTTTAACAGAATACCGTGCACATAAGCAGTTATATTTAACATGTTAATAGTATTAATAATGCGTTCAGGATAAATGAAATCAATACCCCGATAATTACGCCGTTTACAAAAGTTTGTTTTTTATCGTAATTCATTTTAAACAATAATATTAAAACGGTAAATCGTCGTCTTCTTGGTTAAACACTGCTTTATTTTCCATGTATCTATCAACTGCGCTTTCAGGCCTTTGAGTAGTATTATTTTGATTAAGTCTTTCTATTTGCCATCCTTGAATTGAATTAAAATATTTAGCTTCTCCTTGTGGGTTAATCCATTCTCGACCACGCAAGTTGATCGATACTTTTACTTGTTCTCCCACTTGGAAATTATTCAAATCATCCACTTTTGCTTGAGTAAACTCAACCATGATATGCTGTGGATACTGCTCGTCTGTTGTAATTACTAACTCTCTCTTCTTAAAAGACGCACTAACTTCTTGTGTGGGGTTAATGACTTTAATTCTTCCTAAAATTTCCATGATCTATAATTTGTTTAACTTAATAATGTTGGCATTAACAGCATTAATGATGTGCTGTTCGTCTCTCCTTCAACTGGTAGTAATATTCCCGCTTTTCTAGGGTCTGAAAGCTGTAAATAAATTTCTTCCGAATCTATATTTGATAATAGTTCCATGAAATATCTAGCGTTAAATCCAATTGCTATTTCATCCCCAGCATACACACACGCAAGGTTTTCTATCGCACTTTTAGAGTAGTTAATATCTTCTGCAGAAACAGCCACATTTCCTTCTTTGAAATGTAATTTTATACTGTTCGTTTCTTTGCTTGAGAATATTGAACACATCTTAATCGAATTCAGTAATGAAAGACGATTAACAATTACTTGATAAGGATTGTCTTTAGGAATTACCGCTTCGTAATTAGGGTATTTACCATCTACTAAACGAGTAGTTAGTTTGTAATTCCCTAAGTCAAACAAAGCATTCGTTTCGTTGTACTCTATGCTTATTGTTTTGCCATTTTCCAAAATAGATTTTAATAATAAAAGAGGCTTTTTAGGGCAGATAAAAGAAAAAGATTCTGTGTTACTCGTTGGTACCGAGTATTTAGCTAATTTATGCGCATTGGTTGCTACAAACGTGATTAGCTCTGTTGATGATTCAATAAACACCCCCGTTAGCACGGGACGTAAATCATCGTTACTTGCAGCAAATACTGTTTTACTAATTCCTTTCAGTAAGGTGTCAGAACTAATTGAAATCCCTTTTGGATTCACAATACTTTTAACTTTAGGGTATTGGACTGCATCGCTGTACGCAATTGAGTAATTTCCAGATTCTGAAACAATATCTACCGTATTATTCTCGTTTATCTTCAAGGTCAATGGCTGATGTGGTATGGCTTTAAGAATCTCAATAATAATTTTTGCATTTATGCATAACTCTTGCTTAATCATTACGCTTTCTAAAAGCTCAATGCTTGTAACAAAAGTGTTTTCTAAGTCAGAAGCTGTGATCTGCATTTTATCCGTTTCAATTTCTAGGTAGAAATTATCAAGAATTGGCATAGTAGAGTTATTTGAAATAACCCCGTTTAGATATTGAAATTTTTCTAATAATTTCTTGCTGTCTATTTTTAATTCCATTTTTCACGCTGTTAATTTACTGTTAATGATTTCTCTAATTTTTGATAAGTTATTTTTTACTAGGTTGATAATTTTTGTATGATATGGAGAGGGTTTATTGTTTTTGCCTCGAGATTGAATGATTTCAAGTGTATTTATATCAAGCTCTATAGTTTCCGTTCGTACTCCAGCTACTTTGGCTGAAAGGCATAGTGAATTTTCTTTTAAATAATATTCGTTACTAAACACACAGTGATCAAGGAATGTCCCCTCTATTCTGAATTCGTTGATATCCTTTAAAACACTAACGGTAATATTCCCTTTTTCAAGTTTTATATTGGTGAATTTTGATACAAAATCCCGATATCTTTTCTCGGCTTCTTCAAGTTGTTTTTGTCTTTGTATAGCAGCCTTTCTTTCCCGTTCGCGTTGCTTTTTTCGCTCAATCTCTGACTTCTTTTTGAACAACCGGTCGTGTTCCTTTTTAAGATTATCAGGACAAATTATTGAAGGGTTGTTTAAATCCTTTTTAAAGTATTTTAAAACATCTAAATAATCAACCCAAAGAGTAACATCTTTTATTAAGTATTGGTGTTTTAGCGCTATTTTAATGCTAGACCAATATAGGTTACCTTTGTAATTATCCCTTATTATGAATCTAGCAAGTTCAAATTTATTTTGCTTAATTAGTGTCTCGACTTTTGGCCTACTAGCTATCTCTGTTTCTGCCTCTAGAATAGATAAGCCTGTTTTGGGGAGATTATGCGATATACCTAACTTGGTGTATCGCTCTTGAAAGTAAGAGTCTTTATGATACATAAAAGGATAAGTATCATAGTTATTTCGACACCAGTAGGTACTTCTTGCTAATCTAATCTCCCAATTAGAATTCCAGCTATCTGCATATGAGTTAAGTATATGTTTCAATCCTATAAAGGTAACTTTTCCTTTTTCATCAATCCAGTATTGGACAAGTTCTCTATTAGTGTATTTTACTTTTTCTCCCTTACGGTGATCAGAGGTTAACTCAAAGTTTCTAATCACTTGAAACCTGCCGTATATTTCAGCTGTAGCGTAGCAAACGGATTGTTTATCTGTAAAGCACCTACTTTCTTCTAAGTTAAGTGCCGTTTGGCAGTTAGGACATTTTATCTTTTTTCTTTTTTTGAAATTTCTTTCAAACTTTTCTCCGCAATCCATACATAAAACACTGTTTTTAGTATAGAACCCTTTATGCAATAAACAATCTTTTTTGCCCAATCCACAACTTCTTTCTCAATAGGCAGTAGTCTGCTACTGCATTCTACTACCTCATGCTGTAATTTAGTAACAGGCTTCATAGATCACTAAATAAATCTAATACATTAGCAGCCTCTACCTTTTTAATTGGTTTCGTTTTTGGCTTATTTTTTAACGCTTCTAGCGTAGCGTTAGGAACTACTTTTACCGATTCGTTTACAACTACATTACAAGGAGTTGCTTTAATATCCTTAATGTCGTCTTCATCGTAATAATGAGCCGCCCACCCATACACTTCTTCATCAGCATATCCAATTGCTTTCCCTTTTTAGCACATTCTAAAATGTAGTTGCAACATTCGTCTATGCTTTTGTTTTCTTTTTTGTAGGTGATTGCGAAGAGTTCATCCTCAGACGCTCGTTTCTCTAAGTAATTTTGTATCGCTTTTTTAAATGCTGGTGATGTATTCATAATATTATCTACTAAGTTGTCGTTAATATGATTTTTATCTATTGGAGAGGTATCTGTATCAAATTCTCGTTGCCATACGGTATTGTGTTATTTGTTAAGGGTTAAAAAATCTTTGTAAATCGCTTCAAACTGTTTTCCTGCATATTCTGCTAATTCAGATGATTTGAAGCAAAGGCGCGAGCCGACAAGCGAAACCGAATACCAGAGATCGTAGCCGCCGAACGAAAAACCGCCACCCGAAGGAGAACCTATTTCGAACCATGGATAATATTTATATTCCATTTTGTTTGACCAATCAGGCGTCCAACCTTGATTTAATGCTTGGGCAATTAGTTTTAATTGTTTGTACGCCAATTCGTCTGAAGGTAAGTTTTGGGTTTGTTCTGCAAACGCTGAACCGTCAATGTTTAATACTATTAATACATCTACAAAGGTTTTGATACGTTCTTTGATGTCTTTAGGCGTTTCTTTGAATTTTACCTCGCCTGTTTTAGGGTCGAAATTGTCAATCTCAAATCCAGCAGGAATTTGAATTTTTAAAGTGTTACTCATTGTTATAAATTTTAATTATTGATCCCACCAACGCTGATTTATAAAAACCTCGGCGTAAGGGAATGATGTGTGGCTCATTTGTTAAGTATTACGAAGCAATATTGGGTTGACAATTCAACCTGTGAAAGGAATTTTATACTTATCTTCCATGGATAAGCATATAGGCGTCGCGTTGCTCTTGATTGGTTCTAATTTTCAAACCCGTCAGTTTTTTAAACATTTCACCGTCAGTTTTTTTTTCTTGTCGGTTTAACGCATTCAACAGGTATCTTTAGATATTTACACATTTCTACAAGCTTATTAGCTACTTCAAAATTTCGCCCTAAAGCAGCCCCTATATTCGCGTTCCATTTTGATGATTTACCTTCTTTTGAATGCCAATTTGATTTATTCAAAGCTCCCATTTCCACATAAACCGTTGGCTTAATTTCTCTTTCACTGTAAAATTTTAGTGTATCAAAAAGCTCGAAAAAGGTTAAGTTTTTCAGTTGCAATTTATTCTCTTTAATAAAGGCAAAACCGCTCTTATCAACATCAGGATCGATGCCGATTAATATTTTTTCTTTCATGATTTAAATGGCTTAAAATGAGGCAAGAAACTCCTCTTTGTCTTTGAAATTATTCTTTATGTATTCCGAAACCAAAACGCTTTTACACCTGTTTTGAACCACTAAAAGTGGTTTACTCGACATGGCTTCTTTTTGAATTTCTGCCAAAACCGCCTTGTAGTTCAGCGGTCTTTTTGAGTTCACAATTTGCTTTTCTTCCTTGATGTGTTTTTGCAATTGTTTTTTGTACAAATCCTTTTTTTCGCTATCGGAGATTGTTATTTTTCCAGAATTATAAAGTTCGTCGTAAAGCATCCAAGCATCGCCTGAATACCCTTTTCCTTCTACATCCGTGAAAATGTTTTTTAAAAGAAGATGTTTTGTTTTGGCTATTTCGTCTTCATTTCGAAATTCTTGTTTTAACGCGTTTATTTTCATCTTATGGTCGTACACCCTTAACGACTCGTTTCGGTGGTCTAAAAACGCACTCAAAACCTCTCCTGCGCTAATACTATCTAATAATCTGAAAGTTTTTATATTTGAAAACTCTCTAGCAACATACATTTTGAACGCTTCTTTGATTTCTGGAATGGTTAGATTTCCGAATTTGGAAATGATAAAATCTTTAACCACCAGCATCTGGATATTCAAATCCCGCTCTTCCTCTTCGTTTGAGATTTTCAGATTCAAAAGCGTGATTAAATAATTCATCAAGCCGTCGGTCTCAGCAACATCCTCAACAGCTCGTATTTTCGGATAATCCTCGTTAAGAACCGCCAGTAATGGTCTCGATGGCGTTTGCAGTGCTAAACCTGAATTGCTTTTTGTAGGTAGGTGTCTTTGTGTTTTCATTTGGCGTTTGTTTTACGGTTTGATTTGTAATTGCGTCAAAGTTGGACATGAGATTTTTAAGCAAAAAATGCTCTCGAAGCCATTTGTTACTCCACGCGTTTTCAAGAAATTTAGTAAACACTCGAACGGCTCGGTCTTCTGGCCAAGCAAAATCCTTTCCCTCTGATATGTCCTTTTTTTGAGACAGCGAGTAACAATTTTCCAGAATAGTTTTTAAAATCTTGCCTTGGGCTGAATTGAAAGTCGGCTCGATGGCAAATTTTGTTTTGTAAAAGTTAAACCAAACGTTTAGCAACGATTTCCAATGCTCTGTTGCTTTTTCTTTTTTGGCGCAACTTTTTTTTCTTTTTCTATTTTTTTTGAATTTTTAGAAGAAGCTAATTGGGGTTGATTTATTTTTTTTTGGAAGTGGCGCGTTAGCGACACAATGAGATTTAGAATTATTAATATTAATAATATCATTATCATTATCATTATCATTATCAGCGATGTTTGCGATAAAAATATCGCAATGCGATGTTTTGCGATGCTCTGCGATTTTTTCAGCTTCTTCAAGGCTTATTTTTTTACCAATAAAATCACTGTAAATATCTGGATTCCATCTTTTTAAATTACCTATTCTACCGCTTAAGCTCTTCTTTTCTAACTCACAGTTATACTTATTTAAATCTCTTTTTAATTGTGTTTTTATAGATTCGAAAGCCATTTTTAAAACTCTATCTTCTAAAATTGGCGATTCATCATTCACATAAGAGAATAAATGTTTGACTAAAATTCCTGCTTCTTGATCCGTTAACATATCAAAAATACCCTGCCAATCACAATATGCGACAAATGATTTTTTGTTTTCTGCCATAGTATTAAAGTGTTTTTAATAGATTTGGGAATTGATTTTGTAGGTATTCTATCTCTTGACCAGATAGTTTGTGACTAGACAATAATTTGTTGTTTTCAATCTTTATTACTACCTGTTCAGATACATTTCTGAACAGGTAGTAGGTGTTGCTATGATGAAATGATCGCGCAAAGGCTATTTCGTTAACCACCGCTTTACCACGGTTAATTGCGTTTATATCGATCATGTTTTGAATAGATTAATTACATTGTCCACAAATGTCATTTCCATATTATCAGTTGCTCCTGTTATAGTGTTGCCTATATGTCTTTTTTGCTGTATCATATTATACATATACTCGTCTATGGTATTGTTTCCTAAGAAGTAGGTACACATTACGGTATTTTTTTGCCCTATACGGTGCGCTCGATCTTCGCATTGTGCGCAATCGGCGTAGGTCCATGGGTATTCTATAAATGCCACTCTTGAAGAAGCTGTAAGGGTGATACCTACTCCTGCAGCTTTGATATTACAAACAATCACTTTTACATCTGAATTGTTTTGAAAGCTGTCTATAGATCGCTGTTTCTCTTCTTGGCTTAATCTACCCGTGACTTCTACTGCACCTGGGAATAATTGTATAACTTCGTCAACAATAGAATGTAGGTTAGCAAACAGTATTATCTTTTCTCCTGAATCTACTATGTCTTGAACAAAGTCTTTGACTTCTTTTAGTTTTCCTTTAGCAGAAATCTGTTTCAAAGCTCCCATTTTTACCATGATTTCACCTTGTAGCTTTTTAGCTATATCAGCATCATCACAGCCTTGTTCTGCGAGCCATTTTGTAAAGTCATTTTTAGCTTTGTCGTATTCATCTTGATTAGATATCGAACAAAGAATTGTTTGTCTTTGTTTTTCTGGTAAGTCTTTTGCTACTTCCTTTTTCTCACGTCTGAAATAACAGTGTTGGTAAAGCATATAGTTGAGTTCTTTCAAATTCGAAGCTCCAGAACCACCTGCACAATATCGCTCTTTGAATACTTTTTCGCTTTTTAGCTTACCTATAATAGCTAATTGAGGTAAGGCTTCTATAGGTCTGTTAGGCACCAAAGTACCTGTTAGTCCTATTCGGTATTTTTTACCTACTGCTAATCTTAAAGCTATTTTGGTTTGTTGAGAGGAAGGGTTTTTCAGCCTGTGTATTTCGTCAATGATTATCGATTTAAATAGATGAATTCGTTCATCCATTATCATTTCAGAAGATTTAAACCTTCCTTTCGGCATCGACTTTACGAAGTATTTCTTTAATGATTCATAATTGACTATAAATACCTTATTTAATCCCATTTCGTAGAATCTGTTCCAGGTATCTTTATTCTTATCTTCAAGGATTAAAGCGTCAATCCCTGTCCACATCTTCCATTCTCGTTGCCAGTTTATTTTAGTTGTCGATGGACAAACTACAACACAAGGAAATACATCTTCACCTTTTAGGTGTGCAGCATAAATAGTAGCTAATGATTGGAGTGTTTTTCCTAATCCTTGTTCATCACCATTGATAAACATTTTTAACTCTAAACCTCTGGCTATTCCTTGTAATTGATAAGGTCTGGGCTTGTAGCCATTTTCGCTGTTTACGATATTTAAATCGAAATCTAAATCAGGCATTGGAGGAATCGCCCCGACTATTTCGGGACGATTATCTAAAACAATCCACTCAGCTCTTGTTTGCTTCTGAACCTCCTCTAATTCCTGTTTTTTCGAATAAGGCACAACCCAAACTTTTTTTGCCCATGAAAACTTAGATCCGTCTATTTTCTTTATCTTATTTTCATTTGTGATCTTAAATCTGTCATATTCTATGCGAATATGAAACTCTGTTGGGTGCTCAATAATCTGCATTATTCAAAAGCACTCGTTTCTTGTTCTACTTTCTTTTTCTTTTTGACTTAGGTTCTTCTTCGTCAAACATTTCAAGTTGCTTTCTAGGCGCTTGCTTTCCATCCATATAAAGTAAAACCTCTCTTTTCAATTCTTCAATTAAATCTGACAGCTCGCTTACAAATTTGTAATCGTTTAACGAATCAAGGTCTACTAAGTAGGTGGAAAAAGAAATTGTGTCTTTAGAAGCCAAAACTTTACCTCCAGAGAGTGAAACAAAATTCAATCCTTTTTTATCTACTACACAGAATTCTGTCACATAGAAATTATAAAGTTTTGGTTCAATTGCATTCTCTAAAGGCCTGAACAAATAATCGTCGGGGTCGTTTATTGCATTAAGAGCCAAATCCTCGCTAATCTCTTCTGTTATGAAAGCGAAGTGAGGTATCAGCTTTCGGAATAGGTTAGCCAAATCCTCGTGAATTGGTGCGTCGGACTGGGTCTTAATAGTATTGTTTACTTCTGTGTCTTTCTGTTCGAATTCGTAATTAAGAAACATATTATTTCGTAATGAAGCCTTTTTAATCGTGATATTCATTTTATTTGGGGTTAATGTTTAGAAAATAAATTTTATATCGTGTTTTAGTGTACTCAGATAGTACTGGTACACCCCACATATCTTTTAGGTCTTTTACCCTTCTTCGAAGGTCACCTACTTTGTATTTTATCAAAGCTGTGCTAGTGGTTATCTTTTCTCCGCGTAATAACGCCTGATAAACAACTCTACATTGGTATGAAAAAAAAGGGTTGCACATATCAAAATGCTCTTGACTACCTGGTTTGTAGTCAATCCAGCTAATCTTGTACTTCTGTTGAGCATCTTGCTTTTCCATGAATAATTTCTTTTAAGATACCAGTGTTAGAGCCACCGATGTTTGGCAATATTTCGCCTGAAATAGAGTGGTGGATAAAAGCTGTTTCCAAAACTGAACGGTTACTTTTTTTCACCAATAGGTTTTGTTTGAACTTTTCTAATTTTGAAAACGCCTGTGTGTTTTCAATCATTTGAGGTGTAATCTTCATAAGTAGAGTTTATTGTTTTCGATTTGAATTTCTATCTCTTTTATGTAAGCTAAATCACTTGGTTCGGGCAGATAAATACCCGCTTCTTTAGCAGAATAATTTCTAAACCTTTCTATAGCCTGCGTGAGTTCCGCAGTAGAAAGGTCTGCAGAACTACGCCAACTATCTCTAATCTCTCCTGTTTTTCTGTTGATAAACTCAGTATGAAAAAGGTCTTGGTTAATTTGTTTTTTGAATACTTCCTGCTTAATGTAAGCAAGTGTTTCTCCGTATTCTAAAGCATACCAAGAAAGGATAAGGTGTAGGTAATTATTTTGACTAAGAGTTCTTTTGGGGCGTTTTTCTGTAAGCTCGAAGGTTTTTCGTTGAGAAATAAGCTGTCTTATTTTGACAAGAGCTCTTTGTGTATCAATTTTCTTTTCTGAATTATAAATCATCAAAAAGGAGTTTTATTAAAGTTTATTTCTAATCCATTAACAGCAGCGGTAACATTTTTTTGAGTTAACTCATTAATTTCTTTGACAAACTGTTTTTCATCAGAATTACTATCCGATAAGTGGATAAGCACAATGTTGTTTACTTGGCGTAAATCATTTGCTTTTAACGTTTCCTTGCAGTTAGCTAATGACATGTGTGATTTTAAGATCCTATTTCTTAAAAACTCCATTTCGCTTTCTGGACCATATTTTTGGTTAATAATTTCTTTAGAATAGTTAGCCTCAATTATAATATTGCTAAGTCCTTTAAACAGATACTTACAATAATAAGTATCTGTTAAGAAAAGTGTTTTACCGCAATCTGGATGATCTATTAGAAACCCCAAAGGTTCCGATGCGTCATGTTTTACATCAAATGGAAGTATTTTGAAACCACCTATTTCAACTGATTCTTTGGGGGTTAAGATATTAGCTCTTTTTTCATTAAGAAGGTTTCTAGCTTTTAAAGTTCCTTTCGAAGCATAAACGTCGATACCTAATTGCATTACATCATGCATTGCTTTAGCGTGATCAAGGTGTTCATGTGTAACGATACATCCTTTTAATTTTGATAAATCAAAATCAAAGGCTTGCTTTATCTCTTTGATGTTGACTCCAGCTTCAATTAGTAGCGCCTCATTCTCATTTTCGAGAATGTAGGCATTTCCTTTCGATCCTGATCCTATTACTTTAAGTTTCATAATTAGAATCCTGGTCCTTTAAATTCAGTCTCCATAACAGCCTCGGTAGCTTGAACTTCCTCAAATTGCGTTTCTACTGCTTCTGCACTAAAGTCTAATGATTCTTTATTTGCATTTGTTTCAACTTCATGTTGAACATTTTCAGCTACTACATCTATCACCTTTTCTTCCTCTAATGGATCGTATAAAACAGAATCATCAGATGCGCTTATAAGTAATTTACAAGTTCTGTTAAGCACTGTTTTTATTGCCATTTGGTCCGCAAAATTTTTGTGAGCTGAAGAGTTACCCCTTGAACCTCCTTGAGCCCATGCCATTTGAATTTGATTAATACTCATAACCTCTACGTCTACAGAACCATCATTTAGTTCATAAACAGCGTAAGCTCCTTTTATTTTATTAGTACCAACACTTTCTAAAGTTTGGATGTGTTTTATTACTTTACGACGCCCTGTTTTTTGGTCTACTTCAAATTCAAAAGTATCGCCTTCAAAAATGGCATTCCCTTTGATGCTTTTAAGCTTTCCATATCTTTTTGCAATAGCAATGTTACCTGCATATGATATTGAACATTCTAATTTATCTCCGTAAGGAATAAAGTAGCATTGTTTTTTTATCGGTGATACACCGTAGACTACCATTTTAAGCAAAGCTTCAGAAATGCTTGATTTGTCACACTTTGCAAGTAGATTATTCTTAGGGTCTGACAGAATAATGTATGCCGCTTTCAAAGCGTTTTCTACCTTATAATCTTTAGGTAAGGTCAGTTCTCCTGATTCTTGAAAAGCACTTATTTTTGAAAGCACTTGTACCGAAATATCGTTTTTTACTTTTGCCACTGCTGTAGCGTTGTTTGCTTCTGCGCTCATATTTTAAATATCTAATATTAATTGAATTTTAGAAATAACAGAGCATTTAACCTCTTTAAGATTAAAAGCTTGTTCTTGAATTTCTTTTTTGAATTTTGATTGTATGGACATTTGGCAGTACAATCAAAACTGCCAATTTTTACCCCGATATTTTCTTTGCAATTTTCAGCAAGTGTTCCATCGGGGTTTCTTTTTACTCTATAAGGAATCATAACTGAGCTATTTCTAACTCTTTAGTGGTGATCCTTAATTTAGTATCATTCTCAGAAACAACTAATCTGATTAGTTGGCTTTTTGTATCAATTAAAGTATGAACACTCTCTGCGTTGTCTATGAAAATTGGAGCTGATATTCCATAAAATTCCGACAGCACATTTATAACATCTAAACCTGCGTTGATTTTTGAAGCGGTGTTTATATCTGAATAAGGAACACCGTTTACCGTAACTTCACAAGTATCTTTAAAGCCACCATTAATTTGCTGGTCAAACATTTTGAATTTCACAAATTTGAATTTGCTATTAACAACATCTTCGAGCGCATTAACTTTTGCTTTTATGAAATTTTCAATGATGAATTGTTCTTTTTCTACATTAGCAATTTGTTGTGCTAAAGTTTTTTCTTCTTGTTGTAATTCAGCAATTCTTATTTCAGCAGATTCAATCTGTGCTTTAGTTTGAAGCTTTGATTTTAAGTTATCGATTTCGAAGACTAATGATTTTCGTTTTTCGATTAGTTCGGAATTGTCAACCGTTAGACCCACCTCTTCGTTGCTTTCTTTAAATTTTGATAACTCTATTGATTTTTCTTGATATTCTTTGTTTGAAGAAATCAATGACTCGTAGACGCATTCAAACGTCTGCATTTCAGAACTGGTTGAGTTTTCAGATTCTATTTTATAAATAATTTCTTGAAGTTGCGTTTTGGCATTTTCAACAGAACCTTTACCCGTTTCAATTCTTGCTTCAAAGGTTTTAATTTCAGCTTCTAAATTCTCTTTTTGAGCTTTAAGATTTGTGCCTTCCGCTTCAATTCGTCTAATATTAGTCAACTTAGTAGTATTGAAGTTGGTAATTGCTTGTGATTTCTTAGCTTCGATGTCTCCAGTTGGTAAAGCTTGTTTGCAGGTAGGACAAGTGCAATCATCCGTGTCGAATTCTAAAGTCTTGTTATTTTCTTCGTGCCATTGTTGGCGCTTATCTTCCATTTGCTTTTCAGTTGAAGAAATTTGATCTTCAATCCCTTCTTTCTTAGTTTTAAGCGTTTTTAATGCCGACTCATAGGATTGTAATTCCTGTTCTTTATCAGTTTTCTGCTTTACTAAAGAATCTAAAATAGAAGTATCAGATTTTAATCTGTTTTCAGCTTCTTTTTTGGCGTTTTGCTCAATTATTTCTAAATCGCTTTTTAGATTGTTTACTCTTAATTTTTGTTCTCTCTGGGAAGCTAATTTAGAATCGAAAGCTTTGTTTACATCTGAAATTTCTAAATCAACTTTATTAAGTTGGATTTCAAGGCTTGCCTTTTGTTTCTCTAATACTTCAAAATCTTGTGCCTCTGGTTTGCCTCTAAAAACTTCATCAATTCGAGACGGAATATTTTTTAAATCCTCTTTTGCCTTTTTGATTGAGGCTAATATTTGTGCCTTATAATCATCGAGAGTCTTTCCTTGTGTTAGTTTAGCAAGTAATTTTTCAAATGCAGAATTACCTCTTGCTACATCTTCATTTGATACCTCTCCAAAAATATCAATCAAAAGGTTTCGTCTATCTGGCCATTTGATTGAGTTAAAATAAGTAGGTGACGTAATCATTTTGAACACTTGCTCATCAAGAAGAGTGTTTATTTTTTTATTGAATTCGGTTATTGTCATTGGAACTTCATTCCAATACAAATCAATTTTATTCCCGCCAAATTCTCTTTCTTCATAACCTCTCTTTTTAACCCAATTTTCGCGTAATACTCTTTTAATTGTTAGAATTTCACTATCAACTATCAGTTCTGCCGAAACTTCGTGATCAATCATTGGAATTACATTACCAACTTCATCTAAAGTTTTAATTTCAAACTCTTTTCTGTCAGTAGAGTCTTTTCCAAATAATAACCATGTAAAAGCATCGGCAATTGTTGTTTTTCCTGTTCCATTTGCGCCAAGAATATCCGTTTTATTATCAAAGTCAATCGTCAAATTTTTAATTCCTTTGAAATTAATAAGTTGTATTTTTTTTATATTAATAGTCCTCATATATGTTTGTTTTTAAGTTGATTTTGTGATTAATACCATTTATTTGTTTTTTTGTATATCCAGTATAGAAGATTGAATATTCCTAAAAAAATTATACCCGAGATGCATAAGTAAATTATTCCTTCTATGAATTCCTCTTGCATTTTAAAACCAATTTAAATCACTAAATTCATAATCATCAATCATTTCGTTGAATTGAGGCAGTTTCCATCTAAAAGCAATTGTCAATAATTCAAAAGCTTTTTGTTCATTATCAGTAGCATCGAATTCTTTTCTGATAATTTTACCTAAAAGATCCTTGGATTTGTCATTGCTAACTTGAGTATGTACAAGTTGTTGCAATATTTGTATCTTTGTCATAACTTTAGTTTTATGCCATGCCAGGCGTTTATTAATCCTTAGCCACTTCCTGCAAGAAGTGGTTATTTTTATTTTGTTAGGTTTGCTCTTAGCTTGAATTTTGTTTCATCTGATAAAGAAAACTTTGGTTTTCTAGTAGGCTCTAGATCAACTCCCAATTGATCCAGAGCCTTTTGTGCTTCGCTTTCGAGACGTTTAGCATTGTGAATAAGGAGCTTAGCTCCTTCTTTCATCATTTTGGCAGATTCAACCTGCTGTTTATAAAATTGTATTTTTTGTTTTTTATTCATATGAAATTGAGGTCTGATTTTTCGAAAATTTCAGATTCCTTTTTATTGGTATGTTTCATTATAATTTTTACAACTATATAATTATTTAAGGTAGGGGCCTTGCGTTTTGCGTGGCCATAAACTGTAGTTTCAGTTACTTCTAAAAAATCAGCAATATTTTTCCTTAATGGAATATTATTTCTGATGATCTTATAAATTTCTTCTTGCATAGATTCGGTTTTTTAAAATTATTAGACCCAGTACCAGAATTGAATCTAGTATATATCTTTCAATATGTTTTCATTAAACTAACTGGGTATTTTACAACTGTAAGATTTAACTTATAATCTCTTGACAGTGTTTTTTTTGCCTTTCGTCGATTTTATTCAATATGTCAAAGAACTTTGCTTAATTTGCGCTTTGCAAATTGTACTTAGCAAATATAAAAACATATTGAAACATATCAAAACATTTTGAAACAAAACGAAACAAAATTATTTAATTTAAAATTATTCTAAATAAGATTTATGTCTAATGAAAGATATAAAGGTTAATAGGTTGAATATGAATGGGAAAGAAAGAATAGAATCTGTGTTAGCTTACTTAAAAATGACTAAACATGCAATAGGTGTATCGATAGGTGACAAGAATGGCATGAGGTTAACGTATGTTACATCAGGCAGGAATGAGATTTCTGAGAAGCTAGCAAAGGACATCAGCGAAACATATCCAAACATTAGGTTCGAGTGGTTGTTACATGGAACTGAGCCTATGCTAGTAGACACTAATCACGTAATAAATCGTGGAAAATCAGATAAGGATATTAACCATCAGGATTATTTAGCTATAATAGAGGAACAGCGTAATATTATAATAGAGTTGAGAAGTCAATTAGATTTATATAGAAAAAAGACTACAGAAGATTACAATAGTGTAATTGATATTACTAATAATAGGCTGAAAAAAGTTGAAGAATTTATTGACCTGATGAAAATCATGCTTAAGATAGACTCTGAAATTACCACATTGGAAGTTAAGCAAAATCAAAAATTGAAATTCCAAAAACTTAATTAAATGAATTTTTTAACATAAATAAAATTTCGTTTTTCAATTTTTTATTTTTTTCTTCTAAGAGAAGTAACATTACTTCTGCTTTAATTAAGCGTAGCTGTCTAAGCCTCTCTTTATCATCTTCGATAGAGAGGCATTTATTTAGTTTGTTTTTTAGTCTTTCAACCATTGTCAAAAATAGCTGTTTTTACGATCTAGAAGCTTTTTCTATTTCGTCCTCTATAATCTTGTTTAGATTCAATAATTCAATTCTTCGTTGTATGCCTATACTTATGTAATGTAAGAAAATTATTACTATTAACGTAGAAGGTGCCACAAAGTTCCATGAATTCATAAACTCATCTTTTGGCTTACAATCTTCTACTAGCAAATAGATTGATTGATATATAAACATGAAAATTGGAGCAACCAGAGAATATTTCCACCAATTTTTATTAGTAGTGTACCAGATGAAAATTAAAAATATGATTATAATCTTTTGAACCAAAGCCCACGCTAACGCGTAAAGGCTCTGGTAATAAATGCTTTCATATTTAAAAATAACAAAATCTACCTCCTTTTTATCAGGGACTAATTCATAACAATAAAAAAAAGGAACAGTTAAAATAATTAACAAACATATTATTTTGTCAATAGTAAATAGTTTAGCCATGAGTTGGTGGTTTTATTTTATCAGGATCTATGTCATAATAAGACTCAGATAGTCTTGATGTAGCTTCAGTTGCTTGGGGATCTTGATCATTCCCAGTAATGTAATCAATTACTTCTTCGTATGTGCAGCTTGTTGTGCAAAAAAATACAAAAATAAGAATCAAAAATTTTTTCATTCTGTTTGCGAATTTAAAGGTTTATTAAAAAAAAATGTTACGGTTTTTCCGTATGTTTTGTTAAAATTTTATTTGCTTTTGCAGGTGTTTATTTAAGTAAAACATGCGATTTCTACACAAATTTATATATGTTTTTCTTATTTCAGCTAAATAAAACACCTAATTTATTCCGTTTGCAAATTGCATCTACATAATTGATTTATACATTTTTAGCTGTTATTTTTTACTGTTTACCGATTTTTTTCTTTTTCAAAATACTTTTAGATATTTTTGCATATAGCAATTAGTATAAACTAAAAACAAATATGAAAAAAATATTATTTACATTCTTAGCACTAATTATCATATCATGTTCAAAAGAAACTAACGAACAGGTAAGCGCTTTAACAGATACAGTTTCCCAATCACAGGGTAAGTTTATTAAAACTAGAATTGTGACGGATATGAAAACAGGAAGTAAAACTGTTCGTAATTTCTATTTTGAAAATACTAAGCTGATAAAAGATGAAGAGGTTCTACAGAATGGAACTATTTTTAAAACAGAATATAGCTATATAGGCAATCTACTTAATGAGGAGAGAACCACTATATCAACGAAACAAGATATAGAATCTAGCAAGTACAACTATGACACACAAGGTAGACTTAGTAGGGTTGATAATCTTAAAAATGGCAAATTTACAGGTTATGATACTTATGAATATACTAGTGATGGTTTTTTGAAAAAACGTAATCAATTCAATTCTTCAGGAAGTTTATTTCAGTATGATTTATACGATTACGAAATTACAAATGGAGTTGTAGATAAATATACAGAAACAGAATATTCTACAGGTATGACCAATTACATTTATAAATTTGTTTTTTTTGTTAAAAAAAGTATAACTCCTTATTCAAAAATAAACCTTCCTAAGTATCTTATTCATGTTGGTAGAAATTACAATACAATACAGAAAAATACAGATTTCAACTCTAGTTTTTACGAGTATAAATACAAAGAGGATGTTCCAGTAGAGATGATTGAAAAGATAGACGGAATAGCTGTGAAGAAAACAGAATTTTTGTATTACTAAGTTTAATTTTTCAATGTTCAAATCAGACGTCAAAATACTTGAATTAATAGCTTATTTAAAGTATAAAGGTGTTGTGTCTTCAAACAAAGATTTTTGTTCGAAAATCGAAATGCTACACACCACAATCACTAAAATAAAAAAAGGAGAAGCGCACTTCACGGCATTACATATAGAGCGCATTTGTCAAGTCTATAAAGTGAATGCGAATTGGATTTTTGGGACTGAATCCTCTATGTTTTTAAAAACATAAACTACTGAAAAACAAATATTTAAAAATTTCATTGTCGGCAATGTAAACGGCAATGTAAGTATAAAAAAACAATCAAAAAGCCGTTCTTTCACATTACTATATTGCTGATTATCAGTCTTTATACATGCTATTTATAAAAGAGATTTGGATTCATAACCCTGAGGTCACGGGTTCAACTCCCGTCTTCGCTACAAGGCTTAAAAAGTCGAAAAGCACAGATTTTATGCGGTTTTAAAGTAATTTAGAGCCGCTTTTTTTATGTCTAAAATTAATGGAATTTTAGCTAACGAATACGTTAGCGAATACGTTTTCATAAAAACGGGGATCAATACTAAAAGTTGTGGAGGAACTCAAATTACGCATAAATTTTTGTTAGCCTAAAAAGGAAAAATTCTATACTACGCACGCCTCTAAATTGTGCTCTAAATGCTTTTATTTTTGCGTTAAAGGATTCTGCAGAAGCATTAGTGCTTCTGTTATCAAAATAATTTAGTATTGTTTTGTAGTGGTTAATTATTGTTCTGGAAATGGTATTAAAAGCTTTAAATCCTGTTTGATTTACTTTTTCGTGCCACTTGGCTAATTTTGTGTAAGCATATATTTTATTTGTTCTATTTTGAAAAATATTTGATAGTTCTATTGAGAGTTGATAAGCAATTTCGATATCAGGATAAATTTTAAATACAATTTTGGCTCTTTCTTAGATCAAGTCATATTCTTGTTTTTTAAAGTTTAGTCTTAAAATCTTTTCTTTAGGTTTTAAAGATTGTGTTTGTTCGGTGTAAGAAATCTCATTGTTTGGAAGTGTGAAAAATATAAAGAGTTAGGAATTTGTTTCTTTTTTGTTTGGATACTCTTTGTGTTTTGTTAAATATTTTATCTTTTTCCTTTCTTTGAAAAACTTCTGTAGTTTGATTTGTGTTTTAATCTTGAGTATAAGTAGGTAGGCTTCTATTGTTTTTTCATTGTGTTAATTTGGATTATAAAGTTGTTTAGCCTTTATTTAGTTTTATTTTTTAGAATTAATAGCTTGAATCAGAGATTTTTTGTGTTGATTAAAATTTAAATAAATTAGATTAAATGTATAATTTTTGGATTTTGATTTATTTAAAAACTTTTTAATATGTTAAAAAAATAAATCGAAATACAGCTTTAATGTTAAGTTGATATAATTTTTGTGTTAATTCATCGTTAAATAAAATTATGTGTAGATAAGAAGGAATATTTGTATTTTGTCTTATTAGTTTGTTTGTAGAGCTGTGTTTGTTTGTTTTGCATGCAATAAAATTATATTTTTCGGTATTTTTGTTTAATATTGTTTTTTAAAGTAGAATTCAAAATGCAATTAGAGCTGTCAGATCATTTTTTTTTAAACAAAATAATTTCTAATCAATCATTACTTTTTTTTCAATTTTCAGTGGGTTTAAATGGCTGTTTAGTTGTTGATTATTTACAGGGGCCTCATTATGATTTTTTTGAATCGGAGATTGAAATGTTTCAAACTGATCCTTTAAGTATTTTTAGAAAAGTAGTGTTGCCTGTAGATAAGTCTAAGATTTTAAGTTCTATAGATAGAAGTAGAAGTGATTTAAAAGAGTTGCAAATAGAATTTAGAGTCGTGCTGTCCAAGGATTTGAAATGGTATAAAATGGGAGCTACTGTTGAAAGAGAAGGAGGTAAAGTTTCTTTTTTTGGAGTGATTTCAGATATTACAGATCAGAAAAAAACAGAAGAGGAGAGTAGGATTGCAGAATTGAGAAGTCAATTTGCTAATCAGGCTTCAGGTATAGGGGTTTGGGATTGGAACTTAGAAACAAATCAAGTTTTTTATTCAGCACAGTCTCTTAAAATTTTAGAGATAAACGAGGGAGATGTTGGTTTGATTTCAAATCCTGAAAAGTGGGATACTTTAGTTCATCCAGATGATAAAGAAATTTATTTTAATAATATAAAAGAACATTTTGAGGGAAGAATTCCTTATTATGAAACATATCACCGTGTTTTATGTAATGGTGTTTATAAGTGGATTTTAGATAGAGGGAAAGTTATAGAACGAGATACTTATGGGAAACCTTTAAGGATTATTGGGACTCATACAGATGTTACAGTTCAAAAGGCAAAAGAACAAAAACTTCGAGAAACTTTTGATGTTGTTAATAGTCAAAAAGGGAAATTGATGAATTTTGCTCATATTGTTTCTCATAATTTAAAAAGTCATACAGAAAATTTCTATATGTTATTGTCTTTTTATAAAAATGGATATGTTTCAACGGAAGAAGTAATTAAGAGTTTACAGATTGTATATAATGAATTGAAAGGAACTATAGATAATTTAGTAGACTTAGTAGGAGTACAGGCAGAAGTTATTAGTGAGAAACAGAAGAATAATTTAAGATATTATGTAGAAAGATCGTTATCTGTTTTAAAAGAAATGATTTATGCTAAAGATATAATTATAAATCTAGATGTAGATAAAGATTTTGAGGTTTCTTTTATTCCTGCTTATCTTGAGAGTGTGATATTGAATTTAATTACTAATGCAGTGAAATATTCAGATCCTAATAAAAAAGATAAATTTATTTCATTTTATTTGAAATCAGAGCTAGATAATAATATTGAATATGATGTTTTATGTGTTGAAGATAATGGGATAGGAATTGATTTAGATAAATATCAAGAAGCAGTATTTGGACCTTATAAAACTTTTCATAAAAATAGAGCGTCTACAGGGATTGGTTTGTATATAGCTAAAAATCAAATAGAGGCTATGGGAGGTAAAATTACTGTTGTTAGTAAGTTAGATGTGGGGTCTATTTTTAAGGTTTATTTTAAGAGATAGTATTGGGATTAAATATTAGTATAAAAAAATCACGCTAAAAAGCGTGATTTTTTTATACTAATATTTGTAATTATTTGGCTATATTAACTGCTCTTGTTTCTCGGATTACAGTAATTTTAACCTGACCTGGGTAGGTCATTTCTGTTTGTATTTTGTGAGATATATCAAATGAAAGTTTTGATGCCATTTCATCTGTCACTTTTTCACTTTCTACAATTACACGTAATTCTCTACCTGCTTGAATTGCATAAGCGCTTTTTACACCGCCAAAGCCATAAGCAATATCTTCTAGATCTTTAAGGCGTTGGATGTAAGAGTCTAGGACTTGGCGTCTAGCGCCAGGTCTAGCGCCAGAAATAGCATCACAAACTTGGATAATTGGAGCAATTAATGACTTCATTTCTATTTCGTCATGATGTGCACCAATCGCATTGCATACTTCCTCTTTTTCACCATATTTTTCAGCCCATTGCATACCTAGTAAAGCGTGTGGTAAATCACTTTCTGTTTCAGGAACTTTGCCTATATCGTGTAAAAGTCCTGCTCTTTTGGCTAATTTTACATTTAATCCTAATTCAGCAGCCATGATTCCACAAAGTTTTGAAACTTCTCGAGAGTGCTGTAATAAGTTTTGACCATATGAAGAACGGTATTTCATGCGACCTACTATTTTGATTAACTCAGGATGTAGTCCATGAACGCCTAGTTCAATAACAGTACGTTTACCTACTTCAATGATTTCTTCTTCTATTTGTTTAGTAGTTTTAGCTACTACTTCTTCGATTCTTGCTGGGTGTATACGTCCATCTGTTACTAATTTATGGAGAGATAAACGTGCAATTTCTCTTCTTACTGGGTCAAAACATGATAGAATGATGGCTTCTGGAGTGTCATCTACTATAATTTCTACTCCTGTGGCAGCTTCTATGGCACGTATATTACGTCCTTCACGGCCGATGATTCTGCCTTTTACATCGTCTGATTCTATATTGAATACGGAAACACAGTTTTCAACTGCTTCTTCTGTTCCTACTCGTTGAATGGTATTGATAATAATTTTTTTAGCTTCTTGTTGAGCAGTTAATTTAGCTTCTTCTATTGTCTCTTGAATATGAGCCATAGCATTTGTTTTAGCTTCTGCTTTTAAGCTTTCCATTAATTGATTTTTAGCTTCTTCAGCAGAAAGTCCAGAAATAGTTTCTAGCTGTTCTACTTGAGCTCTGTGCATTTTATCAATTTCAGTAGTTTTCTTCTCTAAGTTATCTACTTTTGAATCGTATTCTTTTATTTTATGATCAATTTCTTCATTTAGTTTTTTTGTTTTTGCAAGTTCGTTAGAAACTTGAGACTCTTTGTCTCGTATTCTTTTTTCTACTTCAGCAACTTTTCGATCACGGGCTAAAATAACCTGTTCGTGTTCTGCTTTTAGCTCGATAAACTTCTCTTTGGCTTGTAATATCTTGTCTTTTTGATGTTTTCAGCCTCTGTATTCGCGTCTTTTAAGATAGAAGTCGCTTCTTTCTTAGCATTTTTAATCAAGGTAGATACATTGGTTTTTTCTAAGTATTTTGCAATACCAAAACCTGTTGCAACTCCAAAGATTCCAATAATAATTACTATTAAAATGTCCATAGTCTGTGTTAAGTGTTATGTATAAAAAAACCTACATTAGAAAGATTGCATAAACTCGAAATATGCAAGTTTTGGGTTAACTCAATGTTCAAGCTTCCTACTGAAAGGCCTGCTATAGTATTGACGATTTGCCCTTTTTAAACGTTAGTGTTGAGTTTATCAAATGGGTACTAATGTAGGTAGTGTTTTTAAATCTAATTTTTAAGAACGTATTTTTATTTTGTTTTAGAGATATTGATCTAATAAATCATTTAATCTTTTTAATCTTTCTGTCACTTGTAGGTCTGAGTTGTTCATTTCCTCATTTTTTTGTTCTACTTGAGTGGCAAATTGTAAAGCGCACATAGCAAGTAAATCTTGCTTATCTTTTACAGCATAATTTTGTTTAAACTGTTTTAGCATATAGTCAATCTTTTCAGAAGCTTTTAGTAAGCTTTCTTTTTGGCTAGGATCTATTGTTAGTGGGTAAATCCTTTCCGCTATTGATATGTCTATTTTTAGTTTTTCACTCATTGTGCTTTCTATTCCGAAAGTTGCGCTATACAATAATCAATTTCTTTGATTAATGAATTTATTTTGAGTTTCGTATCTCTTTTGAATTCGTCACTACCTAAAAGTGAGTTTGTAATTTTTACTGAGTCCAATTCTGACTTTATTTTTTTTAAGTCTCCACCTTGTTTTAGGATAATTGATTCTGAATATCTAAGTTTTAATCTTAGTTCTTGATTTTCAAGTTTCAGATTTTCCATTTTCTGGAAAAGTTCCTGAATCTTAACTTCAAGAGAATCAGCTATTCCTTCTAGTTTGTTCATCGTAATAAAATTACATTACATCACTTCACAAATTTAAATTTTAAAATGTATTTTAACAATAAGTTTGAGGAAAAAAATGATAAATGTCAATTTTTTATTGTTAATCGTTTTAAAATGAAACTTTTAAAAATAAAAAAATAGGAGTGAAATATTGTAAAAAGTAATCGTTATCTTAGCGCAAATAAAGAAAGTATTTAAGTTTACAGCTGTAATTTTTATGATATGATTAAAAAGTGTTGGTTTATTTTTTTGATATTTTCTCTTGGAGGAATTTGTCAAGATAGATATTCTCGAGATTATTTTGGTTCTCCCTTAGATATTAGTTTAAATATTGCAGGTTCTTTTGGAGAACTTAGACCTAATCATTTTCATTCAGGAATTGATTTTAGAACGCAACAAAAAGAAGGGTTTCCTGTATACGCAACAGCAGATGGATATATTTCTCGTTTAAATATTTCTACTTATGGTTATGGTAAATGTTTGTATATAGATCATCCTAATGGTTATACTACAGTATATGCTCATTTACAACGATTTTCAGAATCTATAGATCGTTATGTGAAAGAAAAACAATATTTAGAAAAAACTTTTGTTTTAGAATTACGTCCTAAAGCAGATCTTTTACCTGTAAAAAAGGAGATTTAATAGGATATACTGGTAATACAGGAGGATCTAGTGGGCCCCATTTGCATTTTGAAATAAGAGATACTAAAACAGAGTTTGCCATGAATCCTTTTTTGTTTGGATATGATAAACTAATTAAAGATACAAAGGCTCCTTCTATAGAAGGGTTATATGCTTATGCTTTGTCTAAAAATGCTGTAATTAATGGTTCTTCCGATCCAATAATGATTCCTTTGAGCTTGCAATCAGATGGGACGTATCTTGCGGCACCTGTAAAAGCTAAGGATACAATAGGATTTGCTATAAATACTCATGATGTATCAGATTATAATTTTGGTAAAAACGGAATTTATAAATTAGAAGCCTTTTTGAATGGAACACTTCATTTTGGATACCAGTTTGATCATTTTTCTTTTGATGAATCAAAACATATAAACTGTTTTATAGATTATTCAAGATATAAAAGAACACATCAGCGTTTTCAGAAGCTTTTCATAGGATATATATATCCAGAGAGTATTATAAAATATAGAACAGATAATGGACATGTAAAGGTAGTTCCTAGCTATAATCTTAGTTATAAAATAGATATACATGATTTTCATGGGAATAAGAATACTATAATAATACCAATTGAGTTTTCTGATTCAAACGCTTCTGTAATTAGTAATAGTTTTAAAACTCCCTATTTTTTAAAATCTCAAATAGAACAATTGTACTCAAAAGACGGAATATCTGTTTTTATCCCAGAGCAAACATTTTATGAAGATTTTTACATTAAGTTTGATGTAAAAAATAATGAGTTGTATTTACATGATCAGTCAGTAGCTATTACTAAAGCCATGACTATTACTTTTGATGTAACTCATTTACCTAAAGAAATGCGTGAAAAAATGTTTATAGCTAATTTAGATGGTACACGAATAGAGTATAATCCAACTATTAAAAAAGAAAATCAGTTTATAATTAAAGCCAAAAAATTAGGGAAATTTTTAATTGCTACAGATACGATAGCACCCAAAATTTATTCCCCTAATTTTAAACTCGCTGAAGATTTAACGACAAAAGATTCTTTGAAAATTTTTATCTCTGATAATTTATCCGGAATTAAATCATATAATGCGTATCTAAATAATGAGTGGATATTAATGGAGTATGAGCCTAAATTAAATAGATTAATTCATTATTTTTCAGATTCTAAATTTATAAATGGTAAAAATGATTTTAAGTTAGAAGTAATGGATAATTTAGGAAATACAGCTACATTTGAATCAAATTTCTATAAAACAAAAACATAAATTTTGAAAACTAAATTTTCTCTTTTATTATTACTCTTTTCAGTTAGTTTTTAGGACAAATGGCAAGAGTTAAAGGAATTGTGTTAGATGAAGCGAATAACCCGGTCGAAGGAGTTAATGTGTCATTTCAGCAAAAAAATACGAAGACAAATGAAAACGGATTTTATCAATTAGTCATCCCATCTAAAGTAAAGTCTAATCTAAAGTTTACACATCTATCTTTAAAATCAGCTGTTATTTCGTTAGAATTAAATTCTAATGAAGATTATGAGTTTAATATAGTTCTAAAAAGTACAACGGAACAGTTAGGGGAAATTGTAATATCAAATAACAGTAAAAAAAGAATTGAGGGAATTGTTACTTTATCACCTAAAGCCATACGATTAATACCAGGAGCTAATTCGGAGTAGAGAATATTTTAAAATCATTACCAGGAGTAAATTCGAACAATGAATTAAGCACTCAATATGCTGTAAGAGGAGGGAATTATGATGAAAATTTAGTATATGTAAATGAAATAGAAGTATATCGTCCTTTTTGATTCGATCAGGGCAACAAGAAGGTTTAAGTTTTACCAATACAGATTTAATTCAACATGTTGATTTTTCCTCTGGAGGTTTTCAGGCAAAATATGGTGATAAATTATCATCTGTATTAGATATAACTTATAGAAAGCCTACTAAATTCGGTGCTTCTCTTGAAGCTTCCTTTTTAGGAGGGAGTATTTCTATGGATAATGTGTCAAAAAACCAAAAATGGAATGCTATTACTGGTATACGTTACCGAGATAATAGTTTATTAGTAAAAAGTCAAGAAACCCAAATAAATTTTAGACCACGATTTGCAGATTTACAAACGTATGTGACTTTTACTCCTAATCTTAAATGGCAGTTTGGATTTTTAGGTAATTTATCTCAAAATAAGTACGATTATAGTCCGTTTGCTAGGCAAACTAATTTTGGTACTTTACAACAACCTATGGCCTTATTAATACAGTATGATGGAGTAGAGAAAGATGCTTATACTACTACTTTTGGAGCTGTAAAATCAAATTATAAAATAAATGATGATTCTAATTTAAAATGGATTACCTCTGTTTACCATACTGTTGAGCAAGAATATTATGATATAATGGCAGCATATAAATTAGGGGAAATTAATTCTAATTTAGGTGATGCTAGTTTTGGTACTGTTGAATATTCTAGGGGAATAGGCTCTCAGCTTACACATGCTCGTAACGATTTAGATGCCCTGATTGTAAATGCAGAGCTGAAAGGAAATCACAAGAAAAAAGAAAATCAAATAGATTGGGGATTTAAGTATACACGTGAAAGTATACGTGATAGACTTAGAGAGTGGGAAGTTATTGATTCTGCAGGTTTTTTATTAAATCCACCTAAAAATTTTCCTAAAAAGATCAGCCTTATACACCTTATGTAGGACCTTTAGTACCTTATAATAGTATTAGAGCAGTAAATTATACTCTTATCAATCGCTTTTCAGTTTATTTTCAGTGGAATAGACGTTTAAGATGGAAAGAACACGATATATTTTTTAATATAGGGGCAAGAGCTCAGCAATGGAAAGTTACAGATGGTATTAATGGAGGAGATAGTCAGCTTACATTTAGTCCAAGAGCACAATTAGCTATAAAGCCAAATTGGAGTAAAGATATGTTCTTTAGAATTTCAGGAGGATGGTATCATCAGCCTCCTTTTTACAGAGAGTTGAGAGATTCTATGGGAATAGTTCGTCCAAATGTTAAAGCTCAACAATCTACCCATATAGTTATAGGACATGATTTTAGTTTTAAAATGTGGAAACGTCCATTTAAGTTAGTAACAGAGTTGTATTATAAAGATATTAATAATGTAAATCCTTATACTATAGATAACGTCAGAATTCGTTATAAAGCTATTAATAATGCGGAGGCTTATGCTAAAGGATTAGATGTTAGAATAAACGGAGAATTTATACCAGGAACAGAATCATGGTTGAGTTTTGGGTATATGGATACACAAGAATCTATTGATGGGAAACAATATATACCTCGTCCCACTGATCAAAGACTAAAATTTGGTGCCTTATTTCAAGATTATGTTCCTAATATACCAGCCTTAAAGATGTATCTTAATTTAGTATATAATACCGGTTTACCAGGAGGTTCTCCTTCTTATGCAGATCCTTATCAATACCAGTCTAGATTAAGAGATTATCGCAGGGCAGATATTGGATTTTCGTATGTTTTTACCGACAGAGCTAGATCGAAAGAAAAAGATAATTGGTTAAGACATTTTAGAGAGCTTGCTCTTGGGGTTGAAATATTTAATATGTTCAATAATCAAAACTCAATTACAAATACATGGGTACGCGATGTGTATACTAAAATTCAATATGGCGTTCCTAATTATTTAACGACTCGTGTATTTAGTATCAAATTAAATGTAAAGATATAAACAAAATAAATATATATTTGGATAAAATAGGATTGTGATGAGAAAAAACATTTTATATTTTCTGCCTTTTATTATTGCATTCATAAGTTGTAAAGAAGAGCAAAAACCAAAAGTTAAATATGATAGGCCTGTAAGGCAGGTTCAAATAAAAAAGGATACAACTCGTTTGCTAGTGGCAGATTTACCTATTCAATTCTCTACTTCTAATGTTTTGATTTATCCTGTAGGAGAGCTTAGAGTAAGTGATATAAAAAAAGGAAGTTATGAAGGTGACAAAATGGATATGAATGGGTTTAATGTTTCCAGTGTTTTAGATGAAGAGCTTACAGGGTATTTACAAAATGTTAAATTTCAAGAAATAGGAAAAGATTCATTGCGAGTTCTGACTGATAAATCAGTTTTAATAGAACGAATGACTTATCTTAAGTCAAAAAGATTTTAGTATATGTTATGGCAGATAATGATACAAATCAAGATGGAAAGGTGGATTCGTATGATGTAAAATCTTTGTATCTAAGTACTGATTTAGGTGATAAATTTACTAAAGTTTCAGTTGATATGCAGGAATTAATAGATTGGAATTATGTAGAAGCAGCAAATAAAATTTTTTTTAGAACAATTGATGATCGTAATAAAAATGGAGCTTTTGATAAAATGGATGGATTGCATTATTTTTATGTAGATATAAAAAGAGATTGGGTTGCAGAAGAATTTAAAATATGATACAAATCAGTATGAAATGAAAAATCCCGAAATTTCGGGATTTTTTTATATTATTCTAAACTCTGCATCATAACAAGTTTAGCATATGTACCATCTTTGGAAAGTAATTCATTGTGGGTACCTTGCTCTACAATTTCACCTTTTTGCATCACAATAATATTGTCTGCCTTTTGAATTGTAGAAAGTCTATGCGCAATTACGATAGAAGTTCTATTTTGCATCATGTTTTCAAGCGCAATTTGTACCAGTTTTTCACTTTCAGTATCAAGAGCAGAAGTAGCTTCATCAAGGATCATGATTGGAGGATTTTTTAAAACCGCTCTAGCAATAGACAAACGTTGTTTTTGCCCACCAGATAATTTGCCTCCTGCATCACCAATACTTGTGTTAATGCCTTCAGGTAACTCTTTTACAAACTCATAAGCATTGGCAATTTTAAGAGCTTCAATGATTTCTTCGTCAGTAGCATTAGGTTTCCCTATTAATAAATTGTTTCTTATTGAGTCATGAAATAAAATAGAATCTTGGGTTACAATTCCCATTAAAGATCTTAAGGAATGCATAGATATATCCTTTATATCTGTTCCATCTATACTTATTTTTCCATCATTTACGTCATAAAAACGAGTAAGTAAGTTTGCAATGGTACTCTTTCCTGATCCAGATTGACCTACTAATGCAATTGTTTTGCCTTTTGGAACTTCAATCGTGAAATTTTTTAAAACTGTATCATCAGCATAAGCAAAATTTATATTTTCAATTTTTATAGAGTTATTGAAATCCTTTTTGTCTAAAGCATTAGGTTGATCTACTATACTGCTTTCTTGTTCTAATAAGGAGAAAACACGTTCTGCAGCAGCCAAACCGCTTTTTACTTGATAAGAAGCTTTTGAAATAGATTTAGCAGGTTGAAGAATTGTGTAAGCTAAGGCGATGTAACCAATAAAAGCAGTTCCAGCAAGACTTTTCTCAATTAAAACTAAATGCCCTCCATACCATAGCAGAGTAGCTATTGTTACGATACCAAAAAACTCACTCATAGGAGAGGATAAATTATTTTTATTAGCAATGCTATTAGATAATTTTAATACGCGATTAACAGAATCATTAAATTTTTGGATGAAAAGAGTTTCAGCATTAAATCCTTTTACAACTTTAAGTCCTGATAATGTTTCATCTAATATGGAAATAAATATACCTTGTTCTTGCTGTGCTTTTTGTGATTTAGATTTTAATGTTTTGCCAATTCTAGAAATAATAAAACCTGAAATAGGTATGAATATAAAGACAAATAAAGTTAACTTTATACTTATAAATAACATAGCAATAATTGAAAATACAATTGTCATTGGCTCTCGAACTATAAGTTCTAAAATTTGAAAGAACGAATTTTGAACTTCACCTACATCGCCTAACATACGAGCCATTACATCTCCTTTTCGAGTATCTGAATAATAAGAAACAGGTAAATTAATAATTTTATTATAGAGTTTAATTCGTAGATCTCTTAATACACCGTTTCTTAACACTGTAACTTGTCTTGAGCCTAGGTAATTAAAAAGATTTTTTAATAAAGCAGTAATAATTACGATGCTTATAACAACTAATAAAGCATCTTGTTTGCCGTATTCATCTGAAATTTCGGTTAGTTTGTAGTTAAAAGAATCAGTTAAGAAATCTTTTATATTAGATATACCTGTGTAAATAGGTTTTTTATTAACTCTTGCATTTTGTTTAAAAAGCACTTCAAGGGTAGGCATAATAGATACCATTAAAAGAGTACTGAACAAAGCGTAAAGAATATTAAATAAGATATTCCAAATAATGTTTGTCTTATATCTTAATGCGTATGGAATTATTTTCTTTAAATTACTATCCATTAGTTCAATTGCATATCGTTAATGATATTTTTTATTTTAGTGTTTAGCTGTTTTTCTGCTTCAGGTATGTCAGCTCTTGAGTCTATAGTACAATTTACACTAAAATAAAATTTAATTTTAGGCTCTGTTCCACTTGGACGGGCACAGATCTTACTTCCGTCTTCTAAGTAATAAATTAACACATTTGATTTAGGTACATAAATTTCAAATTCTTCACCATTCATAAAATCCTTTCCTTTAGAGGTTAGGTAGTCCTCTACACAAACCACGCGCTCACCATTAATTTCAGTCATTGGATTTTCTCTAAGATTTTTCATCATTGCCTCAATTTCGGTAGCACCATCCATTCCTTTCTTTGTAATAGAAATAAGATATTCTTTGTAAAAACCAAAATCAACATAAAGTTCTTCTAATCTTTGATATAATGTTTTGCCTGCTTCTTTAGCTTGTGCTGCAATTTCACAAACTAATAAAATAGCCCCTACTGCATCCTTATCACGAACCGCATCACCAACCATAAAGCCGAAACTTTCCTCTCCGCCACCAATGAATTTTTGATTAGGGAAATCTTTTATAAATTTAGCAATCCATTTAAAACCTGTTAGACCTACTTTACATTCTACACCATAAGCCTCTGCTAAATCAAGCATCATAGGAGTAGAAACAATAGTAGATCCAATAAATTCAGTACCTGTTAATTTATTTGATTTTTTCCATTGTTCTAGTAAGAATGCGGTCATAATCACCATAGTCTGATTTCCATTTAAAAGAATCATACTATTTTGATTGTCGCGTACTGCTACTCCTAGACGATCTGAGTCAGGATCTGTTCCAATAACAATGTCAGCATTTATTTTGTTTGCTAATTCAAGAGCTAGAGTGAGTGCTTCTGGCTCTTCTGGATTAGGAGATTTTACGGTAGGAAAGTTGCCATTGGGTACAGCTTGTTCCTCTACTATATTTACATCTGTATATCCAGCTGTACTTAAAACATTTGGTATTGCTTTTATGGAAGTACCATGTAGTGAAGTATAAACAATTTTTAAATTTTCTTTAGCTTGAGAGCTAGTGTTAAAACTTGCGTTCTCAAGAGTACTTTTTAAGAAAGCTTCATCTATTTTTTTGTCTATATATTCTATAAGGTTAGGATTAGAGCTAAAATTAATATCAGCGTATTCCAGAGCCTCAATAGATTGGATGATTTCTTTGTCTTGTGGAGGTACAATTTGCCCGCCATCCTGCCAATAAACTTTATATCCATTATATTCTGGTGGATTATGTGATGCTGTTAAAACAATCCCCACGTGACATGCTAAATGTCTTACAGTAAAAGACAGTTCAGGAGTAGGTCTTAATTCAGAAAATAAAAAGACTTTAATTCCATTAGCTGAAAATACATCTGCAACGACTTTGGCTAATGTGTCGCTGTTGGTGCGGCAATCATAAGCAATAGCTACCTTTATTTCCTCATTAGGAAAACATTTTTTCAAATAATTAGATAAACCTTGAGTGTTTTTGCCTAGAGTGTATTTATTAATTCTATTGGTGCCTACTCCCATGATTCCTCGCATACCTCCTGTTCCGAATTCTAAGTTTTTGTAAAAACTTTCTTCTAATTCTTTAGGAGATGAAGTCATCATTTCTTTAATAGCTTCTTGAGTTTCATTATCAAAAGTAGGTGTTAACCAAATGTTTACTTTTTCTAAAATTGCCTGTTCAATGTGCATAATTCTTTTGTTTTTATAGTCAATTTTTTTGTTAAGTTTCTAATTTTATCTCTATTATTCAAAAATAGAGAATCATAATAACAGAAGAAATAATTTTTGTTTCTTAGATAGATCAAAAAATATTGTAATGAGAATAATGATTTTTGAAATTAAATTAGCTATTCTCTTTTTTTGAAAATATTAAAACTATTTATAAAAAATCAATATAAACAGTAAAAATATAAATCTTTGAATTATATTGTTTCTTGAATTTTATATCGTTCTTCATTATTCTTTGTGCGAAGAATGATTTCGCCTAAAAATCCAGCTAGAAATAACTGAGTTCCAATAATCATTGTGGTTAAAGCTATGTAAAACCAAGGATTATTAGTGATTAAAATAGTTTCTTGGTGAGTGTAAAGTTTCCAGAGTTTAATAGCACCTATATAACCTGCTGAGAAAAAACCAATCATAAACATTAGAGTGCCTAATAATCCAAATAAGTGCATTGGTCTTTTACCAAATTTACCTAAAAACCAAATAGTAATTAAGTCTAAAAAGCCATTAACAAAACGATCGATCCCAAATTTTGATTCACCATATTTACGGGCTTGATGTTGAACTATTTTTTCACCAATCTTTCTAAAACCTGCATTTTTTGCTAATACAGGAATATAACGGTGCATTTCACCAAAAACCTCTATGTTTTTAATGACTGTGTTTTTATAAGCCTTTAAACCGCAATTAAAATCATTAAGCTGGACACCCGAAGTTTTTCTAGCAGCTGCGTTAAAGAGTTTAGAAGGTAAATTTTTTGTTAGAGTATTATCATATCGCTTCTTTTTCCAACCAGAAACTAGATCAAAATTCTCCTTCATAATCATTTCATATAGTCCAGGTATTTCATCAGGACTATCTTGTAAATCTGCATCCATAGTAATTACTACATTGCCTTCTGCTTTCGCAAAACCAGCATGTAAAGCCTGACTTTTGCCATAGTTACGTAAAAAACGGATTCCTTTTAAGCTTTTGTTCTTTGAAGCTAATTGCTCTATAACTAGCCAAGAATTATCTGTACTTCCGTCATCTATAAATAGGACTTCGTATGAATAATTATTCTGGATCATTACACGTTCAATCCATGAAGTTAACTCTGGTAATGATTCTTGTTCGTTTAATAAGGGTATTATAATTGATATATCCACTCTATAGTTGATTTGACGATTTTGTTTTAAAAAATGCAGACAAAATTAAGCCAAAAATTGCACTTATTAAAATTGTAAAAATAGTTCCTTTAAAAAAGTTGCCTACAGAAAACTGGTCTTGATTTTCAAGTTGTTTAATAGATTCTTTAATAACAGATCTTGGAGTGCCAAATTTTTGAAGCATTGTGCCTGTTTCTTTGATCAGAATTTCCTTTACACTTTCCTTTAAAGAGGGATCTATAATGTTAAATAAAATGATTTCGAAAAAAGTACCCATAAGTATTCCAACCGTAATAGCAATAAAGTATGTAGTAAATGTTTCTTTAAATGTTATACCTGTCTGAAAATCTTTTTGACTTTTCCTTAGTAGTAGTATGATTACAATTAAGTAAAGTCCATACTTAATAAAAGTAACCCATCCAGAAGTAAATAAATTAATATTTACTAAGTAGATAAAAAGCGTAGTCAATATTGAAATAAGTCCTATTACTACTCCGTATTGAACCCCATTTTTTTTAATAATTTCATTCATATCTTAATGTTCTGGTTTTAGTTTAACAAATATAGGTATTTTGATAGTAAGTAGTTTTAAAACTAAAAATGTTACAGAATAATTTGTATATTAAAAAAATGTATTAAATTTGCAGCCTGAATAAAAATATTATACAATAAAAGCTGTTGTAAGTCAATACCTTTTAGAGATAAAAGCATCAAGAAAGAAAACAGCAAAACATAAACAGATTTATTATGAAAAAAGGAATTCACCCAGAAAATTACAGATTAGTAGCTTTCAAAGATATGTCAAATGATGATGTATTTATTACTAAATCTACAGTTGAAACAAAAGAAACAATCATGCACGAAGGTGTAGAGTATCCAGTGTTCAAAATGGAAATCTCTCGTTCTTCTCACCCTTTTTACACAGGTAAATCTAAATTGGTTGATACAGCTGGACGTATTGACAAGTTCAAAACTAAATATGCTAAATTCAACAAATAATATTGAATTTAATGTAATTAATAAAAGCACCATGAAAATGGTGCTTTTTCTTTTACTATTTTTTAGAAATTTATCAGAAATTTCAAAATTAAAAATGGAATTTGCTTATTTTTGAAATGTTAAAATAGTTTGAAAGAAGACTTTTAAACCTGCAAAATTTTAAATAGATATGAACTACATACTTTTTGATGGAAATGTGCGTAATGCCTTATTGCCATTCACTTTTACACGTCCCGTTGCTGATATTCGTGTAGGAATTTTAACTATTCGTGAAAAATGGGAGAAGTTTTTAGGATATACAACCACAACTATTACAGAGGAGTATTTATCAGAAAAATACCCGATGGTAGAAATGGAAGAAAATATTATGATTAACGCTTCTTTCTTGCCTAATGATGTATTAGTAGAAATGATTAAATCTTTAGAAGAAAATCAAGCAGTTTTTTATAAAGATGAAGTAGTTGCTTTCTATAGTAAAGAAAATCAGGAAGTTGATTTTGATGCTTTTGAAATAATAGAGTGTACAGTTGATTGTATTACAATCGAGCATACATGGGATATTTTTGCTAAGAATGATATAGCACTTCGTGAAGACTTTGAATTGATTACAGAAGGTAGAACTTCGCAGCCTATTCCTAAATCAGTTAATGTTATTGCTCCTGAAAATATCTTTATAGAAGAAGGAGCTAAGTTAGAATTTGTAACCTTAAACGCCTCTACAGGACCAATCTATATAGGTAAAAATTCTGAAATAATGGAAGGGTCTGTTATTCGTGGACCTTTTGCATTATGCGAAGAGGCACAAGTGAAATTAGCTACTAAAATTTATGGAGCAACAACAGTTGGACCACATAGTAGAGTGGGAGGAGAAATAAATAATTCTGTTTTATTTGCTTATTCCAATAAAGGACATGATGGGTTTTTAGGTAATTCCGTCTTAGGAGAATGGTGTAATATAGGAGCAGATAGTAATAATTCAAATTTGAAAAATAATTACGAAGAAGTAAAACTTTGGAGTTATGAAACAGAAAATTTTGCTCGTACAGGACTTCAATTCTGTGGTTTAATGATGGGTGATCATAGTAAATGTGGAATTAATACGATGTTTAATACAGGAACTGTAGTAGGTGTTTCTGCTAATATTTTTGGTTCAGGATTTCCTCGTAACTTCGTGCCTAGTTTTTCTTGGGGAGGAGCCTCAGGTTTTACAACTTATCTTACGAATAAAGCTTTTCAAACAGCTAAGATCGTAATGTCAAGACGTAATTTAGAGTTTTCAGAACAAGAGATTAGAATTTTAGAACACGTTTTTGAAGAAACAAAAAAATATAGAAAAGAATAATTAATATAAATTGAAATAAGAAACCGCGAGTATAATTCGTGGTTTTTTTAGCTTTAAAAAAATGTATAGAATAGAAAACGATTTATTAGGTGATTTGCAAGTGCCTGTAGATGCTTATTATGGAGTGCAAACACAACGCGCTATTGAAAATTTTAATATTTCAGGAGTTCGATTGTATCAATTTCCTGAATTTATAAAAGGATTAGCTTATGTGAAGTGGGCAGCAGCAGAAACAAATTTTCAGTTAGGCTTACTTGAAGAACCTATAAAAAATGCAATTGTAGAAGCTTCTAAAGAAGTTATAGAAGGTAAATTTGATCGTGAATTTCCTGTTGATATGATTCAAGGAGGGGCAGGGACTTCAACTAATATGAATATTAATGAAGTGCTGGCGAATCGAGCACTCGAAATAATGGGATATGAAAAAGGACAATATCAATTTTGTTCACCCAATGATCATGTAAATTTATCTCAATCTACGAATGATGCTTATCCAACTGCTATAAAAATTGGAGCAATACGCTCTAATATGAATTTAATATTACATCTTAAACAATTAATAGCTTCTTTTAGAAAAAAAGGAGAAGAGTTTAAACACGTTTTAAAAATGGGACGTACTCAGTTGCAAGATGCCGTTCCTATGACATTAGGACAAGAATTTGAAGCCTTTGCTGCTACTTTAGAAGAAGAAATAGATCGTTTAACACAAAATTCAAACTTATTTCTAGAGATTAATATGGGAGCAACTGCTATTGGTACAGGATTAAATGCACCAATAGGTTATGCACAGTTATGTGCTGAAAAATTAGCAAACATTACAGGTTTAGCTATAGTTTCAGCTCCAAATCTAATTGAAGCAACACCAGATACAGGTTCTTATGTTATTTATTCATCCGCTTTAAAGCGAATGGCAATTAAAATGTCAAAAATATGTAATGATTTACGCTTGTTATCATCAGGGCCTCGTTGTGGATTAAATGAAATTAATCTGCCTCCTATGCAACCGGGTTCTTCTATTATGCCAGGAAAAGTAAATCCCGTTATTCCTGAGGTTATGAATCAGGTTTGTTTTCGTGTAATAGGTAATGATTTAACAGTTACAATGGCAGCAGAAGCAGGTCAATTGCAGTTGAATGTAATGGAGCCAGTTTTAATCTATGCGATTCTTGAATCAATGCAATTAATGAGTCAAGCCATGGATACATTAAGAGAGAAATGTATTGATGGTATTACCGCTAATGAAGAACATTGCCGCGAAATGGTATTACATAGCATAGGTATTGTAACGGCTTTAAACCCGTATATAGGGTATAAGAATAGTACTAAAATAGCTAAAGAAGCATTAGAAACAGGAAAAAGTGTTTATAATTTAGTCTTAGAACACAATATTCTTTCTAAAGAACAATTAGACGATATTTTAAATCCAGAAAATATGTTAGCTCCTAAGGCTTTTCATAAATAAAAAATATACCGATTTTAGATAAAAATAATTTAATCACTTTCTCTCCCTTTTGATGTAGTGTTAATTTTTAGAATCTAAAATCGGTATTATTTTCTAAAAAAATCTTCTTAAAATTTTATTAGAACAGTATCAACTTCTGTTTTTTTAAACCGAAATAACTAGTTAAATTTGCATTCTCAATTTTTGACAACGATTTCATTGATTGAGAGTTAATTATGGAAAATAAAAAAAAAGTAGCGTTTTATACGCTTGGATGTAAATTAAACTTTTCTGAAACATCTACCATTGCACGAAATTTTCAAAATGAAGGTTTTGATCGTGTTGATTTTGAGGAAGTAGCAGATATATATGTTATTAACACTTGTTCTGTAACAGATAATGCGGATAAACAATTTAAACAAATTGTAAAAAAAGCCATAAAGCTTAATGAGAAAGCTTTTGTTGCTGCCGTGGGATGTTATGCACAATTGAAACCAGAAGAATTAGCTTCAGTTGATGGAGTTGATTTAGTTTTAGGTGCTACTGAAAAATTTAAAATAACAGATTACTTAAATGATCTTTCCAAAAATGATTTAGGAGAAGTTCACTCATGTGAAATTGAAGAAGCAGATTTTTATGTAGGTAGTTATTCTATAGGAGATAGAACCCGTGCTTTTTTAAAAGTACAGGATGGGTGTGATTATAAATGTACCTATTGTACCATTCCATTAGCTCGTGGTATTTCTCGTAGTGATACAATGGAAAATGTATTGAAAAATGCTAAAGAAATCTCAGAAAGAGGAATTAAAGAAATCGTTTTAACCGGTGTTAATATTGGAGATTATGGGAAAGGAGAGTTTGGTAATAAAAAACACGAACACACCTTTTTAGAATTAGTTCAAGCTTTAGATAAAATAAATGGAATTGAAAGATTACGTATATCATCAATAGAACCTAATTTATTGAAAAATGAAACTATTGATTTTGTTTCAAAAAGCAGAACTTTTGTTCCTCATTTCCATATACCATTACAATCAGGATCTAATGCTATTTTAAAAAAAATGAAGCGTCGTTACTTGCGTGAATTATATTCAGATAGAGTGAATAAAATACGAGAAGTAATGTCTCATGCTTGTATTGGTGTAGATGTTATTGTAGGTTTTCCAGGAGAAACAGATGAATTGTTTTTAGAAACATATAATTTTTTACATAGTTTAGATATATCCTATTTGCATGTTTTTACTTATTCTGAACGTGATAATACAGAAGCTACTTCTATGGAAGGAGTAGTTCCCAATAATGTACGAGCAAAACGTAGTAAAATGTTAAGAGGGTTATCTGTTAAAAAACGTCGTGCATTTTATGAAAGTCAGATAGGAAGTTTAAGAACCGTATTGTTTGAAGGAGAAAATAAAGAAGGATATATTCATGGTTTTACAGAAAATTATGTAAAAGTTAAAACTCCTTGGAATCCAGAATTAGTTAACACTTTGCATCAAGTAAAATTATCAAAAATAGACGAAGACGGAAGCGTAAGAGTAGAATTTTGTAAGGAATAGTTTTTTTAAAAAAAAAGTATAATCTGCAAAAGCCTTCATTTTAAATAATTAATGAAGGCTTTTGTAAAAAGTTAAATTTCAGAAATAAAATCATGTAAAGGTTTAAGAGAAATTTCAGTTCCTGTTTCTCCATTTTCTGTATAATCAAATGGATTGTCTAAGTCTTTAATTAAAAATAGCATATACCAAATTAAAAAAGTAATTAATACAGTTAGAAACATGGCAGCTAAAAAAGGTTCTATTTTAATTATGATTAGTCCAATTGATGTTAAAAATGCCATAGCTTCAACGATAGCATAAGCAGAAACTGCAAAATCAGTCTCTCGAATAGTGTCCATTCTCATGATCGTTTTACGTAATTGATTTTGCTCATTCTTCATTTTAATAATGTAATTTGCTTGAATATCTTCTTTCTCAAGATTAATCAAGTGATCATTAATATTGCTAATGTATGCTAAAAGACCAGAAGTGCTTTCGGTTTTGTAAAGCCATTTTTTTATAAACCAAGGAAGTTCTTTTTGGTATTCTAAGAAATTTTTAGCTGCTTCTGAGTTTTTAGATTTAATTATTGTAAAGGTGTCATCTTGTAGAGTACGCATAGAAACAACCAGTTCTGTAGGTAGTTTTTCACTTTCCTTATAATCTGATAATACACCACTAATTAAAAAACCAATTAAAAAAATAGTTCCAGCTACTAAACTAGTAAAAAGAGCATTTAGTTCCATTAGTTCGAAATAATAATTATGACTTAATAATTTAAAAATTCCAACAATAAAAATGATAGGGAAAATTTTAAAAGCTATTTTCCACTTAAGAGCTAAATTTTTCATATTATTTTTTTGTGCAATTTTACAGAAAAACTTTTTTTCATGCTATTATTTTATAGCTAGAATAAATAATTAATTTAGTAAAAATTTAATAAAATAAAGTAATGTCTAAGTTACAAGTATATTTTATGCCAGGAATGGCTGCAAGTTCAAAAATATTTGAACGAATTCAATTATCAGAAGAATTTTTTGATATGAATTTCTTAGAATGGGAAATGCCCCTGTCTAATGAAACTCTTAAAGATTATGCTCAAAGAATGTCAAAAAAAGTATTAGGAGAAAATATTATTCTGATAGGTGTATCGTTTGGAGGAATTCTTGTACAGGAAATGGCGCAATTTTTGAATCCTAAAAAAGTTATTATTATTTCAAGTGTCAAAAGTAATCAAGAATTGCCTAAACGAATGAAAATTGCAAAGACTACTAAATTATATAAGATTTTACCTACTGGTTTAGCTAAAAATTTGGAAACATTAGCAAAATACGTTTTTGGAAAGGGAATTGTAAAGCAAAGAGTAGAGTTATATAAAAAATTTATGATCCATACAGAAAAAGAGTATCTAGATTGGGCTATTGAACAAGTAGTTTGCTGGGAAAGGAATGAGCCAGATTTAAAAGTAATCCATATTCAGGGAGATGCTGATGAGGTTTTTCCTGTGAAAAATATAGAAAAATATATAAATGTTAAAGGAGGAACTCATATTATGATTTTGAGTAAATATAAATGGTTAAATGAAAATTTACCTAAATTAATACTAGAATAGAATGAAGTTTAGAAGTATTGTTTTTTTGTTTTTGAGTGTTAGTTTTATCTTAGTAAGTTGGAAAAGCAATCCTCTTTTTCCTGTAAAGATTGATTTTTGTGGAGAAGAAGTGCCGCTAGATGTTCCTGATGTTCATGAAAGATTAGATCGTGAGTTAATTATTAATGAATATATGCATGGTTCAACTATTATGATCATTAAAAGAGCGTATCGTTTTTTTCCTATTATTGAACCTATTTTGGTAAAGAATAATGTGCCAGACGATTTTAAATATCTAGCTGTAATAGAAAGTTCTTTAACAAATGCTACATCTCCTTCTGGAGCAAAAGGTTTTTGGCAATTTATGCCTCAAACAGCTAAAGAAAAGGGAATGGAAATTACAGACGGAATAGATGAACGTTATCATTTGGAAAAAGCAACACAGGCTGCTTGTGAATATTTATTAAAAGCAAAAGAAAAGTTTGGTTCTTGGACTTTAGCAGCAGCTTCTTATAATGGAGGAATGAATGGATTGCAAAAAGCAATTAATCAACAGTTAGTTTCTAATTATTATGATTTGTTACTTACAGATGAAACATTTAGATATGTATTTAGAATTTTAGCTTTAAAAGAAATTATGAAAAATCCAAAACAATATGGGTTTGAATTGAAAGAAACAGAGTTGTATAAGCCACTAAAAGTAAAAAAAATAGAGGTAGATAGTAGTATTACAGATTTAGCTAAATTTGCTAAAAACCAAGGAGTTAATTATAAAGAATTGAAGTTGATGAACCCGTGGTTACGTGATGTAAAACTTGATAATCCTAATAAGAAAAAATATATTTTAGATTTACCAGTTAAATAAGGAAGCATAGATATTAAAATTATTTTTGATTAATGTTTATTAATAAATAAAATAACGTTACATTTCATGTACAATAAATAAAGTTTCGAATATGAATACAGCAACTATAATTGTTTTGATTATAACAGGATTGTTAGCAGGAATGTTAAGCGGGTTAGTAGGAGTGGGAGGCGGAATTATAATGGTTCCTATGATGGTTTTTATTTTAGGTTTTTCGCAGCATCAAGCGCAAGGAACAAGTTTGGCTGTATTGGTTGTACCTGTTACAGCTTTAGCTGTATTTAATTATTATAAAGAAGGATATATAAATTGGAAGTATGCCGCAGTAATAGCTCTATTCTTTGTTGTAGGAAGTTATGCAGGAAGTAAGTTAGCTGTTAACTTAGATCAAAAAATGCTGAAAAAAATTTTCAGCATTATATTGATAATTATAGGAAGTAAGATGTTTTTAGAAAAATAAACCCTAGTTAGAATCAGAAATTTGGCTTTCGTTTATTTTTTTTTCGACGACAATAGATTTAAGGCCTAGATTAAATGTGTCATAATTCATGGTTAATGCGTTTGAAAAGCTGATATTAGGTTTAGGGTGAGCCCCACCTCTTTTAATATCTACAACATTTAATTTTGCGTCTAAAAAATAAGAAGTTGGAAAGCCTAGTGTATGTTTTAAATGAGCTACTATAGGAGCATCATTTTCATAAGATTCATTAGCATAGCACACTTCTATGTTACTGTTGAATTTTCGAGCTATTTCCTTTATGTTTTTTCGTTTATCCCAAAACAATAAAATGAATTTAACATCTTTGGCGTGTTTTTGTGCTAACTTATTTAGAGCTTGAAACTCTCCTTTACTAGGAACGCACCAAGAAGCATAAGTTAAAATAAAAATAGGTTTTTGGATACTGCTTAACTGAATTTTTCTCCTTTCAAATGTTTTGAATGTGTAATCTTGAAAACGAGTTCCTTTAAGATGAAAGTTAACTAATGAATCAAATAACATTTTAGAAGTTTGAATATCATTTCTTTCATAAGCATAATTTACTTTTTGATTATACTTCGCTAAATGAGCTCTCAATGCGTCAGGAAAACTTGTAGTTATTACCTGATCTTGGCAAAAACTAAAAAGGGAATATAACGCAACTACTAAGAAATATAACTTTTTCATGTTTATTATTTGCTGCGAAGATAACCTGCTCACTTTTAATGGAATAAAATATTCGACTAACAGTATTTTTTTTCGATTATCTACCCTAAATATAGTAAAAAACCGCACTAGTTAGGTGCGGTTTTTTAATTTTAACATATTTTGTAGTTAAATTCTCTTTAATTGATCTTTCATCATTCCTATTTGATCTTTTAACATATTATGCTTGTCTAATTTTTTAGCTTCATTTAAGAGTGTAGTAGCTTCTATTTTTCTTCTCTTAGATAATGCTATTCCTGCTAAATTTAATTTAGCCAAAGCTAAATCTTGATCCATAGATAAACCTAATGCAATAGCTTTTTTAAAAATTTTTCTGCTTGATTTAGGTTTGTTTGTGAAACCATTAAACCATTTAAGTAATTGTAATAGCCTTGTTGTTTTTGTATTAAAGCTGTTTCAGGGTTTTTTATTTTATCTAGCCAGTTCTTAGCTCCTGTAAAATCTTGATTTCTTAACTTTAAAAAGGCGAGCAGGATATATTCGTTACGAAAATATAAAAAGATAGGAATTATGGTAAGTAGAAATAAAAATATACCATTACCGATATTATTTTCTGTAAATTGCCAAATTCCTGTTACAAGTAGCAAAGCTGCTAATACTAATTTAATATTTCTGTGAAACATAGTAATTTCTTTTTTTATGTGGTGCAAATATAGAAAAGATATACAAGAAATAAAGTCAACTTTTAAAGTCGTATGATAAAAGTTACGTATTTTTTGATATTATTTTAAAAAAGGATTTGCAGAAATAAAAAATGATTGTATATTTGCACTCGGTTTTGAGAAAACCAAATAACTAGATAAATATACAGGATTTTAAAGATAAAAAGCTATGAGTAAGAGAACATTTCAACCATCGAAAAGAAAAAGAAGAAATAAACACGGATTTATGGAAAGAATGGCTTCTGCAAACGGAAGAAAAGTTCTTGCTCGTCGTCGTGCTAAAGGAAGACATAAATTAACCGTTTCTTCTGAACCAAGACACAAAAAATAATGATTGTTTAACAATCTATACAAAGGCGTTACTTTTATTGGTAACGCCTTTTTTTAAAATTTAAATTCAGAAAGTGCTTTTTTAAATTTTAATTAAGAATAAATATTTTTATACAACTAATATTGCTGGTTAACAGCGCAAACAACACACACAAATGCCTAAAGACAATTCTATTAAATCAGTTTTAATTATTGGATCAGGACCTATTATTATCGGTCAAGCCTGTGAATTTGATTATTCAGGTTCTCAGTCTGCTCGCTCATTAAGAGAAGAAGGAATTGAAGTGATCTTAATCAATTCTAATCCTGCAACTATTATGACAGATCCTTCTATGGCAGATCATATTTATCTTAAGCCATTAACTACAAAATCAATTATTGAAATCCTTAAAGCACATCCACAAATTGATGCTGTTTTACCTACTATGGGAGGTCAAACGGCATTAAATCTATGTTTAGAAGCGGAAGATAAAGGAATTTGGAAAGATTTTAATGTGAAATTAATAGGAGTTGATGTAAATGCTATTAATATCACTGAGGATCGTGATCAATTTAAAGAATTATTAAATAAAATAGGCATTCCTCAAGCTCCTGCTAAAACAGCTAATTCTTTCCTAAAAGGAAAAGAGATTGCACAAGAATTTGGTTTTCCATTAGTAATTCGTCCTTCATTTACATTAGGAGGAACAGGAGCGGCTTTTGTTCATAAAAAGAAGATTTTGATACCTTATTAACACGTGGTTTAGAAGCTTCTCCCATACATGAGGTATTAATAGATAAAGCCCTTTTAGGCTGGAAAGAATATGAATTAGAGTTATTACGTGATAAAAACGATAACGTAGTTATTATCTGTACCATTGAAAATATGGACCCTATGGGTATTCACACTGGAGATAGTATCACTGTAGCTCCTGCCATGACCTTGTCTGATACAACTTTTCAAAAAATGCGTGATATGGCGATGCACATGATGCGTAGTATAGGAAACTTTGCAGGGGGATGTAATGTTCAATTTGCAGTTTCTCCAGATGATAAAGAAGATATCGTAGCAATCGAAATCAACCCACGTGTATCGCGTTCTTCTGCATTAGCCTCTAAAGCAACAGGATATCCAATTGCTAAAATTGCAACAAAATTAGCGTTAGGTTATACCCTGGATGAATTACAAAACCAAATTACAAAATCGACTTCTGCTTTATTTGAGCCAACATTAGATTATGTAATTGTAAAAATACCACGTTGGAATTTTGACAAATTTGAAGGGTCAGATAGAACTTTAGGACTTCAAATGAAATCAGTGGGTGAAGTAATGGGTATTGGTCGTTCATTTCAAGAAGCCTTACATAAAGCAACCCAATCTTTAGAAATTAAGCGTAATGGCTTAGGAGCCGATGGTAAAGGATATAAAAATTACGAGCAAATTATCGAAAAACTAACGCATGCAAGTTGGGATCGTGTGTTTGTAATTTATGACGCTATTGCGATGGGTATTCCATTATCAAGAATTCACGAAATTACTAAAATTGACATGTGGTTCTTAAAGGAATATGAAGCATTGTATTTATTAGAAAAAGAAATCTCTAAATATAAATTAGACACCTTACCTAAAGATTTATTACTAGAAGCTAAACAAAAAGGTTACGGTGACCGCCAAATTGCACATATGCTAGGCTGTTTAGAAAGTCAGGTGCATGCGTTAAGAGAAGAAATGAATATTCAGCGTGTATATAAATTAGTAGATACATGCGCTGCTGAATTTAAAGCGCAAACACCTTATTATTATTCTACTTTTGAAGCAGAAATTGAAAAAGCGGATGGTACACGTTATGTAGCTAATGAAAGCGTGGTTACTGATAAAAAGAAGATTGTTGTTCTTGGTTCTGGTCCTAACCGAATTGGTCAAGGAATTGAGTTTGACTACTCTTGTGTTCACGGAGTTTTAGCAGCTAAAGAATGTGGTTATGAAACCATAATGATTAACTGTAACCCTGAAACCGTTTCGACTGATTTTGATACAGCCGACAAATTATACTTCGAACCTGTTTTCTGGGAGCATATTTATGACATCATCCGTCATGAAAAACCTGAAGGTGTAATTGTTCAATTAGGTGGACAAACAGCGTTGAAGTTAGCTGAAAAATTAAGCAAATACGGAATAAAAATCATTGGAACTTCTTTTGACGCTTTAGATCTAGCTGAAGACAGAGGTCGTTTCTCTGAGTTGTTAACCGAGTTAAACATTCCATTCCCTAAGTTTGGTGTAGCTGAAAATGCAGAGCAAGCCGTAAAATTAGCAGACGAATTAGATTTTCCATTATTAGTGCGTCCTTCTTATGTGTTAGGAGGACAAGGAATGAAAATTGTTATAAATAAGCAAGAGCTAGAGGAGCATGTAATTGAAATTTTAAAACATATTCCTAATAATAAATTGTTATTAGACCATTATTTAGATGGTGCTATAGAGGCAGAAGCGGATGCAATTTGTGATGCTGATGGAAATGTGTACATCATAGGTATCATGGAACACATTGAGCCTTGTGGAGTACACTCGGGCGATAGTAATGCTACTTTACCTCCATTCAACTTAGGAGAGTTTGTAATGCAACAAATTAAAGATCACACAGAAAAAATTGCTAAAGCATTGAAAACTGTTGGTCTTATCAATATCCAGTTTGCTATAAAAGATGATACGGTTTACATTATTGAAGCGAACCCAAGAGCTTCACGTACGGTACCATTTATAGCAAAAGCATATGGCGAACCTTATGTAAACTTTGCTACTAAAGTAATGTTAGGTGAGAAAAAAGTAACTGATTTTGATTTCAATCCACAATTAAATGGATATGCTATCAAACAACCGGTATTCTCATTCAATAAATTCCCAGGTGTAAACAAAGCCCTAGGACCTGAAATGAAATCAACTGGTGAAAGCATCTTGTTTATTGATGACTTGAAAGACGATCAATTCTACGAGTTGTATTCTAGAAGAAAAATGTATTTGACTAAATAACAAATCAATACTTAAAAGCTAAACCATGAATTTACTTTAAAGTAAATTCATGGTTTTTTTATTACAAAAATTAATTTTAAAACAAACAATGAAAACCAAAATCCAAATTTTATTTTTTCTTTTTTTCTTAAACCAAACTTTTTCACAGATAAACTTTGAAAAAGGGTATTTTATAAATAATTTGAATCAAAAAATTGAATGTTTAATTAAAAATGAAGATTGGGCAAACAGTCCAATACAATTTGAATATAAATTAGATGAAAATTCTGCAGTTCAAATTCAAAATATTAATTATGTAAGTGAGTTTAGCATATATAATTGGTCAAAATACATTAGAGCTACTGTAAATGTGGATAAATCAAGTACGGATATCAATCACTTAAGCACTCAAAGAACCCCTGAATTCAAAGAAGAGACAGTCTTTTTGAAAATTTTAGCTGAAGGAAAAGCTAATTTATATTTTTATAAAGACGATATAAGCCAGAAATACTATCTAAAGTTAGAAAATGAATCTATTGAACCATTGATCTATAAATTGTATGTAGACAAAGATTACACTATATTAGAAAATCTTGGATATAAACAAAAATTACTAAACAGTTTAAAATGTTCAACAATCAAAAATAGCGATATTGAAAAAACATCTTATGAAAGTAGTAGTTTAGTGAAGATATTTGCGAAATTTAATTCCTGCAATAATGAAATTAACAATAGAAATTATCTATCTAAGGAGAAAAGAGATGTTTTCAACTTAAATTTAAGAGTACATTGTAATAAAACTTCCCTATCTTCTAGTAATAGTTTACTAACCAATTCAAATTTAGATTACGGAAATAATCTAAATTTAGGTTTGGGGCTAGAGTTGGAATTCATATTACCCTTTAATAAAAACAAATGGAGTATAATATTTGAACCCAACTACTCTAAATATTCTTCTGATCTAAGTAAACCAACCGATTCAAGTTATTACACCCAAGGCATAATTACAAATTCTGTCAATTATAGCACTATAGATTTACCTTTTGGAATTCGACATTATTTGTTTTTAAATAAAAAATCTAAACTTTTTATTAATGGAACATATGGTACTAGTTTCAGCATAAATTCCTCTTATATTACTAAATTGAACGACACTACAACAAACACTCTAGACGTGAGACCTACACCAAATTATGGAATAGGGATAGGTTATAATTTTAGAAATAAATTTATTCTTGAACTTAGAAACTATACTAATCAGAATATCATAAGTAACTATATTTTTTGGAGCTCGAATTATAGTAAATTTTCACTAATATTGGGATATACACTTTTTTAATTATTTAATATCCTCAGGTTATATTCAAACACAAAAACAATTCCAGAATCAAAAAATATAGATCAATAGAGATCTCTATATTCTAATCTATATTTTTTGATTTATTTTTACAACTTAAAATACAGACAATTGTTAGGGGCTATTTCAGGAATATACAAACACGATAACATCCGTTAAAATTATGCCAAGGAGAATTTCAGCTAAAATCCAACTTTTTTTTAGAACTATTTTTGCTCGTTTAGAGTATTTCTTTTTAAAGCGAAAGCTATACTTTCTGAACGAAATTTTTTATATCTATCTAGTGTAGCGATCGCTATTTCGGTTTCCTTTGCAGTAATTTTTCTTAAAACCTTTGCACATAAAGTGTTTATTTGGGCTAATTTGCTTAATAAGTATTTAAAATTACCCTATCCTAATAGTATGTTGCCAATTATAGGTTTAATATTAACTGTATTTGTAATTAAACGATTTCTAGGTGGAAGTATAGAAAAAGGAAGCGCAAAAATTTTGCACTCTATTGCAAAGAAAGGAGGGATAGTGCCTAGAAAACAAATGTATGCTCAAATAATGACAAGCTCTTTAACTGTTGGGATGGGAGGTTCTGCAGGATTAGAAAGCCCCATCGTAATTACTGGAGCGGCATTTGGATCTAATTATGCGCAAAATTATTCCCTTTCTAAGAAAAACAGAATATTACTCTTGGCTTGTGGTGTAGCAGCTGGTATTGGAGCAGCATTTAATGCTCCTATAGCAGGAGTGCTTTTTACTATCGAAGTTATACTTGCTGATATATCTATTTCTGCATTTATCCCCATCATGATTTCTGCTGCTACAGGCGCTTTAGTAAGTAAAATAGTTATTAGTGGTGAGGTTATTTTGAGTTTTCAAAAAGTACAAGCGTTTAATTTTTCAAATACCTTATTCTATATTTTATTAGGGGTATTAGCAGGTTTGGTATCAGTTTATCATGCTCGTACATTTAGGAAAGTAGAGCATTTTTTTAATCATTTTTCAGAAAGGGTATATGCTAAAGCAATTTTTGGTGCTTTAGTTTTGGCTATTCTAATTTTTTTCTTTCCAACCTTATTTGGGGAAGGTTATGAAAGTATAAAAATTTTGTCTACTTCACATCCAGAAATCCTTTTAGAAAACACCTTACTAGAAGGTGTTAAAAATGAAAAATGGATTCTGATTTTTTTGTCGGAGTTATTGTTTTTGTGAAATCTATAGCAACTGGGATTACATTAGGTAGTGGAGGAAATGGAGGGAATTTTGCACCTTCATTATTTGTAGGTTCTTATTTAGGATTTGTTGTAGCCAAAATAATTAATATATTAGGTATCTCACAATTACCCGTAACAAATTTTACTATAGTGGGGATGGCAGGTATATTAAGTGGATTGTTTCATGCTCCTTTGACCGCTATTTTTCTTATTGGTGAAATAACAGGAGGATATGATTTGATGATTCCTTTAATGATCGTATCATCTGTAAGTTTTGCTGTTTCTAAACGTTTTGAAGAACATTCTATGGATGTAAAGATGTTAGCTGATTCTGGAGATGTTTTTACAAGTAATAAAGATAAAAATATATTACAAAGTATAGAAGTCGTAAAATTAATAGATACCAATGTGAAAATAATCTTTCCAGAAGACTTATTAGATAAAATTGTAAATATCGTTTTAGAGAGTAAACAAACTATTTTTCCTGTGTTAAATAATCAACAGGAAGTTGTAGGAGTAATTTATTATGATACAATTAAAAAACTCTTATTTAATTCTTTTCAAGTTAAGTTTACAAAAGTTCATGAAGTTATGTCAAATAATTTTTTAGTTGCAGATATTAGTGAAGACATTGATGATATAATGAATAAATTTGATACGACAGAAATTAAAAGTCTTATTGTTCTCAAAAATAATAAATTTTATGGGATCTTAGATAAAATTAAAATTTTAGAAGATTATAGACTTACTTTTAAAAATTTACTAATTAATTAGTCTTTTTTGCTAAAAACCTTCAGAAATAATTGAAAGCAATTTCATGTTGATAATCTTTATACTTCTGCTATGATTAATTAAAATGCCTTCAGATTCAAAAAAGCTAATTACTCTAACTACTGTTTCTTCAGATGTTTCAGAATATTTGGCTATGTCTGACTTTGTCATAGATATTTCAAGTTCTTCTTCTTCTGATTTGTATTTTTCATTTAGGATAAGTAAAATTAAGGCAATCTTTTCTTTTGCAGATTTATGAGAGAGAGAGGTGATTAGATTGATCCAAACATTAAATTCAAAGCTTAAAATTTGAACTAAATTAAATGATAAATTCGGTGATTTTTTGGTTATTTCAATGAATCTATTCCCTTCGTAAACTTCTATTTCACTATCTTCTAATAAGATTGCTGTTACTGGGTGTTTTTCATTACTTAATAAAGGTCTAAAACCAAAAAATTCGCCTTCAACAAAAATATATACAATTCTTGTTTTTCCATCTTGATTTAATTGTTCAATTTTAACTTTTCCTTTTATTAATCGATAAACAGCCTTTGCATCTGTTCCTTCTTCGTACAGAATATTTCCTTTAGTATGCTTTTCAATTGATTTACAGGATTCTAGTTCTTGTAAGAATTTTGGTTTTACATTTTTTAGAAGTTCATGACTTCTAAAGGTATATCTAGTTATATCAAAACTCATGAAAAATAGTTCTTTTAAATATTGACGGTGATCAACTTTATTAAAATAAAGGTTGTCTAACTTTGAGAAATGTAAAAATATTAATAAAATGAAGAAGATTTTGACTTTCGCTTTTTTTGTTTTAACATTTTTCAATAATCTAAGTGCGCAAAATAAAAATGTTTCAAAAAGTATAATTAATCCGATGGCGTACGTAAGTAAATTTCATGAAAAAAGCGAATTAGATGGGATGCAAAAAGGAGGATTAGTAGAGCTATATTTAGAGCGTATCCGTGTTTTAGTACATAGAATTCCTTTTATAGCTTTAACAAATAAGACAGGTATATCTATGCAAGATGTAGGAATACCTGAAAATTCAGGGTATAATAAGTTTTTAGATAAGCAACATGAAGCAATTAAGTATTTTCTATCAGAGACCGAAAGTTGTCAAAAATCAATAACTCCTTTTGCTGATAAAAATAATATTATTAATGCTATTTTAGCTTATGAAACGATTCTAAAAGATTTGAGAATGTTACATGATAATTAACCCCTTAAAAATGAGCTTTGTTATTTCTGTTTTTATAATTTTTGAATGTTAAAATGGTTAGGTTTTCCAGCTGTAATTGTTGTAAGTTTGGGTTATGCACAATTTTTGTCTTGTTATTGATTTTTATTAGTTATTGATGTAACTAATCTGGAAAACCTTCCATTTTATTTATTGTGTCAATTTTATATAATTTATAATGTTGCGTTCTAAATGAAAAATTTTATTTATTAGTTAACTTTGATTAAAAAGGTTCAAGTCATAATAGACTTGAACCTTTTGTTTTTATTTCATTTTTGTTGAATGCTTATTTGTTCTTAATGGTCATTCCAAAATATTTTTTAATTCAATAACAAAAGGATATTAAAGCTTTCGAATTCTTAAATTTTAAAAAGGATTTTTTGTAGAGGTGTTTGTTTGAGTTGATAGTTTAATTTTTTTCTATTTTAGTAAAAAAGAAGAGTAATAGATCAAGAAATTATAGGTTCTATATTTATTTTTTTACATCTAAACTACATTGAATGTTTTTTAACTAAAAGTTTTTCTTTTAAAATAGTTTTTAGATAAAATAAACCAATCATTCCAGCTAATAAAGAACCTATAATGATATATAATTTAGAATTATTTATTATGGTAGGATCGGTAAAAGCTAATAAATCTATAAAAATAGACATGGTAAATCCTATTCCACCTAATATACCAGCTCCAAAAATAGTATACCAGTTTAAATCTTTTGGTAGTTTTGCCCATTTTAATTTTACTGATAACCACGAAAGAAAGGTAATACCTAGTGGTTTACCTATTGCTAAGCCTAAAATGATCCCTAAACCATAACTGGGTAATACCCCTTCATTACTATTAAATGCGAGGATGATAGCGGTATTTGCTAAAGCAAAAATAGGAAGAATTAAAAAGGCAACAGGTTTGTGTAATAGATGTTCTAATTTGTAAGAAATTGTATTTTCTGTTCCATCTTCAAAAGGAATTGCAAAAGCTAATAGCACTCCTGTAATTGTTGCATGAACACCTGAATGTAGCATAAAATACCACATTACAATACCTAGGATTAAGTAAGGCCATAGTTTGTAAAACTTCATTCTGTTCATGATTAAAAGTATTCCAAATATAGTCATGGCTATCCCTAAATTCATCCAGTTCATATCAGTTGAATAAAATAAGGCTATAACAATTATAGCACCTAAATCATCAATAACAGCTAGAGCTGTCAAGAAAATTTTTAGAGAAACAGGAACTCGATTGCCTAATAAAGATAAAATTCCAATTGCAAAAGCTATATCTGTAGCCATAGGAATTCCTATTCCATTAGTATAAGGTGTGTTCTGATTTATAAGATAGTAAATTCCTGCAGGAACAAGCATTCCTCCTAAAGCACCTAATATAGGAAGTAGTGCATTTTTAATCCTAGATAATTCTCCTATATAAATTTCGCGTTCTAATTCTAAACCTATCATTAGAAAAAAAATAGTCATTAAACCATCATTAATAATATGTTCTATTGAAAAATTTCCAATTTTAGTATGCCATAAATGTGAATAACTTTCTCCAAATGTAGAGTTAGTTATTGTTATAGAAAATATAGTACAAAATATTAAGATGATACCACTGGCTTTTTCGCTCTCAAAAAATGATTGAAATAATTTAGTCAATTTCACAGTCAATGTTTTTAATAAAATATATGGTAAATTTACGAAAAAAAAAATGATGGCAGTATTTGGAAGAAAAACAAAGAAGCTAACCACAGATGAGCATACTGGATTTGGTTCAGATCCTGAAAATTATGGAGGTCGTTTTGTTAGTAAGGATGGTTCCGCAAATGTTATTAAATCAGGAATTCCATTATTTGATCAAATTAGTTGGTTTCATACCCTTTTACAATTGCCTATTTGGAAATTTCATTTTGTAATATTAGCTGTATTTGTAATGGTTAATTTTTTATTTGCTTCAGTATATTATATAATAGGGATTGAGCATTTAAATGGAATTACGGCTACAAATGAGTTAGAAAAATTTGCACAAGCGTATTTTTTTAGTACACAGACTTTTACAACAGTAGGATATGGACATATAAATCCTCAAGGTTTTTTAACTAGTACAATAGCTTCTATTGAAGCATTGATGGGGTTATTAGCTTTTGCATTAGCAACAGGTTTATTATATGGTAGATTTAGTAAACCTAGGGCTTATCTAAAGTTTACTCACAATGCTTTAATTACCCCTTTTCAAGATGGTTGCGCACTAATGATGAGAGTTGCTCCTTTTAAAAACACGACCTTAACAGATGCTGTTGCAAAAATAACGTTAGGGTTAAAAGTACAAGAAAAAGGAAAATGGGTTAATAAGTTTTATCCCTTAGAGTTAGAATATGACCACGTAAATGTTTTAACGCTTAGTTGGACCCTAGTACATGTGATTGATGAAAATAGTCCTCTTTATGGTTTCTCAAAACAAGATTTTGAGACTAGAAAAGGAGAAGTAATAGTTTTTTTAAAAGCTTTTGATGATATGTTTAGTAATAATGTGGTAAAAAGAACTTCTTATACATTTGATGAAATCATCTACGGCGCTAAATTTAAGCCTATGTATGAACACAATAATAGTTTTACCTCAACTATTTTACATATAGATCGGTTAAATCAATTTGAAAAAGTTGAGATATAACTAAAGGAAAGAATTAATATAATTTTGGTTGAATTTATTTATAGAGCTAGAAGTTTAAATGTCGTAGATACCTCTATTGATTTTGCAATTTTATAGCCAACAATACTAGGGATTTCAATATTAAATTCTTCTGGTTTTAAAACAAAGTTAGCTACAAGAATATAGTTGTTTCCTTCTTTTTTAGTGTTGCGGGAACCGTCATATTTTTTGATTTTCCATGAATTTCAAATGTTCCATTTATTTGAATTTTAGTTTGATTATCAAAATTATATGAGTTATAGTTTTCTATTTTCCCTTTAAAAATGGCCTTTGGAAATTTATCACTTTCCATATAATTTTCATTGAAGTGCTCTTGCATTAAACTGTTTTTAAATTTAAAAGTTTTAATACTTATTGCAGAAGCAAGATCTCCAGTTTTTGAATTTAATACACATACAGCAGTAGAAGTTGTAGCTTTAACTTCTTCGAAAGTAGCAACAGATGCTTCAAATGTTACTATTCCATTTTTTGCTATATTTTTTTCTTGTGTCCAAGAATGTATATTTATAAATAAAAATAATGAATAAAATAGGCTTTTCATAATTATTGTATAGTTTAAATAGTATTGAATTATTAATTGTTTTTGTGCTTTAAGCACACTCTAGGGGGTAAGTGTGCTTTAGCTATAAATTACTTTTCTAATAAGCCATCAGCTTGCCATTGTTTTAGGATATCAATGTTGGCTTGAGACATTTTGCCTGTAGGAGGCATTACTCCAGCTCCTGTTCTTTGTATTCTATCTATAATACCATTAATATTAATTTTTGTAGTATTATATGTGTCTAAAGCGGTTAATCCTCTTCCAGGATGACAACCAATGCAATTATTAGTGAAAATTGCTTTTGCGTTTGCTTCATAAGTTAATTTTGCTCCACTAGTAGGAGTTGTAGTAGGTACTGAAATAGTTGATTCGTTATCCTTAGAACAACTTGTTAAACTAATTGTTAGGAAACTTAAAAACAAAAATGTTTTTTTCATAATGAGTTGATTTTAGTTATTAAATTTATATATTTGTCTATACAAATAACAGCAAATGTAATTTATTTATTTTGATGTTTGGATGTTAAAAAAGTGAAAAATATGTTAAAGAAAATTTTATTAGGACTTTCAATTGTGTTAAGTAATCATTTACAAGCACAAGATGATTTATTAAAAGGAGTAGAAAATAACGACTCGCAAGTAGTTGAATCAGCTTTTAAATCTTTAAAGATTGTAAACTTAGAATCAACAAAATTAGCTTCAAAAGGAGATATGTATTTTATTGTTTCTCACCGTTTTGGGTTTTTAAATGCAGGATTTGAAAACTTTTTTGGGTTAGATGGAGCTACCACTCAATTAAAATTTGTTTACGGATTGACTGATGATGTTACCTTGCATTTTTCAAGAAGTACTTTTGCAAAAACATATGATGCTGGTATTAAATATAAAATAGCAAACCAAAAAAAGGATGGTTTTCCTATTACAATTGTAGGATATAATGCTATAGCTGTTAATTCTGGCATGAAAAAAGAAGTCTATCCATTATTAGAATTTAAACATAGGCTTTCTTATAATACACAATTATTAGTATCAAGAAAATTTAATGATCAATTAACATTACAATTAGCTCCTACTTTTTTCTATGAAAATGTAGTTGTTGATCCTCAACAAAAAAATGCACAATTTGCATTGGGAATGGGAGGACGTTATAAGTTAAGTAAGCGATTCTCTTTAAATGTAGATTATGCTGCACATTTGAATAGAGTAAAAAGTTCTGATTTTAAAGATCCTCTTTCAGTAGGAGTAGATTTAGAAACGGGAGGTCACATATTTCAAATGTTTTTTACCAATGCTAATGCCATGCACGATACAGGTTATTTAGGTAGAACAACAGGAAATTGGAGTAAAGGAGAGATTAGTTTTGGATTTAACTTAGTAAGAGTTTTCTAAGAAAAAAGAAGAGAAAATTTTATAAAAAAACAATTTTAGTAAGTTAGTTTGTCATCTCAATATGAGGAGAATTTGGTGAAAATATGATCCTTTTTCTCTTTGTTTGAAATGACAAACTTTCTTTTTTATAATTTTATATCTCTATTTTTACTTTATATTCTGATAAATGAGCAAGAGCCTCAGGGCTTTTGTAGTTAAAATGATCTTCATGTTGTTGTTGTTCTTTTCGATTAGAGATCGTTTTAAGGCAATTATAGAAACGTCTTACATCTTCAAAATCATTTAAAATTAATCCAGGAACAGGAGTAGTGGTACCATTCTTATCTTTAGCTACCATAGTAAAATAAGATGAGTTACAATGTTTTACTATACCTGTTTGTATATTTTCAGCTTCTACACGTATACCTACAATCATGGATGTTCGACCTACATAATTTACAGAGGCTTTCATTGTGACTAATTCACCTACTTCTATAGGTGCTAAAAAATCAACAGTGTCTACTGAGGCAGTTACACAATAATGTCCTGAAAATTTAGAAGCACAAGCAAAAGCAATCTGGTCTAATAATGACAAAATATAGCCACCATGTATTTTGCCACTAAAATTAGTATGCGAGGGTAACATGAGTTCTGAAATGACAATTCTAGAGTCATTTACGGTTTTAAAGGTGTTCTTCATTATATTGTAAAAAAAGATATAAGATCATTTTTCAATTAATTCAAATAATATAAATTGATTTAATTGTGATCCAAATTGTTGAAAATTATCATCAGATATAACTATTATAGTTTTATTACCGTTTGGTAGTGTTTTACCAAAAGTTATCCCTTCAATATTATCTATTTTAGCTTGTTTTAAATATTTCTTGATGTTATTAAAATCTAAAACTAATTCTTTTTTCATAGAAATATATTTTTGTGATTTTAAATTCTTTATATTCAATGAATTGGTAGACTCAGTCGTGATAGAGGCATCAAATATTTTTACAATATTTTCATTTTGAAAGGCTCTTTCTATTACTAAAAAATGGTCTTTTTTATATTCTAAAATATCAGATACCCCATTCATATCATTTGGACTTAGTTTGGGTTTAGTAAGAGCTGATAATTCATAAATAAATTCTTTTGTGGCTTGTTTGGTATTTTGATCGTAGTAAGTAAATCGGACAGGATAATTTGCTTTAGAGTAATCAGGTTCTGATCCATCTGATTTTAGAGGTAATTCATTTGCACTCCATATACCCTGTTTATCAACACTTTTTGTTAACGATTCAAATGAACCATTGTGTACCGTTTCCTGTAAGAAAATGTTAGGAATTGTAAATTCTGATAAAAAATTTCCTTTTTATCAGAATTAAAAATACTAGGTTTTTGATTACCTTGGATGTATCCTTCAGATGATATAATTATTTGATTATTAAAATATAAGATGCTTTCTAAATCTAAAAATCTGGAAGAATAAAAAGGATCTTTTTTGTCAAAAATGAGCATATCTGTAAAAACAGGTTTACTAATTTTATCATTTTTAATATCAATATTTGCTATGTAATACCTAGGATTGTAAGCATCATCAGCAACTATATAATAAAGATCATTTTCAGAATCATAGTCAATACCGGATAATCCTCCAATTGGTAAATTCTTAAAATTTTCATTTGCGGGATAAATGTATTCATCTAAAAACTTAAGTTTTATGTTTGATGAATTATTTACATCATTATTATTTGTATTATTCGTAGTGGAAACAGTTTGAATGGGCTGCTCAATTTCAGCTTTATTACAACTAATAAAAAATAAAATGGGAAATGATAAAATGATGTGTTTTTTGAAAAATAACATATTGTTTTAGTTTATAAATAGTTTGTAAATAGTTTTTAAATAGTTTTTAAATAGTTTTAAATCATATGTATTAGAATAATAAAATAATTAGCGATTAAAAATAGGGGATTTTTCTTCTTGTACATTCGTTACAAAATATGTTGTATCCCCCACCAAGGAAAAGTTTTATAACGTTCTATATAAGTTACTTTTACATAACGCCCTTCTAGGTTTTTTAATTTTTCAATTGTCCTATTCTCATTATCTAATATTGAAAAAGAAAAAATTTTATTACCAGAAAGTCCTTGACTTAATTCACCTTCCCAAGTTTTGAATACATAACCTTTTTTACTGAATTTAATAAGTTCACCCGTTCGAGTTCCTTCGCTATAAGTCGCATAATATAAAATAGTAAAGTACAAGGCAAAGCAAAAGGTAAATGTACCTAAGCTAATCCAAAAATTTTTTTAACATATAAATTAGTTTATTAAATTATTTTCATTTTGTTCTGCTCTGTTTATAATAGCTTCAGGAAGCGATTTTTTAGCTTTAGCTCCCATTTTTTTAGTTTTTCTACACTTGTTATAAGATTACCTTTGCCTTCTATGAGTTTATTCATAGCTCCTGAATATTCATTTTTAGCTTCGTCCATTCGTTTGCCTATCTTAATAAGATCTTGTACAAAACCTTCAAATTTATCATATAAAGCACCTGCTTGGCGAGCAATTTCATAAGCATTTTCTTGTTGCTTTTGGTTCGTCCACATACTGTCAATAGTGCGCAGTGTTGCTAGTAGGGTAGAAGGGGTAACGATTACAATATTACGCTCAAAGGCTTTGTTGTACAAGGTGGTATCTTCCTGCAAGGCTAGGGCAAATGCAGGTTCTATAGGTACAAAAAGAAGGACAAAATCTGGACTTTCTATTTTGTACAAGTCGTGATAGTTTTTTTCGCCCAATTGATCTACGTGACGTTTTAACGAAGCAACGTGTTCTTTTAAATACTGCTCTTTTAAATTGTCATCTTCCTCATTTACATAGCGTTCATAAGCGGTTAACGTCACTTTTGAATCAACAATCATTTTTTTTCCATCAGGTAGGTTAATCACTACGTCAGGTTGTAAACGTTGTCCTTCATCGTTTGTGAAGCTTTGTTGTACTTCATATTCGCGCCCTTTTTCTAAGCCTGATTTTTCTAAAACACGCTCTAGGACTAGTTCGCCCCAGTTTCCTTGCATTTTGCTATCGCCTTTTAGCGCTTTGGTCAAATTAAGGGTTTCTTTGCTCATTTGTGCATTCATTTCGCGTAGCCCAATGATTTGCTGGCGTAATGCGGCATGGTAATCAATGCTTTCTTTGTGGGTGTCTTCGACTTTCTTTTCAAAAAGTTGAATTTTATCTTGTAACGGAGAAAGTATGGTTTTTAAGTTTTCTTTGTTTTGCTCGGCAAACTTATTTGATTTTTCTTCGAGAATTTTGTTAGCAAGGTTTTCAAATTCTTTAGTAAACTTCTCTTGAAGTTGTTCTACTTCTTGCTTTTGTTCTTTATTGCGTTCCAATAAATTGTCAAAATCAACTTCTTTTTTGATAATTGAATGGCTAAGGCTTCTTTTTCAGTTCGGATGGCTTCTTTTTCAATGGTGCTATTTTTTAATTGTTGTTCCCATTGGGTTCTTTCTGTTTGTAATTGTTGTTTTAATTGCTCGATTTGAGAAAGTAAGCCGTTAATTTTTTCCTCAAAAGTAGCGTTTGTAGTTTTAGCCGATGCTGAAAAGATGATTTTTCCTAGGTAGATTCCTATGGCTAAGGCAATGATTAATGTTATTATTATGATTATTGATTCACTCATTATTCTGATTTTAAAATGTAAATTTAAGATTCCTTTTTAACATTAGAAAAAATATATTTATTAAGTGTTCTTTGTAATATTTTCCAATGGTTGCGTATTTGCTTTTTTATTTCAGGCGCATTCATTTCATCTGAAGCTTTATATATGTATTTGATATAATTACCTCTAAATTTTCGATTAAAGTTTTTAACGACTAGTTTGCCATTCCTAAATTCACTTTTTTTGGAAGGTATTAATCTTGATTTCACGCCTTTATAACTATAAAGCCTGTAAATTTTTCTTTTGAAAAGAGGAGACTCATCTAAAAGTTTTTTTTCTTTTAGTTTTTCAATTCTTTTTGATTTTCTTTTTATGGCTTGTTTCATTTCTCGGTAAAAACTTGCTAAGTTTTTAGATTTGACTAATGTTTTATTGCCATAAAATTCAAATCCTAAGTAGTTGAGAGGTATGTTTTTTATTAATTCTTGTCCTTTTATTTGATATGATTGTAATTTACCGTCAAGGTTTCTAAATAATGTTTTTTCTGTTTTTTCTCTAGAAATGACTAAATCAATATCTTTTATTTTGTTTAAAACAAAACTTTCTACTGTTTCAACTTGTTTTTCGTTACATATTACTATGATGTCATCAGAATATCTCCTGTAAAAAACATTCAAAGGTTTAACCAAGTCTTCAATAATTGCTTCGTCAAACGGAAGCATATAGATATTTGCTAAAAGTGCACTTATGGGTAAACCTTGAGGTATCCCTATAATTTTTCCGTTTTTATGTTTTTGATTTTTATGGATGATAATATCAGAATCGATTAATTCTTTTATATTTTCAAAAAAGGAGTGTTTGCCTTCTTTTTTTAATTTAGAGAGTTTTTTTCATCAAAATGCCTTTTGTTAATTCGTAAATCATTAAGCTTAACATAGGTAAAATTTGTTGAAGCTTTAAAAATATTATAATGATCTTCAGGTAAAGTTTTGAAGCCTAATATTTTTGCCCAAATTAATTTTAATTTTTTATGATTTAGTGATGGGAAAAAGTCTTTGATATCAAAAGCTAAAACAACGCAATTTTCTCTACTCTTTATTTCATCAAAGATGTCCTTTGCAAAATGAACATTGTTTTTAAATTTTAAACCATCCTCAGTCAAAATTTGTCTGTATGCCGTAATTGCTTTTGATAATTCTAAATTCTTACATAAGTGAGCTTCGTATTTAGGACTGATAATTTTTTGAGTATAGTAAGAATATATGTGTGCATCAATATGAGTGGCGTAAAGAATCTCTCTAATTTTAGCGTTAGAAACTATTTCTCCTTTTTTATTTATTTTTTTGTGTGATCGTTTTTCAATTCCATTAAAGTTTGAAGTTTTATATCTCCTTTGTTTTATTTCTTTAAAAATTAATGGAGAAAATGAGTGTTTTGCTATCTTCTTTGAGTTAGTGATGTATTTTTCCAACTCATATTTTATGGATTGAGGTGTTTTATTTGTAAAGTGAGGATAACCTCGATCTTTAAACCAATCTTTAGTTTTTATCATAGTTTGCTTGAAAAAAGTAAAGAAGTTCTCGCACGGATTTTAAAAAATAAAACGTAACATTTCGATGAAATTGAACCATTAGCCGAGTTCTCGACTCCCGTTGTTGTTTTACGTCAATGAACTTTCAATTAGAGATTATGATAACATTAAATCCCATAGAATTATTTATGTTTGTAACAAAACTGTTAAATTTCCGTATAACCATAGAGATGGCAGGAATTCCTAAAGTCTTGGTAGCGGTAATTCAATTAATGCTGATTCTAATATTAGATGAGGCATTCATTGAATTAAGAATTACACTATTCTTAATCTACATATTTATTAACCCTCAAAAGAGGTTTGATTAAGTGGTTTCATTTGAAACACATTAGTTCAACAAATGTCTTATTTCAATAACTAAAGAACTTCCTTACTTTACTTTTGTAAAAATAGTTATTTTTATCTTTATTAAAAATCAAATAAATGGAAGAAGCTATAAACGATAGTGATACTAAACAAGATGTAAGTTTTATAATAGGAGATATAGTTGCAATCAAATCACATCCCTTATTTAGAAATCATCATAAAATAATAGAATTTCCTGCACAAACATCACCCTTAATGCTTGTTAAAGAAGTTTTTTATGAAGATGAACAAAAGAAAAAGGTTTATTGTGAAGAAACGGGCAATCAAATTTCTGGATTATCAAAATGTACCTGTATTTATTTTAATGCAAATAAAAGTGAATTTATTGAGGTTGTTATTTATTCTGAACTATTGGAAAAATATGATAAACTGAAATACAATAAAGAAAATGAAGCTAATAATTCAGGCACAACTTTGGTTGAAGAAGTAGAAAGTTATAATGATGCTGATTATAAATATGGTTCAGTTATTCAGTTTAAAACAAAAAAATTGGAACATCGAAAATCTTATGATAATAATAATGAAAAGATTTCCAATATTTCATTTCAAACACCTGATTTTGTTTTGTCCGAATAAAAAGGAAATAAACAAAGATTTGTTTTATCCCAATAGTAAGAAAGAAAAGAGATTAGTTTCAGATACTCTTTATAAAGTAATGTGGTTTAATCATTTTCAACAAAAATTCAGTGAGCAATATTTGCCTAAACAATTTTTTGTAAAAGAATTAGATTTTAAGAAAGAAAATGATAAGTGATTTTTTTATCTTTTACAATTTTAAAACAATTGTAGCTACTATCTATACGTAGATCAACCCTAAGACACAAATAAAATTACTAAATCTTAAAAATGATGCATTACACTTTACCTTATTTTGGAAATTTACCTATAGATAACTTGCAAGAATATTATGATGTTGCTATTGAAATCAATGGAAGTACCATTAGTTTAGATCTAAATTTTGATGAAGCTACTATTGATGTGCCAACCATGGAGCAATTAAAAAGTTTAATTGACGACATAGGTAAATATGATAAGCTAAACAATAAGTATATTCTTGAGGATTATAATGATGAAGAAGGTGATACGGTACGATTTTATATAGAGCACCACTTAGAAGAGTTCAGTCAAGAGGCACTTTCAGGTCTTGTGAATTTTCATGATAAAGCGGTAACACCCGAAGATCAACTTTTAAAAAAGTTAAAGCTAATTCGTGTAGGATTCTACCCTCACAGTGATGAAAATTTTGTAGTTTTCGATTATTCTATAGGACCAGATATCACTGACTATTTGATTGCTATTAATGCTAATAAGCACGGTGAATTAGATTATATGAGTATGGAGAGTTAAACTCAAAATACAAGAAAGTAGTGCAATTTTGAAGTCTAGTATATTTTGCGTAATTCTATACCACACAGATTTTGATTTGCAAAACATAAAACGTTATGAAACCTTTTGTGAAATTTGGTATGACTTTGTGGAATGATAAAACTAAATCTTATTTGTTAGATAGAATTAGGCATTAAACTTTGTGATGTGTGTGAAAAGGGCAAAGAAGATAAAGAAGGAGTACTTTTTTAGATTTAAAATCAATTTTTAGCTGAAATAGACTTTTATCACTTAATTGTGTTAAAAATAAAACCTCAACAAAAAAATGTCGAGGTTTTATTGTTATAGCAGGTAAATTCTAAAGTTAATCTTCATAATAAAGTACCTCATGACCTTCATATAGGCTAGGAGGTTGCCATTTGCTTAACATTTTAAATAATACATTTTCAGGAACTTTGGCCTCTCTAGTGTGATTTTGGACTAACCATTTTTTATAAGGTTTTTCAATGTAATGAATAATAACTTTGGCCTTATAATCTACAAACAACGCAATGAGTTGCTCACGCATTAATCGCGATGTATTTGTGGCATTCCAAACAAAATCCTGACCCGAAGCGAGATATATTTTAGCCATTTTTTTAGCTTCTTGTACAATTCGCCCATTACCCGCAGCATCGGTTGGGGCTATTTTATGCTGAATGCGCAAAGCGTCCAAGGATATTACAGGTAAATCGAACTGGTTTTTAATAAAATAATCTTTCCCCATACCTGGCAACGCCGACAAAACATGTACAGTACATTTGTAGGAATCAAAAGGTTGGTAATCAGGATAATTTTCATTAGTATTGAGATAGTGAAACCTACCTTCGGTACTGTTAAAATGTCTAGGTTTTCCCCAACAGTCATATTCCTCGCACATCATTTTAAAAAGAGTTATACGCTCAAGCATTTCTTTCTGATCATTGCAAATTCGCCCTAAAATATCGGCTTTAGCTAAAAGGTATAACCATTTAGTGTTGGTTTCTAGCGATACTTTAAGCAATTCTTTTTCAGGATTTTGTTTTTCCATCAACCAGATAGGAAATCCGTGATAGCGAACTAGTCCCACGAGTTGTTCTCTTTCAAAGAGCGATAAGCCACCTTTTTCAAAAAGAATTTGTCTAAAGGTAAAAGCCCCTTTTTTGCATGACCTGGGGACTGTACTCGTCCATTTTCTATCACCGTGGTACTTCGTTTTTCTATATCGTGTGCCAATGCAGCTGCTAATAAAAACGCTTGTTCATTTTTAGCTAAAGCTACAAATTCAGGTAATTCTTGCATGGCTTTAAGTACCATTTGTGTATGAATAGCAACGTTACCCTCGGCATGATGAATAGGGTCTTGAGGTACTTCTTTCATTTCGGCTACCCATATAAATTCGTTTTCAAGGGCTTGCCAGTTGTTATAATTATTTGTTAATGTCCACATTTTTTTCCCAATTTAAGTGCGCTCTTTTCCAATTTCTAGTCCAATGTTCATCGGTTTTAACATGATTTTTTCTAACGTATTTAAAAACGTTTTTGTAAAAATCATCTACTAAATACTCTTGTGTGTTTCTTGCCACTATACCTTCCATTGTACAAGGTTGTAGGGTATGAACATCAAAGGAATCGAAGACACTTGGTCGCGCAATAATTTCTAATACTTTTTCTTTTAAAGTCAACTCGGTTTCTTGTGCTGGAGTAAGAAGATCTAGAACAGGAACTGTTTGTAAATCTAAAAGCGAAGCATAAAAAACGACTTCCTCCCAAGATAACCAATGATCTTTGTACCGAGCTGCAAAAACATAAAAATGGTGTTCTATGTTTTGGTATTCAATAGAATGGATCGCATATAAATTTTCGCCAAAGATTTCTAAATCTTTCAACTCATTTTTTATAAGTTGCCAATACTCCTTTAGGTAGTTTGCCCAAGGATGCAATGTAGGGGCTGCATGCGAACGTGCAAAAACGCCATACTGATTTAAACAAGTGTTTTCGCCATCTAATTTTTCTGTAATGATTAGCTCAGGTAGTTGTTGTATATATTCCCAGTATTCATGACTAATACGGTCATCACTGGTGGTACCAGGTGAAAAGGGGAAATGATACGTTCTATTGTATTTTTTTGATAAACTCATAGGTGTAAATTTTATATTTAAAAAAGCCATAACAAACCTGCCTCAAAGTAATCGAGGTCTAGTCAATGGGTTATATAAAATGTATTACACCGTAAATAGTATTAAAAAGATTAAAACTGAGTTATCTATTCGAGGCGCAAATATAGTGTTTTTTTTAATTGATATTTTGTTTCTTAATTATTAAGAATGTAGACTTTATCTGCAAAGATGTAGATCAAATGCACAAACTAATGACTACTCACTTTAATGATTTTGATCTTCAATTAATTGAAAATGTAATGTAAATTAAAAACCCATAGATTTTTTAAATTATTTTTGCAATATGAAGCACCGCCATTTTATCCTCCACAAACCACACGGTTACTTAAGCCAATTTATATATGAAAAGAAACGCCCTAAGAAGAAATTAGGTGAACTGTATGATTTTCCAGACGGCACTATGGCTATAGGTCGGTTAGACGAAGACTCAGAAGGGATTTTGTTACTGACTACCGATGGCATGATGAGCGAGATCATGCGAAGTAAAACCGTTGAGAAAGAATATTATGCTCAAGTGGATGGTTTAATTACACCTGAAGCTATTGAACAACTGAAAAACGGAGTAGAAATTGGCTTCAAAGGCATTCGTTACACCACCAAAACTTGCGAGGCTAGTATTATAGACGCATTACCTGATTTTATAGGCGAAGGCAGACGCATACGTGATGAACGTCACGGACCTACTAGTTGGCTTTCCATTACGCTTACCGAAGGTAAATTCCGTCAGGTTCGTAAAATGACCGCTGCGGTTGGGTTTCCTACCTTGAGATTAGTGCGTGTGCGTGTGGGAGCAATTGGGTTGAATTGTTTGAAGGTAGGGGAAGTGATTGAAGTGGAAGGCTTTGATAAGTAGGTTAGAGGTCAATGTCATAAAGTTAAGAAATCTAAGATGTTAATCTCTGTTTAGTGAGACCTAACAGGTGCTAAAAACCTGTTAGGTCTGAAAAAGAAAAGAATATTTGTTTTTTTCCTTAACTTAAGGAGATTGGGCAAGAGGTTGTTTTAGAGTGCATGTCAAAAATGTGTACAGAAAAGTATAATTTATTAAATTTGCTTATATAAATTTTTAGAAATGAGAGCGAAATATATTAATCCATTTACAGATTTTGGGTTTAAGAAAATATTTGGAGAAGAAGCCAGTAAGCCACAGCTGATTGATTTCTTGAATAGTATTTTGCCTCTAACGAATCAAATTGTTAATTTATCGTTTAAAAATACAGAGCAATTAGGTCTTACTGATTTAGATCGTAAAGCGGTTTATGATATTTACTGTGAGAATGAAAAAGGTGAGAAGTTTATAGTTGAGCTTCAAAAAGCAAAACAAAATTTTTTTAAAGATAGAACCATTTATTATTCTACTTTTCCTATTCGCGAACAAGCTGAAAAAGGGAATTGGAATTTTAATTTAACTGCTGTTTTTTGTATTGGAATCTTAGATTTTACTTTTGATGATTATGAAAATGAACCTGAAAAGAGTGAAGTACTTCATACGATCAAATTGAAGAATCAAAATGGAAAAGTTTTCTATGATAAGTTGACTTATATTTATTTGGAAATGCCTAATTTTTTAAAAGCAGAAAATGAACTGAATACACGACTTGATAAGTGGCTTTATTTTATTAAGCATCTAGAAGAGTTAGAACAAATACCTACGATTTTTAACGAAGATGTGTTTACGTCGGCATTCGAAAAAGCAGAATTATCTAAGTTAGGCTATGAAGATTTGGAAAAATATGAAATGAATCTTAAATACTATAGAGATTATAAAAATACAGTTGATACTGCTTTTGACGACGGAAAACTTGAGGGCTTGTTAGAAGGCAGGTTAGAAGGTCGACTTGAAGGTGAACGTAAGGCAAAACTAGAAACTGCTAAGAGTTTAAAGGTTTTGGGGATTGATACAAGAACAATTGCTGAGGCGACAGGTTTGTCAAAAGAAGAGATTGAAAACTGTTGATTTCTTTGGTTAATGCGCAACAACAACCTCGACATCCTTAAAATAGTAATGGCATTTCTTGTCATTGCATTGCATATTTTTCCTGTTGCTAAAGTGGATGGAATTAAAGGATTAATTTCCTATGAAATTGCAAGTGGTATTACTAGAATTGCAGTACCTACATTTTTTTGATATCGGGTTATTTTTTACGAAATAAGTTAAATGACACAGCTTATTTATGGAAATATGTCAAGCGAATTTTACTGCTGTATGTTGTTTGGCAACTCATTTATTTACCCGATTTAATCCGATTTTATAACTTAGGGTGGTTTACAAAAACCGATATGCTTTTAAAGATTATTTATGGATATTGGCATTTGTGGTATTTATTAGCAACCGCAATTGCAGTTGGATTGTTATACGTTTTTAGAAATTTTAGTCTAAGTCTCAAAGTTGTTTTAATTGTGCTATTGCTTTTTGTAGGTTATGGCTTTCAAATAGGTATTCAATCCAATTATATCCATAATTTAGATATTCGGTTTTTGTATGAAATCATTGGAACAACTCGCAATTACTTGTTTTTTGCTTTACCAATGATGATGATAGGTACTTTATACGAATTCTGGAAAGATAGGATTTCAAAGGTGCAATGGTTGCTCATTCCTATCTGGATTTTATTATTAGTAGAAGTGAGCCTGTATTATACATATAAAGTTAAAGTGATGGATTTTTTAGTGGTGCTTCCTTTATTAAGTATGTTGACTTTTAATTGGATTAATAACTCTAAATCAATAACAAATCAAGAAATGCCTAGTACACTTTCTTTAGGGATTTATTTGTGTCATCCCTACGCTATTAGAATTGTTAATGAGTTTTTGCCACAAAAAGAATTTTACGATTGGTTATTAAAATTTCCAATTATTTGTTTTTTTGCTGTTTGTTTGTGGTGGTTAGTTGATAAATTGAATAACCGTTTTTCGTGGTTTTTTTAACTTAAAATTAAACCTAACAGGTTTGTAGATTTACTTCAAAATTTCTTCAAAAAAATCTTTCATCGCTTGCCAAGAGCGTCTAGCTGCTTTTTCGTTGTAAGCTTCTCCTTTACTTTTGTTGTTTTTAGCATCTTTGTGGGTAAAGGGATACACAGCATCTGCATAATAAAATCATTTGCCAGTCGACTTTAGCCTTATTCATTTCGTTTTGAAATGCTTTAATTTTGTCTTCAGGAACAAAAACGTATGTTCTGTGAAGAGCTAATACTTTGAGTTGAATAGGTTCAATAGCTTTCACGTATTAGGTTTTAAACATACAATACTTTGTGCTTTTATATTATTATATTTTGACTTTTTGGAAAAGTATAAATTGTTTGTAAGTTAAATATTATAAAAGTTTTTACGTGTTATAATGACATATTTTGTTTTTCTATTATTGAAACTGATTTTTGTAAAATTAAAGAGTTTGGTATCGTAATAGTATGACCCTCTTTCGTTTTTAGATGAACAAAAAAGTAGGTAAGTTCTATAATTTCACCTTCTAAAGGAAAGTCTTTATCAAGTATTTTTATTATATCACCTAATTTAAGAGGGTGATTAAAAAAGAGTATTAAACTTGATGTTATATTTGACAATAAAGACCATTGAGCAAAAAAAGCAACGCCTAAAGCTGTTAATATACTACTAGCAAATAAGGCAATTTCATTTTGTTCTAGTCCCCAAATTCCAGAAATTAAAACTATAAAAACGATACTTATTAAGAGATGTAGTATTTTGATAATAATTTTTCTTCTAGTTCTTTCTATATATGTTTTTTTTAGAGTACTGTTGATAATGTTCTTAGTAAAGAAAAATAGGAAAATATATATTACAAGAGCTGCTACTGTTTCTAAAAATTGAATTTTATAGGTATCCATAATGGTGTATTTTTGTAAAGTTTACTAAAATAAATAGAGTTAAGTAGGTTGTAATGTTTTTTTACTATTACATAAGCAAAGATAAAGTTTTAAATATCTTTACATCCAAAAAAAATAAGTCTATGTTGTATCTTATAACAGGAGGTGAGCGTTCAGGTAAAAGTTTGTATGCTCAAAATTTAGCTCTAGAATTATCCCCTAATCCCGTGTATATGGCTACTGCCCGTAAATGGGATGATGATTTTCAAAAAAGAATTGATAGACATCAAAAAGATCGTGATCATAGATGGACTAATGTAGAAGAGGAAAAACAGATTAGTAAATTTGAATTTTCAGGAAAAGTAACAATGATTGATTGCGTTACCTTGTGGTTAACTAATTTTTTTGTAGATACTAATAATGACGTTGATCAATCTTTAGAATTAGCAAAAAGAGAGGTAGAAAAAATACTATTACAAAAGATGCAACCATCATTATTATTACTAATGAAATAGGGATGGGAGGGCATGCACAAACAGAAATAGGCCGAAAATTTACAGAATTACAAGGATGGATGAATCAATATTTAGCTAAAAAAGCTGATAAAGTCGTTTTGATGATTTCTGGAATTCCTGTAATAATTAAGTAGTTTTTGATATGCTACTTTTTATTCTTCTATTATCGAATATTTTGTTAGTAAAAACCACTTGCTCTTGAACATCGTTTAATAAAGAGTAAAAAGCTAGATTTTTAATTTTGTAGGAAGTTCTAACGTATTTTGAAGCCTTTTTTATCGTCTATTTTTATTTGTAATGTCTTTTGATGTAAAGAAAGGGGTAAAGAATAAACTTATTATTATTTATAAAATGAAAATATATAGATATAGAAAGGGAATTGTGTTTTAAGTTTCTTTCTTTAAATGATCTGGCTAGTTGTTTTTTGAGTTTCAAAAGTGAATAATATGTACTGTGTTCTAATAAACGATTATTATTTCTGTATTCATTTAATAATTAATCTAGTTAATTTAAGTGTTTTTGTAGTGTTAAAGATTTATTTCTTCAGTATGAAATAAAAAAATGCCACTTGAAGAAAATCGTTTTCAATTATCAGAATTTGTGATAATAATTTTAGACACTTTTATTGTTTTACGTTTTAAAATAAAACTATTTAAAAATATCAATTTTTGAATGTAATTTTTTTATTATGCTTTAATCAGATACTTTTGTTTTCTTTGTTAGGGAAATTAAATTGATAGAAGCAATTTTTTCTTGGAGCAGAAAAAATAAGGGTTTTATAATATTGAAAGCTTTAAAAAATAGGATTCACTCCCATTGTTCTTTTAAATAGTATAAATGAAAACGTTTTCATGTTTTAACTTAATTTATATCAAAATAGGATACTAATGTACTCAATATTCCGCTTGTAGATTCTACTACTTGGGGAATTATGAGAAAATATAGGTTGAAACATTACATGGGTTAAAGAAAAACAAATAGAAAACGTTTTTTAAGGTATTCATTTAGAATTTTATTGAGGATAGAAGGGCAAAAGCATGTAGTCAAGCTGAGTTAGAAGAGGTATTATGATTTTGGTAACGAGATTGTTATGGTAGAAATAGAGTATTTAAGAGACTTTCCATAAATTACTCATTATTTGAAAATCAATAGAATTATTTGATTATAAAAAAGAATTTTATTAGAACTATTATTTTTTAGTTTGTGAAATATAATTATAGAAAAAATGAATTTAACACAGAAATTACAACATAAAATAGATTTTAAAACCAAACCTCTAGGATCATTAGGACAATTAGAAAATATAGCATTACAAATAGGGACAGTATATAATACACTTACTCCTGAAATACACAAACCATATATGTTAGTCTTTGCTGCAGACCATGGTATTGCAAAGGAAGGAGTTAGTGCTTATCCTCCAGAAGTAACACCACAAATGGTATTAAACTTTGTTAATGGAGGAGCAGCTATTAATGTATTTTCTAAACAAAATGGATTGACATTGCAAGTAATTGATGCAGGAGTGAATTTTGATTTTGATAAATCATTACCTATCATACATCAAAAAGTAGGTTGGGGTACACAATCTTTTTTACATGAACCAGCTATGACTATAGATCAATTAAAGGAATGTTTGGAAAAAGGAAGACAGATTGTACAAGTAGTATATGAAAAAGGATCTAATTGTGTGGGGTTTGGAGAGATGGGAATAGGAAATACTGCTACTTCATCAGTTTTAATGAGTATTTTGACAAAAATTCCAATTGAAGAATGTGTAGGCAGCGGTACAGGACTTGTAAATGAAGCTTTAGATAAAAAAATAGCCATTTTAAAATCAGCCTTGCAAGAGCATACTAAATTAGATTCTTTAGAAGAAAAATTAGCATATTTTGGAGGATTTGAAATTTATCAAATGGCAGGAGGAATGCTACAAGCCTTTGAAAATAATATGCTCTTATTAGTGGATGGTTTTATTAGTTCAGTTGCTTTTTTAGTAGCGTATACTTATGAACCACAAATACTTAAGAATGCAGTGTTCTGTCATTGTTCAAAAGAAAAGGCACATAAATCATTATTAAATTATTTGAATGTAAATGCGCTATTAGATTTAGGATTGCGTTTAGGAGAGGGAACAGGGGTGGCACTTGCTTTTCCATTAATACAAAGTGCTGTGAATTTTTTAAATGAAATGGCAAGTTTTGAAGAAGCAGGAGTAAGTAATAAAGAATAATGTAAACTCAATAGTTTTTTAAAACCAGTTAGGTTTATTGAATAAAAAAACATGAAAAAACAGTTACACATTTTTTTACCGCGATTACGTTTTATACGCGTATTCCGTGTCCAAAATATATTCATCATCATTCTAGTTATCTAAATAAGGCAACACGTTATTTCCCTTTGGTAGGTTGGCTAGTAGGTATTATTTCATTTTTTACTTTTATAGGAAGTAATTATCTTTTTTCCTCTAATATAGCAGTTGTTTTTTCTTTAATAAGTGGCATATTAACTACAGGGGCTTTTCATGAAGATGGATTTGCTGATGTTTGTGATGGATTTGGTGGAGGCTGGACCAAAGAAAGAATATTAAAAATAATGAAGGATAGTAGTATTGGAGCTTATGGAGTCATAGGAGTCATTCTTTTATTATTAGCTAAATACAGTATTCTATTGGAAATAATGGATAAGATACCTAATTTTTTTTCTAATCAATATTTGTATATAGGACTATTATTTATAACCTATCATAGTATAAGCAGAGCAAATGCTATTTCACTCTCTTTTACCTTGTTTTATGTAAGAGAAGATGAATTAAGTAAAAATAAACATATTGCTAAAACATTTAGTTATTATGAAGTTATAGGAGTAGTCTTTTTAGGACTTTTACCTTTAGTTTCTATGTCTATTATTTATAGCCTTTTATTTTTATTAATTATACCAGTGTTGTTACTAACACGTTGGTATATGGGACGTTATTTTGTAAAATGGATTGGAGGCTATACAGGTGATTGCTTAGGAGCATTGGAACAAATAAGTGAAATAATAACACTTTTATCTTTTTTAACAATATGCAAATTTATTTAGTACGCCATACTGAAACTATTTGTCCAAAAGGAATATGTTATGGTCAGAGTGATGTAGATTTATTGCCCAATTTTTTAAATGAATTTAAAAAAATTAAAAAAAATTACCAATAAATGCACATATTTATAGTAGTCCGTTAAAACGCTGTACTCAGTTAGCAGAATATTGTTATTCAAAAGAAAAAATCATTTTAGATAATCGGCTTAAAGAAATGAATTTCGGAAAATGGGAGTTACAACCTTGGGATGCAATTTTAGAAGAAGAATTAAATCCGTGGATGGCTGATTTTGTTACCATTCAAGTACCTATGGGAGAATCTTTTCAAATTTTATACAAAAGAGTAGTCAATTTTTTATATAGTTTAAGTCAATTGTCATCTGATGAACCAATTGTAATTTTTACTCATGCAGGAGTTATAAGAAGCTTAATCTGTTATCTAGAAAATCAACCGCTTGAACAAGCCTTTTTTATAAACTAGATTTTGGAGAAGTAAAAGAAATAACTTTTAATAATAATAATATCTTTTTATTTTAAGCATTGTATTTGATTGTTTTTTAGATATATAGTGTTAAGATGAAGATTGAAAATTTTAAATAAAGGAGAGATAAAATAAAAAATATTTGAAAAACACGATCTAAAACTGACTATTTTAAATATTAGCTATATAAAATATAAAACATGGATTTTTTGAGTTTATAGAAGCATAGATCATCTCCTAAAATTTTTGGTATCAGAAAGCCTAATCTAAAATCATTTTCTATGTAAAATACTTGATGTATGGAATTTTAAAGAAACAAAAAAGAGTCATATGTTGAAGGTTTTTGGGTATGCCAAGATAATACGAATTGTTTTATATATGACCTGTTAGTTGCTTTGTAGTCAGTGTTTTAGTAAGAGTATGTTGAAAGAATCTTCTTTTTGTTAAGTTGTAAAAAAAATATTTATTGTTCTTGTTTTTTATTGTACCTTTGCCCTCCCTTAAAAAAAATAAAATGAAAAAGAACATTAAATCTTCACTGTTTTTATTAGTATTATTGTCTTTATACAATAATGTATTTGGTCAGGTAATAAACCATAATAATGATATCTGGTTACATTATTTAGGTAAAAATATGGTAGGTAAAAAACTTTCCTTAACTCTTGAAGGATCACTAATATTTGCTAATGGATTTGATCAAAAACAGCAGTATTTTATTCGTCCATCTGTAGATTATCAATTTACTAAAGAAATAAGTGCAAGTATTGGTTATACTCATCATGAATTTTTGTTTATGGAGATGTACCTTTAAATAGAGTTGTAACTCCAGAAGATAATGTTTGGATTCAGGGTGTTTTTAGTTGTGCGAAAAATAATTTTAGATTCACTCATCGTTTGCGTGATGAGAGCCGATGGGTAGGAGTAGCTACTAAAAATGAAGCAGGTGATTTTGCTATAACTAACAAAGATTATAGAAATCGATTAAGATATATGTATTTAGTAAATTATACATTAACTAAAAATGGAGATAAGCCGAAGTTATTTGCCTTTTTAGGAGATGAGGTGTTTATGAATATAGGAGTAAAAGACGCAAAGACTTTTCTACAGCAAAATAGAGTGATTACAGGCTTGGGGTATAATTTAAATTCACAACATCAGATACAATTAAGCTATATTCATCAAAATTTATGGAATTTAGGTAACACTATACAAGAAAATAATCCAACACTTAGAATTTCATATATAACCAATTTAAATTGGGCTAAGAAAAATTAATTAGAAATTGTCTTTTTAAAGACCCTTATTTTGAGTAATAGGTAAAGCTACAACTATATTAGTTGTAGCTTTTTTGTTACGTATTATTTCCATTCATTTGTTTTTAAAATTAAATATGATAGATTTTATTTGAAAGGTTTAAAAGTTTTGTAATTAGTGCTTTTTAGATTTTTATAATAAAAATAAAACAAAAAATTAAGGAATAGAAGTTTTTCTTATATTATGAAATTTATGTTGGTTAAAATAAAGTAACTTTAAAAGGATCTAATCTTGATTTAATGTTTGTTTAATTTTTTGTTAATAATATGTACATTTGCATTTTAAAAATGAACAAACTAAATGAATAGAATTCTATTATTTTTAACTTTTCTTATTTCCTTTTCGATATTCTCAAATACTAAGAATATTTATAATGATACCTTAAGGACAGAACCTGTTATAAAGACCCGATTTTCAAAACTAGATGCTCAAATAGCATTTAATGAAGCATTCAATAAGTCTGATAAAGTGTCTTTTATTCAGCCCATTCATGATGATATAGAAAAATATAGAACTAGTAATTGGAATCAATTACTTTCAAGTGTTCTTAATTCTTCCAAACAAGAAAAATTTACTGATAAATTAAAAAAACTATTTAATTCTAAAAACTTAAAATACTTAGAAAATTTAACTAAAAGTGAGTTAGTGAAATTGCCTGTAGGGCTTAAAGGTTTTACTAATGATGGGTTTAAAGCAGAAATGGTTATTGTTAATGCTAAAGTCACTTCTGAGTATTTAGAACTTACTGCTTTTGCACGATTAGAAACACAATTTTTAGATACTCATTTGTACTTTGCAGCGGAAGGATTAAAATTATCTCATGATGGAGGAGTTATAGGAGATTGGAAACTCTATTCGTTAGGAAATACAACTTTACCTCAACTAGGTAATAAAGCCTTATTAACAATAATTGGAGGTGATCTAGAAAAAAAGGACGGAAGTATAAAAGGAGATTCTTATATACAATTTGATTGTAATGGGTTTAAAAGTTTTTCTTTTAAAATAGATATTCGTTTGGCAAGATCTATCGTAGTGCCTGTAGATGATAGTGGAAAAAGAATAGAACATACTAATGATCTTGATACAGATAAAGAAAAAGCAGTTGGAAATTCAAAATATCTAGGTGCTGTTATTGGACTACAAGCCAATGGATGGAATGATATGCTAATTAAGTTAGATTTACCCGCTTTTGAGGTAGCTAAATTAAAAAATTGGGGATTTAAAATTAAAGATGTTATAATTGATTTAAGTGATTCTAAAAACGATCCCTCTTTAGATACAAAATTTCCTAAATCTTATTATACCTATAATCTCTTTCCTAATGAGAACAAAAATGTATGGCGAGGCTTTTTTGCAAAGGAAGTAGAAATTACAATGCCAAAACAATTTAATGATAAAAAGACAAATGAACGAACAATAATAAAAAGTACAGATCTACTCATAGATGGTTTTGGGGTAAGTGGAACCTTTGCTGGTTATAAATTACTAGATAAAGGAAGCGCAACAGGATGGCAATATAAAATAGATTATGTAGGAATTGGATTGGAATTAGGTAGAATTAGAGCTGCTAAAATAGTAGGAGCTATTAAGCCTTCGGCTACTAATGCCTTTTTAGAAATTACAGGATCTTTTAATGAACAAAAGTACCTTTTTCAAGCTGCTGTTACAGAATCAGACTTTAAAATGTTTAAAGGGCGCATGATATTTGAAAAAAATTCATGGGTAAAGTTAGAGTTGGATAATGAAGAAAATGAGTTTAAAGCATCTGCTTTTTTAAATGGGAAATTATCTTTAAAAGGAGCTTTAAAAAACAAATCTGAAGAAGTTTCTCCTACTCGTAATGTAGGTCAAGTAAATTCTTATGATGATACTATAAAAGAAATGAATCAGAGTATTGATAATGGAGGGACTAAAGTACTAAATAAAGCTCTAAATTATTGGAATACTAATTTTTCTTTTGTAGGAGAAAATACAAAGGAAAGCGGAGTAGAACAGTTAAAAAAATACGTAGACTTAGGGGTTGATGAAGTTAAAATATTTCTTAAAAAACAAGCAGATTCATTTTTAACAGAAATTGAAAATGAAAAAGTAAACCAAGTTACTTCTGATCTACAAAAAAAAGATGAAGATTTTTATAATTTTAAAGGAATTGTATTTCAAAATCTAAAATTACAATCTTTTGCTTTACCTTATGTTGAAGCCAGTTATTTTGGTTACCCTTCTAATGTAGGCCAAGATTTTGGAAATTTTAATGTTAGCTTTAGTGATATTAAATTAATAACACCTTCTAAAGATATTCTAGGACTTGCTTTCAAAATGAAGGTAAATTTAATGGAAGGAAAATCATCTACTTCCGATAATAGCGGATTTATTACAGCTGAGGCAGGTTTACGTATTTTAGGAAAGTTTTCAGACGAAACATTTCATTCTTATAAATTTAAAGGAGTAGAAATAGACGAAATAAATATAGACATAGAAAAAAGCGGTTTTGCTTTAAAAGGTGGTTTACGTGTTTTTGAAGATGATCCAATTTATGGAAAAGGTTTTCAAGGAGATTTAGCAATTGAATTGAAGAAACTAGATGTGAGAGGAATGGCTAAAGGAATGTTTGCTAAGAAAGATTTCTCTTATTGGTTCGTAGATTTTCAAATTGATAATAATGGTTCTAGAGGAAAATTTGGCTTAGAAAGAATAGAAGGAGGACTGTCTTATCATATGAAACGAATAGATGGTAATATGAAAGCGAGTATAGGCTCTAATGTTTTTCAACCTGATACAGATTCTGGTTTAGGATTTAGGGCAGGGGTAAAAGTTAAGTTTGGTGAGTCATCATCTTTTAAAGCTAAGGTTTTCCTTGAAATGCAATACAATAATAATGGAGGTTTGAATAGAATTTATTTTCTAGGAGAAGGAGCCATGATGGCAAAAGATGGAAATACTGAAGGAAATTTACGAGATACTTGGGCCAGTTATGATACCATATTTTCAGGAGGCGAGGCAAATCAAATGAATGAATATCTATCTAAAGGGAATATGCTTGAAATTTCTAAAAGAAAACACCCTGTTTCAGAAGTAGCTAAAGACGGAAAGATAGGTGTTTTTGTTAGTGTTGAAAAAGATTTTAAAAATGATTCTTTTGATGGACTTTTTGAATTGTATTTAAATCTTGAAGGAATAAAAGGTTCAGGAGCTAATAATAAATTTGGAATGGTACACATGTATTCAAGTCCAAATAAAAATTACCTACACGTAGGTACCCCAACAGACAAATTAGGTGCGATCTTTAAGATAGGAATGTATGATATTAATGTTGGAGCTTATTTTATGACAGGTGATGTAATACCATCACAAGTACCTCCTCATCCTAGAGTATTAGAAATATTAGGTCCTGATATAATGAATGATAATAGAAACCTAAGTTTGTTAAATGATGCTAAAGGTTTTGCTTTTGGTTTGAATTTTAGTGTTGCTATAGGTTATGATGCTGGTTGGTTTTATGCCTTTTTAGAAGCAGGAGGAGGTTTTGATATTACACATAGAAAATTAACGGGTGTTCGTTGTGCAGGCCGACCAGGTTTAGTTGGAAATGATGGTTGGTATTCTATGGGGCAAGTGTATGCTTATATTTATGGAGAAGCAGGATTGCGTATTAAAGTTTTTGGATTTAGAAAAGATATTAAGATTTTGGCAGTAGGAGTGGCTGCTATGTTACGTGGTGAATTCCCTAATCCAACCCATATGGAAGGCTATATAGGTGTTTATTACAATGTCTTAGGAGGACTTATTAAAGGTAGATTCCGTTACAAAGCAGAAATAGGTGAAAAATGTGAATTTGTAGGAATGTCTAACCCCTTATCTACTCCTTTAATTTCTAGTTTTAGCCCTGATGGTGAAGAAAACGTTGACGTATTTAAAAAACCGCAGGTGGCTTTTAATTATGGGATGTTGCAACCTTTTTCCGCTGAGGATGCCGATGGGAATCGTAAAACGGTACGTATTAATTTAAAAAAATATGATCTAAAGGTAAATAATATGCCTCTAAATGGAGAATGGCAATGGCAGGATAATAATTCGAAAGTAAATTTTGTTTCTTTTGAGGTACTACCTCCACAAAAAGAGATCGTGGCCGAAATTGAAGTAGGGGTTGAACAACAAAGTGGTGGAACTTGGATTCCGCTTCAAGGTGGCGATGGTACAGCCACTGAAAAAAGAACCTTTAGCTTTAAAACGGGTAATGCTCCTGAATATATCCCGTTAGAAAACGTGGCGTACTCTTATCCTGTAGCTAATACGAATAATTTTTATCCTAACGAACATAAAACAGTATATGTTAAGTTAAAACAAGGACAGAAATATTTGTTTGATGGTAGTGTAAAGAATTGGATATTAAAAGGAGAGATAAGACAAGGAGAGAAAATAAAACATGCAGCATCTTTAAATTACAATTCAGAAATTAAAAAAGTAAGTTTTAATTATGATAATGTAAGCACTTCAGGGAACTATGAGCTAAAATTGATGGCCTATGTGCCTGGTTCTGAAAATGCTGCTACTGCAAGTATAGATATTACTCAAAATTCAGGAAGTGCTACCAATGTAACGGGGAATGATACTAATTATAATAGTGTGCAAACCATTTCAAATAACACGGCAACAGCACAAAATAATAAGGATGCTAATAAATCCCTTTTGGAATATAAATTTACAACCAGTAAGCATAATACGTTTGTTGAAAAGATGAATAGTATTAAAACAAAAGAAGATTTTTTTATTCCTTATACAGCTGATACTCATAAAATACAAACGGCTACTAATATATATGAAATTTTTAATGAGGCTGAACTTTATGGGAATCAATATACCAATGGTAAGCCTTTAATAACAGTTGAAGCCGTTTTAGAGGATGATTATTTTAAAGAAATAATAAATCCTTTAGTTTATCAAAATTACCCTTTAGAATCAGGATTGTTTTCTATAAAAAATAGAGTAATTAACGAATTAGGTGTACCTCCTATAAAGGCAATTGATATAATTAATTATTATAGAATGGAAATGAATATTAATCCTACTTCAATTTATATTAACCAACGTTTTCCTTATGAGTATAGTATTGCTAAAATATATAAACAAGATTTTTTAAGTATCAGGAATCAATTAGTTAATAAATATTTAGCAACTCCTGTAAATTGGGAAAAGTATAGTAAATATAAATATGTTATAGATGAAATTTTTCCATTATTGAAGATTGGAGAATATAAAATTAGATTACGTTATGGTCTTAATGAAAATGAATTTAGAAGTGTAATAGAAAAGAAATATGAAAGAAAATACTAGCTTAACATCTAAACTGTATTGTATTTTACTCCTTTTTAGTTTATTAGGATTTTCGCAAAATTGTAAGATTCTCTTGAAAGGGGAAGGGCCTACTTTAAAAGTTTTTACAAATACTAATAAATTAATTTATGACGCAAGGACAAAAGAATATGAACTTTTAGAGGTTTCAATTAATGATTTTCCTCTACGATTTGAATCTAGACATTATGTGAAAGGTTTTTATAGTAATTTTAATAAAAATTTAAGAATTGGACCTGATGATTGTCTTCGAAATGATAAAACTTTGATGAGTTATGAAGATTATATTAGTAAAAAAAATCGTTTGCTAGTCGGATGTGATGCAGGAATTTTAATCATTCCTTTTATATTGGATTCTAAACAATCGGTAATTGGTAGTTGTGAAACCTTAAGTATAGAAGGTAAGATGATAACTAGTTACTTTTATTTAGATAATGAATTAAATTGGAAACCATTTCCTAAGGAATATTTGACTTTTTTTGATGATGAAATTACTAGATTAAATTTTAAACCAGAAAAAATATTTGGTAATAGTTTTTCTGGAAATATAAAAATTAAAGGGCTAATTAGAAAAGAAGAATTATTAGCATTACCTAAAGGTACTCAATTTATATTATATAATAATGGAGTTCCTAAAAATGTTGATGAATTTGAAACGAATATAGTTATTAATGATATATTTCTTTGTTCAATTCAGATAGTAGATATTAAAGGTAATGCTGTTAAATGCGCAGGAGGTTCTGATGGTAGTATAAAATTTAAGTTTGATCGAGATCTCGGATCAGCGGATGAGAAATTAAATTTAATATTGAAGAATTCAAAAGGAGGGGTTTTAGGTACAAGGTCAGTTTCTGCTTCGGAATTTAACAATAAAAATCAGGAATATATATGGGAAGGAATCCCTTCGGATACCTATATTTTGAATTATCAAGTTATAACTAATACTAGTAGTCGTCTTCCCTTAGAGTCTAATCCAATTATAGTTGGTACCCCCGAAGCGCTTTCTTTTACCACCACAGCCATACAACCAGTTAGTTGTTATGAAGGGAACAATGGACAATTTATGCTAACCCCAGGTGGTGGTACAGGTAAATACAACTATACAATTAGCAATGTTATCAGTAATCAAGTGATAGCTACCGGTGAAATAGCGCGTGGAACATCAACTACCTTAACAGGATTAAAAAAAAGGGGAATATAAAATAGAACTAAGAGATGAAAATAATTGTAGGATTTCAAGTGTAAGTAATCCAACAGGAGGTCAAATTGGCAATGTAATAATCACTGAACCTAACGTTATAGCGGTTAGTTTAGAAAAAGAAAACATAAAATGTTTTAGTTCAGCAACAGGAAAAATTACAGTAAGAGCAACAAGAGGGAGCGAAACCTTCTTATATAGTAAAGACAACGGTGCAAACTGGGTTGCGAGCCCCGTTTTTGATAATCTCACTGCAGGTACTTATGGCATAAAAATTAAAGATGCCTCTAATTGTGAAATGAGTATAAATGATGCCACTGCTACAGGAGTAACTTTAACACAACCCGAGGAGTTGAAAATAGCAACTGTGCTACCTACACATGTGGTATGTAATGGCGAATCTAACGGTAGTATTACCGTTACAGCAACAGGTGGAGTAGGGAACTATCAGTACCGATTAAAAGGGAAACCTTGGCAATCAACAAACGTCTTTGGAAACCTTTCCGCAGGAGCATATACCCTAGAAGTACAAGATCAAAATTTTTGTAACATTCAAACACAACCCATCTCTATTTTACAACCTGCGATACTGAGCTTTGAAATTGAAAAAAGTAGAATCCAATGTCATGGAGGAAAAGGAAGTATAACCATAGTAAAACCATCGGGAGGCACAGGTCCTTATGAGTATAGTATAGATCAAGTAAGATGGCAAAATAGCCCATTTTTTAATAACCTAACAGCAGGTATTTACCAGGTTTCTATACGTGATACAAAAAAATGTCAAGGTGATCCAGCAACTATAGAATTAACAGAGCCAAGTGTTATAACCTATGATGTAATTAAAACAGATATTCCGTGCTATAATGAAAGTACAGGGAAAATAGAAGTTTATGCACAAGGCGGAAATTCCAACTATGTTTATAGTAAAGACGGAGGATTAAATTGGCAAACAGCCAATACCTTTACTAATTTACCTCATGGGACTTATGCTATTCAGGTAGCCAATCCACTAGATGTAGGTTATTGTATTGCACCACAAGGAGCAAGCACTGTAGAAATAATAGCACCATCATCAGCCCTTACTTTTACCGCTAGTTTTTCAAATACACTGTGTCAAATAACGGATACAGCTACCTTGACTATCGTAGCGAATGGAGGTTATGGTAATTATCAATACAGCATTGATAATGGTGTAAGTTGGAGTAATCAAGCCGTTCATTCCGATTTAAAGGCTAATAATTATAAAGTGTTAGTTCGGGATAGAAAATCGTTACAGGATGCGTATTGTATCAGTAATGGACAAACACTAGAATTAGTAGCACCTTTACAAGCGACTATAAGTACTCAAGATATTAGCTGTTATGGCGCTAAAAATGGTAAAATAAAAATGGATACACAAGGGGGGACACAACCGTACACCTATTATATAAACGGGAGAGTATTTACTACATCCGAAATTCTAATCGAATCAAAAGGGAATTATAGTTGTTATGTACAAGATGCTAAAGGATGTAGGATTAATTTTCCTGATCAGCAAATCACCGAGCCCAATTTGCTTACCGCTACGGCTACAATCTATCCAGTAACCAATAGCAGTACCCATGATGGAAAAATCAGTATATCCGCACAAGGCGGTACAGCACCTTATAGTTACCAATGGATCCCAGATATGGGTAACAATAGTAATCTTGTTAATCTAGGTTATGGTGATTATCAATTAAGTATAACAGATTCGAAAGGTTGTAGATTTACTCAGAATTATAAAGTAGAAACCATTCAGCCCCTATCCGTTAAATTAGATCCAGTAAAAACAAAAGACATCTTAGATTGTAATGGAAATTCCAATGGGAAATTAAGTATCATAATAGAAGGAGGTCGTCCTAATCCAACAAGTCCTTTTTATAAAATAGAATGGAAAAATGAAAACCAAGAAGAAATCGGTACCACAGGAACGATTCAAGATTTAAAGGCAGGTAGTTATACAGTTCAAGTTACAGATTATAATACACCAGCTAGTACCATTGAAAAAAAATATACCATTGTTCAACCTTTAGCAAATTTAAAAGCGCAGTTAAATCAGAGTCAAACGATACTGTGTGCAAATGAATCAACAGCAAAAATTACGGCAATAGTAACAGGAGGTACAACACCTTATAGTTATCAATGGGAAAATAATAAAAATACAGTAGTAGGTACAACCTCAGAATTGCTCAATCAGCCAGCAGGTATTTACAGTTGTAAGATAACCGATGCTAAAAGATGTTTCGTTATAGAAACAATCGATATAAAACAACCTAGCCCACTTGCAGCCACCTTAGAAAAGAAAGACGTAACCATATACGGTCAAGCTACAGGCGAAATTAGTGTTAAAAATATATTGGGAGGCGTAGCACCTTATCAATACGTACTTAATGGAGGCATAGCACAGGGCTCGGCTAGTTTTACTGGATTAGTAGCAGGTAATTATACGGTAAATGTTATAGATGCAAATAATTGCAGCCTCGACTTACCCATTACAATCATTCAACCCGATTTGTTACAAGTAAAGGTAGCCAATCCTACACAATCTGTAATCAAATGTTATGGAGATACAAGTGTGTCCTTACAAGCTAATGCAATAGGAGGCGTAGCCCCTTATTTTTATAAATGGAAAAAAATGGAAACCTAATTTCTAATGCAGAATTTTCTGAAATTAAAGGATTAGGAGCAGGTTTATATGAAGTAGAGGTAAAAGATAGCAAAGGAGCTCTTGAGCAGGCTCAGTATCAAGTAATACAACCCCAAGCCTTAAAAGCCACCTATACGGTATCCCCTGTTTCCTGTGCAAACCCATTAGGAGGACGCATCCAGTTAAATGTAGAAGGAGGTAGCCAACCCTATCATTACAAATGGAATACGAATTATTCAGGGACTAATGTAACCCCAAGTGATAAATTTAATCAATTAACAAACATAGGATTAGGAGTTTATAACGTAACGATAACTGATGCTCAAGGCTGTAAGATCGATCTTACAGGATTGCAAGTAGGTTCCAGTGGAGGGTTAGAATTAAATGCAACAGTAAAAGATGTAAGTTGTGGAGAGACAAATAATGGAAGTATTTTGATAAACCCCTTAGGAGGTACCGGTAATTACACAATTGATTGGGCCGATAGTTCATTTACAGGATTATCATTAACTAACTTATCCCCTAGAACATACATTGGAACATTAATAGATAGAGGAAGTAATTGTCGTTTACCATTTTCATTAGTAGTAAATGGGAGTAGCCCTTTAGTTGTAAATTTAGGAGAAGACGTAGTATTATGTAAAGGACAAAGCCATCTAATAGATGCCCAATTAAATGATAGCAAATTAAGATACAATTGGACATCAAGTAATGGATTTAGTTCAAATGAATCAAAAGTAAGATTCACACAAAGCGGTATTTATAAATTAGAAGTAATAACCATTAATGGCTGTGTCTATAGTGATGAAATAGAAGTAAAATTAGAAGATCAATTGATAGAAGCCAAATTTATGGTAGCCACACAAACATTTAAGAACGAAGAAATTGTTTTTGTAAATATTAGTAATAATACTGATAACCACTATAAATGGAAGCTTCCACCAAGTGCAAAAATTGTATCAGAGACCCCAGAAAACGTAGTAGCTATATTCAATGAAACAGGTAAATACAAAATAGGTATAGAATGTAATAATGCCCAAGGGTGTAATATAGAAGAGTATAATGAGATTATAGTAGAAGAAAATAAAGGAGAGCCCATACGGGATGAAAAAGCTATTTTTGTGAAACAATTTACGGTTTATCCCAATCCAGTTTCCACTTCAGATCACGAGTTACAGGTAGAAGTAGAATTAGCTTTTGAACAACCTTTAACACTTTCATTGTATCGAATAGAAACAGGCGCGTTAATCAATCAAATAGAAAAACCCGCTAGTAAAAAACATAAAGAACGTATAGATTTTAATTACGCATCAGGAACGTATTATATTATTATGAAAACAAAAGGTGCAGTACAAGCGAAGAAAATTATTAGGAAGTAGAATAATAAAAAGAAATTGATGGGACAATTTGTAAAAAAGAGAAAAGATAGAATTATTACAAATAAATTATTATTCATATTACTGTTCTTATCTCAAATTTTAATTGGGCAAACTAGAAAAGTTTTAGTGGTATTAAAAAATCAGAATCCAAAAATAACTCCTGAACTTTATTTTGATTTGGGTTTCAAATCATACGTTATTAGTAAAAAATCAATAATTGTAGACATGATTGAGGTTGAGCCCAGAGTATTTCCATTAAAGATGTTCTTATCTCAGACATTAGAAAGAGGAGTTAATTGCCCACTAGGTCCCAATATTAATAAAATTTTCTCTTTAGAAGAATTTAACTCATTTACTAATATAAATCTAAATGTTTGTAATAATGGATCTGCATATTTATCAAATTTTGAATTAAAACAACCGTTTAAATCAATAGTATGTATTGAAGATAATATTGTGTTAAATAAATCCAATGTTACTAATTTTAAATTCAGACTTAAAGGTCAGGATTGGGAAGATTTACCTCAAAATTTATTTGATAAAGCAAATCAAGGTTTTAAAATTTCTGAAATTTTAAAAATTCCTTCAAATTATATTGGAAATATTGATTTTAAAGGAGTTTTAATAGTTAAAAATAAATATCCTTTGGGAACTATTTTTTTAGATCCCACTCAACCAAGTTTCGAAACTAATATTATAACCTATACAATTACTTCGTGTTCTCTAAAATTATTATCATCCTTACCTAATATGGTTAAATGCGCAGGAGGTTCTGATGGTAGTATACGATTCAAGTTTGATCGAGATCTCGAATCAGCGGATGAGAAATTAAATTTAATATTGAAGAATTCAAAAGGAGGGGTTTTAGGTACAAGGTCAGTTTCTGCTTCGGAATTTAACAATAAAAATCAGGAATATATATGGGAAGGAATCCCTTCGGATACCTATATTTTGAATTATCAAGTTATAAAGAATAATAATGGGAGTATTCCCTTAGAGTCTAATCCAATTATAGTTGGCACCCCCGAAGCGCTTTCTTTTACCACCACAGCCATACAACCAGTTAGTTGTTATGAAGGGAACAATGGACAATTTATGCTAACCCCAGGTGGTGGTACAGGTAAATACAACTATACAATTAGCAATGTTATCAGTAATCAAGTGATAGCTACCGGTGAAATAGCGCGTGGAACATCAACTACCTTAACAGGATTAAAAAAGGGGAATATAAAATAGAACTAAGAGATGAAAATAATTGTAGGATTTCAAGTGTAAGTAATCCAACAGGAGGTCAAATTGGCAATGTAATAATCACTGAACCTAACGTTATAGCGGTTAGTTTAGAAAAAGAAAACATAAAATGTTTTAGTTCAGCAACAGGAAAAATTACAGTAAGAGCAACAAGAGGGAGCGAAACCTTCTTATATAGTAAAGACAACGGTGCAAACTGGGTTGCGAGCCCCGTTTTTGATAATCTCACTGCAGGTACTTATGGCATAAAAATTAAAGATGCCTCTAATTGTGAAATGAGTATAAATGATGCCACTGCTACAGGAGTAACTTTAACACAACCCGAGGAGTTGAAAATAGCAACTGTGCTACCTACACATGTGGTATGTAATGGCGAATCTAACGGTAGTATTACCGTTACAGCAACAGGTGGAGTAGGGAACTATCAGTACCGATTAAAAGGGAAACCTTGGCAATCAACAAACGTCTTTGGAAACCTTTCCGCAGGAGCATATACCCTAGAAGTACAAGATCAAAATTTTTGTAACATTCAAACACAACCCATCTCTATTTTACAACCTGCGATACTGAGCTTTGAAATTGAAAAAAGTAGAATCCAATGTCATGGAGGAAAAGGAAGTATAACCATAGTAAAACCATCGGGAGGCACAGGTCCTTATGAGTATAGTATAGATCAAGTAAGATGGCAAAATAGCCCATTTTTTAATAACCTAACAGCAGGTATTTACCAGGTTTCTATACGTGATACAAAAAAATGTCAAGGTGATCCAGCAACTATAGAATTAACAGAGCCAAGTGTTATAACCTATGATGTAATTAAAACAGATATTCCGTGCTATAATGAAAGTACAGGGAAAATAGAAGTTTATGCACAAGGCGGAAATTCCAACTATGTTTATAGTAAAGACGGAGGATTAAATTGGCAAACAGCCAATACCTTTACTAATTTACCTCATGGGACTTATGCTATTCAGGTAGCCAATCCACTAGATGTAGGTTATTGTATTGCACCACAAGGAGCAAGCACTGTAGAAATAATAGCACCATCATCAGCCCTTACTTTTACCGCTAGTTTTTCAAATACACTGTGTCAAATAACGGATACAGCTACCTTGACTATCGTAGCGAATGGAGGTTATGGTAATTATCAATACAGCATTGATAATGGTGTAAGTTGGAGTAATCAAGCCGTTCATTCCGATTTAAAGGCTAATAATTATAAAGTGTTAGTTCGGGATAGAAAATCGTTACAGGATGCGTATTGTATCAGTAATGAACAAACACTAGAATTAGTAGCACCTTTACAAGCGACTATAAGTACTCAAGATATTAGCTGTTATGGCGCTAAAAATGGTAAAATAAAAATGGATACACAAGGGGGGACACAACCGTACACCTATTATATAAACGGGAGAGTATTTACTACATCCGAAATTCTAATCGAATCAAAAGGGAATTATAGTTGTTATGTACAAGATGCTAAAGGATGTAGGATTAATTTTCCTGATCAGCAAATCACCGAGCCTAATCCTCTTACCGCTGTGGCTAGCATCTATCCAGTAACCAATAGCAGTACCCATGATGGAAAAATCAGTATATTCGCACAAGGCGGTACAGCACCTTATAGTTACCAATGGATCCCAGATATGGGTAACAATAGTAATCTTGTTAATCTAGGTTATGGTGATTATCAATTAAGTATAACAGATTCGAAAGGTTGTAGATTTACTCAGAATTATAAAGTAGAAACCATTCAGCCCCTATCCGTTAAATTAGATCCAGTAAAAACAAAAGACATCTTAGATTGTTATGGAGATTCCAATGGAAAATTAAGTATCATAATAGAAGGAGGTCGTCCTAATCCAACAAGTCCTTTTTATAAAATAGAATGGAAAAATGAAAACCAAGAAGAAATCGGTACCACAGGAACGATTCAAGATTTAAAGGCAGGTAGTTATACAGTTCAAGTTACAGATTATAATACACCAGCTAGTACCATTGAAAAAAAATATACCATTGTTCAACCTTTAGCAAATTTAAAAGCGCAGTTAAATCAGAGTCAAACGATACTGTGTGCAAATGAATCAACAGCAAAAATTACGGCAATAGTAACAGGAGGTACAACACCTTATAGTTATCAATGGGAAAATAACAAAAATACAGTAGTAGGTACAACCTCAGAATTGCTCAATCAGCCAGCAGGTATTTACAGTTGTAAGATAACCGATGCTAAAAGATGTTTCGTTATAGAAACAATCGATATAAAACAACCTAGCCCACTTGCAGCCACCTTAGAAAAGAAAGACGTAACCATATACGGTCAAGCTACAGGCGAAATTAGTGTTAAAAATATATTGGGAGGCGTAGCACCTTATCAATACGTACTTAATGGAGGCATAGCACAGGGCTCGGCTAGTTTTACTGGATTAGTAGCAGGTAATTATACGGTAAATGTTATAGATGCAAATAATTGCAGCCTCGACTTACCCATTACAATCATTCAACCCGATTTGTTACAAGTAAAGGTAGCCAATCCTACACAATCTGTAATCAAATGTTATGGAGATACAAGTGTGTCCTTACAAGCTAATGCAATAGGAGGCGTAGCCCCTTATTTTTATAAATGGAAAAAAATGGAAACCTAATTTCTAATGCAGAATTTTCTGAAATTAAAAGATTAGGAGCAGGTTTATATGAAGTAGAGGTAAAAGATAGCAAAGGAGCTCTTGAGCAGGCTCAGTATCAAGTAATACAACCCCAAGCCTTAAAAGCCACCTATACGGTATCCCCTGTTTCCTGTGCAAACCCATTAGGAGGACGCATCCAGTTAAATGTAGAAGGAGGTAGCCAACCCTATCATTACAAATGGAATACGAATTATTCAGGGACTAATGTAACCCCAAGTGATAAATTTAATCAATTAACAAACATAGGATTAGGAGTTTATAACGTAACGATAACTGACGCTCAAGGCTGTAAGATCGATCTTACAGGATTGCAAGTAGGTTCCAGTGGAGGGTTAGAATTAAATGCAACAGTAAAAGATGTAAGTTGTGGAGAGACAAATAATGGAAGTATTTTGATAAACCCCTTAGGAGGTACCGGTAATTACACAATTGATTGGGCCGATAGTTCATTTAGAGGATTATCATTAACTAACTTATCCCCTAGAACATACATTGGAACATTAATAGATAGAGGAAGTAATTGTCGTTTACCATTTTCATTAGTAGTAAATGGGAGTAGCCCTTTAGTTGTAAATTTAGGAGAAGACGTAGTATTATGTAAAGGACAAAGCCATCTAATAGATGCCCAATTAAATGATAGCAAATTAAGATACAATTGGACATCAAGTAATGGATTTAGTTCAAATGAATCAAAAGTAAGATTCACACAAAGCGGTATTTATAAATTAGAAGTAATAACCATTAATGGCTGTGTCTATAGTGATGAAATAGAAGTAAAATTAGAAGATCAATTGATAGAAGCCAAATTTATGGTAGCCACACAAACATTTAAGAACGAAGAAATCGTTTTTGTAAATATTAGTAATAATACTGATAACCACTATAAATGGAAGCTTCCACCAAGTGCAAAAATTGTATCAGAGACCCCAGAAAACGTAGTAGCTATATTCAATGAAACAGGTAAATACAAAATAGGTATAGAATGTAATAATGCCCAAGGGTGTAATATAGAAGAGTATAATGAGATTATAGTAGAAGAAAATAAAGGAGAGCCCATACGGGATGAAAAAGCTATTTTTGTCAAACAATTTACGGTTTATCCCAATCCAGTTTCCACTTCAGATCACGAGTTACAGATAGAAGTAGAGTTAGCTTTTGAACAACCCTTAACACTTTCATTGTATCGAATAGAAACAGGCGCGTTAATCAATCAAATAGAAAAACCCGCTAGTAAAAAACATAAAGAACGTATAGATTTTAATTACGCATCAGGAACGTATTATATTATTATGAAAACAAAAGGTGCAGTACAAGCGAAGAAAATTATTAGGAAGTAAATCTTTGTTTTTAATAAATAAAAATATCAAACTTATTTATACATCAATACTTTTAAAAATTATAACATAAATACTACCAATTAGTAAGATTTAAAAAATAATTGGAAGAAAAAATGAATAAAACAATAATGAATAATCAGATTAAAAAGAATTATATCCTATTTAGTATTCTATTTATAACCATAACTACTTTTGGACAAGGAGATACTACTTATGTAAAACCCGCTGTAATGGCTAAGGGAAAAATAAAAGAAGGGAAAATTTTGTTAAAATGGAATGTCAACGATCCCTATTTTTGGAAAAAATCACTAAAGTCAGGATACAAATTGCAACGTACTACCGTGTTACGTAATGGAGAACCAATTAATAAAGATGAAGTTATAACACTAAAAGAAGTATTAAAGCCACTGCCATTAAAAGAATGGGAACCTCTTGTTAAACAAGATTCACTAACTGCTGTATTAGCACAAGCAATTTATGGAGAAGATTTTGAAACCACTCAAAATGAAAAAGGAATTGCAAAAATGATGTTACTTAATGATCAAAATCAACAAAGATACGGTTTCTCATTAATGGCATCAGAGCAATCTTATTTAGCTACAAAAGCTGCTGGTTGGGGATATGAAGATACAACTGCAAAACCCAATGAAAAATATGTATACACCATTACTCTGTTAGGCCAAAAAGCAGAAGAAGTTAATCACGGAACAGTATATATAGGCTTAGCAGATAAAATAGATACTACACCACCTATAATACCTGAAGCAATTTTTGGAAATCAAACCGTTATGTTATTTTGGGATTTTGTTTCTCAAAAAGAATTATATTCTTGTTATAATATAGAACGATCAACAGACGGAAAAAACTTCATCAAATTAAATGAAACACCTATTTTTCCTACGTTAAATAAATCTTCCTCATATACCACATTTACTGATAAATTACCTGAAAATAATATAAAATATTATTATAGAATAATTGGTATTGATACATTTGGAGATTTTAGTACCCCTTCTAAAGTTATTTCAGGAATAGGAGTAGACTTTTTAGAATACTCACCCCAAATAACTGCAAAAGCAGCATTAGATGATGAAACCGTAAATTTAGAATGGGATTTTCCAGCAGAAGGAGAAAATAAAATTAATGGGTTTAATATTTTACAAGCAGATACCGAAAGTGGTGATTTTCAGTTGGTAAAAAAGGAATTGTCTCCTGTAACAAGAAAAATAATATTTAAAGTAAAACTAAAACCTTCTAATTATTTTAAAGTACAAGCTGTAGCCAAAAAAGGAGGCTATAAAGAATCCTATCCAATGTTAGTTCAACCTATAGATTCAATACCTCCTACCCCCCTATAGGCATACAAGGAACCATTGATACACTAGGAATCGTAAAATTAAGATGGAAACCTAATACTGAATCTGATTTCATGGGATACAAAGTTTTTAGAAGTTATGCACAAGATGGTCAATATGTTGAATTAACAAATAAAATAATCATTAATAACTCTTTTCAAGATTCAATTAATATGAAGGCGTTGAATAAGAAGTATTTTTATCGTCTAAAAGCATTAGATATTCGTTATAATGAGTCCAAATTATCTGATTTTTTTATAATTACAAAGAAAGATAACATAGCTCCCTCTATACCTGTACTGTCTGATTATAAAATAGCAGAAAAGAAAATCACAATTCATTTTTTACAAAGTGAATCAGAAGATGTTAAAAAACATACTTTATACAGGAGAAAAGAAAATGAACAAGAATGGAAAATAATTTATGAAACAACAAATCCTAAAGATACAAATTATACAGATACTCAAGTAGATGGGAAAAGTAAATATTATTATGCCATGACCGCAACAGATGAAGATGGAAATGAAACAGAACCATCTGATGCACTTATTTTAGAATCACTACCTCAACTTATAAGACCTGCAATCAATTCATTTTCAGTTATGGTTGATAAAACATCTCGAGCAATAGAACTTTACTGGAACTCTAAAGATCAAGATATAGTAGAATATCAACTTTATAAAAGAACAAAAGAAAAACAAAATGTATTATATAAAATATTCCCCTCAGCAAAAAAAAATCAATTTATAGATACTTCTCTAAATATTGGAAATATTTATTATTATAACCTTAGAGCACTTTACAAAGATGGTAGTATGAGTGCTTTTAAAGAAGTAAAAGCAGAATTTTAATCAAAAATCTATTAAGTTTATAAAAGTGAGGAGTAAAAATCGTTTATTTTATTGTTTATTACATTTTATTATTTGCCATATAACTATTGCCCAAACAATAGATTTCGGGTCTTTTACAGGAAATCCATTTAAAATAGGAGGAGGAGTCGCCTTCAATAGTACCTATTTTAACTCTAATAGATCCTACAGAGATCCTTTTGTATATAACTTTACAGGTAATTTAAATTTGTCTTTCTATTCATTTTCAATGCCTATTTCTTATAGTTTTACTAATATGGGAGGAAAATTAAGTTATCAGGTTCCATTTAACTTTAATCGTTTAAGTTTAAACCCTAGATACAAATGGATTTCTGTCTATATAGGTGATACCGTTTTAAACTTCTCTCCTTACTCTTTATCAGGACACCAGTTTACAGGAGGAGGAGTAGAACTAACACCTGAAGGGCCTATTAAATTTACAGCCCTGTATGGTCGTTTTCTAAAAGCAGTAGAAGAAGATCAAAACCCTAATACAATACCGTCTTACGAACGTTGGGGATATGGATCAAAAGTTGAATACAACCTTTCTCGTTATAAATTCGGGCTTATCGGATTTTATGCTAAAGATTTAGAAAACTCTTTACACATGCCCATCCTATCAAAAAATATTACACCAAAAGAAAACTTCGTGATAGGACTTAATTTTGAAGGGCAATTATTACCTGATTTTAAATTATATCTAGATTATTCAAATTCATCATTAGTGCAAGATACACGTGCTTTAGGAGTCGGACAAAAAAAAGGATTAGCAGCTATTTTTATAAAAGGAAATACTTCTACTCAAAATTTTAATGCTTTTAAACTAGGATTTGATTATAAAATAGATAAAACCATTTTAGGTATTAGTTATGAACGAATAGATCCTAACTATTTAACCCTTGGAGCCTATTTCTTTGCAAATGATTTACAAAATATAATGCTTAACATGGCTCGACCCTTATTTCATGATAAAGTAACTTTAAGTCTTAATACAGGTATTCAACGTGATAATTTAGATAATAAAAAAGCACAAACTACGCAACGTTTAGTAGGAACCCTAAATGCTAATATTAAATTTTCAGATCGATTTAATTCTAGTTTTACCTTTTCAAACCAGTCTACTGTATCTAATGTAAATCCAGATCAATTTGTACGTATTAATCAATTAAATCCAGAATTAAACCAATTGGATCAGTTAAACTATAGACAATTATCTCGAAATGCAAATCTAATGCTTAATTATGCTTTTGCTGAAAATAAAAAAACAAAAAGAAATACTAGTTTGAACTATTCATTTAATCAAGTAGCTAATGAACAAGGTGGGAAAATTCAGCCAGGACAACAAACAGCATTTCATAATATAAATGCACTTTATTCTCATTTTTTCATTCAATCTAAATGGAGTTTTAATACCTCATTAAATTATACTTATAATGATTTAGGTATTGCTTCCAGTTATACACTAGGGCCAGTACTTAGTGTTAGTAAAAAATGGTGTAAAGATAAATTAGCAACCCAGCTTGGTACTGCCTTTAATACAACTAAAGCAGATTATGCTAGTACTCAAAATTTTAATTTTAGATTAAATGCTAATTATAAATTATTCGAAGAACATCATTTTAATATGATGCTTTCACAAGTATTTGTTAATTCAAATAATACAAAACAAGTTACATCCAATTCCTTTCATGATTTTACCCTTACATTTGGTTATAATTACAACTTTGCAGGGACTAAAAAGAAACAAAAAGAAGAAGATCAAAAACGAATTCCTATTGCATCCCTAGAAAAAGAAAAAATAAAAATTCAAGTTAAAGATACTACCCTTGAAGCAGATTCTAAATCCATACGTTTACAAGTAGATTCTTGGACTCAAAAATCAAACTTTGTTGGTCTACCAGAATTAGAAAAAAAATGGCTATCACAAAAAGAAAATTTAATAAAAAAACAACTCTTTTTGATTCTCTAACAAATCAAAAACTTAAAAATACAACTAGGAAAACAAATACAACAAGAAGTAGCGAGTCTAGAAAAAGAATTTATCCAATTAGAAACCTTTACAGATCAATATGATAAAATAGTAAAAAGTAGTAAAGAAAAAATAATACTTGATTTACAAAAAAACAATCTAGAATTCAATAGTCAGTACCTAGTTTCTCGTTACCATTTAAATTCAAATTTATTAGACAAAACAGAAAAAGACCTTCATTTATTTGAAGAAGATATCATTGCTAAAAAAGCTAAATTAAGTAAAAAAGACTATTTCATACTATCACAAATAAATCTACGCAATATGTTAGAAAGTTCAAGATTTGAGGATTTATTAGCTGAATTAGCACGTACAAATAAAAAGCTCTATTATGAACAGTTTCTTAAGAAAGTTGAAAAATCAAGACAGACAAACGAATTTCAATTTATTTTTTTAAATAACTATTTAAAAGCTTATAAGAAAAAAATAGAAAAAGAATAGAGATATAAATTTAGAAAATACAAGATAAACCTCAAAAAAAGACAAAGTTCTCTTAAGAAAAGATACAAAATGAAAATTAGACAATCCTATTTAAATCTGATAGCACTCCTAGTAAGTGTATTGTCTTTAGCCCAAGTATATCCAGTGCAGCTTAATAGTAGCGTGGTACCACCTTATCCATCTACCATTTCCGCTTATGGAACAGCTACCAGTCCAAAATACTTATTAAATTTATTTACTGCTGATTTAAATGTGGTGAATCGACAAGTAAAACTAAAAATATATATAGAAGGTAATGGAATAAAAGCCCAATCCACTCCGGTGGTAAACGGTGCTATGCCTTTATTTTTAAATGGTGGCGAAACCCTAAACCTGACCAACCTTGATTTAGAACCCTACTTTCGTTTAGAAAACCTGCAAGGAATAAGCCCTCAGAGCTATAGTGAAGTTTTACCCCAAGGGAGCTATAACTTTTGTGCGGAAGTATTTGATTTTATAACCAATCAGAAAATTTCAAAAAAATCATGTACTTTCTACTATTTCATTTACAACGAACCCCCTTTTCTAAATCGTCCAACCAATCATGAAATTGTTCAATTTCAGAATCCTCAAAATATTATTTTTTCTTGGACACCGCGTCATATCAATGCGACCAATATAGAATATAAATTCGAATTAGTAGAGCTATTAAATACACAAACGCCCTCCAATCAAGCCTTTTTAATCGGACAGCCGTTATATTCCACCCAAACTACTAATACGGTTTTACATTATGATCCATCATTACCACAACTTATAGAAGGCAGAAAATACGCTTGGCGTGTACAAGCCCTTTCACAACCAGGCTTTGGAGACAAAGCCGTTTTTAATAATAACGGTAATAGCGAGATATTTGATTTTCTATATCCAGGGGATTGTGAGTACCCTAAATTCGTTTTAGCGACTTCTGCTAATGCCACCCAAGCCAAGATAACCTGGCAATACGACCCCAAACATTTAGATTACGTAGTTGAATACAGAAAAAAAGGAAGCCCCCAATGGTTTCAAACAGCACACTATAACCAAGAAGCCACCCTATACGATCTAGAACCAGGAGCTACCTATGATTTTAGAGTAGGCGGTATTTGTATGGCAGGAGTTACCATGTATAGTAACCCATCCAGCTTCAAGCAACCTACCACCAATACTGCTGCAATAAATTGTGGAATTCAACCCCAAATCAATCTAACCAATCAAACAAACTTTACCAAAGAACTGCCTAATGATCAAGTAATAATGGCAGGTGATTTTGCCATAAAACTAACCGAAGTAACCGGTACCGGTACCTACACAGGAAAAGGCTATACCACCGTTCCTTACCTTTCTTCAGTTAAAATAGGCGTTGAATTTAAAGATATCGTATTAAATACCGACTTTAAATTAATAAAAGGAGAAATCAAAGCACTTTACGATCCTCAATGGAAAAACATTCTGGATGTCGGAACAATTTATGATCAAATAGAAAATGTTTTTGATGGTTTCTCCCCTGATGTAGAAGAGCATAATTTTTCAGTTGATTTTCTAATCGAAGATCCTAAAAATATAACCGTAACAGCTAATGCTATTACCATAACTAGCCCTGATGGACAAATCAAAACCTTTGAGCATGACCCAGGAGAACTGGTAATAATAAAAGATGTTAAAGGAAACACCTATACAATAGACCCAGAAAAAGGACAAGTAACCCAACTAGCCGAAGGAGCAGGATTTGTGCCTAATGCTTCTAATACCGAAGGAGTAGCTTCTAACGGTACTGTCACTTCATTTTCATCTACGAGAGCACGGGTTTATTTTATGCGTTCCAGCCAAAGTAAATTTGCCGACGATACCGCACCCGCAAATGCCCATGATACCATACAAAAATTATACAAAAAACTAAATGATGGTAATACATCATACGCGTTTTATCACAAAGGAATCGTAAATGATGGTAAAGGAAGCAAGAGTACCGATTTTATCGATGCACTAATTGAAATTAACGACAGTAAGATAAAAGTAAGCGATATTGTTTTTAATAGCAACGGGGTACAAGCCAAAATAGTAGGAACGCCACAACCCGAAGGCAACAAAACCAGAGTCACCCTAGAAGTACCTGTTTTTGACTCTTCCACTGTTGTAGAACTCATGGCTATCATAAAAAGCACAGAAGCTAATGGTAAAAACAAACTCATAGGAGCAAGTAAGATTATCCCTATAAAACAGCTACCTGCCGTTAACCTAACCCTAATACCCGTAAACGGAGCGGCTATACCCGAAGACATAGAAACCCAATTAAACGCACTTTATAAGGATGCTGCGGTTTCTTTTAAAGTAACCAAAGCTAAGGAGTATACCGTAACTAAAAACACTCTTGAATGTGGTAAAGATGCCCTTTTAGAAAAGCTATCAGAAGATCAAGATGCATTTGTAAAAAGTTATACAAAAGATAATAAACCACAAAAAGACGAATTTTACATTTTTGTAACCAAGGGGATTACCCCAAGCCGACCTATAGCCGGTTTTATGCCACGTCATTCCCAGTTTGGATTCGTATTTACTGATACAGCTGCCCAAGAAACAAAACCGAATAGTAATATAACCTCCGTTATGGCACACGAACTGGGGCACGGCGTATTCGAGCTAGAACACCCATGGGAACAGTATGCTACAGGTAACAAAAATAGTAACACGCCTTGGTTAATGGATTATACCGCAGGTACTAAACTACCGTATGTACACTGGCAGCGCATTAGCCATCCTAAGTTTGGGGTGTATGTGTTGGATGGAAGTACGAAGGGGGAAAATATTGCACATAGTATGCTAAGTGATATTTTCTTGAATAAAGATCGGGCAACTGTAACCTTTTTAACACCAGATGCAGAATTAGTAAGTTTCAATAAAGCCGAAATAGTAGGGTATAATCTTATTAGTGGTGCTGTTACAGGTTCACAAGATTATATGAATTATGATCCAGATCTACCCTACGGGAGTTTAAGAAAAATTGAATTAAAGAAAGGGGATAAAAATGTAGTATATAATTATAGCTCAAACATTGGTTATGTAAATCTCTCTAATAAAAACGATATTTATGAAGATACAACTGACAGTAGTCGAATTGACGGTGTTTTGTTTTTGATGTCGGGTGAGGATAATAAATGGAGGTTATATAAACTCCCAGTAGACAGAGCTGAAGGATTAAAAAAAATCAGTAAAAATCCAAATAAGTTAGTCCTGTTAGAATATTTAAGACTAATATCTCCTTATACTGTAGGTTTGTCAGATAAAAAAGTTTTATTAGACGATAAAATTTACAAAGAATGTCTTTATTGTAGAAGTGAGTTAACATTAAAACTTTTGAGTGGGAATATTAGTAAAATTCAACAGGTTTATGTAGATAAAATAGCCGAAATTGCAAATGTTTATCCCCAATTCTTTGAAGAGTTTAGAAAGGATAATATTTGGGAAAATTGGTACGATAGTTTTTTAATCAAACCTGATTTTTCAAAAGGTTGGAGAAGTTACGAATCTAGTAATTATGATTCACCAGGATATATTAAATATACCGAATTAAAGCAATTATTAGGAAATGATAAAAGAAAATATTTTGAGCAATATTTATTAAATCTTAAAGATTATGTCCTAAAGAGGAGAAACGAATTGGGCAACTGCTTAAAGGATATCTTAGACAATGCAGATTCAAATAAAGCATTAACAGATGCGCAATTAGAATGCTTAAAATATGCTACTGAGATTGAATATCAGAAGATAGCTGTAAGTAAAGCTAAGGATTTGTTTAAATCATTAGTTAGATCTACTTTGAATACTAATGATAAAGAGAAAATTGCTATAAACTTATTCAAATATGTGGGATTTAAACCAAATGAAATCATAGAATTTGTTGAAAATGATAAAGTCTATTTTGGTTTGTATAATTACGAAGTACCAATTTGGGTTTTACTTTATGATAAAATTAATGATAGTAGTATGTTCTTTTCTGGAGATAATAGAAAGGAACTGATGAAAATATTATATAAAAATTTTATTAAATCTCAGAGGTACCAAGACGAATTAGCTAAAATTATCGAAAAATATGGTGCTAAAACGCCTGAGGATTTAACCAAAATTTTAAATGATTCTAAAAATGGTATTAAAAACTATACTTATGATTATCAAAATATTTTCAAACGAGGTTGGGCTGATATTAAAAAAATCGCCACAAGTCCAACGATAGGTTATTGTTATAATTATGCTAATCCTGAAACCTCATTTTTCAGTATAGGTTCAAAAGTTGTAAAAACAGATGATTTTTACAAGATTGAAGTTAAGCAGTCTATCAAGGATGGGCTTACAACCGAAATTCCACTTGGAAATGCAGAAAAATTAAATCCTTTTGAATTTGTTCTTTTCAAAAATATTTCAGAACAACATTTGTTGTCTGATTTTAAGAGTTCTTTAGATAAAAATCAAAATCCATTAGCAATACCAGTTCCTGCAATTTTGATGTTGTATAGTAGCGATGTAGGTAGCTTACAAACACAATCGGATATTATTCAAACAAGTTTGGACGTTTTATCGCTTGCTATTCCAGCTACCCAATTTACAAAACTTGGTAGAGTTTTATTTTATGCTGATAAAATTAGTTCAGTAAGTAGTATGGCTGGAACTGCATTTAGAGAGCAAAATCCTGCTTTAGCAGAGTTTTTTAATAAAACAAGTTTGATTACAGGAGGTATTTCAGCTACAGATTTAGTCATTAATTCAAAAAACCTTATTAAAACCCCAATTGAAGACATCATAAAAGGTGAATATCTTACCGATGCAGGGAAAGTTGAAAAGGCTACCGAAGAGTATGCTGATTTTGTGTTGAAAAATTTAAATACAGAGCAGCTTAATTTGATATCTAAAGATACCCGTGCCGTTATTGTAGGATTATTAGAAAAAGACCTCTCTGTTTTTGCTAAAATGGATAATGTAGCATTGGCAAGTAAAATTGAAAAGGCGATTGATAAGATTAATGGTGGAGTTTTTGAACTTTCATCAGAAGTTTTGTCAAAATTAAAGGCAAAAGGAATCTCTGAGGATGGAATTAAAATGTTTATAAAAGATGTTACCAGTAATCCAGAAATACTTAAATTAATTAAAACAGATGCAGATGATGTTATAGATTCTTGGTTACTGTTAACTGAAAAAAAATTACCAATTTGTACAAAATAGATCGATAAATGAAAGCTAAAATAAGAATTCTTCAAAATTGGAAACAAACATAAAGTTGTTTGAAAATCACGATCAAAAGCCAGCCGTTTTTAATTATTACTGTTCTAATTGTCATACATTAAATACAGTAAGTATTGATTTTTTTCAAATTTCAAGAGATACCGATGAATTATTAAAAAGTCAGATACTAACGGAAGAGGAGATCTTGAAACAGAAAATGTTAGTTAAGGATTCTACAGGTGAATTAGTAGTTGATAACGCATTGTATTCTTCACGTTATATCACTGAAGAGTGTAAATTTTGTTCACAAAAAATTTTAATTGTTTTTGGATTGGGTGAGCCTAATCCAAATCGTTTTGTATGTAAAATAGCTGGAGTTTGGAGCTATGAAGAAAAATAAATTAGATATGAAAAAAATATATTTTTATGTTATAGCTTTATGGAGCATATTCTTTGTAACATCAGGATTTGCTCAGTGTACATTTTCTGAATTAGCAAAAGACTTTTCTCGTAATACAGCTTTAAAAGATTTTGTAAAAACTGATGCTAAAGCATTTGATGCTTGGTATTTGTTAAATAAAGAAAAGCCTTCTTTAAGAAATAGTCTGCCTGAAGTTAAAATAGTAGCCGAAAATTTTCAAGAAGTAAAAAATGCTGGAGGGTATCAAAAATGGATAGACAAGCTTTCTACCGAAGAAAAGAATGTTCCTATCCTGTTTTTAGATAGTCAGCAAAAATTTGAACAAACAGTTGATGTTTCGAATCTTCCTAAACATTTAAGATCGTTAGCTTATCAATATTATAAGAAAGCCAATAACGAGAACAAATTGCATTTATGGCAGCGATTAGAGGAGATTTTTAAGGAGTATAAAATCAATGGAAATTGGCCTCCATACAACGGCGGATACAATATCGAAAGTGGTATATCTCTTCAAAAGTTTCAAAAATATGATCGTTATGCCAATCCAATAGGGAGTTGGGATGGAATAAATGAGCCGTTGTTAGGAGGTAATTTTACCAGTCCTATAATTGACAATAAACCTTTTGATTTCTCTTCAAGAGCACTAAACATTCCAGAATCAAATTACACTTTTTATTATGAAATTGAAATACTAGAAGACCTAGGTTTTGATGGAGAATTAGCTGATGTAATTCCTTGGTTTAATCAAAAAGGACAAGGCAAACAAGTGAAATGGAATATTCCTAAAGACCCAACCACTGGCCGACCTAAAACTTGGAACAAACTAGCCGAAGAAGGCAAGGTAAGAATTACAATTAAAGATATTCCTAACGGTAATCCTGATTTGATAAAAAAATGGAAGGGGTATGTGATTGGGAAGAAAGTGAATAATGCGGGGAATGAGATTAAATTGCTAGGAAGTTCCAAGATTACTAATATAAGCGGTTTAACAGCAACAGAAAATTCTATAGTCTACACTGAAGGTAATAAAATAATTGAAGATGTTGCCGGTATGTTTAAAAATGATAGACCTGGAGCGGGAAGTGTTTTAGTTAAAGATTCAAAGTTTACTTCGGCAGTAAGTAATAAAACAGGGTTGCCAGAAGGTCAATTGCCAGAAGGACTTCATCCTTTAGTAAAAGAATGGTTTCAGAATCCAAATATTAATGCAGAAGAACTTACAAAAAGATTGACACATGGTAAATGCGCAGAACCTGATGCTGTATCAAAATGGCTTTATGATTATGAGCAAAAAACTAAAATTGCAATTCAAAATATGACTGATGCTAGAAATGCGTTAAAGGGAACTAAATCAATAGCTTTTGAAACAACTACGAAATATGTTAAGAGTGACGGGCGTAAAATTATTTCTGCTGAAATAGGTGATGTAAAGATTGCATGTACGAGCTGTAATCCTTTTTTAGAATACTTTGGTATAGAAGAAATCAAAGTTAATATAAATATTAAATTTGAATAGATGAGTTTTTCAAAAGAACAAAATAAAATAATGGAAATTCTTTATGAAGTTGGTTGGAATGAAGAGCGAAGTATCGAATCCCAAATTAAAGATACAGAGTTGTATAAATTGTTTCCCAAAAAAGTAATTGATTTTATTTTAAATTTTGGAGGATTAAAAGTAGGTGGTAATAATCTTTTTGAAGAAGTTAGTATTGTTGGAGTGGATTATTTTAATAATTCAAATGTTTTAGAATATATAAAAGAAAATGTTTTTAGTCCAACAGAAGACATTATAACTAGTAATGAAAATGACGAGTATTATTATTCAGTATTAATAGGTAGGCAAGTTTATTTTGTAGCAACATTAAAAGAAAATAACACTTTAATGATGGATGAAGATGGTAGGTTTTATGTACATACTTTCATTCCTGATTTTTTTTGGATTGCTAATAATCCAATAGATGCATTTGTGCAACTTTTAATTCCTTCTAATAATTCTGTTATATTAAATGAAAGGAGTTTACAATGGTTACCACCTATAGGAAAAGAATTGCCACTATACGAACTCCCATTAAATAATAGGTTAACAAAAAATCCTTGGACTGAATAAAACAGAAGCGTTTGAGAGCATATTTCCCAGCTAGCGCGAGCGTCTCGCCATAAGTGTTCGAAACCTTAAATTTTATAATTTTACAAGAAACTATGCAAGTTTCGGAAGTGTTAAATTATATTCCCAAAGAGGAATTAGAAAGATTATCATTAAAGTACAAGGTTGATTACCAAGTTAAAAAGCTTAATGGGCAAACGATGTTTCAACTTTTACTTTTTTCAATGCTAAATGTAAAAAATAATAGCCTGAGGGTTATGGAGGAATTTTATCATTCATTAGCATTTAAAAGTATTGAAAACAATAGTTTTGACGCAGTAAAATACAATTCGATAAGAGACCGATTAGTTACTATAAATCCGTGTTATTTCGAAGCAATTTTCAAAAGTTGCTTGAAACAATTTCAAAATAAATACCGAATGAAGTAGATGTTACCTTTATTAATAAAAAAGCTATGATGGAATGTAAATATGTTACAGGTGGTGAAGATGCTGTTAGAGACAATATTAAAAGTATTATGGGGAAGTATACTGAAGAATCTAGGTTATCTTCAAGTATCAAAAATCAATACCCTAATCATTATGGAAAATTGAATATTAGTAATACATCTAATCCTTATTATAATCTAAACAGGCAGCAGTTTATAAATAAAATCAAAACAGATTTACTTGACCAAGCAGGCGGGATTAATAAAAACACTCTCGTTAATTCTATTTCAGAATTACATGTAGAAAATGCACAAGGTAGATTTGTAATTAAAAACACTGATTGGTAATGAAAAAAGATGATAACAATGTTGAAGATACTGTTAGGTATTGGTCGGATTTTGAGGGGGAATTATCAGTATATTATCATTTTATATGGGAAACATTTGATTCGCAAACTGAATTACTAAGTTTCATTAGTAATTATATTAAGATTTCTGAAAAATATAAAATAGCTGTACCTATTAATGGATTGAGTAGTTTAGATATTCAATCTATAACCTTATATCCTCTTTATCAAATAGGAAGTAATTATTATTATCCAACCTATTTATTCGTTAATACTAAAGATGATATTGCTCAAAAGATAATTTCTATTGATCCTTTAATTGCGATAGAGAATAGCTTTGATAAATTAAATTCGCATGGGTCAATTCCCGTTAGAATTGAATTTTTTTAAGAGAAGGAAAATTTAAGTTGTTATGTTATTTAGATAATGATATTTTTAATTTAGAATTAGACAATAAAAAATGTAGCCATTTAGACTACTTTATAGATAATTCTGAACTAGCTTATTTAAATACTCCTCGTTTAAATAGTTTTCTTAGAGAATTGAAAAAACTATGCTTTGAATACGGTGCTACCAAATTTGAGTTTGAGAACTTAGGATTAAATGATTTTTGTGAGGATGGTGTAATGTTTGATGGTGAAGTAGTTTACTATGAAGATATAGTAGATATACTAAAGCCAGAACACAGAATTGTAAAGGATTTATGAATCAGATCAACTAGCTTTAAGTTTACATGCTTTAGATAATGGCAATTTTTTATGGAATGATATAGAAGTAAGTCCAGAGGAATTAGCAGAAATATTAGCTAAAAAACTCGATCCAAATAAAAAGAGATTGTACTTTTATCATGTAATGATTTAGCTAGCGCCCAAGCACTTGCTCAAGTTACAGGCAAAAAAGTTTATACGACTGATGGTGCCATAACGATCTTTGAAAATGGTATAAAACGCGCTGATAATATCCCGATCGCGCAGGAATGGTACAAAGTGAGTCTCAACGCAAACGATTACTATGATAAAAGCAAATAATAATTGTTAAAATTTTCAATGCTTTTTTGCTAATAATTTAATAACTTTATGTTGGAAAAACACAATAAGTCTTTCGAAGGGGAAGAAGTTTTTTACTTCTTTCCTTTCAAAAGAAAAATTTATTTATTGTTTTTTATGCTACTTCTCTTATTTGGTAATGTCTGTTTTCTCTAACACAAGCACATATAATGTGTACAAGTTTGTTTCTTACGTTATTTAAGACAAGCATTTTGCTTTTACCTTCTGTCCCGATCGCGCAGGAATGACACAAAGTGAGTCTCAGCGCAAACGTTGGCGCAGAATTGCATCCCGATCGCGCAGGAATGACACAAAGTGAGTCTCAGCGCAAACGTTGGCGCAGAATTGCATTCCCGATCGCGCAGGAATGACACAAAGTGAGTCTCAGCGCAAACGTTGGCGCAGAATTGCATCCCGATCGCTCAGATATGTGCAAACAAAATCTAAGCGCTAACGTTAGCGCAGAATTGCATTCATAAGTGTTCGAAACCCTATTTTGGTTTGAAAATATCCTCAACTTGATTTGGGTTTCCACCGCATTTTTCCATAATATCTTTGATGATTAATACTTCTAACTCGTTAGCAAATTTTAGTTTTGGTATTTTGTACCCTTTTAGATTGTTTAGTTTTTTATAAACTGTCAAAAGGATCGCCATTATCAAAGTCATATACATAACAACCTTTATTCCGTTTAGATTCCTAGAAATCAAATGACTAAAGTTTAAGTTTTGTTTTATAAATTTAAAAAACACTTCAATCTCCCATCGCTTTTTGTAAATATCGACAATCTCTTTAGAAGTCAGGTCATTACTATTACTTAAAAAATAGAATATTTCATTACTTTCCTTTTCTCTTGCAATGATTAACCTTAAAAATGAAGTTGTTTTTTTATTTCGTTTATCAAACAATATGATCTTCAAATCTCTTTCAATATATAATCTTTCTGTTTCATTTTGAACTATTTTAAATTCCTCAACTATATCAAATCGAGTATAATTATTAAGACGAGTAACAAAAATAAAATTCTGGTTATTAAAACTTTCAAATGCACTTCTTGCCTGAAGTCCGCGGTCAAAGACCAATATATTTTCTGGACTTAGGGGACATTCATTTATCAAATCTTTTAAAGCAAAATCTTCAGAAACGAAAGCTTGTTCTGTAAATATCTTTGAGTGTATAGGAACATTCGAAAAAGCCATACTAAATTTCACAAATCTTTTATCTCCTTGTTTGTTAATCTGCATTCCTTCTTCAAATAATTTAGAAGAAATACTGACTAAAGTAGAGTCGAAAGCAATGATGTTGTGCTTTTTATTAAGATATTTATTTTGAAATTGTTTCAAGCAACTTTTGAAAATTGCTTCGAAATAACACGGATTTATAGTAACTAATCGGTCTCTTATCGAATTGTATTTTACTCCGTCAAAACTATTGTTTGCAATACTTTTAAATGCTAATGAATGATAAAATTCCTCCATAACCCTCAGGCTATTATTTTTTACATTTAGCATTGAAAAAAGTAAAAGTTGAAACATCGTTTGCCCATTGAGCTTTTTAACTTGGTAATCAACCTTGTACTTTAATGATAATCTTTCTAATTCCTCTTTTGGAATATAATTTAACACTTCCGAAACTTGCATAGTTTCTTGTAAAATTATAAAATTTAAGGTTTCGAACACTTATGATTATAAATCTGCGCGAACCGTTTGCGCTGAGAAAATCTTTGTGTAAATCCGCGCGAACTGGAAAGTGCTACAGGGGCGGAGAAGGCTAAAATTTGGAGCTCTATAGATGAAGTTTATCCAGTTTATTATGAAGGAGTTTCAACTGCAACTCTACATAAAGCAATACTTAATGATGGGAAAGTAGTAGATGTAGGATATTCTTTAACAAGGAATAATGTTCTAGAGTTTTATGTAAATATTCCTGAAAATTTACAAAATCAAGGAGTGTTTAAAGCTATATATGGGTCAGCAAAAACGGAATATAGTTTTACTAAAATTAAAGGATTGTGGAAAACATCAGGAAATTACGCCTCAGGAGAATCAACAAATTTCACAATTTTTAAACAAAAAATTGAGGAAGGATTAACTCCTCAAGCTGCTACATTAGAAACTCCAGTTGGAAAAGTATACCAACTTGATGGCTACAATAAAGTTGAAATTATTACAAATAACTCAGAGGAAGTGATAGTAAATTTTTACAAATAATGAAAAAATATATTTTTATTTTCAATTCAAGCTTTGAAATAATTATTTCCGCTAAGAATAGTGGCTCGGACATGAATATTGATTTTTATAAAATCTTATTAAGTTTAGTGGAAAGTAAGATTCATATTATAAAAAATAAATCATTATTTAAAATAAATCCAATCTCTTTAGAAACAATTCAAAGAAATCTAAAAAATGAATTAGAAGCTCTATTGATTCAACGAAACATTAGTGTTCCTTCATCTGAGCAGACAGAATGGAAATCTAGATTCTCTGAAAATGAAATGTTTCAAAATAAAAAAATATTTGGAAATGAATATAAATTATTTGTAGGTGGCTTAGATAATAAAATTTATTGGTTTGCCTCTTTTTATGAGTTAATTATTGAATGTATAAAAAACAAATCAAATATGTATATATTATTCAGTGATAAAATAATCGATTTAAAAAGATTGCAACGATTATTGTATCATTTAGAGGTAGTATCTCACTAACTGTGTAAGTATAAAAAATAATGGGGTTTTAAAACGCCGATCCCGCGCGAATCCTTTCGCGTGGTAAGTAGTAAATAACAAAAAAGCAACTCGTTTGCTTCGATGCTCGCAATGGCGAAGTTGCTTTTTTGTTTTATAATCTTGTACTCCATTTATCAGGGTATTGAAAAAAGCACAGACCTACAAGATTTAGTAAAAGCAGGAAAAGATTTTAGTAAAGCTTGGCAATGGTTAAATGACTTAAGACCAAACATTAAAAGAACAAAAGCTGTTGTTGAAGCACTTAATGATGTGATAAGCAACCCATCTATGATTACTATTTTAGGAGATGAATTAGATGATATTTTGAAAAAATTTATGACTGCTCACAAAAATTCTAAATGGGGCTGGAACAAATTTTCTTTTGAAGAGCATATGCGAATGCTCAAAGTCATAGCAAACACGTATGAAGGAGTAGATGGCTTTAATAAAAGTATTCGAGATGCTCTAAACAACCCTAATCCTGCAGTTCAAGACGGTTTTTGGCACATGATGAAAGATTTAGAAAACAGAGGCATACCTAAAGACAAAGTTAAATCATTTGATTTGGAATTTGATGGGGATGATTTACCATGTATAAAGTGTAAATTTGACGTAGAGTTAAATACAAATAACGCAACAGATTTACGATATTTAGAATACAAAAGCTATGCAAATGCATCTAAAATAAGCAAACCTCAATTTTTAAATTATATCACTAAAGTTGAAAATTTAGAACAACTACAATATGTATTTAATAAATCAAAACTATCTTTGCAAGAAGCTAAAAATGGAATGAAAGAGTTTTTATTAAGTAATTCAGATGATATGTTCAAAGCCATTAATCAAGGTGGTTTAGGAAAAGAAAAAATGAAACAACTTTTTGAATTTGGTAATTTTAAGTTTGATAATTCTACAGAATTTAAAAATTTATTAAATATGAATGAAACGTTTAGAAATAATGCTTTAAAGTTTATAAAAACAAATTAAATTTTAGGTTTATGTTAATTGAAAAAATTAAATATAAAAGTGTAAATCAAATAGATATTAGTAATAGCTATACAATAATTTGGAGTAACAATTTAATATTAAAAAACGATAAAGAGTTAGTTTCAGGAAATATTAATTATGTTAAAAGATTTAAAAGTAGTTTTTTAGTCGAAATAGATAGTACTAATGATACTTTTATTTATGATTTAGATAATTTTTCCAAAATAAAAACTGAAAAGATTGGTGAATTTATATCTAAAAAAGTATTATTGATTGGTTATTGGAATAAAGATTATACTAACCGATTAACAAAAGCATTAGACTTAATAGAAAATAAAGAAATATGGGAATCTGAAAAAACTTTTTTAAACCTTTCGGATTCGATGATAATATTTTTTTTCATTAAAGGATAGTTTTGTATGCTCAAACGAAGTATATAGTTCTAAAACAATTTGGCAATATGATCTTTCACCTAAATACAATTGGTTTCAAAGAGCTAATTATATAAACGAACCTGATATAGAAAAGCAAGCCGAAGTCATTAAATTTTTAGGAGTTTACAAAAATGAACTTTGGGTGGTGTTAAATAGTGGCGCTTTATTAGCATTAGATGTAGAAATAGGTGCAGAATCTCGTTATATCAAAGAAGGTAAAATGATAGTAGGAGAAAGTGATTTTGAAGATTTCAACGGTTATTTTGGCTATGATACAGTTTTAGATGAAGAGAGTGGGCATATCTTTAATCTTAACAAGCATTTTTATATAGAATATAATTTAAAATCTGAAAATGATTATTTTCATAGCTATAGTTTTAAAGAAACCTCACAAAAACACCAACTCAATTTAAATTATGTAGGCGGATTTGATAAAGAGTATATTTATTCATACGAAGGTAGTGACAACAATCGTTTTGCTATTTTTTGTAGAACAAAAAAGAAATTATTTGGAGCAGTGAGATAGAAGAAGTGAAAGGCAAATTTCCTGCTATTAGAGATTTACAGTATGGTGCTGATAAAATATATGTACTAGACCACAATAATACGTTACATATTTTTGAGAGAGAAAAAAACTAATTATTTTCTTTTTATTAAGCGACAGGCAAATTTGGTGGTAGTTTAGCGGATATTGCTACACAAATTTTTCAAAGAACAAAACTAAAGGATCGCTCGGATATACACAAACAAAATGTCTCGTCCTAAAAAAGTTTACATATTTATATTTAATTCTAAAATGGCAGTATAACACAAACTGTGTAAGTTAAAAAGTTATTCTGAAAAATTAGCTCGCTTAAAAGAGCTAAAATTTTTCGGAAATAACTTTTTAACGTTTTATATATTTACATAGTTATGATAGACAAAGAAGACTTATTAAACAACAAGGATTTTTTTAAATCCTTTAAAAATGGAGAAGATTTATCTTCCTTTTTTAAGCAAATGCATAAACGAGCAGTAGAACACATGCTCAATGCCGAACTAGATGCTCACTTAGATACCGAAAAACATCAAAAAACCTCTGACGGCAATTATCGTAATGGTCATGGAACCAAGAAGATTAAGACTTCCTTTGGAGAAGATCAAATTAAAGTCCCAAGAGATAGAGAAGGTAGTTTTGAACCTGTTTTAGTCCCTAAAAGACATAATATTATTGATGGTTTAGAGAATGTTATCATTTCATTTTATGCTAAAGGAATGAGTGTTAGTGATATTGAAGAGCAAATCAAAGAAATGTATAATTTTGACATTTCAACTTCTACCATTTCAAGAATTACTAATGCAGTAGCAAGTGAGATAGTAACCTGGCAAAACAGACCATTAGATGAAGTTTACTTAATTGTTTGGATGGATGGAATTGTTTTCAAAGTTCGTGAAAACTCAAAAGTAATCAATAAAACTATCTATTTAGCAGTAGGACTTAATCATGAAGGACGAAAAGAAGTTCTTGGTATGTGGTTAGGTAAGAATGAAAGTTCAAGCTTCTGGATGAGTGTTTTAACCGATTTAAAAGCCCGCGGAGTGGAAGATATTTTAATAACGGCTACCGATAATTTAAACGGATTTACTCAAACCATACGTTCTGTTTTTCCTGAATCACAAACACAGATTTGTGTGGTTCACCAAATAAGAAATGCTTGTAGATATGTCGTATGGAAAGATAAAAAGCAATTTACAACCGACATGAAACTAGTCTATACAGCACCAACAAAACAAGCCGCCGAGTTAGCTCTAGAAGATTTTGCTCAAAAATGGGAATCTAAATATGGATATGCTATCAAATCTTGGAGGGAAAATTGGGACGAATTAACCATCTTTTTGACTTCCCGTTAGAAATCCGCAAAATTATTTATACCACAAATTTAATTGAAAATCTTAATGGGAAAATTCGCAAGTACACCAAAAACAAAATGTCGTTTCCAACAGATGAGGCGGTAATAAAATCGGTTTACCTTGCCTTAAAAGAAGCAACTAAAAAATGGTCGATGCCAATACAAAATTGGGGTATTGTTTTAAACCAATTTAATCTTATATTTGAAAAAAGGCTCAGATTATAAAATCCAAGCCTAAACTTTTTAACTTACACACTTTGTAGGATAGTGTCTCTAAAATAGATTTACAACTGATTTTTAGTCCTATTATTGGTTTATAATAATAGGACTTTTCATATAATAATCCTTCCATAATTGTTTTAAAACGCACTGTTCTGGGTACAAATTATAAATCATAAGTGTTTAAAACCTTAATAAGGATTTAAAATTTTATCTACCTTTTTCAACATTATTCTTTAATTTAAATACATTTCATATTTCAAATCACGCTTAGAAAAATCTATAAATTCATTATAAATTTTAAAATGAGTTTTTTGATTACTTACCTTGCCACCTGATTTAATTAAGCTAATAGCTTTTGCTAAATAAGGTTCAGAGCTATTTCCTAAAACGCCTAAATTAGCTATATCTTCAGCTAAAATATTAGAAGTATCAGGTGTAATTCCAGTATGATAATCACTAAACCCCTCTTTATTGGCAATTTTTAAAACAATAGGCTGCATTGCATATTTATGAGTTGGATTTAGATTTCTTTTTTTATAATCAGGAGAATCAAAAAGGGTTATAGATCCTACATTTTTGCCCGTTGTAGTACCGCCAATTTGAATTACTTGTATATATGGTTTTAAACAGTTAATAACTAATTCACTAGCAGAGGCTGTGTTAATAGTGGTTAAAATATATACTTTTTTTAAATTTAATGAATTGATAGGACTTCCATTATCCAGTTGTGTGGTAAATTTGTTAATGAATTTGCTAGGATCCGTTGTAGAAGTAATTTTAGAATTCCATTGTTGTCTAGCAAAAATTTGATCAGTAAATTGACCTGTAATCATGCTAGCTAAACGAGTTGCAGTAGCTACTGATCCGCCTGAGTTGTAACGCAAATCTAAAACTAAGTCTGTAATTCCTGCAGCTTTTAGTTCACCAAAAGCTTGATTTAATTTTGATTCATAAGACGTGTAGAAACCATTATACATTAAATAACCTATTTTTTTGGTTCCTTCTTCTAGTATATTAGTGATAAATACAGGGTTTTCAGAATAAGCTTTTTTAGTTAGTTCTACAGACTTCCCGTTTGGCTTAATTGTTCCTGCATCATAGGATGCTAGATTTAATGTATATGTAGTTTTAGAAAGTAAATCGCGGTAATTACTTCGGGTGAGAGGAATGCCATTAACGGCATAAAAAAGATCGCCACGTTTTAAGCCTTTTGTGCTAGCATCACTTGTAGGCATAATATATTTTACCCAACCAAAAAAATCGGTACTACTTCCAGATTTTGTCGTAAGTCCATATTCCATGCCATTACTATCATTTGTACCCGTTAGAATTTGTTCTAATTGAGTATAATCTGAAAAAAGGACGCTATATTTATCTGTATTTTTTCGATCATAGATCAAACTTTCAAATAAAGTTTCAGGTTTAGAAAAATTAGCTAGAAAAAGATCTAAATCATTTTGTGAATTAAAACGACGATCGCCTAGATTCGTTACATTTTCTTGATAAAGATAATATTGATTTAGTCCTTTCCATACAAAATCATACGCATCAGAGGGGTCATATTGCGGTTGATCATCTAGGTCTGTACAGCTCCAAACGAGACCTACAGTGAAAATTAGCAAAAGCTTGATTGTATTTTTTTTCATTTATATAGGTATATGATGTAAATTTATAAGCTCAAATTTATCTCAAATGCGTAAAGAAAATATCAAAAATCGAAATTTATTTTGGTTTTTAACATTTATAGTTGGAGTAGTGGCATTTGGAAGCTACTATTGTTGGTTTGAAAAGCAAAATAGGAAAGTTGTTAAAACGTCTTTAGGAACCTGTGAAACCCCCGAAGAAGCTTATAAAGAAACACAAAAGGCTTTACGTTTAGTGTCAATTCAATTAAATTCTGGCATAAAAAATGCTAATACATTAAAAGAGTACGAACATGTTACTCAGAAGATTTTTAAAAAATAGAAAATGAAAAAAAAAATAATTTTAGTTTTTAGTATTTTATCCTCTTATTTATCTATAGCACAAACCCCTTTTGATAAATTTGAAGGAAATAGTAATATATCGTCTGTTATTGTGAATGATAAGATGTTTGAATTAATGAGTAAAGTAAAAATGGAAACTAAAGAAGATCAGGCTTATTTAAATTTAATTAAGAAGTTAGATTATCTAAAAGTTTTTAGGACAACTCATCCAAAATCAACTTCTGAGATACGTGCTAGTGTAGAGCAGTATAGTGATAAATTAGAGGAATTAATGCGCGTAAATGAGAATGGAAAAAGTTCTAAAATATATGTAAAAACTATTCCAGGAACTACTAATGTATCTGAATTATTGCTTCTTATGGAAGGAAAAGAAACTGTTTTAATGTCTTTAACAGGCGATTTTTCATTAAATGAAATTTCACTTTTAACTAAACGGATGAATTTGCCTGGAGGTGAAGAATTAAATAAAGCAGCTAAGAAGTAAAAAGAAGGTGTCCTAAAAAAGCTATAATCTTGTTGTTTTGATCAAAGGGGAATTTTATAATATTGATTATGAGATTTTTTGTATCAGACTCATAAATGTTACGTTGATTTTTTATTTTTAGGCACCTTCTTTTTATTAAAATATAGAGTTGTAGTATTATCTTTTGTAATACATTATAATAGAAGCTTTTTCAATGGTGTTTCCGTTTAAATAATAACCAACTAAGGCAGGACTTGCGTTTTTATCTAAACCTAATTTGTCTGTTTTTAAAGCATAAACAGTAATAGTATATTTATGAAAACCATGACCTTCAGGCGGACAAGGACCACCGTAACCTGACTTGCCAAAATCAGTAATACTTTGTACTGAACCAACAGGCATTAAGTTTTTAGAAAGATCACCAGCTCCTGTTTTTAACTCTTTAGTTGTAGCAGGAATATCAAAAGCAAGCCAATGCCACCATCCACTTCCTGTAGGAGCATTCTCATCATGTATTGTCACCGCAAAACTTTTAGTCTCTTTTGGAGCATTTTCCCAAAATAGTTGAGGAGATAAATTTTCACCTGTACAACCAAATCCGTTAAAAACTTGTTTCATAGTTGCTTGACCTCCTAAGTCATTACTTTTTAAAGTAAAAGTTTGTGCACTTGCTGTAAAAATTGAAATAAACGCAAGTAAGGTTAAAAAGTTTTTCATTTTTTTATCGTTTTATAATGCAAATTTAATACTAACTATGACAGTTTTATTGCGCTAGAAGCTCAAAAAGATGTTCTTTTAGTTCATTTTTTAATTTTTAAAATTTTTAGGGGATACTCCATAGTATTTTTTAAACTCATTACTAAACGCAGATAAATTTTCATATCCTAATTCATGATAAAGATCAGAGGGCCTTTTGTTAAGCATTAATTCGTTTCGTGCTTTTTCCATTTTTTTAGAAATAAAATACTTTTTAGGAGAAATTTGGTATATCTCTGTAAATTTTCTCTTAAAAGTAGAAATGCTCATATTTGATAAAAAAGCAAGTTCTTCAATCGTTAAATGATTGTTCTCATGTTGTTGTATAATATCTTTTATAGATTTATGTTTATCACGGCTTAATGTATTCTGAAAAAAACTACTGATTCGTTCGGGTTCTTTATTTAGTAAATACAATAAAATTTCTTCTAATTTAATATGCGTAAGATGTAAAGCTTGATTAAAATCATTTTTTAGTAAAATCAATGATTTTTCAAATAAACAGACATAAGCATCTTTGTGAAGATCTAATACAGCTTGATTTGAGTGAGTTGCTTTAGGTAATTGAATTTGTTTTTTGAATAAAATATCATTTAAAAAATGATCTGAAAAGAAAAAAAGAATACTATTATAACCAGATTCACCTATTAAACGTTCTGTCATTAAGCTATTTCCTGATTGTAATAAGAAAAATTGATCATTTTGGATAGAAATATTATTTTGGTTACTGATTACCTCTTTATGTCCGTTAAGTAAGAAACAAAGAACATTGTGGGTAAAAGTAACAGGGATATTTTTAGTAGATTGTTGTGCATTATAAAAATAAATAGCACAGTCAAAATGATTATTCTGAAAAAAATCAAAAGGTAAATTATAAACAGATTGTGTGTTCATTCAGCTTAATTTATTAGTAGAAGTCTTAAATGAAAAGCGACAATTAAAATAGTTAATCGTCGCTTTTGTATTATTTTGATTTTTTTAAATACTCTGTGAATTTTTTACCATAATTAGAGTTCGCTACTTCTGGGGACATTTTTTTTTGTATTTCTTCTAAAAACTTAGGTTGCATATCATAAATGTCAGTAAGAGCTATGTAGGGAGCAATTTCATGATCTGCATGAGTTAATGCAAAATTTGCAGAGTATAAGTATTTCTTTTTAATAATTGATTCTGTTTATTTTGGTTTTCTTGCTCATTGTAATTTTTACTGCCTTTATTTCCTAGTATTTTAGCTTGAAGTAATTGGAGTTGTTGTTCATTAAACTGAGCTATAATATCCTTGTATTCCTTGTAAAGATCATGGTTTTTAGAACCTGTGATTTTTGCATTAGCAAAAAAGAATTCAAGATCTGTATCTATATTTATTTTTCCAGGTTCAGCAAAAAATAATAAATTATTATCCATAGAGTTAGTTTGTCCTCTATCTACAAATAAATAAAGCATTTCAGGAGAATCTAATTTTATAGTACTCTCAAAATTAGAGGATCCATTTAGTTGAATAGTGTCTAAAGCTACTAAGCTGCTATCCTGTACTTTTTGAATATATAATTTTCCTTTTTTTAATCCTTTTATATTTCCTGTAACTATTACCTCATCTTTTGCAGGTACTTTATCTGCACATGATGCAAAAAAAGCAAAAGAGATTGCTATGATAACCTTTTTATACATATTTATTATAAATTTCTCGCAATGTAATAAAAAAAATCCTCAAAATTCAACTGTATTTTGAGGATTTAAATTTATACGGAATATGATTTATCCTTTAAGCCAAGCTTCTTTTAATGCTTTTTTAGTGTCATCAGTAGCTTTGTAACCAGTTACTTCTTCAAAAGGAAGTTTTACTACTCCTTTTAGTATCATTTCTTTCTGATCTCTTTTAATTTTAACTGAAATATTTTCGTTCTCTTTCCAGCTTTGACTTGCCATAATCATATCATAAATATTGTCTAGATTATAGTTTTTATCATTTATAGCTAGTATACAGTCACCTCCTTTTAATCCTAAATTAGTATAAAATTCGGGAAGCTCTATTCCTGGAAGAATTACTATTTCTTTAGTAGCTTGATTAATTGTAACATAAGGAGTCTGTTCCTTGATGAAAACATTTCCTGGTATTTTTGTTTGCGCTTGTGTAACTCCCATTTTGACAAAAAACTTTTCATAAGGTATAGGAGTAGGGCCGTCTACATAATTTTTTAAGAAATCGCCTACCTCTGGATAAGTAAAGGTTATGATTTTATCAAAAAGAGCATCATCTTTAAATGGTTTGTCAATACCATATTCATTGTTTAATTTTTGCATTAAATCAAGTACCCCTCGTTTGCCGTTACTCTTTTCACGAATAATGATGTCTATACACATACCTATCAAAGCTCCTTTTTGATATACATTAAGGTACTGATCTTTGTAAGGTTTAGTTAATACATTAGCACTCATTTTTGTAAAAGGGATTGTATCATTCATATGAGCTGCTTGTCTAATTTTATCACTCATACGATTATAAAACTCCTCTTCATTTATTAAACCTTGATTAATTTGAAAAAGATTTGCAAAATATTCTGTTATTCCTTCATACATCCATAAATGTTTTGACATTTTAGGCTCATTGAAATCAAAATAATGAATCTCTTCTGCGTGAATACCTAAAGGACTTACAATATGAAAGAATTCATGTGATACAATATCTTTTAATTGTTCATCCATTTGATCTGAAGGTATCATTTCAGGCATTACAACAGTTGTAGAAGTCGTATGTTCTAAAGCACCAAATCCTTTTGCATCTTGTTTTTGTACATCTGTAAGATAAATTAATACAGAATACTTTTTTGTATTATTAATAGGACCTAAAAATTTTTTTTGAGCTTTCATCATTTTCTCCATATTGGGAGCTAAATCAGCTGCTTTGTATTTTCCCGTTGGAGAATATACACTAATTAGAATATCCATATCTTCTACCTTAAAAGTAGCAATGTCAGGTTTTGTATACATTATAGGATGATCTACAAGGGTGGCATATCGACTGGTTTTAAAAATATCAATAGTATTACTAGGATTGTGATCTGTAAGGGAAGTAGCTCCATATAAATGATCAGGATGAAGAACAGTTAAAGTGTAAGGAACTTCTTTTTTATCACTAAAATAACCAATAAAACCGTGTGTGTTTAGCACAAAACAGTTCGAGTCTATATTGGTTCCTGCTGGTGAAAAAACATCATCGCCACCTATACCGCCAACTTGTTCAGTATCATAAGTATCATTTACCCAATAAGTTATTTTACCTAATTTTTTAGCATCTGTAATCCGATACGTATTTTCATCAAGTTTAGCTAAAGGTAAATTTTCTCCTTTGGTAGTATAAGCTTTTATTTTTTCAATAAAACGACCGTAATTATCTGATGAGTAAGTTCCTGGGACTGTTTTAGGAATACTAAACAGAATAACATCTTCTTTAGAAGGACTAGGAATTACTGTTACCATGATTTTATCATCTTGTATTGTGTTTAAATCAATTGTAACATTTACTTCAGGAGTTTTAGAACTATTACTTAATGGAGCTGCTTTACAATTAAAGAAAAAGATTGTTAATGCAGCTGATAAAAATATTTTTTTCATTAATAACTAATAAAGATTTGAGAAATTTGTTGCTAAAGTTATTGGTTTACTAAATTGTAATGTAATCTTTGTGATAAAATTAACAAAAAACTCCTGTGAAACAGGAGTGTAGGTTAATCAAATTTATTTTTAAGATAATACTTTCCGTCTAAATCATCATCAAAGTCATTGTTTTTAATAGGTTTGGGTTTGGGTTTGGAAGCAGTTGCTTTTTTCTTCCAAAGCTCAAATTGATCTTTTGATAGATGTTTACGCATTAATTCCGTTACATCGCTTTCGCTAACACCAAATTCTTCTTTAATAGATTCAAAGGGTTTGCGTTCTTCTTGTGCCATGCTGATTAGTCTTTCTAAATTTTCTCTGTCTAATTCAGCGATTTTAATTTTTCTCATTTAAATTATAAAAACAAAATTGTATTAAACTTTCTGCAATACTTATACCAATATTAATAAAAAGGAATGACTTATTAAAATTCTTTCATGTTTTTGGATCTCTATATTTTTGAAAAGGAATAGCTAATAAATTAGTTAAATTATTATGTTCATTCGTAGACATATGTGTATCTATGCCAAAAATAATTTGATCTTGTGGTAATTTTTGATAAGTTTTTAAAAGACGATCCCAGAAACTGAAAATATTTCCATAATTACTATCTGTATAGGGGAGTTTATAGTGATGATGTATACGATGTATTTTAGGTGTAATTATTATAAAAGATGACCAATTGTCTAGCCATTTTGGGAGTTGTATGTTTGAATGATTAAATTGGGATAAAAGAACAGAACAGGACTGATACATGAAAAAAAGCCAAATAGGTGCTCCTGTTATTACAACTGCTAAAGCTGTAAATAAAAATCGGAAAACACTTTCGCCAGGATGATGACGATTAGCACTGGTTGTATCTAGCCAAGTATCAGTATGATGAATTAAGTGAAATCGCCATAAAAATTTTATCTTATGTTGTAAATAATGCGGTAGATAAGCACCTATAAAATCCATAAGTAATAGTCCAATTATACATTGTAATCCTATATTTGTAATATTAAACCAATAAAGAATTCCAAAATGATTTTTAGTATTCCAAATTGAGCTTTTGAAAAGCATCATTGCTAGGAAAAAGTTAACAACAATCGTTGTAAAAGTAAAGAAAAGGTTTAATACAGCATGTCGAGTTTTATTGTATTTAAAATGAAAACGAGGAAAACCGCTTTCTAAAATCCAAAAAAAAGCAATACCCCCAAATAGTATAGAGGATCGATGAGATGGAGGGATTGTCTCAAAGTAGTTTGTAATCTCGTTAATCATAGTTTATTAGTTCAAAACCAAATTTAATAAACTATTTGTTATGAATGAAATAAGATTCTTCTTTTATTCAAATAATTCACCTCTATGAGGTTTTAAAGCGTCTCGGACTTGAATCATGTTTTGATCATTTACAACCATCCAAGCAATAGCATACATCTCATTTAATACAGAAAAACCTGTTATATTAATAGGAAATTGTTCTATTTCTATATACTCTTTTAAATGAATTTCGTGGTGTTCAGCTGTTTTAGCTGCTGCGGGGCCTCTAAAATCCCAAATAAGTTTAATCTGTCTTTGCATATTCTCTTAAGTTTGAAATGCAAATTTACAATGATTCACTTGAAAATAAGTAGTATTTTTGCAATGTAAAAAATTCATAATGCCAAAAGAACTTCAAATTCAAGTATCGCCTGAAGTAGCTTCTAATGAAGTAATGCTAAAGAATCATCTTGCAAAATTAACACAAGTATCCATTGTAGAGATACAACATATTGTAATCCTTAAAAGATCTATTGACGCTCGACAAAAAACAATTAAAATAAATTTGAAAGTTATTCTTTATTTTCAAGGAGAAGAAATACTTCAAGATCAAGTGGCATTGCCAAATTATCAGGATGTAAATAAATCTCCAGAAGTGATTGTTATAGGAGCGGGACCAGCTGGTTTGTTTGCTGCTTTGCAGTTAATAGAGTTAGGTATTAAGCCAATCGTATTAGAAAGAGGAAAAGATGTAAGAGGGAGAAGAAGAGATTTAAAAGCAATTAATAGAGATCATATAGTAAATGAAGATTCTAATTATTGTTTTGGAGAAGGAGGGGCAGGAACTTATTCAGATGGGAAATTGTATACACGTTCAAAAAAACGTGGTGATGTAGATCGTATTTTAAAATTATTAGTCGCATTTGGTGCTTCTCCCGAAATATTAGTAGAAGCACATCCTCATATAGGAACTAATAAATTACCTGAAATTATTCAGGACATTAGAGAAAAAATTAAAGAATACGGAGGGAAAGTATTGTTTGAAACACGAGTAGTTGATATTTTGATAAAAAATAACGAGGTTGAAGGAGTTATTACACAATCAGGGGATGTTATATCTGCTGAAAAAATAATTCTAGCTACAGGTCATTCAGCTCGTGATGTGTTTGAATTATTAGATCGAAAAAAAGTATTAATAGAAGCTAAACCTTTTGCTTTGGGAGTACGAGCTGAACATTCGCAAAGCTTAATAGATTCTATACAATATTCGTGTGATTTTAGAGGAGCTTTTCTGCCTCCAGCCCCTTACTCTGTAGTAAAGCAAGTAAATGGTCGAGGAATGTATTCTTTTGTATGTGCCCAGGTGGTGTTATAGCTCCTTGTGCAACAAGTCCTGGAGAAGTCGTTACAAATGGTTGGTCTCCATCTAAAAGAGATCAAGCTACAGCTAATTCAGGAATCGTGGTAGAATTAAAATTAGAAGATTTTAAACCTTATGCAAAATTTGGTCCCTTAGCGGGTATGGAATTTCAAAAAGCAATTGAACAAAAAGCTTGGGAAATAGCGGGTAAAACACAAAAAGTTCCAGCTCAAAAAATGGTGGATTTTTCGCAAAAAGAATTTCAACAGATATTCCTAAAACATCCTATGTTCCAGGAACTACTAGTGTTGAGCTAGGAACCGTTTTTCCTGATTTTTTAACCCAGATTATGCGTGAAGGATTTGTGCAGTTTGGAAAATCAATGAAAGGTTATTTTTCTAATGAAGCCATTTTGCATGCTCCAGAAAGTAGAACCTCATCACCAGTTAGAATTCCTCGTGATAATTATACATTAGAGCATTTGCAGATAAAAGGATTGTATCCTTGTGGGGAAGGAGCAGGGTATGCAGGAGGGATTATTTCGGCAGCTATAGATGGAGAAAAATGTGCTATAAAAGCAGCAGAAGCATTGTTAAGTTAACTATTTGTACAAAGACTTTTAAATGAAAGGTAATAAGCGATTAAGTAGTAATTGATAGACTTTTCGTACTTTTACTCCCGTAAAATAAAACTATGATTGAAGAAAAAGTAATTTTGGTAAATGAAGTAGATGAGGTAATAGGGTTGATGCCTAAGCTAGAAGCGCATGAAAAAGCTTTGTTGCATAGAGCTTTTTCAGTATTTATACTGAATGATCAAGGGCAAATAATGCTGCAACAAAGGGCTCATCATAAATACCATTCGCCATTATTGTGGACTAATACCTGCTGTAGTCATCAACGAGAAGGAGAGTCTAATATAGAGGCAGGAAAACGTCGTTTATATGAAGAAATGGGGTTTACAACAGAATTAAAAGAACTTTTTCATTTTATCTATAAAGCTCCTTTTGATAATGGATTAACAGAGCATGAGTTAGACCATGTAATGATAGGGTATTTTAATGAAGATCCTTCTGTAAATCCAGATGAAGTAGAAAGTTGGAAATGGATGTCTATTGAAGCTGTAAAAGAAGATATAAAACTTTATCCAGATCAATATACAGTTTGGTTTAAAATTATTTTTGATGAATTTTATCATTATTTAGAAGCGCATACATTATGAGAGTAACAGTATCAAGAAAAGCTCATTTTAATGCAGCTCATCGTTTGTATAGAAAAGATTGGACGGATGAACAAAATCAAAAAGTTTTTGGTAAATGTAATAATCCTAATTTTCATGGGCATAATTATGAGTTGATAGTGAGTGTTACAGGAACTATAAATCCAGAAACAGGTTATGTGATTGATATTAAGGATTTAGCTGATATAATCTATGAAGAAGTAGAAGTTTTATTCGATCATAAGAATTTAAATCTAGATGTTCCAGAATTTAAAGATTTAATACCTACAGCAGAAAATATAGTAGTTGTTATTTGGAATAAAATAAGAAAAAGAATAGAAAAAAACAATGATTTAGAGATTACGCTGTTTGAAACACCACGTAATTTTGTTACATATAAAGGATGATATAATTATGCAGAAAGGATTGAAAGTAGGGGATAAACTTCCTCTTTTTGGAGCAAAAGATCAAAATGGAAATGATTTCTATATAGATTCTGTTCTTGGTGAAAAAGTGTTGGTAATTTATTTTTATCCAAAAGATGATACTCCAGGTTGTACCAAACAAGCTTGTTTTTTAAGAGATCAATATGAAGAGTTTAAAACAATAGGAGCGGAGGTTATAGGTATTAGTGGAGATAGTATTGCTGCACATAAGAAATTTGCTAGTAAATATGATTTGCCTTATATACTACTTTCTGACCCTGATAAAACATTGCGAAACCTATTTGGAGTAAAATCCAATATGTTAGGATTAATACCTGGAAGAGTAACTTATGTAGTAGATAAGGAAGGAGTTGTTCAGATGATTTTTGAAGATATGAATGCAACAAATCATTTAGATCGTACAGTAGAAAAAGTAAAAAGTTTGATTTAATGCCGATGGAATTATATCCTTTACAATTTGAACCTATTTTTAAAGATAGAATTTGGGGAGGTACACGATTAAAAACACTTTTAAATAAGTCAATCCCTTCTGATACCACTGGAGAAAGTTGGGAGCTTGCTGCTATTGGTCAAGATGTCAGTGTAGTGAGTAAAGGGGCTTATAAAGGAATGTTGTTGACAGATTTACTTCAAAAATATCCCGTTGAGATATTAGGAACTAACGTTTATCAGCGTTTTGGAACACAATTTCCTTTGTTGTTTAAATTTTTAGATGCTAGAGAAGATCTTTCTATTCAAGTTCATCCTAATGATTTATTAGCAAAAGAACGACATAATTCTTTTGGTAAGACTGAAATGTGGTACGTGATTGAAGCAGAACCTGAAGCAAAATTAATTGTAGGTTTTAAAGAAAATGCGTCAAAAGAAGCTTATTTAGAACATTTGAAAAAGAAAACTGTATCTTCAATTTTAGATGCTTATGCCGTAAAAGGAGGAGATGTTTTTTATTTAGAGACAGGTACAGTACATGCTATAGGTGCTGGTACAGTAGTTGCAGAAATACAACAAACATCAGATATTACCTATAGAATTTATGATTTTGATCGTAAAGATGCACAAGGTAATTTGCGTGAATTACACGTAGATTTAGCATTAGATGCTATAGATTATAAAAAGAAAAAAGTAAAAGTAGATTATACATTACTAGAAAATCAAACGGTGAGTGTAGTTGAAAGTCCTTATTTTACCGTAAAAGTATTAGATTTAAAAGGGGGGATATAAAAGTCTAGGTGAAGAAGAAAGTTTTGTGGTTTATATGTGTACAGAAGGGAGCTTAGAGTTAAAAATAAATGAAGAATTGTATGGATTTAGTAAAGGAGATACTTTTTTAATTCCTGCAGCTCTAAAAAATTATGAACTAATAGGGAAGTCTAAGTTATTAGAAATTGTAATTTCTTAACAGATATCGGAAGAATAATTGTAATTTTGCAAACGTAATTTAAAATACATACTAATGGCAAGTGTAAAGAATTTAAAAAAGAGTATCAATTATGTAATTGGTGAAATTATTGAAGCGGTTTATTTATATGAAATGACTTCAACAGGAAAACCAACTGATGCAACTAATGCTATTATTGAAGAGGCTTTTGTTATTTTTGATAATTTAATTGTAAAAGTGAATGCAAAAAAGGTTGAAAATAAAAAAGTATACTTTAAACAAATAAATGTTGAATTGGAAAATGCTGCAAACCAGTTAGTTGATAAGATTAATGCTTTGTAGTAAAAAAAAGTATAAAAAAGTAGGGTGCAAAGCTTTGGGAAATAAAAAAACTCTCCTATATTTGCACCCGTAAATGAGTCGCCGGTGTAGCTCAGCTGGCTAGAGCAGCTGATTTGTAATCAGCAGGTCGTGGGTTCGAGTCCCTCCATCGGCTCAAGTTTATCAAAAAGATAAGATAAAATAGATTTATTGAAAATACACTTTGCCGGTGTAGCTCAGCTGGCTAGAGCAGCTGATTTGTAATCAGCAGGTCGTGGGTTCGAGTCCCTCCATCGGCTCAAGTTTTATCGAAAGATAAGCTTAACAATAAATTTATTAAAGATACACTTTGCCGGTGTAGCTCAGCTGGCTAGAGCAGCTGATTTGTAATCAGCAGGTCGTGGGTTCGAGTCCCTCCATCGGCTCAAGTCTTGTCAAAGATAAACTTAAGATAAATTTATAGAAAATACACCTTGCCGGTGTAGCTCAGCTGGCTAGAGCAGCTGATTTGTAATCAGCAGGTCGTGGGTTCGAGTCCCTCCATCGGCTCTAAAAAAGAGAAACTTTAGTTTCTCTTTTTTATGAATGTTATTTTGTATCAATAATCCATTTTATAAGAGCGTTACCTATAATTAGTATTATATCTTCTAGGATTAACTTCTGTTTTATTTTTGAAATACCTTTACCTTGTAAAGCTTTTAAAATAATTATATTTTGTTGGGTTTTTACTAACCATAAAAATTCCTCTTCTGATATTTCATTAGATTCTAAGAGATTGTACCATTTATCAAACTGATCTTTTGTTGTATTTAAAATGCTTAAAACAGTATCATCCAATAGATGTTTAATCTGTTTGTATTTATTGTTAATTAGATTTTTGATTTCTTCTGTTAGTTCGTTTATTATATCATCTTTTTTCATTTATATAATAGTTAAAATTAAAGAGATTTTTAGAATTTATTACTGTTTATTGAATGTGTATGAAACCTCAATTTTTTAGATTAAGTCAATTGATTAAAAGGAGTCCTTTTAAATTTGTTAAATACATATTAAGTTTACATAGTTTTTTTGTGAATTTTTTATCCAGAGGGCTAGGTTTTAGATGATTTGAATTTATCTTTTTTTTTGAACTTCATAAGTCAGTATGATTTCAAAGATCGTTGATATTTGTCTCTTTGATTCGTTAGCAAAAATGGGAGATACATTATTTTTCTTTTTCCAGAAAGAAAAATAATGAGTTATTAAATTTTTTTCATTACTGGCAAATTCATTCCACATATCAATAGTGGTAGAGTTATAAGAACGATTTTTTTCGTAGTTTTTTAGATATTCAATTTTTTTTTGTTAATTCTGAAATTTCTTGTTCGTGTTCAGTATAAGAAGATGTTGTAGAGGTTTCAATTAATTTTAGTGTTTCTTCTTTAATTTTTAGTGTTTCTTGGTATGAATAAATATCAAAAGGAGCTGTTTTTAATGTGTTACAGGCTACGAATAATGAAATAGATAAAAAGTAGATCAAGTAGTATTTAATTGTAGGTAAGCTTTTTTTAAATAATAACATATTCTTTTATTTTTTTTAGTTTGTAAAGTTTTTTCCAGTCTGTGTATCCTCTTTTTTCGAAGTGAGGAAAATCCTTAAAGGTTTTCCAATTACCACCCCAATCCCAGCCATATTGATCAAATATTTTAACACATTCATTCCAATCGGCTATTTTATCACCATCCCAATCTTTAGTGATGTCCCATGATACTTCTTTTTTGTCAATAAGTAAGCAAATGTCAACAGCAAAACCGTAATTATGAATAGATTCTCCCCCTTAGCATTGGTTACTTTTGGACCTGGAGCGGTACGCCCTTTAGCATACAGTCTATTTTGTTCATCAAATGTTCGTAAACCTTGTGTTATTCTAATTTGAGCCCTACCTGTTAGTACGGCATTGCATTCGTTGATAATTTTGGTCATTTCTTCCCTTACTTTAGGGTGTAGTTGTTCAATCCTTTTTGAGTGATTGTGTCCATAATTTTTTTAATTTAATTAATAATAATAAAGAGGTTGTAGTAACGAGTTTTCGTTATTACTTTGTGAAAATAATTTTAGAGGAAATTTCATTTTCAGTGTTGAAAATGGTATTGCAATACTTTACAAAGATACGATTAGAAGGTGATGAAATAAAATTGTATGGTGTTGTAATACAGTAGTTTCAGTTTTTTTGTTGAGTCCTTTTTATTTGAAGGATAAAAAGATTATGAAGTAATTTTCAGGAATAATGATAGAAAATCATTAAATAAAAATTCACATAAGATATTAGATGATACGTTGTTTCTTATGTGAATTTTTTTGAGGGGAAAATGAGTACTTGTGCAATAGGATACTATATAATTATTCGCTTTTCGTAATCTGATCTAATTCTTTAAAAATAGAAGGGATGCGATAGTTTCCTCGCATATTTTGAACTTTTTCAATAGCATATTCTACATTGATTCCAATAGAAGAAATATACAATGGATTTTTACTTTCACCTCTGAAGATAGGGAAAGATACTTTATCAGTATGTATAAAAGATTTTTTAGCAACACCTATTACGGGTATTTTTTCTTCTAGAGATTGGAATAAATGACCTCCTAATCCGAAACTTTTATCATTATTAACATATACATGTCCGTCAACGATTATTGTGTCAATTTGAAATAAATCAACTTGTTTTAAAAGAGTTAAAATACAAGGTAATTCACGTTTATAAAATTGTCCTGATTCATATTCTTGAACATCTTGAATGGTTTCAATAATTATTTTTGTAGGTTTTTCATCTTCCCAGTTAAATAATACACCAACAGCCTTTGCTTGATTGGTTGGATAATAGACATCTATAGCTAGGTTCATATAAAATTAAAAATGGATTGAAAACGGATGCAAATTTATGTTTAATAGCTGAAAGTCTTTTTAAATTATTAATTTAATTTTGTACGTTTTGAAGAAATGTTTTAGTTGAAGGTATTAAAAACGAATCTTGTCTCGTTTTGTTTTTTAATATTTGTAAAAAGGTCGTACAATTAAGAACTTATTTCTTGACCTTTTATATGCTCAATAAGCCTTGCTTTAGACTTGTCTATAAATTGATCTACATCTTCATTGTAAGGAGTATAATTACCATATTTGCGAAATTCAAAAGCTATTGTAATATTTGATGGGAGCTCTTTATCGATAAAATTTAACTTGTCTTCACAACTAAAATTTACAATACAGTCTTTTTCTATCCCCTTAAAATGTTCTTTTTTCACAGCTGTTATTCCTGTATATCCTAAATGAATAATTTCTACATTTTTTAAACCTTGAAGACATTCTATTTCAGTAATAACATCGTTATGTGCTAGATTTATTAAGCGAAGGTTTTCTAAGCCTTCTAACCCTTGAATAGTATAAAGATGTGTGTTGCTTAAACTTAGTAATTTTAAATTTTTAAGCGATTCTAAACTTACCACTTCTTCTACACGTGTGTCTTCTAAAAAGAGTTGTTCTAATCTTGTTAATTTACCTAAACCTTGTGTTGTCAATATAGGGCAACCCGATAAATTTAGAGCTTTAAGATTTTCAAAAACAGCTAAACTTTCAAGACCAGAATCGTAAAATAAATCTGAATTATAAAGATCTAAATAAGTCACATTAGGCATTTTTGGGAGGTCTCTAAAAGATTTTATTTTAGAATCTCTTAAAATCAAAGTTTTTAATTTATTTAAATTTTCTATTCCTTGAATTGAAGTAAGCTCTGTATATCCTATATTCAAATGTTCTAAATTTTCTAAACTCTGTAAAAAATCTAAAGATGAATTTATGTTTAAATTAGTTCCATACAACTCTAGTCTTTTGAGATTGATTAATTTCTTAATTTCTTTAAAATCTGAAATAGGGTTAAAGCTTAAATCCAAATATTCTAATTTTTGAAATTTTCCTATGTTATCTATTTTTGAAATTTCACAACTAGAAATTGATAATTCTTTAAGATTTTCTGCTAAAGGCAATAACAATTCAAAATTATTTATTTTAATATCTTTTTCTTGTGACCCTCTTAAATATAATGCTATTATGTTTCCTTGTTGGTCTGTTTTATATGTACTTTGAAACATTAAATCCTCTTTTGATTCAATGATTTCAAAATAAATTTCTTTTTCTAAATATTTTATAAGTGGGTGCATTTTATTTTTTTTAGCTTTTCACAAAAATAAAAACACCCAGCATTAAAAACTAATAACTGGGTGTGGTACACAAATTAAAAACGAATTATTTCGCTTTGTTTTTTATAGTAAACAAAAATCAAACCAAGTATTATAAAGTAATAAATTTACAGCTGAGAACTCATTTCTTGTTTTTTTATGTCTTCAATTAGTCTTGCTTTAGCAGCATCCATAAATTTATCCACCTCTTCAGTGTCACAAGAATAATTACCATATTCATGATATTCATAAGCTATCGTAATATTGGAAGGAAGCTCTTTGTCTATAGATTTAAAGGCATCTCCAACGCCAAAATTCACAATACAATCTTTTGCTATCCCTTTAAAATGCTCCTTTTCGACAGTAGTTATCTCTGTATATCCTAGATGAATAATTTCGATATTTTTTAAACCCTCTAGACCTTCAATTTTAGAGATGGGATTCTTGGATAAATTTAAATATCTAAGATTAGTTAAGCCTTCTAATCCCTCTATTTCAGGAATATCATTCTCTAATAGACTTAAAATCTCTAATTTTTTTAGTTTATCTAATCCTGAAATTTGATCTAGATATGTCTCATCAAGAGAAAGAGTCTTTAAATTTGTTAAATTTCCTAAGGCTTCAATACTATCTAAAATAGTATTATTTAAGTTCAAAACTTCCAAATTTTCAAATTTGTTTAAAGAGGTTAGCTTGTCTGGATCAAACAGTACAGATGTACGCATATCTAAAACCGTAAGATTGGGCATTATCTCAATATCTTCAAAATGTACAATACATGTATCACCAATATTAAGTTTTTTTAAATTTTTTAATTTTTCAAGTCCTTATTATCGAAGTAATTTCCGTCGAACTTAAATTTAAATGTTCTAACTTTTCTAAAGGATGCAAAAACTCAAATTGGGTATTTGAACTTATATTGGTTCCGAATAATCGTAAGTAAGTAAGATTGGTTAGTTCACTAATCGCATCAAAATCTGAAATGGGATTTCCAGCTAAATCTAAATACTCTAATTTTTTAAACTGGTCTATAGAATTTATATTGGAAATATAACCTCCTGTTATACTCAGCTTTTTTAAATGTTCAGCTATGGGCAACAATAAATCAAAATCTTTTATGATAGGATCTCCTGACATAGAAGCTTCTAAGAACAAATTGGTAATATTTCCTTGATTATCTATAGCATATGTACTCTTAAATGGTATGAAATTATGTGATTCTATAATTTCTATATCTAATTCTTTTGCTAAATAGTTTATAAATGCGTTCATTATATTTTTTTAAAACATCTATTAGCTAAAACTAAACATAGTTTCGTTATAAATCAAAAATCTATCAAGTATTTAGATGTTTTTTCACTAGCTTAATTGTCCAAGTGTGCTCTTCTAACATTTTCAGGATCTTCACCTGTTATTTTACAAACTTTTTCTAGTAATTCTGGAGCAAAAAAATGACTGCCTATTTTAGTGCCATCCTCATTAAAATTAGCAAAATAAACACTAGTAGCACCGTAACTCAAAGATTCTGTTTCCACATTACCATTTTCAAAAAACTGTATATCCCAGCCTATTTGTTCTCCGTTAACATACTCACATTCTCCTACAATTTGTCCATTCCTGTAATAACCACTTATTTTAAAACCAGTAAACGGTTGTCCTTGGTAATCATATTCAACTCCATAATAATCATTCCCTTTTGTATATTTTAAATCTTCTGTATCAACTCTCAGTTTATGAGGCATTCTTCTTGTTTGCATAATTTAGTTTTTATTGGTAACTGTCAGATTAAATATTAACTATTACATTTAATATATATAGTTTCATTATTTTTTAAATATCAAGATCATTAACCTTTTTATTTTCTTTTATAACTTGCTGGATTATTCCTTCTCTTGTCTTATTAATATGATTCATTAATTTTTTATCAAAAATCACTTGGCTAAACATTCCATTTTCATCTAAACTATGTTTTTTGATTTCTAAAATTTCGAGTTTGCTTATATCATTATAATCCAGATGATTCCCATGTCCGCCTAGTTCTTTAAATTCTTTACTGTATTTATGAACAGGAATACCATTATCTAAACCATTGAAATCAAATTTGTATTTTTTTACAAAAATAAAAACACCCAGCATTAAAAACTAATAACTGGGTGTGGTACACAAATTAAAAACGAATCTTGTCTCGTTTTGTTTTTTAATATTTGTAAAAAGACTTACTCAAACTTATTTGTATTTCCTTATCTAATAAGTAAGGCTTACAACTAAGAATTCCCATTTTTGTGTTTTATATGCTCCAAATGAGTAGTTTCAACTTTATTTAGATAATTATTTAGCATTTTTAATCAATTTTTCAATTAAATCTATGTCGGCTTCTTTATCTATATCTAAATTGTTAAAAAAAAGAAAAGGGTATTCTGACGCATTTAATGAGGATATATAAAGGATTTCTTTATAAGCTTTAGATCTAATATTACTAGAATAGTTTTTGTTTTTAAAAATAGAATACATAAACTGCATTACTCTTTTGTCATTTTTAAATAGATATAATGCTCCATAACCAGATAAAGCTGCATATCTCAAATCATCACTTTCTTTTTCATTCATAAAAAAACCGAGAACTACCTCTTTGTATTTTTCAATACGCCAATAATTTAATAAAACTTTTATTGCATCTTCTCTAATTATTTCTCTTGGATCATATAAAAATGGCTCAATCTCTTTGGCTAATATTTGTTCTTCTTCAAAGGTTAAAACGGTTCTTTTGCCTAAATCAATAAGTTTATTTCCTAAAGCATCTTGATCGTTTTTTAGCAATTGAAGATCTTCAATATGTTTTTTTACAGTTTCATTCATATTTATGGAATATTATAAATTAAAATTTGTATTATCTAATAGGGTTTTTGCCTAGTGGATTATAAGAATTTATAAAACTACCTTTTAGGGTTGTTAATTCTTCTCTTAGTTTACTAAGTCTATTAATTTCTGCATTATTTATATTTTTAGTTGATTTCGCAAAATAGCTAATTTGTTTGTTTAATTCATTAGTTGCATTATCAATACTATTCAATGCGCCTTCAACTTCTGAGATATGATCAAAAATTCTTCCTCTAGCATCTAAAATTTGCGCTCCTCTTTGCTCTTTTATAGCACCTGCTAAATCATCTGGTTTTAGATTTTTAATTACGGAATTTCTAGCTTTTTCTAAATATACTTTCAAAGTTTCATTTTTTATATTTGTAAAATCTTCAGTTCTCCATTTTTTTAAAAAAATTAATTCTTTTTTTAGTCCATTTATTTACATTTAGTAATTCTTTAGGAGTTATCTTGGGAGTATTTAAACCTACATCTGTTATGTAATCTTCGGCAGATCCTATAGTTTTAATTTTTTCTTTTTTGATATTAGTCTCAGCTACCTTAGACAAGTCCCCATCTAAATGCTCTTTTGGTATTGTTTTTTCTGTTTTTAGTTCAATTGCTTTATCTGCTGGATTAGAAAAAGACTGCTTACTCCCTGGTAAATTTCTTTCTGTGTCAATGAACTCACTATGTTGGTCGGGGTTAAATTTAGCATTTTTATCGGGTGTAGTTACTGTTTTTCGTCTTTCAATTTCTTCAAGTGCATTTTCTGCTTGTTTTTCTAGATGGGCAGCTAGCTCGGCTTCATCTGCAGCACGTAATACTTTTGCACCTCGTTTTCCATATTTAGCCAAGGCATATAAACCTGAGGAACATTTATACTGTCCCCTAAAAAAAACTATATTTTGAAAAAGTCGTTTCTATTTAATTTCTGAAAATTGTTTCTAGTATTTCACAAAAATAAAAACACCCAGTATTAAGAACTAATAACTGGGTGTTGTACACAAATTAAAAACATACTATTTAGATTTCTTTTCAAAAAGAAACTTTATTCTATTCATCAATAAATAACCCATCTAAAAATTCTTGAAAACTATTTGTAATCAATGTCATATTACCATAATATGGAAAAGGTTGACCATAATCTGCCTCTTGCTCCATTTCCCACAAATAAACTTTTCCTGAATATTCTCCTTTTACTCCTAAGCATATTTGGTCATCGACTTGATCACAACCAATAGTTATAAAATCTTCGGGAATTCTAGTTTTTCCAAAATCGATTAAATTATTTTTATATAAATCACAAGTGCTACTTTCACTATCAATATCGCCATAGAAAATTTGAATTGCTACAAAATCAAGAACATCCTCATCTTCATTACTTTTATCTTCATAACAAACATTATCACAATTTTCTCCATATTTAATAGATTTTCCTCCAATCATAAAGGAACCTTTATTTAAAAAGGTTTTATAATCTTCCGGTATTACAATTTGAAGCTCACTTTCTATTTTTTCTATTATATTTCCTCGCATAACTAATGTATATTTAATTCATTGTTGATCTTCCTCCATGATGTTTAACTATTCGGTGTAAATCTCTTGGCACTAATTGTAATTCTGTTGAATTTTCAATATGATGCCAAGTATATCCTTCAGGTTCTACCCATTCGGGTTTTTTTAATTTAAACTTTTTGATAGCCTCATTAATATCTTTTTACTTCCTCCTTTTCTTGGATTTAATTTATCTAATGTAACCTGTATTTTTTCTCCTTTAAATTTTAAAACATAAGGATTTAAATCAAGGAATCCTTGCTCTGTAAATTTAAGACCATTGGATATTTTTTAAACAAATTTTCAAATTCTTTTGTTTTTTCTGCAACTGACAAACCTTGTTTTTTCCATCGTTCTTCCATTATTTTTTTCATTCTAGGATTCTTGTCAAGATTAAAATCAAAAGTTCTTCCTGCAAAATCTAAAGAATTTATAGGGTATTGTCCATCAATTTTTTGAATTTTATCGATTTCTTCTTTTGTAAGATCTGTTTGTTCCTTATTATTTTTCCGATCCTTCTTCCCACTTGTAAATTGCGCATCCACCGTTTTAGTAGGACTAGCAGTCATGGTTATCGCATAGGTGTTGCCAAGGGTGTGTCTGGCATTCCATTTTACTTTTAGGGAGGGGTATTTTTTGGCTTGTCGCTTTAGTTTGGCTAGGAGGGCTTCTTTTGTGGCACCGTTAGCGTCTAGTTTTTGGGCTGTAATTTTAGCTTCTGCTAGCAATGCCCAGCGCATCCAGTTTTTGGTGTCGTCGGGGTCATTGGTATAATCTCCTTTTGGAAGTATTTTTTAGGAAGTTTGGCTTTTAATTTTGCTTTGATGTCATGGGTGAAATCAACCACCTTTAAAATAACTTTACCTAACTTTCCTAACTTTGATACCCATTTAGTAAGGTTTGCTGCGCCTCCTGTAAAAATACCCAAAAGCATTTCTAATAAAATATTACCTAAAAATAATCCTATAACTCTACCTTTCTCAAAGCTAGAAGCACTTCTCCAATTATTGATGGTTTTCATGACCTGTTCCGCCATGCCACCCAGCATTCCTATCAAAAGTTTTTTGATTTTTTCAGGAGTCATGGTTTGAAACAAATTGAGAATGTTTTCGTACATTTCAGTGAACTTAGAAAACAATTTTCCTGTAAAAAGATCTTTAATGGTATCAATGATTTGTTTCATAGAGTCAAGTTGACCTTCTAACATATCATAAATACCTCTTCCAATTCCTTCTATTATGCCCGCTATAAGTCCAAGTGCGCCGTCAATAAATTCTTGTAGTATGCGTCCTGTTTTAATTGTAGCATTCATGAGCTTAGAACGTTTGCTTAGAATGCCTCTTTTTTGCTGTAATTTGATATAAGCTAAAGTTGGAATACGTACTATATGTCCTTGGGTAAGTTGTAGTTGTGCGTATAAGGTTCTTGCTTTTTCAAAACTAGGGTCAGCAGCTGCCTTATGGGCAAGCTCAATTGAAGGCAGGGTGTTTTGAAGGATGATGCCGTGGTTATGTTGACTTTCGGTATTGATTAGATGAAAGGCTTCGGCTATCGTTCTTTTGTCGTTACCTGTTTCATGCTGATAATTGGGGAAGAAAAAGTTGGCTATGTTTTTCTCAAAAGTATAGTTGCTTTTTACGTATAAAAAGGTGCGGGTGTATCGGTCTAATTCTGCATGATGTGGGATTAGTTTAGTTGGAATCCCATTCTCTAAACCATTGAAATCAAATTTGTCTTTGTTGTTTTTGACAAAAATAAAAACACCCAGTATTAAAAACTAATAACTGGGTGTGGTACACAAATTAAAAACGAGTTTTACTCTGTTTTCTTTTCAAAATCGTTGATATCTAAACCATCCATAGTACTACGACCATTGATGATAATTTCACGACCTGCATATTCTTTTCTAAAACCTAACTCATTAAAATCTGAAAATAAGGATTTCAATTCATACAATGGTTTTAAATCTAAATCAATCAAATTATTTTCTTCAAACAACTTTTTAGCTTTTTCAGTAACCATAAAAAAAGGCACCATATAGACCCAGTCTAATTCTTGATTGATGTATAAACTTTTTTCTCTAACAAAAATTTCAGAAGGTATTTTTTCAGACATTTCTTCATTTGTTTGAAATAATCCTTCTTCATAATGTAAAATCTCATCTGTATCAATATTTAACCCATAAAAACTTGATTTACTAACATCTGTATAAGGAATCATACTATTATCTATTTGCAAAATAAAATATGGTAATTCTTTTCCTTTATCTATAGTTAACATAATAGGATAAAAACGATGTTTAGGTAGATTAAGTTGTTCCAATACCGTTTTCATTTTAGGTGAAACAGTATAAAAACTCAAATTATATCCACCTGTTTCATTATTTATAAAACTAGGTCCTTTATAGAAATCAGTCTCTATATATTTAACGCTTGCAAATTTTTTATCGTTATGATCTAATTCTAATCTAATTTTAATTTTCTTAAGATCCTCTGTAAAATCTTCTTCTTTGTTGTAAGGAATTCTTAAAACACCTATTTCATCAGGAAAAACTGCCTGTACAGTATCTGAATAAGGTTTAAACTTTGCTTTTAATACATATAAATCCATTAATCATTGAAAATTAAGTTGTTAATTTTTTTACTATCTTCTATTACTTCTTGTATAATTTGCTGCCTAGTTCTATTTATGTGATTCAATAAATTTTTATCAAAAAGTGATTGGCTAAATTGACGATTTTTATCTAAACTAACTTCTTTGATTTCTTTAATTTTGGCTTTTGTTAATTTACTATAATCAGGATGATTACCGTGTCCGCCTAAATCTTCAAATTCTTTACTGTATTTATGAACAGGAATTCCATTATCTAGTCCGTTAAAATCAAATTTGTCTTTGTTGTTTTTTACAAAAATAAAAACACCCAGCATTAAAAACTAATAACTGGGTGTGGTACATAAATTAAAAACGAGTTTTACTCCGTTTTCTTTTCAAAATCATTGCTATCTAAACCATCCATAGTACTACGACCATTGATGATGATTTCACGACCTCCATATTCTTTTCTAAAACCTAATTCGTTATAAAAACCAGCACCCATTTCATAAAAAGGAGTCATTTCTAAATCGATGAGGTTATGTTCTTCAAATAACTTTTTTGATTTTTCAGAAATTATAAAATAAGGTGCCATATAGACCCAATCTAATTCTTGATTGATGTACAATGTCTTTTCTCTTAAAAAAAATCTATCCTTAAGAAATTTAAATAATTGATTTTCTTCTTTTATTTCTCCTATTTTATAAGTAGTTATCTCATCAGTTTTAATATTCTCTCCAAAATAAATTGATTTAGAATAATCCATATAAGGTGTCATATTATAATCTATTTGCAAAATAAAATAAGGTAATTCCTTTCCTTTATCTATAGTTAACATAATAGGATAAAAACGATGTTTGGGTAAGTTTAACTGTTCTAATGTTTCTTTCATTTTAGGCGAAACCGTGTAAAAATCCAAACAATGTCTCGCGCCTTCTTTTGACGATTCTAGAAAATCAGGACCATTATAAAAATCTGTTCCTTTATATTTAATAGTGCCTATCTTTTTATCATTATGATCTAAAGCTAATCTAAATTGTAATTTCTTGATACCTTCAGTAAAATCCTCCTCTTGGTTATACGAAATTTTTTCTCCCCAACCCATATCTTCAGGATAAATAGTTTCTACTCTGTTAATATATGGGTCAAATTTTGGTTTTAATATATATAATTCCATTATTTTGAAAATATTAAATCATTTATTTTTTTGCTATCGTCAATTACCTGCATTATAATATTTTCACGGGTATCACTGATGTGTTTGAGAAGATTTTTTTCAAATAAATCTTGGTCAAATTCACCACTAATTCTACTATTCTTCTTAATTTCCAAAATTCTCTCTTTAGTTAATTCACTGTATTTTGGATGATTCCCATGTCCGCCTAGTTCTTTAAATTCTTTACTGTATTTATGAACAGGAATACCATTATCTAGTCCGTTAAAATCAAATTTGTCTTTGTTGTTTTTGACAAAAATAAAAACACCCAGCATTAAAAACTAATAACTGGGTGTGGTACACAAATTAAAAACTATTTTTTTCGACGAAAACAACTATTCACCGTAAAAATCTTTCAATATTTTATCATAATAGTTTTCATCATACTCATTCCATTCTTCTCCTTTCATTTCATGAATATGTATTAATGCTAATAATCTTAATGGATCTGAAGCTATTAATTCAACTTTATCATTAGAAGCTTTCCAATCAAAGCTTTCTTCATAATCAATTATATTAATTTGAAATCCTTTTTTTAATATTAATTCTAAAGCAGGATTATATGTATTCATTGCGTCTTTTAAAATCATTTTGTCATTTTTTTTTAAATATACAAATTATTTTATTGTTGATTGTGGTATTAAGCCTTCTATAAGAATTTCTTTGTTTTTATTCATTATTTCAAAAACATTATTTGCGTCTTTTAATAAACGCTTATTCGCGCTATTTAACATCATTTGCTTTACAGAATTTGGAGTGTGAATTTTAATTAAACCTTCAAATTCTAATCTTTTAAGATCTTCAAAATCAATACTATAAACCTTTCCTTTCTTAGTGAATTTCAAAACCTTTCCTCTTAATTCAGAAAATGATGTAAAAAGTGAAGTTTCTCCTTTACTAGGTCTTCTAACATGTTCCCAAGGGGTCATTATATCTGCTTTTCCTCCAAGCTTTATACCAATATCACCACTTTTGTAAAAATCATCAGCTCTATAAACTTTCCCTGGTGTAAAATCATCCACCACCTTTTTCGGCTCACTGGCTTTCATGTATAAATCAAAAGAGTTTGCTTTAACATCTTTAACTTGCCATGTAACCTTTAGTTTAGGGTAAATTTTTGCCTGTGCTTTTAAACTTGCGATTAAAGTTTCTTTGCTTGCGCCTTTTACATCTAATGCTTTTGCTGTAACTCTAGCTTGTGTTAATAATGCCCAGCGCATCCAGTTTTTGGTATCGTCAGGGTCTCTATCATAATCACCTTTTAGGAAGTATTTTTTAGGAAGTTTGGCTTTTAATTTTGCTTTGATGTCATGGGTGAAATCAACCACCTTTAAAATAACTTTACCTAACTTTCCTAACTTTGATACCCATTTAGTAAGGTTTGCTGCGCCTCCTGTAAAAATACCCAAAAGCACTTCTAATAAAATATTACCTAAAAATAATCCTACAACTCTACCTTTCTCAAAGCTAGAAGCACTTCTCCAATTATTGATGGTTTTCATGACCTGTTCCGCCATGCCACCCAGCATTCCTATCAAAAGTTTTTTGATTTTTTCAGGAGTCATGGTTTGAAACAAATTGAGAATGTTTTCGTACATTTCAGTGAACTTAGAAAACAATTTTCCTGTAAAAAGATCTTTAATGGTATCAATGATTTGTTTCATAGAGTCAAGTTGGCCTTCTAACATATCATAAATACCTCTTCCAATTCCTTCTATTATGCCCGCTATAAGTCCAAGTGCGCCGTCAATAAATTCTTGTAGTATGCGTCCTGTTTTAATTGTAGCATTCATGAGCTTAGAACGTTTGCTTAGAATGCCTTTTTTTTGCTGTAATTTGATATAAGCTAAAGTTGGAATACGTACTATATGTCCTTGGGTAAGTTGTAGTTGTGCGTATAAGGTTCTTGCTTTTTCAAAACTAGGGTCAGCAGCTGCCTTATGGGCAAGCTCAATTGAAGGCAGGGTGTTTTGAAGGATGATGCCGTGGTTATGTTGACTTTCGGTATTGATTAGATGAAAGGCTTCGGCTATCGTTCTTTTGTCGTTACCTGTTTCATGCTGATAATTGGGGAAGAAAAAGTTGGCTATGTTTTTCTCAAAAGTATAGTTGCTTTTTACGTATAAAAAAGTGCGGGTGTATCGATCTAATTCTGCATGATGTGGGATTATTTGTATGTATCTTTTTTCGATATAGCCGTATTGATTGTCCAGCGTTTTTACCTTATACCAGCCTTTGTTTTGTGCTTCTTGTTGTACAACTGTTACTCGATCCATTAGTTTATACACCTTAGCGGAGTTGCCTTTTTGTTTATATATTGAGCATCGTAAGCGGCAGGGGTATGGTGTAGGCGAATGCCATTTTCGGCTACAATAAATCCTCTTTTGTTGATTTTTTGGATGGCTGGTTGTGCCTTTTTTTGGATGGTTTTTGAAGCGGTTTTGTGTTGGGTTATCGCATAGTTGGGTGTGAATTTATTCAGTTCGGCTTTTGCTTTCTTCCTTTCATAATTTTCTCTCAGGATTTGAAGCATAAACTGATCGAAGCGTTGTAATTCCGCTTCGCTAGTGTTTTTTAATCGCAAAGTGTAATTTTTCATAACGCTCGGATTGTTAGGGTTAGAGTACTTCTACTTTTACGGGTTTGGGCTGGATGGCATCCGAAAACGAAGTGGCTATGTTTAATCGTAAGTCATCATCGGTTTCTATTTCGGCGTTGCCTCCCAGATAACAGTTTTTGAAGAGTACCTCTAAGGCTTTGAATTCATCCATCTTGGAAGCTTGTAATACGGCCGAGCGTATGGCTATGTCTGGTTTTTTGAAATAAGCAAATAGGGTTGTGCCGTCTTCATCTTGTAAGCTTAGTTTAATAATTTTTTTGTGTTTGTATTTCCACTGGTTAAATTGAGCCAGTGTAATAGATCCGTCTATTACCTCTAGGGTGCTTTGTGTTTCTGTTGCCATGGCTAATGTGTTTTATAAGTGTGGTTTGTGGTGAAGTAGTAGTAAAAAAGAAGCTACTTTGAATAAAAGTGGTTCGCTGTCAATGGTAGGGTGTTGAGGAAACTAGAATTGTAAAAAAGATAGTAATCTCTGTTAAGTGAGACCTAACAGGTTTCTAAAGCCTGTTAGGCCTGGAAAAGAAAATAATATTGTAATTTGTTTTCCTTAACTTAATGACAGTGGATTCGCAGTAGCTTCTGTCACTTGCAAGGTCAGATTTAGTATAGAGCTCGATTTTAAAAATGTTGCAGTTGGACTATTGTGTTTAGCAACTTAGAAGATTGTTTTTTCTCTTTCAAATCGGACCTAGCAAGGTGTTAGTGTTTGGTTTGTTTATAGGAAATGGTTTTTTAGTTCCACTCAATATGCGAACAAATCAAGTCAAAAGAAACTGCAATTTTAGTGTCTCCTTGGCTAACCGCTCTACTGTTTGAGTTGAATTCACAATTTCTAACGGTGTGTGTAATCACTTCGTTGCTATCGTCTAAGTAGCTCACAATGATACTGAAAGGAGCAACATCCTGCATACGCTTCCCTTTTGGTAAAGAGGCTAAGATAGCTTCAACTTCGTAGTTGTATAAGGTAATAGATGCTTTGGCTTCGTACTTACCTCTTCCGCGGTGTACAGGCATGTCGCCAGCACCATAATGGTTTTCTTTAGCAACCGAGTCGCTATAGTTAATAGAAGTAATACCTGTTACAATATTTCCTGCAATGCTTACTTCAATAGATGACCAGCTGTGTTGTTGTCCGTTAATTAATGGTAATTTATTCATTGGTTTTTAAAATTTATTTAGTTAAAAAAAAGGCATAAGTAGTCCATCCAACTGATGAAAAGTTTCATCGAAGGGGCGATATGTCCTGATAAAATGGGTTGATTCCGTGAATGGAAATTGAGAACGTTGTGTGTTCAGAAAGGCTGTTGTTTAGCCTTTAGGATTCGTGGGAAGAAGGGTAACTGTTAGAAGTTTAGGCTTTGTCGATTCCGAAAGGGTTTTTGAAACCTAAGTCAACTTTAATTTTTCTAGCAGTACCTACAGGAATAACTTCTGCTTTTACTTTTAATTCAGAGGTAGCCAAGATGTTTTGTTTAGGATCTACATAGACATCAAAAGCAGAGATTTCTTGGTTAGCTAACATACCTTCTAAGGCAGCTCTACATAAGCCTTCAAACGATTTAGAAACCGATTGTGGTAATTTACCATCAATATCTACTAATACGGGAGAAGCTAATTTGGGTAATAAAGCCGTACGTAATAAACGAGTAGCTTTGTTAATGGTACGGTTGTTTTCTATATAGGCATAATCATCTGTTGATTTAGTACAGGTATGACTATCGTTAAAATAAATACCAGCTAAGCCTGTATGTGTTTTAGCAAAAACATAACGTTTTTCGTTTAACGTATTTAAGTCTCCTTGTGTGCGGTTAACTTTTCCACCTACAAACCCGGCTTTAGCAAAACCTTTGCCTGTTAAGTTGAATTTTTCAATCCAAGCAACATTTTCAGAAACCTTAGCTTTAGATACAGCGCCTAAAAATACGCCTACCGCTGCGGTGTTTGAATAGTTGTATTCTTGTCCTTTTTCTAAATCCATAGCAACTACTAAGGTCACATTTTCAGCTTTTTTTGTAGATAAGTCTGTTAATTTTGATAAATCTTCAGTATTAACATTAAAACCTTTTCCTTCTAAAATGATTTCCAAAGGCATGAAATCTTTAAAGCATTGGTTTGCTTGAACTTGTGCTTCATCAATTGCTAATTCTGTTTCAGAAAAAGAAGTACTCACTTTATTGAAGATGATTGCCATTTGGCGGATAGCTCCATTTGTTTTTTCTTGCATGAATTTCGCTTTTTTTACTACATCTGCATAAGTTCTTGTAAAAGAGGAGTCTACATTATTTGTTTTTTTGATTTCAGTATTAGAAACAACCATGATAAATAAGTCTCCCGAAGTATTCATACGGAAAAATTGATCGATTTGATAAAAAGCAGATTGGCCATCTTTATCATAATTTTCTGTAATTCCTAATGTTATTGCGTCTTCTACTGAGGCTAGACGGTATAAGGTGTCGTGCTTTAATTTATCCGTTTCTACACCGTTAAAAAGTAAACCAGATACCATGTCTTGCTCAGGCATTCTTCTTCCTAAACCACCTGATAATTTGTTAATTTCTACATTGTTTAATGTACTCATAAAATAAATATTTAATAGTTAAAAATACGTGTTCAGTTAAGGCAATAGATGAACTTTAACAAGTTTTGTAAGCTTGTTTTTTTTGCCTTTAAAAAATAAATTTTGAGTGTTAGTTTGTGTTAAAATAAGCTGCGTAAAGCTTTATTATTAAGGTTTGTTTTTCTGGTAAATAAGGGCAAATGTAAGTCGTTTTTTTTGATATTTTTTGTTTTACTATGTTAGTAATCAGTGATTTCAGTTGTTTGAATATTAAGCCCTTCGTTTATAATTGAATAGATTGTTCGTTCTGTTAAGAATAAGGTTTCAGAAAGTTCAGCAACAATTGCTTTCATTTGTTTTGCTTGATTTTTATTTAAGTAATCAATAACAAAATCTCTTCTTTTTTCTAATAATGTTTTACTTCTTCTCATTTTTTAGTTTTGTTTTTAGTTTAATAGATATGGTATTATTTATTCTTTTTAGAATTAGTTTCAAGGTTTTGTTCAATTTTTAATTGATTTTCATTACGAATAAAATCGTCAGAGGTGTATCCTAGATTATTGATTTCTTGATCTGAAGTTCCATTGTTAATTAAAATATATTTGCGTTTTAATGTGTTTTCTACTAACGTAGTCTTATAGGTTATTTCCCATATGAAAAAATTATCTTTTGTCCAGTGGCTTTGATTTGCGTTAATATGTTGTTTTTCTTCTATTTTAAAGGTTGAATGGTTGTCTATAAATTTGTTGTTGTGATTTTTGGTTAAAATAGCGGTATCTATTTTTTGAGCATAATCAAATGCTAATTCATAGTTTTCTAATAAATTTTGGGTTTTAGGAAGAACTATTGAGATACTAAATAATACATCTGCTTTATATGTTTTTTCTGATGAAGATTCCCATTTTATGGTGTCATATTTGAACATGAAAATAGGAGTTGTAATATCGTTATTAAAAATATCTTCGGTATAAAGATGAATCGTTGGAGATTCTTTTGTTAAGCTATTAAGCTCGTTTTTAGTATTGATAGCTTTTCTTTGTAAAAATGTTTTAAAATCATATGTTGTAATTTTGTTAGACAAATATACTACATATGTTTTAATATTCAAAATAAAATTTCAACATATTGCGGTTATTTCAGTAATATGTTTTATTTTTTTCGTTTTTTATAAGTATGTAGTTCATTTTTAAAACAATGCTATAAAAACTATTTTGGGTGTTTTAAAAAAAAATGTTTTAAATTTGAAACATATTCTTATATGTATAAGATCTTAATGAAAAGTGTTAGTTATGGATATACATGAAAAAATAAAATTGATTATTGATACCTTGAAACTGAACAATAATTCCTTTGCTAAATTAATAGGAGTTACGACCACCACAATAGATAGTATAACTAATGGAAGGTTACAAGAAAATGGTGAACGTAAAAAAACAAAACCAGGTTACGATTTAATTAATAGTATTGTTGAGCATTGTAATGTTAATCCTGATTATTTATTTGAAAAGAGTGATGAAATGTTTGTGATAGGGGATGGAACTTTTGGTTTATCAATGCCTAAAGTGATTACAATAAATGAAGATGGAAAAGAAAATATTAATTTAATTGGAGCTCAAGCTCGTGCGGGCTATCTTAATGGATATGCTGATCCTGAATATATAGAGAAATTACCTGCTTTTAGTATGCCGATGTTAAATGAAGGGACGTATAGGTGTTTTGAGGTGAAAGGAAATTCTATGACAACTACTATACATGATGGGGATTATATTTTTGGTAGGTATGTTGAAAATTTTGAGGATATAGTAGATGGTAGAATTTATGTAATTGTAAGTAAGTATGATGGTGTAGTTGTAAAAGAGTTTTAAATAGAATAAAAGAAAGTGGGAAGTTGATTTTAAAATCAGACAATCGAGATGGAAACTTTCCTGTTTATTCTATAAATGCTGAAGATGTATTGGAAGTATGGTATGCTAAGATGTATGCCTCTAAGCAAATGCCCGATCCTGTTAGTATTTATGAAAAAATACATGAATTAGAGAGTAAGGTGTATGAATTAGAAAATCTTTTTAGGTCTTCAAAAAAATGAACTAATATTATTTAAAGATTTATTTCTTCTCAAATAAGAGTATCTGTTTATATTTTGTCTGGTATAAGATGCTTTAAATTATAACTATAAGAAATTTTGTTTATTTCTTAGTTTTTGCTTCGGTTTATTAAAACCGAAGCAATTGTATCATAAAATATGAATGTATATACTTTTTTAAAGTGCTAATGGTTTAACTTTTAGTTTTTCTAAAATAAATTAAACCGTTTTTTGTATATTCATTTTCTATAAAAAAACTATCCTCTAAATCAAATTGAATAGAGAAGTCTTCTGTAAAATTAATAATTTCAAAAATGCTTCCATCCCCAGTTATTTCAATATTTAAATTATTTTTTAAATTTTGTATTTCTTCTTCCTCTATTAGTTCTTCATAGCATAAAAATAGATCATATTTTTTTTGAGAATTGACTAATGAACTAAAAGTTATTTTATATACCTCTGATGTAAAAGGCATAGGTGTAGGCCTATTATTGATCATAAGACATGAGTTACTTATATCAATGTAATTATTCTCTTTTTAATGTTAAATAAACGTTTCAAGGTTTTATTATATAGTTCAGTTTGTTTTATAAATATTTTTTAAGAACGTTATATGCGACTAATTCCAGATCTATAAAAGGCTAAAAATAAGTTAAAGTTTTAATCAAAAATTTAGTAAAATCAAGGTCCCTTGTATGCGTCAAGTGATTTTAATAATTTTTTAAAAAATCTGATTAACAAATTTCTAATTGCCTTTAATAGTTGAGTAAGAGCATCAAAATTTTCAATTTCTTTTTTAGTTTTTATAGCAATTATATTACTAAAAATAGAAATACCATCACTAACTATTAATAAATCAATTACTATGGTTACAAACCACTTAAAATCGTAATTAAGACCTTTACTCATTAGGGCTAATGCTACTGGAATCAACAAAATAGCAAGTTTAGATACAAATCCTAAAGCTAATTTTTTAAAACTAAATATATTATTTAATACAATGGCTTTTATAATCCCTAAAAAGGTATCTATAACCATTAAAAAAAATAGCACTTTTACGATTTCAATATCTAAATCTAAATAAAGAACTACTCCGTAAAGTAGTATTTTTACTTCATTTATATAATAATTTGCTTTATTAATCATACTTTAGTGTATTATGGGGGGATACAAAATAAGTGGTATTCTTAAAAAGCAAATAGGCTAAATAATCTTTCTTTCTTGTGAGAATGCAATACTTAAAAAAAATAATTAGCTTACAAGTTATCTTATTAATAATAAATGCTAAGGTCTTATTATTAAATAGAGTAGCTTGAGTTTTTCTGATAAAATCTCTTACAAAAATTTTGCCATTTATTGGAGTTAAATGTATTTTTTTTCTTATAGAAAGATTTTTACAAACTATTCGTAGGTTGTACGTATGTTTTGTTAAAAAAGTTACAAATGAAAGAAGGTAATTTTTTAAAATAGATTTAGATTTTAGATCAAGGGTATAAGTGAAGGATAAAAATGAAAAACTATTTAGATTTAAAAAAAGAAATACTCTTTATAGAGATTTATTAAATTTATTTTTTTTTGAAATAATTGCATGATGATAGGGCTTATAGATGTATGAAATAAGAGAGAGACTGTACAAAAAATAATATTCAGTTTGTTATTATTAATAGGAACTAACTTACGATAAGTATAATCCAAGTTGACTTCTTTAAAATTATTATAAAGCAGTTTTAGATTTTCCTAGTTGTCTTTTATGAAAAGTTACTGAATAGGGTTTAATAGATTTGTACAGCCTCTTTTTAAAAGGGTTAATTTAGAAATATTATTTTTTAATCTAATAAAATATTGCTATCAAATGTACATTCTAAATTAGTACTAGTTCCATCATTTGTAATAGTAAAAAGAGCTTTTGAAAGAGCATAAATAGAGTTTTCAATAGGAGGAATATAAGTTAAATTCATCTCTTCTTCTTTTGATATTTCTTTATTAATCGAAGGCTGATATAAAGCTCCATTCATATAATTAGCTCCAGTATAGAATATACATTCTAATTTCTTATGTCCGTCAGGACCAATTATAATTTTATCATTTTCTTTGACACTTTTTGATATACTATTTTTTTCTATAGCTGATATTGTAATAGGATTATGAATAAAATCAGGAGAAATGTAAAGAGAACTGTGACCACTTATTGTTGCATTATAAGGAATATTATTGATACCTTTTGTGACTTTTAGTGATAGAATTGTTTCAATATCAAGTTCTTCATTTGGTTTACCTGTTATGGTAATTAAATGATTAGAAATTCCATTAGTATTACTGATCATTTGACTAACTATAGACCTTTTCATCATAATTTTTATGTCTTTTTCAGTTTTATTACCAAATGGGTCTGTAACTGAAAGTCTAAAAATATAAGGGTTTTGTGAGTCGTTGATTTCTAGATTGTTAACTGTTAGTTTGATGATGTTGGAAGATTTAGCAATGGTTGTTCCTGTAAAATTAACTCCTGTGTTTGTTGGACCTTGAATTTGTGCCCAATTGTATGTAAGAGTTTCATTATCTATATCAATAAGAGTTGCATTAAATTCAACGGTGGATGTATTGACTTTATATATACCATTTGTATCAACTGTAATGCTTTCGTTAGCCGGTACTAAGTTAGAAATTGAAGGAGCATTATTTTTTTTAACAGTTACACTAGTAGTACCAGAAATCACAATTCCATTTCCGATGGTTGCTGATAATTTATAATGATATATTCCTTCGGTAAGAGCATTTAGTTTTAATGTATTTTGATTAGAGATGATATGGCTAGGCAAGGCAGAGCCATCTGCATAACTCCATTCATATTGTGAAACAATAGTATCAACGCTTGCTATGAGTTCTATTTCACCAGTAGTAGATTGTCCCATAGGAAGATTAATAGTTTTATTAGCAATTTTTACAGTACCTCCGATATATTGAATAAAATGTACTACGCGATAAGGGGGAGTAGTTTTATTTTTTCTGGATTGTCTTCTCCAAATAAAATTTTTCCAATCTTTGTACTATAAAAAGGAGTAGCTCCTCCTGGAGAAGAATCTGTATTTCCATCATGTATCTGATAATAATATGATAATTCAACTTTTGGTAGATTTTGTTTGGTAATTTCATATTCAAAAAGACCTCCTTTACTATTAAGAGTATTTAAATTACTGTTTTTTTCATCTAAACCTATAGGCATTTTCCCTTGTAGTGGGGTGTATTCTATCCATCCTTGCGGTATTTCATTTGCGGGTTTATCCCATAACGCGATGGTGCCAATAGGAACGGAGCCTTGTGGACGTTTTTCTAACGCTTCTATTCTTTTAATGAGTTGGTCTACTAATATTTTTTCAGCTTTTTCATCAGTAAGTTTTTGAATTGCTTGTTGGAACTGTAAGTTTAATTGATTAATTTGAGTTACGACCTGATCTACATAGCTTTTATCTGCTTTAGTATTCGTAATTTGTCTTAAGTCTTCTAGTTTGTTTGTAAGAGTATTAACAATGGAAAATAAATTTGAAATATCGTTAGAAATACTATTAATATCTTTTATTTTTTTAAAATTATTAAGGTTATATAGATTTATTATTTTGTTTTCTTGAATTTCTGTAGTTTCAATATTTTCACTGATAATATATTCAGCTTGGTAATCTACATATACTTCTTTTAAATTACCATCACCAAAATTTAATGGAGTTGTTGTTCTGATAGTTTTTATATATTGAGTAGGAGTACTCAGTCCTTTTCCTAATTTTAGAGGATATAAAATACCTTGAATATTCTTTTTTATAGGTTCTTTTGAATTAAGATTTATTGACGTTTCTAAATCAGGAAGTTCTTGATGGATTACTAGCCAACCTTGATTTGTTTTTTTGTCTTCGGCAATGATGTAATTATTTTCAGGAGTTATGCTTAAATGAGCTTTAATTGCTTCAAATAACTCATGTCTATAGGCTGTTTGGAGGTATTTTAATGTTTCTTGCTCTAGAGGAAAACCTCCAGCATTATTAAAATTAATTTGTTTCATGTTTAAAAAAATTTATGATAAAAACTATTGGATTGTATGGATTGTTTGATTATTGATTTTTTGGGGTATACTTAATGAATTCGTATGTTTTTCCCGCTAATTTGTAAAAATCTAGAATGTCTCTGTATTTTGATTTCATAAAGGAGATACTGTTTGGTATAAATACTCTGAAGTCCGCATATCTAACTTTTGAGTCATCTTTATGAACAAGGTATAGTGGTTTTAAAAGCTCATTTTTTTCAGGTTCATCATTTAAATATATTTTTGGAGGAATGATATATTTTTTTTGTTCGTATTCAGAATGTAAATAAATATATTGATGCTTAGGTTTTATTGTTTCATCTATAAAAATAAGAGCATTGTCTTTTTTTATTTTAGTAGAATAATTGGGGTTATATGTCTTAGATGTGTTAAATGTTTCATTTAAAACTTTTTCCAGATAGATAACTTGCCCAGTGTGTTGCATTTTGTAAAGCGTTTCTTCGTAGATCTTTTTTAAAGGACTTAATAAAACGTTTAACCAGTCAAAATGTGTTCTTTTTCTTAATAATGGAGGAATTAGCCATAGGAGTGCTTTTTTCCATTCAATAGTGGTGTACTTCTTCATTTTTTATTATTTAGATTCATATTCTCGGTAGAAAGTGTAAGGTTTGTATGTAATGTTCATTTTTAGATCTTCTAAGTCAAAATACCCTGCTTTAGGTATTACAAAATCTTCTTTGATAATTTTAAATGAATCATTTTCGCTTGTGTTTACCGTTTTATTTACTTTTGAGCTAGCTTCTATTAGAATAGGAATTTTTACTCCTTCTGCTTTTTGTATAGCATCAATTAAGAATGTTTTGACAAATGCTCCATTAAAGTCTAAGTTTTTTAAATAATTTCTAATAGCATCTTCTACAGGTTTTTTATTGGAATTAATTAAGGTGCCAATTTTTGGGTCTTTAGGAGTATTTTCTGTAATTGTATTGTCATTTTGAATTTTATCTTCATCACTTACATTAATTACTAAAGGATCAACATAGACATCAAGTGTTAATGATAAAATATCTCCAGGTAATGATTCTATAATTATTTGATTCCCCGCATCTTTTATTCTTGATATATATTCTTTTAGGTTAGAAAGTTGATCGTTTGAAATGGGCTTTATATTTTCACCCATATCGGTTGCTACTTTCATGTGTACAACTCCTATATTGTTATATAAATGACTTGAATTACCAAAAAGTTGTGTGTTATTTTTACCAATTAAAGCTTCTAGTTCTACTTCACTAACTGCACAGTGTTTGATGATTTTTGTAATTCTATGTCACTTTTTAAGCTATCTGGATTCGTTTCAAATTGATAAGAACCATCTTTCCAAATCAGATTTTGACCATGTATATAGTTTAATGCTTGCTCACGATACCAGTTGAGGGTATGAGGTCTAGAGATTAAAGCATTTCTTTCAACTATTTTTTCATGTATCCAAATAGCAGTAGCGACTATATTAATCCACAATTTCCAAATACTTGTTTTAGATTCGTTATTAAGTTTATTAAGTGATATTGTATCTTTTTTTTGTTCTAGAATTTCATTCTGAATTTCAGCAATTGTCCGTGCCATATATTAAAAATTTAATTAAAAGTTATCCTGCAAGCAAAGTATAGTTTGCCTGTAATGAGTTATTACGTTATTTTTATCAGATAGATGATTAGCACTTGCTAATCAGAAAGGGAAGGAAGATGTTAATAGACAAAAAAATCATCTTCAAGAGTCATGAAATTTATTCCAGTCAGATCATTTATCAGGTCTTCATCTTCTTTAGAACTACCTGTTGCTGGCTTTATGTTTCGAGACTTATAATAATCAACAATGTCTTTTTTGAAAGCTTCACGACCAATTATGAGATCTTCATATTCAGATAAATCATTTGTGATGTTATAAAAACCATTATCATCTAAGATATCAAACGTAGTTTCTATGCTGCCATATTCTTGTAATGCGATGTCAAAAATATTTTGATTTTGTTGTGGTCTAATAGTGCCCATCTATGATAATGTTGTTTAAGTTGTTAATATCTAATGTTTTGATATAGAAGTTGTCATAGGATAATTGTTTGTCAATTTCGTTTTCTAAGCGTAATCTTGAAGTTGTATCAGGACTATTTACATATTGACTAATGCCAACTCCTAGAATAGGGAACTCTTTATAATTTCCTTTTTGAGTAAGAAGTAAAAATTCAATATTTTGTTGTTCTACTTGATCAATTAAAAAATCGTTTTCTGCAATTTTTAAATCATCGTTTATAATGAAATCGTTCATGTTAATAGAATTTAAAGTTTTGTTTTAAAATTGAGAGCGCTCTCGTTTTGAAGGTTTTGTTATACAAAAATAATCTCTTAAAAGGGTTTATTAAAGTTTTTTGAAGGGAAGAAACGGTAGTTTCAGTTGTTTTGATAAGTTATATTTAATTAAAATATTTTAAAGTTCTTCTAATTTTTTAATTCCCATTTTATCAAATACGTTTTGATCTTCATATGATTTTAATTCACTTTGAAGTTGATTTAATTTTATTAATTCTTCGTTAGTTATTATTATTTTGAAAGTGTTAATAACGTTATTATTTTATTAGTAGAAGCACCATTCGCTTCAGTTATGTAATTTTCATATACTAAATCATTATTAGTATTTGTGAATATTTTTTGTCCAGATAAATTTTCAGGAACTTCATATAAATAGCCACTTAAGTTATTTTTTTTAGTATTTAATTTCGTTGTATCTAATGATAAGAGATTCGAATAAAAATCTCCTCCAAACTTAAATGCAGTTAAGTATAATAGGCTATTTGAAAATTTTAAATATTGACCTCTACTGAAAGAGAAAAGACATTTATTTGTTTGAACATTGTTGAAAAAAAAGCCTATCAGCTCTTTTTCCTCCAAAAATGGTATTTCTAATTTGACAAGTAGGATCAAAATCTAGATTAATATAAGTAACTCCAAAAGGAGTAGCATTAGAAGGCATTCCTCCAATTGTTACGCAATTCATATAACCATTGTTATTTATTTTTGACGTGGCTAGAATGTGTAAGCTATCAACAAATCCTTTGTTGTTTAAAATAAGGTTGTCAATAGCAGTTATTCTTATTAAACCTATTTTATGTTCTGAAGAAGATAAAATTGTACTTCCTGCCATAAAAGTGGATAAACTTATACCATTAGTGATTATAATCTCAATCGCATTTTTTTCATTATACTGACTATTTAGATTTAGAAAAATACTATTTTCTAAGTTGTTTATTTTTAGAGAATTTATAGATTCTAATTGTTCTAAAGGGAAAATAAAAAAATCTTTACCATTATTTGTAGTAGAAACAGTGATAGTATGTTTGAAAATATTATTATCTACAGTTTCCATCATAGCTCCGTAAACGAAATTAGGTGCTGTAGAACCAGTTAAAAAAGGATTAAAAGTGCTACCTAATTTACTGAAATCTTGGAAAAAGTTAATATTTTCAATATAAGGAGCGATATATCTATGTGATTCGGTTATTTTTATGTTTGCTAAGGTGCAAGAATTGATATCGTTTAAATTATAAAGGGAATGATCTGTTGCATTACTGAGAATATAATTTGACCAATCAGTATCAGACAATTTATAACGTCTGTATCGTTGTACACGCCAGTCTTTGTTAATGTCAATTTTTTTGTTTTTGGAAATGCGTCTTGTAATGAATCCATTTCTTGTTCCGATCGTTATATCATTTTCATTTTTAATATCTGAATTTGAAAAATCATATTCTAAAAATTCACCAGGAAAAGTTATACTTTCAGCTTGAGTAGAAAATGAGCTATTTGAAATTGCAGTCAAGCAAATTTTTTTCAATAGGCACTGTTGGATTTTCAATAGCTGACATTTGCATATACGGTGTTCCATCATGTACCTCAGTATTAATTACTCCTCCTGGTTTTATAATAGCTTTTAAGTTTGAATCTAAAATAGTTTGATTTGAAGTGATTGAATTGTAACGCTGTTTTTTGTATTTAAAAGTACTACCGATTATCGAATGAAGACCATTAGAGAATTTTAAATAATAACCTTGGGAATAATTTGAAGCTACCGTTGTTTTATCTCCTACTTGTATATTTCCTATATAATTATTGGGAAGACTTACTACTTCAATTTCAAAGCCATCTGTTAAATCTGTTAAAGGGGGAGAAAAGAAGCCATAATTGGAAACAATTGATTGATTTGTTATTGTTTTTTCAATGGGAGAACTATTTGTCCCTTCGATATAATATTTTGTTTGATAATCAGATAAAATATATTTTTTCCCAACAATCAGATTTTTAGTATCGATTAGATTTTTTAATTCTTGGTAAGAATACTCTTTGTTCTCATCCTCTTTTTTAAAGAGTTCGATAGCTTCTTCTTTTGTAAAAATACTATCTATTAATTGGCTGAACTGATCTTCAGTTGGTTTGTCACCTTTTTTGAAATATGATTTTAATTTTTCTTTGGTTATTTTCATTTTAAAATTAATTTGATTTTAGAAAGTGAAATTTTTTAAATAGCTATTTTATATATCGGATAGTGATGATTATTCTGAAAGAGAGATTTAGATCAAAGACTGGAGTCTAGTTTTTATTTCAAGATGATAAAAAATAACTTTTGTATTTTAGACATCATTTTTAAATGATATTAATCCTATTTTAAATCTGCTAGGGGAGGTGAATAATGTTTGCTTATAAACCATTCATATTCCTGTAACTGTTTTTGTTCTTTGCAGAAATGTTCATCTATTTATATGATTTTATAATTTAACTTTTGTTTAATGAACTAAATAATTTGTTGAGTTTTAGTTTTGAAATTATTATTTATTTGAAACTATTCATTAGGTTTATCTTTGTGTAGTATTTATTTTTTAGGATTGTAAATAGATAATAATAGTACTAAAAGAATCTCATTCTAGATCGTATTTAGTACTATCCATCATGGTAAAATCAGTTTATACGAATTAAAATAGCTGTTAAAGATTCTACTAATTTTGTTTTATCATTTACGAATAATAAAATATTAGAGATTACAGAAATACTAGCTATATACCTTGTTTTCTAGTTTTTAAAATTATTTTTTATGTTAAATTTTACCAAGTTGCTACTGAAAATCTTACCCATTTGTTTGTAGCTGTACAGATATATACATAATCAGGGGTAATTCTAATTTCCCCGATTCTACCGTTAGCCGTAGAGGATTCTGGAGGAGTGGTTTTAATCACAGCGACTGTTCCGCTTACCGCAGGGAAAAAAACTGACAAATAAGAACCTTGTGGGACGTTTAACGTGTCGGCTCTAATACTAAGAAAGTTATTTCCTAGTCCAAATACTAGACCTGTACTAGGACTTAGTTTGAGAAAAGATTCCCTTCCGTTATTGAAGGGCTCCCCTATGATTAAACCATCATAACCAGCTCTAAATTTATGTTGTCTGGTTGCACTTATGTTGTTATCAAACGAAAAGTAAGAGTCATCGGACAGATCATTAGCTATAACGGTTCTTCCAGCAGCGATTACTGATTGTAGATTCGTATTATTTTCTTGCGGTGCTAGAATCCAATTTCCATTACTTCTTACATATTTTTGTCCGTTAACTGGCGCTTCTTTAATGCAACCTATGCTACTACTTGATATCTCTTTGATTGTATTATCTGAGCTACGCACTAATAAATTATCATTTATATCCCCTGTTCCTACTGTCATAAGTTTGATTGGTTTTGTAAAAATTTGTGCGTTTATTTTTTCATTACCACTCTGACTATATGCATTTGCTATCATTACGATAGTCGCAATACAACTTAATACTAATTGCTTCATAAATTTATTTTTAATTGTATATTCCATAACTTGTTAATTTTGTTGAATCACCACCATTATACGTTGCGTTTATAAATTGTTCCTCTACAAATCCTTGAACAAAGTCACCAATCTCTAAAATATTGTTATTTGAATTTGGAGCGACTTTAAATATTTGTAATTCTCCTGTTTTGATTATTAAATTATTACGTTCGTTTAATGTGTTTATAGTTTGTAAAATAGGATCGATTCCTTCTATTTTTTCTATTGGAATTTTTTCTTTTTATGCCAGTAAGAGTCCATCCATTCCCAGAATTGTTCTTGTGTTGGTTTTAAGCCTTTCTTAAACCAGTTTTTTAATGTTGAAATGTCTATCATAATACAATATTAGTTAAGTTATAAAATTGATTTTAGTTTGTATAGATTTATGAATAAAGTATCTTGTCGCTGTATTTTTTAAATTAGCGATTAAAGATGGAATCGGAAAATCTAATGATGATACGCAACGTAAATTGCTGAAGTGCGCTTTTTGTAATTCTAAAGAATAAATTCCTTTTCTGAGTGTAAAAGTACGATGGGTTAAATTGAAAAAGAAATTTTTAAAGTCTGGTAATCAGTAGTTTCAGTTTTTTATTTATAGAAAAAACGTTATCGTTTTAATTGTTTAAAAAAATCAAAATTGATTGAATTTAATTTTTCAATGCAATATTTAACAATTAATTCATAAAATGAAGTGGCAAATAAATAAGTGAACAAATAGGAGTTAATACATTTTTGTCCACAACCATCTAAAAAATAGAAAATGATTGAAAAAAGTAAAGAGGAGCATAAAATTTTATAACTATCCTTGATTTTAAGATCAGGTGTATATTTGGTTATGAATAAACCACCAACCACTATTATTCCTAATAATAAATAGTTGAGATTTGAGTTTAAAAAATCGGTCATAATGATTGTTTTTAAATAGTTGTTTTTAAGATAGTGTTCCAGTTCCAGTTCCAGTTTGAGCACTAGCACTGCCTGTTGTTGTCACGGTTACATTTACGGTTGCTGATTTTACATAAGTGTCAATTGCTTCAGCTAATTTTTCGGCAAAAACCTCTGTTGGATCAATATTTTTGCCGTCATTTAAATCATCCTTTAAATTTTTTAATTCTGATTTAATTTTATTCTTTAATGATGTTACATTTAATGCCATTTTTTAATTTTTAGATTTTTTTTAAAGTTGATTATTATTCTAATATTTTGCCGATATTGGTTTTTAATTCATCGAACTTTTTATATTTATCTGGAGTAAGAGGTGTCGAACCTATAGACATTGGATTAGTTGTTAAAGGTTTTAATAATTCAATTAAAGCATTTAATTGTGATAGTAAATCTTTACCTCCAGCTTTAATTTTAAATTTATCTTTCATTTCAAAAGTTAAATCATTATTCATGAAAGTCACGTTGTCTTTAGTAATTTCTGCTTTATAACCATCTTTAACAGTTATTTCAGTATGAGTTTCATCAATCACAACTTTTTGTTTTTCTTTTGCATCTTGATCGTTAAACTGAATGCTTAAATTAGGTGTTCCTGCTGAGGTAAGTGTGCATTTTACACGCTCTTTGACATTACTACCATTTACAGTAGATAAGATCGTTTGTTGTTGTGTTCCTGTTTGTACCGTTTTAGAAATCTCTTTTCCATCCTTATCATAAAAAGCAGTGGTTATTTTAGAATCTTCAGTCGAAGCGTCAATTTCAAATTGCGCTCTTTTATTATATTCTGGTTTTGTATCAGAATCATTGCTTTTATCTTTTTTTTCTTTGAACAGAATATTGCATTTTGAAGCATCAGTTTCCATTTCAAAGTATTGTTTTTCATCTTTTTTGATTCGGACTACAGTTCGCTCAATTTCTGAATATTGCGAAATAAAAGCTCTTGTTTCTACGCCTTCGATGATAGAAGCTAACACCCAACTGTCTTTTTTAGGGATAAGCAAAATACCTTGTTCTTTGTTTTGAATATCAGCTTTCAGACGCACATTATTGATAATTGCACCATCGCTTCTCATAATATCAATAGTATAGGCATCTTGATCACTATGTAGTGATTTTTTTCTAAATTGATCTTGATCACTTTGGCCGCAAAGGTTTCTATAATTCGATTATTGCGGGCTACTTCTTTTATTAAATTGGTTATATTTCCCATAGTATTTGTTTGATTAATTTACTTCTACTCGTCTGCCTATTTCGATGGTTTGTCTATATCCGTTTGAACCAAAAGTTCTTTTTACAGCTTTTACTAGGAAGGTACCATTCTTTTCTTTTTCTTTTGCATTTTCTAGAATCACTTTATCGGTAGGTCGAACAAAGGGTTCTCCGAATGTGGTAAAGGTTCCTTCAAGTCCAGAAGGTTTTGTTTCCATTGCCCTTAATGCTGCGTACTGAAAAAGTTCGGCAGTTATTTTGGCTACCTTTTCTTTAAAAGGTGTTTTTGTTTCTGATATATTGTTTTTATTGTCGTCATTATGAATTACATAGGTTTTTAATAAAGGACCATTAGAATCGCCTAACTCGACAGCGATAGGTGTATTCGAATCGTTAAAATATTTTTCAACACGAATTCTTGAGTTATTGGTGATTTCTCGAACTACTGTGAGATTATCGTTAATAATATTATATCTAAATCTAAATCGTGCTTTTCCTAAAAAAGCATCTGTGTTAAAGGCTTTATTTATATTATTAAGTTTTGGCCCTAAAATATCAAGTCCTTTGTTAACTAGTTTTTTTGTTAAAAGCCCAGCTATAGGATGTGCTATAAAATTTCGGTCAATAAATCCTCCAATTTCCTTAGCAGTATGCTGTTGAGGATTATTGGTAATCGTTAATACAGGTTTGAATTTTTCCATCTTGAAATAAGTATGTATTCCTTTTTCCTTGAGCATCTCAAAAACCTGCGCTAATGATTGGTTTCTGTTGATCATAATATTTCCTAAGTCTTCATCTAATGCGTTAATCTTAATAGGAAGTTTTAGTTTATTTATTTTCTTTTCAAAGAAAGTTTTAGGATTAAAATTCTGAATATTAATAGCAGGGTTAGGACTGATCATATTCCATTGATCTTTATTGGATGATTTGGTTTCTTTATCATCTACTGCTTTGACTTTTTTTAGAGCATACATAATATCTTCGCAAGTAATAATTACAGGATTATCGCCACTAACTCCTGTTATATAACCTCTAAAAGCTGCTCGATATTCATTGTTGTATCCTAGGTAGATTTCTATAAAGCTTTCTAGTTTTAGGTAATCATGAATAGAGTCTTTTTTCATAAAGTCTGTAACATCAGCTAAAGCACTTTGGTTGAAGTTTTTAGAGTCTTTAAAAACTCTTTTTGGCATTTCAATTTTAGCTGTGTCTGTTAACGTATTATAAGCACTTACTATTTCTACATTTTTTACATAATTAAATTCGTAAAATTTAGGAGTAGGTATCAGTTTATAGGTTTCATAAACCTTTATTTTAGCATTTAATTTAAACATTGTCTCTAATTATTAATTCAACAATTTCATCTGAGGTAGCACTAATCGAAAATTTTTGAATATTTCGAGTGCTTGAAATAGAAGGAATAGAGTAGGAATCAATCACAATTTCATAAATTCCAAATCGATTCATGATCGCATGTGTTACACGTAGGCTATACGGTGCATTTAAAAATTTTCGGAGTAATAATAATTTATCTTTTGGATATTCTACTCCATTATCACTTGCTATTAAGCCTTCAATGGAAATACTAAAATCACCATTAGTAATATGTTCTTTTATGGTAGAATCGCGCCCTTCAATTCGTTGTTTATTGATGTCTTTGGATCGACTCAAATTAACCGTTACCGCATCTATTTTTAAACTAGGTAGATTATATCCTTTTTCATTTAAAGGTTCAAAAATTAAGGGAGCAAAAACTCTTAAATTAAAATCACCACCATTAGAATCTATTATAAAATCTTTAGAATCAGTTGTGCTGTAATCAATTCCGTTGTAGTCGCGTTGTTTGTTGTTTAAAATATCATTTATGTCAATATTGAAACCCATAGTTTAAAGTATTAATAGTTATACAAATTTTGTGGTATGACTTGTTTTAGGATGTCTTCTAGTTTGTTATTATTGTGTTTTTGTAGCCAAAGAGCTTCTTCTAGCATTTTATAAAAATCGTCCATGTTTAATTGATATGGATCTACTTTAAACATATAGCGTATTAAGGCTGCTGATTTTTTAAATTCATCTTCAAAAGGAGTTGGATTGATCGAGAATTCACTATACTGTTGCATTTTTTCTACCAACGCATTACCAGAGGATAGACTAAATTCATCACTATAGGTATCAACGGTTAATAAGCATTGGTTAAATAAGGTTAGTATGGCCTGATGTACATCATTTTTGTAGTTTTTTTGATATTCAAGAAATATTTCATAGGTGGGAATACGGCAATAAGCTATTTCATCAGAGGTAGAGAATTTGAGTATGTTTCCCACCTTTTCTTTCCATTTTTCTAATGCTTTGTTTTTTTCCATTTTTTTTATTTTTTAAATACTACTGTCTTTACGTTCTTTTTCAATAATATCTTTTATGTTTTCGTTTGATCTATTTGAATTCGTTATAAAATTGAAATTTTGAATTACAATTTTTTTATAAATGCTATCTTTTGTCATTTCATGATCTATGGGATTTTCTAAGGTTTTACTTATTTCTCCCAAATCTTTTTTTACATGTTCCATAGGAAGATTTTTTAAAATTACACTAATTATTTATTAAGGATAAATGCCGAAATGAGGCTGGTTATTTCGCTTTTTTTGATTGTTGTAACAGTACTGTTTTGAGAGTGTAAAATTAGTTTAAGAATTGAAAATAAAATCATTTTTTAAGCTATCAAAACAGTAGTTTCAGTAAGTGGTTTAATTACTGAAACTACTGTAAATAAGAGGGTTGTGAGGATTTTTTTAATAAGTAACCGTTAATTTTACATCCGAAAATAAACAAAAAAATGAAGCGAGAATTATTCCTAAAAATAGCTTTTTAAAACCAGTAAGAGTTACCCCGAAGTCCCAAGCTAAAAGTCATAGGGTCTCTAATTTTTTGAAAATACAAAAGGATTTTTGTTTCACAACTGCACCACTATATTGAGTGTCTTGTTTTTTCTTTTTACTTGCAGAACATCGAAATTTTGTAACTCTGAGACTTTGAAACAAACAACACTTCAAGTAGATGTGTTTTCCTATTATAAAAAAAAATATAGACAGATGAAATCGTCATAAACTAGAAATTTACGTAAGTAAATACCTATAAATAAAAACGACCGAGACGAAGTCGAACTGGCGAAGCATACCCTATGTGACCTATAACAAATAAATTTCACACCTATGAAAAAAACAGATATAGAAAGTTTAACCATACAGTTAGACCATTTTGATACTTCCAAAGATTCTAAAGAATTTTCTGAAGCAATTATGCAACGATTAGAAAAAATTGCTGCTACTTGGGAAAATGAAGAATCATTAGAATCACTTTATTTAAAAGAATTAGCCAAAGAATCATCATCAGATACTACAGTAACTTCAACCTCAACCGGAGGAGGCGCTACCGCAAACACTTCAAGCGCGCAAAAATCATTTGCTGGTAGCACTACTCCTTCGGGCATGGAGGGTGTTTCTGGGGGTAAAACTAACGCTAGTACTAGTAATACTAACAGTTCTACGACTGGGACTACCACTTCTGGAGAGGGTTTTACAGACGCAGAAGCCTCAAATTCGGATTCTGAAAATAGCTCTGGAACTGATCAGGTTAATTCGTCATCTACCCTTACCTCCACAACCGCAAATACAACGGCAGCAGCTGCCCAATCTTCGGTTTATTCAAGTATTACGAGTAACGAAACCATTCCAGTACCCGCAACACTCTCTGTATCAACACCAACGGATTCTAAAGTTTTAGAAGCGGTGAAGAAAAAACGTGAAGAAGCTATTTTAAATAATGATGCTCAGGCAACAGCCTATTGGAATGGTATTATAAGTAAAATAGAAAGCGGAATCACTGTTGCCACACTCTTAACAGATGATACAATAGCGAAGCATCCATTATTTGATTTGTTTAAAACACTTACCCAGACCACACAAGAGGTATATAATTTTGATTGGGATTCAGTTAGCAAAAAAATGATTAATGCTATTGAGCAAAAATAGTAAGCGGAACTATAAGTGCCGCTTCAAAACAATATTGGACAAATATTAAAGCAAGATTAAAAGATCCTAACACAAATATAGCCAACTTGTTTGAGGAGTATGACGAGTTGTTTTTATTGCTCAAAGAGGTAGAAGGCTTAAGTGAATTACCTAATAAAGTCACCTTCTTTACAAAAACCAAAGTTTATCCTAATCTGAGTCCAAATAATATGTATGCTGATTTGGGGACTCAAACCGTGTACACTTTCTTAAAAAGATTGAGTGAAAAACATGATGATGTAGGAGCAGGAGTGAATCATGGTGGCGTTTATATTAAAAATAGTGATGTAAAATCTTTTATTGCGGGCGAAACCTTAGAATTTGGTATTCATGAAACCTTTATCAATCAGCTAAAAAATGCTAAAGAAAACATCAATTGGATAGTTTATAAAGATGGTAACAAAAAGAATAATAGAAAATTTGTCGATCATGGAACCACTTTGAGTTATAATTTTGGAAAGCCTGGAAAGTATACTATTGAAGCTTATGGAAAATCATCGGGAGCTTTAAAGTCTAAAAAAACAGCTGCTTTTGTAGAGGTAACCATCATTAATCAAGAAATAGTAGTTACAGCACCACAAACGATTAATGGAGAATTTGCAAGACCTTTCACGACCGAAAAACCATTTGTGGTAAAATTAAAAGAAAATAAAGTAGCGAAACCATTACAACCAGTTGTTTTAAGTTATCAAATTGAACATAAAATAAAAGAGAAACGCATATCTATAACTGATTCTAAAGTACTTCCTAATGATGGTGTGATTAATCTAGCAATGCCACAACTAGGAACTTATATTTTACTAGTTAACAGTAACGATCAATATACGATTACTTGCAAAAAAGAATGGAAAATCATTGAAAACTATGTAGAAGCTATTGAGATTATTAATAATAAGAAGCCTAATAATGTGTATTTGCATTCGGATACGCCACAAGAAGTAACTTTTGCCGTTAAGAAATTTAAAATCGAACCACCTACACCTGATGAGGTGGCTAAAGTAAAATGGTTAGTATATAATGCAAAAGGAAGTGCAATTGTGCCTAAAGGATTACAATTAACTACAGATGCTAACGAACCAGGAAAACCCTATATTGTAAAAGGGAAAAAATTCACTTTCCAAATACCACAAAATGAAGGGAAATATTTTGTACATGCTTATTGTTTTGATAAGAAGAAATCAAAAGATTCATATAAAATTGAAATGGTAATCCCAAGAGTTACAGAAGCCAGTTGGACCGATGCCCAAGGAGACAAAAAAGAAACCACAGGTTTTAAAGGCGAAATTTCTATAATCAAAGCCAGTATTCCCAACTTTGGTAACCAAAAAGTACGTGTTTTCTTTTATGTAAAAAAATCAGCTAATGAGGTATATTCTGCAGCACATGAGTATTATAGTGATACGACAACTGATGCCAATGGAAATATTAACAAGCCTATTGTTTTTGATGATAGATTGAAAAGCGAATTTAGATTAGGCAATGGAGAAAATGCCTTTTTGAAAATTGGTTTTGTAGGACTTATTGATAATCAATTTTACAATTTCAAAGAAGCAGAATACAGTGCTAAAGATGTTGAAATAAAATTAACAACCAAAAGACAGCTTTTAGATTTATACTTTGAATACGACGGCAGAAGAGTATTAGAAACAGATAAAGTACCGTATGATGCTAAGAAAAAAACAGCCTTAACATTAGTCGCTCATACCCGAAATATGGCAGGGGAAGAAATAAAATTCACGATGCACAAATTAGGAGAAGACTCTTCACTAGAAGACTTTTCTGCAGCAAAAGTGAATCAAGACGGTATTGCAAAATTAGGTTTTACTATGAAAGATGTTAACCAACTCAAAAAAGGCGAAGCCGAAACGTATTTTGCAGGTATTGAAGGTTTTTCTGCTAAGCATATTAAGAATAGAACGCTGGTGTTGCAAGTGGGAGCGAAGTGGGATAGTTTTGAAAGAATTAATGGAGAAATTGATTTTATAAAATTTTTGATGGATAATGATAAAACTTTATCTAGAACCTTTAAAAAAAATTATACTCCAAAAGATGCAGAGAATGCATTATTTCTTATATATAAGTATTTTGGTGGGGATATTTCGAATATAATTGAGAAAATTTTTAGGAGCGAGACAGATCATTTTAAATCTCCTCAATATAAACTAGCAGGTACAGGTGGAATGGAGGCTTTTGGTAGTGCTCCTTATTATGGTTGGTCGGAGACTTTTTTTAATAAATATTCTAAATTTAAACCACTTGGTATAACTTCGTTGTATGAGGGCGAAGGTATAAGTAAACAAGGAGGTAATGCTCAAATTAAAGATAGACCTAAAGATTTTGTTGTTATGCCTTCTGTATTAGCAGCAATGTTATATTTAGTTGATTATATAATTAGACATGATGGAAATTGGGCACGTTGGCATTCTACAAAAAAAGAAAATCAAGAATCATATAGAGAATCAATGAAAGGAGTTATTCCACGTTTTGTAAGATCTTTTGATAAAAATGGACTTTCTGAAATTGCAAAAAATAATAATAATGAAATAAAAGTTAAATTACATTTTGAAGGGAAAACTGCAGTTGAAAATTCTTTATCGGAAAAAACAAAAAAGATTTTAGTTGAAGTTGGAAATGCGAGTAAAAATTATGATATTTATATAACTAGTACTGCAAGATCTACTTATGATCAAGCTAGAATTATGTATCAAAATTGTTCAAAATCTAATGGAGTTAATACACAAAAAGGGATATATAAAGATCCAGGGGATAAAGTTATTGATGTGTATGCAAAAGGTATAAAAGATAAATTGTCTAAATCGCAAATAATTAAATTAATGGAGGATAAAATTAAAGAATTAGGTCCTTCAACTGTTTCAAAACATATTGCAGATTATAATTTTATTAATACATTTGACATTTCTTATTCAAAATTGTCAGATAAAAAAAGTTTTTATTCTGAAATGTCAAAAAGAAAAGAATTAGATAAAATTTTGATTGAAAATAATTGTTATCATATACAGGTAATTCAATAGTATTTATTTTCAATTTGAATCGCAAAATTAAATTTTATGAAATATTTTTTATTCCAATTTATTAGCATTTTTTTATTATTTAGTTGTAAAGAAAATGATAGCTCAAAACAAGACATTAAACAGTTAAAACAAGACGAAATTTTAAATTCTCCAAAAGATACTTTAAAAATACTAGATAAAAATGCAGTCATTATTTGGTCACCTAATGAAGAGGAAATTAATGTTTTAAAAACTGAAAAAGGCGAGGATTTTTATACAATAGCTGATGATGTAAATGGCTATATTGCTAGTATATCCGAAGAATTGGAATTAAAAAAAATAAAATATATTGATTCAGATGCGCAAGTTATTTATTTTAAAAACGAAAATATTTTTTTAGATAAGAGTAAAATTAAAAATAACTGGAATATAGTGTATTTATCTAATGGTAAAATAAAAGTTGATTCTCCTGTAGATTTTGACAGCAATAATCTTACTTCAAATTTTTATTCAAATCAATCTAATTATGATGAAAATCAATGTGTAGATATTGTAGGCAAAATTATTGAAAAGGGAAATGGCAATTAAATTATCCAAATATTAAACAAACAGGATATGATTTTTTTATTGATAGAGCAACAAAAAAGAAATCTCAGTCAAAATTACATCAAAAGACAAAGATGATCCTACAGTTATTTGGTTACATATAGATTTAGAAAAGGATTTATTAAAGGATGTAACAAAAGATGATATTGAGCCAACTTTTATTGAAAAAGTAGATGAAAATTTGATGAAAGAATTCAAGGGTAATTGCTTGAAGCATTGTTTGGATTGATTTAATTTATATTTACAGAATATATATTTCGATAAAAATGATAAAACACTTTATATTCTAATATTATTTTTTGGAATTAGTTGTAAAAAAACTAATGAAATTGATTTGCCAACAAATGAAAATATTAAAAAGATAGTTTATTATCTAATCAAGATTTAGAGAAAAATGATGCTAAGAATGTTAAATTTAAGTATTTTAAAGAAGAAGAAGGTTTTTTTATTTATGAAAATTATAAAATAAAAGAGTTTAATAATAAATTAAGAATTTATAAAAATAAGAAAGTATTTGAAATAGATTTTGATGGTAAAGAGTATGAAGGGCCAGGATTCGTTATTTCAATTTTTCGAGAGAAAAATATAGATAACATATTAATTGAAGCAACATCTGAAATTGGGACATCGTGGTATTATTCATTAATTTTTAAAGATGATAAGATTACAAATAGTTTTTTTATAAATGAACCAAGAACAGATTCTGAGGTTTATTCAGTTAATGATTTTATCAACCCTTCTATTAGTGGAAATCAGATTGTATATCAATTTGAAAAGAGTAAAATAGCTCCATATTCTAAGACTCCTAATGGCTTAAGTAATACTAAGGATTATTTATATTTAAGAAAATCCATTGAAAATGACATTTATCTCAAAACAAATAAATATTTAGTAAAATCTATTTCTGGAAAATTAACAGGTAAATTTACAGTTTCGGTAGAAGGAGATAGTACAAATCATGGTATGGAAATGTATGAATATCAAATTGATATTTCGGAACATGGAATTTCTTTACACGAGGTTAATAGAGACTTTTGCGGTGGAAGTTATAAAGGAATTGAGAAGGATAATAAGCTAGAACTTTATTATATTCAAGATAAAGATGAAAGGTGTGTACGAGTAAATTCTAACTACACCATCAAAAAAGAAGGAGAAAAATTTTATATTAAAGGCATTGGTGGAGAAGGGACTTTTCATCAATGGATAGAATTAAACAAAGTAAATAAATTTGAATAAAACTAAAGCTACCTAAGAGTAGCTTTTTTAATAATAAAATGAAAAAAACAATTGCATTTTTATTTTTCACATTTTTAGTTAGTTGTATAAATAAAGCTGATCATCAATCTTTTGAAGTAAAAAAAGAAGTAGATGTAAATAAAAATAGATCTACTAACAAAAAAGTTTTAGAGTATCAAAATGATGAATATTTAGATAAGCTTGGATCTGGGCTTCTAAGAATAAATAATATTAATAATCTTCAAGAAATTGTATTTTTTTTAGATAGTAATTGTACAAAACCAATAGATAAAAAAATATTAATTGGTACAGATATTATTCCCTTCTTGTATAAGACAGATTATGGTATTTTGTTTTTGAATTGTCTAGAAGAAGATAAAAATAATTATCAAATCTATGCTAAGCAATCACAAGTAGTTTACTTACCAAAGAGTGATAAAGTAATTTATTTTGATTGGGAATATTTCATTAAAGATGAGGTTTTAGGTATAGAATTTAAAAAAAACATACCCACTTACTATAGCAATTCAATTAATGGAAAATCCTTAGATATAAAACCTTCTTCTGATGATGAAATAGAAGTTCTTCAGATAAATGACGAATGGATTCTTATCAATAATCTTACTATGAAAATGAAATATTGGATCAAATGGAGAGATAGTAATAAGATTTTGGTTTATTTTAATTTATTGGTTTAGCAAATTATAGGAGATAGTTTTTTCTGTTTAGATACGTAAATTCCTCTCACTTTACGCCATAATAAAAAGCTACAGTATTATATTGTAGTTTTTTTATTGGATAATTAATAGACTCTTATATTAGAAAGGATATTAGTTCGGAATAGTTCACAGTAAGGGGATTTTGAGGTGCGTAGTTTTTTTTAGGGAAACATAAGAGTTAATCCTGAAAATTATACGAAAACAAAATTTGATAAAAATGGAAAATCAATTAAATAAATTAAAATTACTCGTAAAAACAATAGTTTTATTGGTTTTGTCAAGCAGTATTGCTCAAAACAAGTTATCAGAAATAAAATTAGGACAAAATGAAACAAAAGTTGATTTTTTTGATAAAAAATATTTTGATGGATACAATTTAAGTATAGATGAATCAAACATATCAGATCATCCTCTATTCAGCTATTTAAATTGTGAGAAAGAAGGTTACTTTACGGTACACTTTGTACCTAAAAGTTCATCTATAAGAAGGTTTTGGAAAAATGAATATCATAACAAATATAAGTATGAGTATGACGATTTGGTTACTGAAAATAAAATTATTTCTGAATTGTTAAAAAACAAATTAGAAAAATATACTATTTTTTCTTTCCACATAAAGAAACACTATTTAAATACAAAGGATGGATGTACAATAGAAAGTGTTTTTTTAAAAGATAATTCTATTGCTGATTTATATCTATACGATCAAAAATTAAAAAAATGGATTTTTTTAAAAAAAGTTAAAAATAAAATATTACCGCCATATGCAGGAAGTAATTTTTTTATAAATAACTTTGTAAAATATTTTTAGGCTATTCATTTTTTTATTACGGTAATCTCAATACAATGCTGTTTTGTAAGACAGAATTTTTTCCGTATCCACAAAGTTGAGTAAAACCAAAAAAAGGCAGTCCTTTTGGACAGCTTGATTAAAAAGATTACCACATTATACTTTTTATTAGGAGATTGACTCAAGAGCTAATTTGCTAATTTAATTTTTATAATATCAAAATTATTTTATTCTTTATAAGAAAGAATGGTTAAAATAAAAAACTTTAAAACCAAAGATAAACATACTAAAAAAATAAAAGTTACCTCTCCAGCTTACTCCGCAGCAAAAAATCAAAATGAGGATAAAATACAGATTCCTGTGCATTCGACATTGAGTGAATATAACTTAAATCCCTTAAATTATATTTGGCCACGTTATAATATTTTAACTTAGAATGAGGTATCAAATCCATATTATGTTTTATACATTCTTGTAGATATTTTTCAAGTGAAGGAAATAATGCAATTTTAGTAAATGTATTTCCTGATATTAAGGGGAGCTTGCATTTGAAATCTTAATTAACGTGAGTTCGACATAAATATGATAAAATAGTTGCATAAAAAAGTAAAAGGTGGTATGTTTAAGTTGTTGTTTATTAAATGAATAAAAAAAAATGCTTATGCTTTCGCTAACTAAAATATCAATTATTTTTTGTTCCTAACTGGAAAAATGAAATGATTTCTAATGAAAAAAACGGATTAGAAAATCGAATTTATCTCTTTCAGAAATAATTGCAATTCAAGTTTTTTTACATTTCTGGATATAAAAATTTTAAACATTTTATCTTGAATATGTATGCAGATTTCTAACAAAAGAATTTTTAAATTTAGTGAGTTATAATAGAATGGTTGAACTAAAATCATCTTTATTTATTGCCAATGATGATTTACTTAAAAACAAAAGGTTTGGCAGACTGTACAGGAATTAAATTTGTTGATTTTACCCCATTGAGAGTATGTGATAAAAGAAGAATTGGACAACATAAGCATTTAAAGAAATAGTCCTAAGAGGTCAATGCTCTCTTGATTAGTTCTTGGGTTTCAATCTCCATGTTATAACGAACGATTGTGGAGGAATTATAGACCCCACACTTACTCCAACAAATGCACACGATACAAATCCTCTAAAAATGAAAGGTTTTATTGATAAACTTCCCGGAAAACTATTGGGAGACAAAGGATATTTATCTAAAGAACTTTTTCAATCACTTTTTGAAAACAGAATTCATCTTGTGACCAAGTTACAAAAGAATATAAAAATCAAATTATTAACTCGAATTCAAGATGCTTTTCATCTTATAAAAAGAGCAATCATTGGAAGAATATCTGCCTCATTAAAAAAGTATTTTTCAAGTCGAGCATTCTAGAAATTACTCTCAAACAGACTACTTCAATAACATATTTTCAGCTCTAATTGCTTATAATTTTACAGAGAGAAAACCATTACTAAAAAATAATTTTGTAGACAAAACAACTAATACTTTTTTAATAATTTGATGTCGAAATCACGTTGTCTAAAAAAAAACGGCCTAAATTGAAAGTTTTTTTCTTCACAAACCTTTATATAGTGACAATACTTGAATGAATTATTCATTTTTCGGAAAAAATAAAGCTAATGAAATTAAAAATTTTAAATAGAATTAGATTTTATTTAAAAATAAAACTCTAAATTTGTGTAAAACAGGCAAATATTTTAGCCTTGTTAGACTTAAGACCTATCACTTCAGTAGAAATTTATCAGCGATATATTGATGATAATCTAATGAGCCGGATGATTAGAAATCATCATTATTCTACCATTTTATTTTAAAGATAGGTAATAGATTATATTAAATTTTTCTAATTGATCTAATTTTTATTCATGTCTCTCTTCTCGTAGCAATTATACTAGTTGCTTGGATTGTTATTGAGTTAAATTTAAGACTTTATGAAAATTAGATAAAAAAACTTAATCGTGGCTAAACGCTTAATTTAATACTATTAAGCATAGCCTTAATATTAATAAAAACAAAAGACTAATGAAACAAAAAAAAATTTTAATGACAGTACTATTCTTATTCAGCCTCCTAAGAATAGATGCTCAGTGTTTACCTACTTTTGTTCCTGATTTACCTTTAAATGCTAGTGATGCAACTATTAAAACTGAAATTCAAAGTATTTATGATAAAGCTAAAAATGAAAGATTAGCTGGGACTCAACCATCAACAAGCAGTTTAAATACGGCTATCCAACTTTATGATAATTTGAATATCGTTGTTAATGGTACTACTATTACAGGTAATCCTATAACGGATTATAATAGATTAACATTTTTGAATACATTTGTTGACCATTTAAAATTTAATCCTAGCGATACTGCGGTAATTGAAAGAGTTAATAATTTAATATGGTGGGTTTCAGAAAACCTTTGCAATAAGACTTTGTCGGTTGATACTCATGGCTATGTCTTTAAGAACTTTTCGAGAAAAGGATTTTTTTGTACAGAATATTTAAGTACTCAAAATAAGCAAAGAATTCTCTATATTATGGAAAAAGAGTTTGCTGATTGGAATGTTTTTTGGAAACCAGCTTATAATTATACGACCCAAACGACAGAAGGTGTTATTAATACAGATGATGTTTATAATAAATTAGATGCGCTTATTCCTTTAATAAAATGTTTCCCAACTGAAGAGGAACAGTACCGTTATATGTTAACTTTGAGCCGATTTGTAACCCGATTTGCTTCTGTGTATACAGAGGGAACCTATGACGGTCTGAAACCAGATGGTAGCGGATATCATCACTGGAATAATTATGAAACGTATATGTATGCCTATAATACACTTATTTATTGTCTTGATGTATTTGGTACTACTCGTTTTCAAATAGATGCTCCTGCTTATAAAGTGTTTAGAGATGCTGTTATGCACAAATTATTAATTTCTAATGATGCTGGATGGATACCGTTATCTATGACAGGTAGAAGTGGTAATTGGGAAATGATATCAGTAGATCAAAACTCTATAAAAAAATTAGCTATTGTTGGAGGTAGTATTTTAGGTTTAAATACAGCAGATCCTGTTTTAGCAAGTATCTATAATAAAAGGTATGGAGTGGAGTCTTCTTTTAATTATACTACAATTGCTCTTTTTGATAATGGTTTTTATCAAAATAACCATGCAAGTGCAGGTATATTTAGAACAAAGAATACGGTAATAGTAAATAAAGGATTTAGTAACCAGCTTTGGGGAGCAGAAACCTTTAGTAATAGTAATAGATATGGTAGATACCAGAGTTATGGGGCGATGAATATCGTATATCCAGGAACAGCTAATACAAATGGTTTTGATAATACAAAGTGGAATTGGAATTATAATCCAGGGGCTACTACTAAAGTTTTATCTTGGAGTGATTTAATCGTTCCTTGGCATAGAGTAGATGAATATTCAAGTGAAAGATTTTCGGGATCTTTGCAATATGAATTGCAAAATAAAGAATATCTAAGTGAAGTTTTTGGGAAATTCGGAATGTTTGCTATGAATTTTAAAGAAGCAAATAACACAGGATGGGGAGGTACTCCAACAGGGGCTAATACACATGATACTTCTTTTACCTTTAAGAAATCTTCATTTTTCTTTGATGATCTTATTATTTGTTTAGGTTCTAATATAACTAATAATGATAGTAATAATACGACTGTTACTTCTTTATATCAAAATGTAACATCTCCAAAGAATGTTATTGTAAATAATACTGGATATAATTTAACAGGTGTAACATCAACTTATTCAGGAACCACTGCAAACTGGGTTCTCGATAATTTTAATACAGGATTTTATTTGGTTAATGGAAATAATGATTTAAAAATTCAACGTAAGAATCAACAAACACCATCGCATAATCAAAATAACCCTATGATTTTAAATCCCACTGCGGAAGCAGCTATTGGATTTATTGATCATGGTAAAGCTCCTAGTAATGCCCAATATGAGTATGTAGTGATTCCTAATACGAATGTTTCAGAGATGCAATCTTTAGCTAATTTATTCCAAAATATTAATACGAAGCCTTATACGGTACTAAATAAGGATAGTAAATCGCATATTATTAAGCATACAGCATCAGGAATATATGCTTTTGCTCTTTTGAGGCTAATACACATCTTCCAGGAGGGACAAGTATTATTTCAAATGATCAACCTTGTTTGATAATGTATGGGCCTTTAAATTCTAATTCAGAAATGACATTGAGTTTATCAAATCCCGATTTAGGTCTTCCAGATAAAAGAAGTTTTGATTCATTTAAAGTTCAACCTATCGAAATTACACTTGATGGAGAATGGAATTTATCGATGTCTAATAAAAATATTCAATTAGTATCTTCAAATTCAACTAGTAGTACATTTAGATTTTTAACTAAACAAGGTTTACCTATTGAAGCTACTTTTAAAAAAACGGTAACTTTAACAAGTCCAAGAATTGGTACTTCTTTAAATAATAAAAATTCTACAAAAACTATTTTTGCATACCCTAATCCAACGAGTACTGTTGTACGTGTTGATAATGTTCAAATGAATTTAATGAATACTAAATTATATAATTTGCAAGGGCAAGATTTAACTCATTTAGTTGTAATAAACACAAATACAATTGATATGTCTAACTTGCCTACAGGATCTTATTTGTTAAAAGTAAATAATGATAATATTACAATTTATAAGAAATAGGTAAGATTTTGAATCGTAATGGACTAAAAATCATTTTTTAATTTTACTTTAAATATGATTTTATAGATAAAACTCAAATGAAACGTTAGGAATTTATTACAGCTAAAAATGAATTGGAATCTAAAAAAGTACTCCATTTTTTATCCTCGATGTAGTAAAACTACAGCTGCGAGAAAAAATTTTGGTGCATTTTATCTTTCTGCTCTTTTTCATATTTATTATAAAGTCTATAGCGTAATCTGGGTTAAAATATAAAAGAGAGTGTCTTGAAAGTTAAAAAATCTGTTATTTATCAATCTGATGTAAACAGGAGGAGTTCTATAATTAATATTATGTGATTTTATACTTCTTGTTCAAGTAAGGACTCTTAAGTCTTCAATTTTGGTAGGATGATAAGATTGAGGACTTTTAAGGTACTCCCTTTTACAAATAAAAGTTTTAGTTATGTAGAGGCTGTCCAAAAAGTCCGAAATCTTGTCATTTCGATCAAAGGGAGAAATTACATAGTACTGATTATTAGACTCCTCCTTACTTAGGAGTGACAAACTGTGTGTTGATTTTTTACTTTTAGGACAGCCTCATTTAACTTAATCAATTTAGGATTTTAGAATATTCCTCCTCCTTGTGATTCATTTTTATTTCTTTCTTTTCTATCTAAGGCTTTATTTTTTCCACTACCAAAACGATAATTGAAGTTGATATTTATCGTTTGACTTTCCCATCTAAAATTTCCGTTGATTTGAGCGGGTTCATTACTATAAAAACGGGCTCTCATTTTATTAAAAATATCATTGTATCGGATACTTAAAGAAGCTTTGCCATTTAATAGATTTAATCGAGCTCCTAAATCTGTTTTCCACATATCTCGATTTGAGAATTGCAAGCCGTTTTGACCTGCTCTATACATTGTAAACCAAATGAGGCGAAAATCTTTCGTTAATTTAAAAGTATGATTCATTCTACTATTAAAAAGAATTGCATTTATACTTTGTGTATATACATTACCATCCCTTTTTTCTATCATACCTGTTGAATTTGTAAAATAACTGTCCGTTCCAAAATTTACATTCCACCATTTTTTAAAATCAAGATTACCTGATAATTCAATACCATATTCAGTATTGTGATTAAAATTAGTAAAGGTTAATTGTTGTTTTGTAGGTTCATTAGGATTTGTTGTAATAATTTGATCAATTTGATTTTGTATAAAACGTACGAATCCACCAGATGTAATAGAGCCTAATTTTAATTTACGGGTATAATTTAATTCAATGGAATTAGTAAATTCAGGTTTTAGTTTAGAGTTTCCTACTTGCTGTATAGTAAGACCATTCCATTGTCGGATTTCATTTACTTGCTCCATATTAGGTCTGTCAACTCTTCTAGAATAATTAAGATTAAATGAGTTGTTTTCTGATGGATTATAAGTTAAAAATGCAGAAGGGTATACCGTAAAAATATAATCCGAAAATGTTTTGTCTGCATTTCCTGTTTTTTGAAAATAACCTTTTGCTTCATAGCTTTCAAATCTAATACCTAATTGATAATTCCATTTTCCTAATTCTTTACTATAATTACTATAAGCAGAATGAATATTTCTTTTAAAATTAAAATCTGCATCAAAAACAGAATTAATTTCCATTTTATTATTAGTATCATCCAATCGAGTTTCTAAACCTAGTTCTATTTTAGAGGTTTCGTTTATAGGGTTTACAAAATCAATATTACCAATAAAGTTTTTTCCGTTTTTTTGAATACCATTAGTAGATTTGATAGTATAGTTACCATCTTTAAAAATACTATTTTCTGGATCATCATTAAGGTTATAATTTAATTCAATGTCAAGTGTTTTGTTTTCTTTGTCAAATTTGTGTTTATAAGCAAGATTATAAGTTTGATTCTTTTCCAAACCATTAGATTCTTGTTTTTGCGAATCTTTTAAATTATTATCTAAATAATTGATGTCATTTTTAAATTCAACAGTTCTATTATCAAAATTTTGAATAGTATAGAAAGAAAGTGAGTTTTTATCATTGATATAAAAATCAGTTCCAATTTTAGTGAAATTGTTTTTTCTAAATTGAATTATATCAAATGTAAGATCATAATCTTTTGTACTATTGTATTTATCCCAATTTATAAATCCATGATTGGTATTTTTACCATGATTTAATGAATAATTAGTATAAAAATTAAACTTATTAGCTCTATAGTTTAAGTCGATAGAACCATTAAATTTAGGAGTAATTCCAAAGTTTATTCCTGTACTTATATTTCCATTGAAGCCTAAATTAGAATTTTTATTGAGTACAATGTTTATGATGCCACTCATTCCTTCAGGATTGTATTTAGCTGAGGGGTTTGTAATCAATTCTACTTGTTTTATAGCTGTTGAAGGTATTTGTTGTAAAACCTGAGCAGCAGAAAGGTTAGAAGGCTTTCCGTCTATAAAAATTTTTACATTTTCATTACCTCTTAGACTTACCGTGTTATTTTGTATATCAACACTCACAGTTGGAATATTATTCATTAATTCAGCTGCGGTAGCTCCCGCTGTTTGTAAATCTTTACCAACTGTAATTACTTTTTTATCTATCTTCTGTTCTATTGAAGATTTTTCTTTTGTAATACTTATCTCATCTAATTGTTTCGATTCCTCTTCTAATACAATATTTTTTAGATTGATATTTTTATTGTCTTTAGTTAATGCTATTGTAGTTGTATGTTTTTTATATCCCATAAAAGCAACTTCTATCACTAAATCTTTAATAGGTAAATTAGAAATAGTAAATAAACCATTCTCTTTTGTAATTGTACCAGATATTATTTTTCCTTCGTTTTTTATGGCTATTGAAACATAAGAAAGTGGAGAATTGTTTTTTTTATCAATTACCTTACCTGTTATACTTCCTGTAGTATTGGTATTAATAGCAGTGTTATTACTAGTTGAAACTACTGGAGTTTGTGCTTGCATAGTAGTCATAGCGGCTAATAAGCAAACTAAAATTGCTTTTCTTTTCATTTTGATAATAATTTTGATTGATGATGATTGAATGGATTTAATATAAAAATACTATGTAAAACAAGGTACTTTTGGAAATAAAATCAATTCTATGAGATAAGACGTAAAATATCTTTTTTGTTACAATAAAAAAAATCCCGAAATTTTTCGGGATTAAATAATTATCTTTTTAAAGTAAAATGAGATTTAAAGATTTTTCTGTAGTTTTTTTCATCGTATTCTACAGTAAACCAATAGTCATCAGCAGGGAGAGGAATACCTTCGTATGTTCCATCCCATCCTTTAGAATTGGGAGTAAAACGTTGGATTAATTTTTCATAACGATCAAAAACTTGAATAGAAGCCGTAGGATTTGTTATTCTTAAGTCAGTAATATTCCAATAATCATTATAGCCATCACCGTTAGGAGTAAAATATTTTGGGTGATTAATTATTGAAATTGTAATAGGTGCAGGGCTACAATGTCCTAAATTATCTTTTGAACTAATACTATGTTCTCCAGAACTAACATTATAGAATAGGTTACTATCTTGGTAATTACCGTTATCTAGTTGATAACTATAATTGCCTGAACCATTGCCTAAAACCGTTACGCTAATATAAGATGGAGTTTCAAAAGCATTACTATATTCTAAGATTAAATAAGGAGTGTATTTCGTTACTTTTGTCGTATAATTTTTGGTACAATTTGTATTGTTATTGGTTATTGTTACACTGTAATTGCCATCTTGAGAGGTAGTTATAGAGGACGTTTTACTGCTTAAAGGAGTACCGTTATAACTCCATTGAAATTTATAATCATTAGATGATAAGCCTGTTTCTAAAACAGCCTGATTGTATAAAGTACCTGTCTCATGATCTTCACAAATAATATATTCTGGTTGTAGATCAGATTTTGGTAATGGATTAACTATTAGTTTTATTTCATTACTAACATCAAAACAAGATTTTATTTTAGTACTTGATAATCTCGCCCAAATAGATTGGGTAAAAGGAATTTCATTTTTATATGTTGTATTTAAAGCAATTGCATTTATATCATTTGCTTCATTGAAACTTTTGAAATATTCAACTTTTAAATCATTAGGTGAAGTACTATTTCCTAAGACTTGTGAGTTTAGTTTGCTTAAATCAAATTCATATATGCCATCATAAGGATCTTGAAATTCATCACAAGCAGGTATCATCTTAACATTTTTAGATGCTATAGGTTGAGGTATAATAGTTAATTTAAAGCTCTTTTCATCTATACATTTTAATTTATTGTTTGTACTAGTATACACATAAATAGGGCTTATAACATTTAGAGCATTATAGGTAGTTCCAGGAGGAATCATCTTGCCAGGATGAGGTAGTTCTGGATGAGCAGGATCCATAGGACTATCATAGTATAGCATATTTGTTGGAAGATTTGGAAGAGTATATGAATTACAAACTAATTTATCTGTTTGGGCAGGAACTTCTAAGCTATCAAAAGTTATAGTAAATGAACTTTCACTAAAACAATTTGATACCACAGGATTCACTGAATATATATATATCGTTTTTATTCTAGTTGTTTGTTCTATACCAGGTCTTAGGTCACTACTATCTATTGTTAAATTAGTAATAAGGTTTTGACCATTAGGATCTTGGTAATATTTACCATTTTTTAAAGGAGTTAATTCATATTTAAAACATGTAATTTGATCACCTCGAACATCAATGGCAGGTTTACTAAATATAGTAATTTTCCAAGGAACTTCATTATAACATTTAGTAGTTAATGTACTTGGAGCTGTATTTGATTCTTTGTAAATCCAAAGTGTTGTGCTAGTTTTTATTTCATTATTAGGGAATAATTCAATATTTCCAGGGGTATTAGGTCCTCCTTGTAATATAAAATATCTTCCACCTTGATTTTCTGTAGGTAAAATATAATTTATACAAGCATTTACTTCTGGAGGGCTTGTTAAAAAGGGTTGATGAAAATTAATATTAAAAGAAGTATTATATGTACAATTTGCTCCTGCAATATAATGATAGATAGTTGTGTTTTTGGTAATAGTTTTAGGAGTACTTATTAAGTTACCACCTCCATTAGGAGCATCTCTAAACTCACCTAAAATAGGTTTATCTAAAATATAAGACTTACTACATGAATCAATGTTTTTTAGTCCAATATCTCCTATATAAACCCAAAAATCAGAAATGTTTGATTTACAATTATTATTACTAGCGTAAGCATATACATGAGTTGTTTGTGTAATAGGAAAATGTAATAATGTGTAAGTAGCAGTTTGATTATCATAAGTATAATAGTTTGCTGTTCCAATATCAGTAGTTAGTACAGGTAGATTATCCATAGGAGTACAGCTAAATAAATTAGTAAAACTGTTACTCATTGTTGGACTTTTTGAGATATTTATTTTAAAATTAGTAATAATAGGAGGACAACTAGGATCAGAAAAAGCAAAACTAACATATAAAGTCGTTTCCCCAATTGTAGTAATATTAGTTCCTGGTGATATTTCTTGAGTTAATGCACTGTCTAAATAATATTTTGATCCAGGGACTCTAGGAGCAGGAACAACGTAGCTATCACAGCTTGTTAAAACTAAAGGGGTTAGCTGGTTTGGTTTTACAATATGTACTATAAAAGAATTTTCAGAATAACAATCACTAAGGGTACTGTTGTTAAGATATTGATATACCACTGTTCCGTCAACAGTTATGTCTGTTCCTGCTGGCCAATTCGTTCCAGTTTGGTTAGGTCCTGACCAATATTGCGTACCATTTGATTCTATGGGTAAAGTATATAGACTACAAACATATTGATCCTTTATTATTTTTAATGTAGGTCTAGGAATTGTAGTTATTTTAAATGATTGAGATACAAAACAATTAGTTTCTGTTTTTACAAATAACTTTATATAAATAGTAGTGCTCTTTGTAAAGAAAGAAGTAGAAGTATCTATGGGAGCATCGCTGAAATCAGCTTTTAAATGATAATTTATTTGATAAATAGAATTTGATAATCCATTAAGTAAATTATTTGTAAGAATTAAAAATTCTTGTTTAGAAATAGAAGTTTCTCCAGTTCCCATAATATTTTCGCATTTTGTAATATCTGCAGGCTGTATTAAAGAAGGGCTAGCTGTAAGTAATAAGTCAAAGGATTTTGTATTATAACAACCATTTTGATTTTCAATTCTTACCCAAATAGACTTTGGAAGCATATTTGTAGGAACATTATAGTTGTTATGTATAGGATTTATATTTTGTTGGGCATCTGATTGACTTTCATAAAAACTAATTTTTAAATTTCCAGTTGGGTTTAATAAAGATTGGTTAAAACTTAGATCAAAATCATAATTACTTGAATTTGTATCACATTTATATAAATTTTTAGGAGTAATACTAGAAAAAGATGACTGATAACTAATCTTAATATCATCTTGTCCAGCAATACAAGGAGTGGATTTTATATAATAAGTAAGACGGTAAGTTCCTGCTTGATTTACAGTTAAATCAGGTGAATTACTTCCTATAGAGTTGTTGTTTTGATCTTTCCATTCAAAATCATATGCAGAAGGATTTAATCCAGTTTGTAATGTGTAAGATTCGTTTGCACCCTCATTAGTACATAGTGTTAGATCTGGTCCTAAAAGAGAAGTATTTAAAGTAAAATTAGCTTTCCCTAAAAAAATAGCAGAGTCATCACTGGTTACATTTCGATCTCCAATAACGACTTTAAGATGATAAGTAGCTCCAGGTATTAAATCATTTTTACTAACTTTTAATAATGTCGTTTGCCCGTTATAATTGATTGCAGAAGTAGTAGAGTTGATCCCTCCATTAAAACTACCAAAAAATGTAGAGTTAGCTGAATTACAACTGGAATTATATAAATTGTTTCGAATGCTTTCTACTGAAATAGGAGTATTTGTGTTAGGTACTACGGCAAGATTTTCTACTCGACCATCAGGATGTGTAAGTAATATTGCAACTCCGTCGTAAGTATTACATTGATAAGTTCCATATTCCTCAGAAGTAAATACAAAAGGAAATTCTACATAAGAACTCAATGTACTAAAATCAAATTCTAACTTTGTTGCATTTACAAAATTGGGAGGAAAGGCAGGATCTGTCGTAAAAATAGTTCTTAAATCATTGTCTCCAGGCCATGTGTCAGAACCATCTTGTAGCCTAGATGTATTAGGTCCTATAGATTTTATAGCATCTCCTGTACTCAAAATAACCCCTTCACTGAGGGGAAAAGATGGATTTGTATTTTTAAAATAACCAATTCCATTTGTTGATCCAAAATTTGTTCCAGTAGAACTCTTAACATTAGATACATTTATACATACTGATTGAGTTAAGATATTGCGTACTAAATCATCTGAAGTACGATTTGTTTCAACTGAAATGAATTGAGCATTAGAATAAAAGCCTATAAAAAAGACTAATAAAAGTGGGTATCTCTTAAGCATGGTACAATTCTTTTAAATGAGACGGTAAACATAATAAAAATAAGAAAAAACTGATTAAAAAAGAAGATTAATTCATTTCCTAATAGTTTAAATTGTTTTGGAACTATTTTTTTAACCCTTTGAATTCTACTCGCTATATAAATTTAGTGAATTTCTATTTAAATAGTATCTTTGTACACTTAAAAAAGATTAATTATGACATTACAACAAATTCTTACGGAAAAAATTAAAGTTGCCGTTGCGCAATTGTTTGAGGTTTCACTTGATAAAGTAGAATTTCAGGCTACCCGTAGGGAATTTGAAGGAGATATCACCATGGTAGTTTTTCCTTTATTAAAATTAATAAAAGGAAATCCTGTGGAAATAGGAAGTAAGATAGGTGATTATTTAGTTCAAAACGTAGCCGAAATAGAAAAGTTTAACGTTGTACAAGGTTTCTTAAACTTAGTAGTAACAGATCGTTATTACGTAGATTTTTTTAATACAGCTAGAAAAATTGAACAATTTGGTTTTAAAACATCTACCCCTGATGATAAGGCTGTTATGGTAGAATATTCTTCACCTAATACGAATAAACCATTACACTTAGGTCATATTCGTAATAATTTATTAGGATATGCAGTAGCGGAGATAGTAAAAGCATCAGGAAAAAAAGTGTATAAAACACAAATTGTAAATGATCGTGGTATTCATATTTGTAAATCTATGTTAGCATGGCAAGAATCTGGACAAGATCAAACACCTGAATCTACAGGCTTGAAAGGAGATAAGTTAGTAGGTAATTTTTATGTTGAATTTGATAAACAATATAAAAATGAAATAAAAGAATTAATCACCGCAGGTCATACTGAAGAAGAAGCAAAAAAAATAGCACCATCTATCTTAAATGCTCAAGAAATGCTTCGTAAGTGGGAATCAGGAGATGAAGAAGTAGTAGCTTTATGGAAAAAAATGAACCAATGGGTATACGATGGTTTTGGTGTTACCTATAAAAATTTAGGTGTTGATTTTGATTCGTATTATTATGAAAGTAATACCTACTTGCTAGGAAAAGACGTGGTAGAAGAAGGACTGCAAAAAGGAGTCTTTTATAAAAAAGAAGACGGATCTGTTTGGATTGATTTAACTGCTGAAGGATTAGATGAAAAATTAGTTTTACGTGCCGATGGAACATCTGTTTATATGACACAAGATATAGGAACAGCTATCCAACGTGTAAAAGATAATCCTGATGTGGGAGGAATGGTCTATACAGTAGGAAATGAACAAGACTATCATTTTAAAGTTTTATTTTTAATTCTCAAAAAATTAGGTTACGATTGGGCAGAACAATTGTACCATCTATCCTATGGTATGGTAGAATTACCTTCAGGAAAAATGAAATCAAGAGAAGGAACTGTAGTAGATGCGGATGATTTAATGGCTGAAATGACAGCTACTGCTCAATCTATTTCAGAAGAGTTAGGGAAATTAGATGGTTATACTGATCAAGAAAAGACCGACTTATATAAAATAATTGGTTTAGGAGCACTTAAGTATTATATGCTAAAAGTTGATCCTAAAAAAACAATGATGTTTAATCCAGAAGAATCAGTTGATTTTAATGGAAACACAGGTCCTTTTATTCAGTATACCTATGCTCGTATTCAATCTATTTTAAGAAAAGCAGATTTTGATTATTCAGCAGATATTATTTTAGAAGAATTACAGGAAAAAGAGAAAGAGTTAATCAAGCAAATTGCTTTATTTCCAGAAATTATCCAAAATGCAGCAATTAATCATAGTCCTGCTTTAGTAGCTAATTATACATATGATTTAGTAAAAGAATTTAATTCCTTCTATCAAAATGTATCAATTTTGGGTGAAGAAAATTTGAATAAAAAGATTTTTAGAGTTCAGCTGGCTAAATTAGTTGGAGATACTATCCGATTGGCATTTAGTTTATTAGGAATCCAAGTTCCAGAAAGAATGTAATAATAAAAAAAGAGGTTGTCCAAAAAGTAAAATCTACTTCCAGCTTATCACTCCGACTGATGGAAGGAGTATTATCAATATTATGTGATTTGCTTCACTTCTTCGGGAAGAGCCCTTGGGTCTTCCTTTTGGTTGGAATGATATAAGATTTTAGACTTTTAGGACAGCCTCTCTTGTATTAAAAACGGTAACGAGCACTTACTCCTACATTTGGACCAAATCCTCTATCTGTTATATCTTTGTATTCAGAGCTAATATAAAGTTCTGGTCTTACATCTACAGCTAATCTTAAAGGGAAATCAAAGTTGTATTCAATACCTCCATTAGCTGCAACAATTAGATACAATCCGTTTCGGTCTTCATATCTACCATTATTTGTATTATAATATGAGGAAGCCTTCCAAGATCCTATACCCGCTCCAGGTCCAACGAACCATCTGAAGCCATCTTTTATATCAAATACCCAATGATACAATCCTGTTAGTTTAACTTCACGTTGATCATAGCTATAAGCTCCATACCTTGAATAACCTTGATTTTTAAATCCAAGATTAGCCTCTATTCTATTTTCTTTTGATAAGTCCCTTTGATACGTAATTTCAGCTCCAAAACCATTGTTTTCATTAAGACGTATACCTATTGCATTTTCTTGCGCTATACTTGTAGCTGTAATGCCTAATAAAGTAATAATTGTTAAAAAAGTTTTTTTCATCTTACATTTTTTAGTTAATTAACGATATTAAATTAATAAATATTGTTTAAAAAAAGATATACTATATGAGAAATATTCTTAATAAGGGTTAAAAGTTGAGAATAAGTAAAAAAAACAAGAAAAATTAAACTAATTTTTCTTGTAAAGCTTTTATGTCATCACGCAATTTAGCTGCTTGCATAAAATCTAAATCTTTAGCCGCTTTTTCCATTGCTTTACGTTTATCACGAATTCGTTTTTCTATTTCAGGTTTACTTAGATACTCTGTTGTTGGTTCTGCAGCTTTAGAAATACTATTTTCATGCTGATAATTATTTGCTGAATTTTTTGATAAATGATTTTCAATAGCTTTATTCAAAGCTTTTGGAACTAAATTATGAGTTGTATTAAAATTGATTTGTTTTTCACGACGGTAATTGGTTTCATTAATTGTACGTTGCATAGAATCAGTTATTTTATCAGCATACATAATGGCTTTACCGTTAATATTACGAGCAGCACGACCAACAGTTTGTGTTAAAGACCGATGGCTACGTAAAAAACCTTCTTTATCCGCATCTAAAATAGCTACTAAAGATACTTCTGGTAAGTCTAAGCCCTCACGAAGTAAATTAACTCCAATTAAAACATCAAAGATACCTTTACGTAAATCTTGCATTATTTCGACACGTTCTAATGTGTCCACGTCAGAATGAATATAACGACAACGTATAGAAACCTTCGTTAGGTATTTAGTTAATTCTTCTGCCATACGTTTAGTTAAAGTAGTAACTAAAACTCGTTCATCAACCTCACAACGTTGTTGAATTTCTTCAATTAAATCATCTATTTGATTAGCACTTGGACGCACTTCAATAATAGGATCTAATAAGCCTGTTGGACGAATTACCTGTTCTATATAAATTCCTTCTGATTTTTGTAATTCATAATCAGCTGGCGTAGCTGATACATAAATCACCTGATTTTGAAGTGCTTCAAATTCTTCAAATTTAAGAGGACGGTTATCTAAAGCAGCAGGTAATCTAAAGCCGTATTCAACTAAGTTTTCTTTTCTACTTCTATCTCCTCCATACATAGCATGTACTTGCGAAATGGTTACATGGCTTTCGTCTACAACCATTAAAAAATCATCTGGGAAATAATCTAATAGACAGAAAGGGCGGGTGCCTGCTTCACGACCATCTAGGTATCTGGAGTAATTTTCAATTCCAGAGCAATAACCTAATTCACGTATCATTTCTAGATCAAAATTAGTTCTTTCTTCTAAACGTTTTGCCTCTAAATGCTTGCCAATTTCTTTTAAATAATCTACTTGTTTAACTAAGTCTTGTTGAATATTCCAAATAGCATTTTGTAATACGTCTGGTGAAGTTACAAACATATTAGCAGGATAAATATTTAGTTTTTCGTAACGTTCTATTACTTTAGATGTTTTAGCATCAAAAGCTTCGATTTCTTCAATTTCATCACCAAAAAAATGAATTCTAAAAGGATCATCGGCATAACTAGGAAAAACTTCAACAGTATCTCCTTTTATTCTAAAATTACCAGGGTTAAAATCAGCTTCGGTCCGAGCATATAAACTTTGAACTAAACGATGTAAAAATTTTGTTCTTGAAATTTCCTGATTTCGCTCAATTGAAATAACATTTTTTTGAAATTCAATAGGGTTCCCAATTCCGTATAGGCATGAAACAGAGGCTACGACTAAAACATCTCTGCGTCCTGAAAGTAGAGCAGAAGTTGTACTTAAACGCAGTTTTTCTAATTCATCATTAATAGATAAATCTTTTTCTATATAAGTTCCTGTTACAGGAATATAAGCTTCTGGTTGATAATAATCATAGTAAGATACAAAGTATTGTACGGAATTATTAGGAAAGAATTGCTTAAATTCTGAATATAGTTGAGCAGCTAATGTTTTATTATGCGCAAGTACTAAAGTAGGGCGTTGTACTTCTTGTACAACATTAGCCACTGTAAAAGTTTTACCAGATCCTGTTACACCTAATAGCGTTTGATATTTTTCATCATTTTGAATCCCCTCTGCCAATTTTTTTATAGCTTGAGGTTGATCTCCCATAGGAGCAAAATTAGATACAACTTGGAATTTCATTGGAGATTAAAATTATATTTACAAAATTTAAAGTTAAGGAATTGTATAAATAAGGTCATAAAAACATATAAAATTTATAGGATTCAATCAAAACATTCCATTAAAAGTAGATTTCCCTCTTCATGTTCAATCATTACAATTCCATCTTCTGTTACAAAGTTACTACTGCCAGTTCTAACCCCCAAAGTTAAAGTATCATTATTTAAAGAATAAAATAAATTTTTAGACTTAATACCTTTAACTTCTCCTATAGGGATAAGTGAAATAATAGTGTTTTTAGTATACCACTTTTCAAATTTTTTAGGAAGTAAATAAATTTTTGAATAATCGTCAAGAATTACAATTTTTAATTCTTTTTTATAACTAGTAATGTTCGTTATATTAGTTATCGTATGATCTGCTCGTTTGCCTGTAGCCCAAACAACGTTAACGGCTTTATGTCCTTTGCTTATTAAATAATCAAAAGCCTTTTCTAAATCTGTTTTATCTTGGTTGGGAGTATGAACTATTTCTAAAGGGTATTGTTTTTCTTTGTAGTATTCAGGGGAAAAGCCACGATCAAAATCACCTAATAAAACATCTATTTTAATACCTAGTTCAATAACTCGTTCTATTGCAGAATCTAATACAATTACTAATGGAGACCATTCAAGTAATTCATCTAATAATTCACGAGAACACTCTGCTCCATTAGCAATTATTAAAGCAGGTTCTTGATCATCTCGAATAATATGATGTGAGGACATTTTTTTTTGCAAAAATAAAAAGAACACTCAATAAATTAGTAGGTTTGATAAAAAAACAAAGAATGGAAGAACGATTGATACCAATAAAAAAAACTGCTAGAATTATAATTGCAGGAAATCATCAAGCAAAAATAGCAGTTGTTGTATTACATGGGTATGGAGAAATGAGTAATACTTTTTTGAAAAATATACAAATAGATTCAAAGATATTTTGGTTAGCACCAGAAGCTTTAAATCGATTTTATTTAGAAGGTTTCTCAGGGAAGGTGGGAGCTTCTTGGATGACTAAAGAGTTAAGAAATACTGATATTAAGGATAACTTAGACTATTTAGAAGAAGTATGGAGCGAGTTTAAACTTAAAGAAAAATTTGAAAAAGTTATTTTATTAGGTTTTTCGCAAGGAGGAGCTACAGCTATTCGTTTTGCCTATCAATTTTTTAATAAAATAGACGGTCTCATTGTATGGGCTAGTGATTTTCCTAATGAATTAGAAAGTGTTTTTAATGATAAGACTTCTCATCTAAAGAAAATTTTTGTAATAGGTAATAATGATCCATTTTTTAAGTCTGAACGGCAAGAAAAATTGAAAAAAGAACTATCCAATCAAGGTTTTAAAATAATCTCTTATTGTGGCAAGCACTCAATAGATCATCTAGTTTTAAATGAGATCATAGCAAGCTTTTAGAGTAATTATAATTTTAAATTATTTATAAAAAAACCACCTTTAATAAAATAAAAAGGTGGTTTTGATTAAAATGTAGGGCAATAATCAGTAAATTTTATTTTACAGTATAATCTTGAGTAGACAATTCACTTAAATTAAAGTATCCAAAAGGAAAATGATCATTATTCGTTTGATTAATAATATTGCCACGCAAAGTAGCAGGAGGAGTACTGAAAGGTCCCCCTCCATTTTGTCCAGAAATACTTAGTAATTTATTCATGTAGAAAAAATGTTTTTCAGAAATACTTTGTAAGCTGATCTTTATTTTATCATTTGTTTCTATCTGATTGTAAAAAATACCTGACATGATGTTTCCTTGAGAGAATTTGTCATCTAATAATCGATACTCAGGAAAAGCAATTTTACTGTTGTCAATTTTTAATAAGTAATAATTTTTTTCATTTCCATTATCTTGGAAAAAACCCTTAACTCGTATTTGATCCTTACCATTTATTCCTTTTTCATTTTCTTGTTTAATTTCAATAATTTTTGGAGTTGCAAGTAAAGTATTACTAGCAATATAAGTATCTCCTTGATAGATTATTTTTAAAGTATAAGCTTGTCCTATTACAGGGGCGAAATTATTACAAACATAATCAGTTGTGTTTCCTACTTGATTGAAATTATAAATTTGATTATTAGTGTCTTGTATTGTAATGATAGCGTTATGAGCGGGTACAATTTCATTAGAATAAAAATTATTCGTTAAGCTCAGTTTAATTGTTTGATTTTGTCCTGTTGTATTAGGTAACCATTTTAGATTAGCATCAATTACTAGTTTGGGAGTACCCGTTTCTAGTGGAATATTTACTACGTCTTCACAATTTGTAAAGAATAATATTATGATCGCACTATATAGGAATAAAAATATTTTTTTCATATATATATAAATTTAGTATCGCGTATACAATCACATTTGTTAAATAATGATTTTTTGAAATAAACGATTTAATAGTTTTAAATTATCTGTTATTTGAAATCTAGCTTAAAATTTAAAATTATAGGATACAGAAGGAATAATGCCAAATATAGATAATCTAACAGCTTCATTAATTCCGGTATCTCTATTTTGTCTAAAACTTATTGAGGCAGCATTTCTTCTGCTGTATAAATTATAAATGCTAAAAACCCATTCTGCTTGCCATTTTCTATTAAGATTTTTTCTTGGTTTTAAAGTCGCAGATACGTCTAGTCTATGATAGGTAGGAAGCCTATTTTCGTTTCTTACTCCATAACTAGGAACAACTAAATCTTGGTATACATATTGAGCATTTGGGTAAGTAATAGGTTGTCCTGATTGAACTGTAAAATTAGCTCCAAAACTCCATTTTTCATTTAATTTATAAGCTCCTGTAAAAACTAAATTATGAGTTTTATCAAAAGCTGAACGGTACCAATTACCATTATTAATACCCGTTTCTAGGTTGTTTCTTCCTGGTGTTTGTTGTTCAGATCGAGATAAAGTATAGGATAACCAGCCAGTTAAATTACCACTGTTTTTTCGGAGTAAAAGTTCTAAGCCATATGAGCGCATTTGTCCATTTAAAACAACCCGCTCAATTGCTTCATTGGCTATTAGATCTGCTCCATCAATATAATCCATTCTATTCTGAATTTTCTTGTAAAAAGTTTCAATTTCTAGAGTATACATATCCTCTTTGAAATTGTTAAAATAACCCATAGCTACCTGATCTGCAATTTGGGGTTTAATATAATTGTCACTAGGAGTCCAAACATCAAGAGGAGTCGGGGAAGTAGTATTAGAAACTAGTTGTAAATATTGCACCATACGATTATAACTTAGTTTTAATGACTGTTCAGGAGTTAACTCGTATGCGATTGCAAAGCGAGGTTCTAAATAATTGTGAAAAGCTATTTTTTGGAAAGAACTATATGTTTTTTGACCAATAGGAGTCGCTTTTTCATAAATTTTTGATTCTTCATCAAAAATCACAGGATTATCATTTTTATAAAAATTAATAGTAGAATTCCCTAAACGATAAAATTGACTATAGCGCAATCCATAAGAAACACCTATTTTTTGACCTATTTTTTGTTCAATATCTAGATAAAGAGCTGGTTCAAAAGCATATTTTTTGTCTAATTTTTTATAAGTTATAGGTGATTTTTCATCTGTAGGTTCAATAATGCCAGGGTTAAAATCACTATATATAGCATTTAAACCATAATTTAATTTTAACTTATCTGCTATGTAATGTTTAAAATCATATTTTATATTGTAATTTTTGATACCAGAATTCCAATTAAAGCCTACAAAATCTAATCGAAGGCCATAATAATAATCACTATATATTAAAGATAGATTCGAAAATAATTTATCTGAAAATAAATGGTTCCATCTTATATTTAAAGTTGTATTTCCATATGTATTATGAAAGGTATTGCTAAATTCAAACACATCACGACCAAAATAACTGGATAGAAATAGATTATTGTTATTGTTAAGTTTATAATTTAATTTTGCATTTAAATCATAAAAATAAGCAGCATTTTTATTATCACTTAATTTTAGAAATAAATGGGCATATGAAGATCGTCCGCCTACTAAGAAAGAGCCTCGTTCTTTTACAATAGGTCCCTCTGCTAAAAGTCTACTTGTAATAAGACCAATCCCTCCATTAGCCGAAAAACGATTACTGTTACCATCCTTTTGATAAATGTCTAATACAGATGATGCTCTACCACCATATTTTGCAGGGATACCTCCTTTGTATAGTTTTAAATCTTTAATAGCGTCTGGATTAAAAACTGAAAAGAATCCAAAAACATGGGACGCATTGTATACTGTGGCTTCATCTAATAAAACTAAGTTCTGATCTGCTCCACCACCTCGAACATTAAAACCTGATTGTCCTTCGCCTGCATTTGTTACGCCAGGTAATGATAAGAGTGATTTGATTACATCAACTTCTCCTAATACAGCAGGCATTTGCTTAATTGTTTGAATGTTTAATTTATTAACACTCATTTCAGGCTTGCGAATATTAGCTTTTTGCTTAGTATCCGTTATTATAATTTCCTTTAGCTGCTTATTCTCTTCCTCTAATCGAAAATTAAGTTTAATATCGCCTTTTAATTCAAATTTTTGATACTCTGTTTTAAAACCAACAGAACGAGCTATTAGATTATAAGCCCCTTCAGGTAAGGTAATAGAAAAAAAACCATATTCATTGGTAGATGAGGTTATGGAAGTTCCTTCAATTTGTAAGTTCACACCTATTATCGTTTCATTGGTTTTTGCTTCTGAGATTGTACCACTTACAGTAAATTTTTGTTGACTAAAAAGAATAGAATGATACAGGGTAAAAAATAACAGTAATATGTTTTTTAAATTCATTGTATGTTTGTTTTTTAATTTTAAATGGTTCTTTTTTATTTAATTGCTTGATTTTCATTGTTTTTTTGATAAAGTATAGTGTGTTCTTTTATCCATTTAATTATCTAAAATAACCTTTTAAAGGTTCTAAAATGAGGGTTATTGTCAATCATATTTTTTATAGCTAATGTATCAAAATATTCTTATTCTATCCGTCTTTAAATTAGTTTAAAAATCAGAAGGTTTGTTACATACTTAATAAAAAAGTATGACTATTAAGAGCCAAAATTAGATGTAAGAAAAATAAAGAGTTGTAGACTAAATCATCTACGTAATGTTAAAAACAGGAAAAGAAAACAAATGTTTAAGTAAATTTGATGTGTTAATCCTGTTTAACGAATAAAAATATAGAAAACCGAGGGTTTTTGAATAATGATTATTTTTGTTTTAAGGATTTATTTTGTCATTTTATACATGGTTAGAAAAATAGTATTACTAATTTTGCCAGCTAAGGCTAATTCCTGATTTACTTTTTTATGAAAAGTGCATTTAATCTTAAATTCCAAAATTTATCAATTGACAATAAAATTGTAGCAGGTTTAGATAAGCTAGCTACCGTACACCGTTACCTAATTTGGGAACAATCTAAAAAGTTAGCTTTAAGTCCTATTCAAATTCAGATCCTTATTTTTATTAAATATCACAACGAAAAATATTCTACAGTTAGTTATTTGGCTAAAGAATTTGGTGTAACAAAACCAACGATTAGTGATGCAGTAAAAATATTAGAGCAAAAAGGATTAATTAAAAAAATACAAGATGTTAATGATTCTAGAAGTTATTCTATGAAATTAACAACGAATGGCGTTGAAATGGTTTTAAAAGCAGAAGATTTTGCTCAACCATTGCAAGCTTTTTTTTGAAAAGCAAGAAATGCCCGATAAAGAAATTGTTTGGGAACTATTGTCAAAACTAATTTTTAAATTATCTCAAATAGACGTTGTTTCAGTAGAACGAATGTGTTTTAGTTGTAAATTTTATTCAAAAAAAGAGGAAGTACATTTTTGTAATCTTGTCAAAACACCTTTAGAAAGAACGGATATTAGAATGGACTGTCCTGAACATGTAGTGCTTAAGTAGAATAAAATTTTAAGAGGCTCTCCAAAAAGTCCGAAATCTTGTCATTTCTACCAAAGGGAGAAATTACATAGTGCTGATTATGAGACTCCTCCTTGCGTAGGAGTGACAAACTGTGTGTTGATTTTTTACTTTTAGGACAGCCTCTTAAATTATAAACAATTACTTTTTAGTATAATCACCAGCTAAGCTAGCACCGCCACCGCAGAAGTAATTCAATGCTAGGCGATCGTCAAACTTAGAAGTGAAAATTTCAGCCATTTTATTTTGATCTTTGAATACAATGGTCATTGTTCCTTTTAAGTCTTTTTCTATTTTGTTGAGTTCAATGTCAATTTGATTGTTAATTAATTGACCTTTTCCTTCAAAAGTACAACCTTTAGATGCGCCTGTAAACGAAACTTTTACATTGTAAATACTATCGTTATCCGCTTTTAATTCTAAAATTTGATTATAACCTTTGCCAGAAGATTCTGTTTGATACGTTCCATTTAATTGTGCGCTTGTATATACTGCTGTCTTTTCAAAAATATAGTTTTTGCTTAACTCGCCCGTAATTTCTTTTTTATCCGAATCTAGCATGACCAAAGTGTTGTTGGGTTTAACAGTATAATATTCAGTAGGTGTATTTGCTATTTTTACTTCTATGATATCGTTGGTTTTTGTCCAAGTACCGTATTCATTCAAGGAAGTTCCATCGCTATCTAAATACAGGGTGCTTTTGGCTATTTTACCATCTTTTTTGAAAGTTAGGTGAGTGTAAATACCCATGCAGTCAGCACAAGGTATAGTTCCGCTATACATACCGATGAAATCGGTTTCAGCAGTTACTGTATCTGTAGAGGTAGAAACGCCAGTTTCGTTTCTTTTGCAGTTGGTCAAAAATAAAGCTCCAGTAGCTAGAAAAATAAAAGCAATTTTTTTCATAATATAATCTCTAAGTTTAGTAATTTTTTTGTTCAATAATCTTGCCAAAATTTATATTCTTGGAAGTTATAATGTGTAGGATTAGTGAACTTTTATTTAAAAGGGGAGAGAAGCGGTTGAAAAGTTTTGTTTAATTATGAAAAGTTATATCGATTCGCTTAATCTTATATTTAGTCTAGACCTTTTAAAGTTAAGGAGATTTGATGCCAGGATCTACTAAATATATAATAGGTTAGTTGTAAATTTCATTCAAAATGTCAATACTTTCTTTTTTGAATTGCAAAACATATCCTGAATTAGCGGCTTGTTCTATATAAAATTCATCTCCTTCGTTCGTTTTATTCCAAAATTCTTCTTCTACTTCTCGATCGCCAATTCTCCAATCATCAAAAGTTATGATAAAATGATTTTTATTGTTATCAGCATCATGATAATGTTCTTTCTTTTTTATTTTGATATCTCCTACCAGTTTTATTCTTTCTTTTAAATCATTGTCAATATTTGTATCAATTAAAGAGCCTATAATTAATCCTGAAAATATAATTAACATTGCAATTTTAGTGAACCCATAAGTTTCATTTGGAGAATAATAACGAATGATTGATAATACAGATATTGAAAATATTAAGATTAAGAGCCTGATTTTGTTTTTACTTCTTTTCCTTTTTTTTAAAATTTTAATATCTAATTCTGTTAAAGAAACTTTTGTTAATGACATGTTTTATATTTTTCCTTGTCTCAATTAAAATTGAATATTCTTTCTTAATATCCAGCTTGTTTAGTCCTCAAAAGATGTTTTTAAGAGCAATGCCTTTTTCTTGTAAAAGTAAATGTTATTTTCCTTTTTCAGACCTAACAGGTTTTTAAAATCGGTTAGGTCTCATGAAACAAGATTACGATCTTACTTCGGTAGTCATTGCTTTCTTAGCTTAATGATATTGCGCTAGTATTATCCAAAGGAAATAGTCTAGAAAGAACAAAAGCCTAAATCGACAGCATAATTAGGGTTGTATGTATTCGGTTGTTCCTGCAAATTTCTGTGAGCGATAAGGGATGAAATTTTGTTTTGGTTATTCGATTTGTAGGTAGGCGTTTTATTTTTTATTTAAGTATGCCCTAACTTTTATTTTCCAATTGGATTTGTGATATGTAAGTGATGATTTATTGTTTTTTAGTGCTGATTCTGAATGGAAAGGGATTTTGCCTTTGTTTTCACTGTGGTTTTCTAATAGCAACAATTCAGTATTTTCAATTGGACAGAACTCATTTGATAAACTGAATATTGTATTTATGTTGTTTTCAATGTAATAAATTTTCCTTTTTTGTATAATTTCATTAGTTTGTTTAAAGAATGATTTGGGTTTTCAGTTATGTAATCTAAATCATACAAATCTTTCTCTGCGAATCTGTTGGATAAAGAATCTAACTTAAAAAGTCCTATGTTAGTTTCGCTAGCGAGTCTGATTTCATTATGAGTTTCAATGGGATGGAATAACTTAAAACCTTGAATTATTTCAACTTTAATAGTTGTGCTGTCAGTTGATATAATACTTCGAAGAAAAACAAGTTCATCATTTTGTTTGGTAGGATAACCAATATACAATACTCTATTTTTGAATGTGTCTATTATTTCTTTTTCTATTAACTCAAAACCACAAATGCCAATGATATTTTCACAAAATAGATCAATGTCTACTGATTCTTTATGCGAATATCTTATTGCTAAATTGGTCCCTCCAGCTAAATAGAAATTGCTTAATGAATTTAGCTGTTGTAATTCTTTAATAGTTTTCTCTAACTCTTTAGAGATGTACATATTTGTTGAATTTACTTTTAATAGGTACGTTGTATCTTTTTGAGGTTAGTGAGCAAATTTCATCAGGAATTCGCTCTGTAGAAGCTGTAATTATTCTTTTTATTGTTTCTTCTGTATATAGGCTTTCCAAAAACAAGATATTGTCACCAAAATTAGAAAAATCTGAAAACATAAGAATACGAGATATAATAACGTTACTATCCTTCTGGATGTTAAGTTTGCTTACATCCAAATCCCAAAAAACGTAGTTTGGTATTTTTTCTAATGTGTTAACAGTCTTTTTCATAGCTAGTTACAACAAAAGTAATGATTGTTTTTTATATAGTTTCGAATTTTATACCAAAGTTTTGTTTTTTCTTTTCGCGTTCCGTTTTTTGTAATTACCTGCAACTTAAATGTATATGACTGTGATTAAAAATGCCTAAAGCATTAAAGAAATTCCAAACGTTTGAAAGTAAACAGGATTACGGTCTTAGTCCTATAATCATTGCTTAATTAAATGATGTTCAGTTATTACTGTCGGGGGCAGTGATTGTAATTCATTGTTGGCTCTTCGAGCTCAATGGAGCCTTGGTTTTTTGGGTAGGCTTTTTATATTTTATTATTATCGTCTTTCTTTAATGCAAGTTCTTTCTGTTCTTTTGCAACAGCTTCAACCCAATCTTTTTTGTTAAGATCGTTGATAGCTAAATCATAATATTTTATTGCTTCTTCAAAATTTCCAATTCGTCTATCCATTTCCGCAATTAGATAATATATGTTGGCTATTATGGTATTGTCTTCGTATTCATTATTAGCCAAAGCTGAAACTAAATTATCTTTAGCTTTTAATTGAATCTCTTTCCTAAATTCAATTTCATTATTGTTTTCACGTAATAAATAAGAGCCTGTAACGTAACAAAATGCAATTTCTTTTTTCGTCTTTTCTTGTAATTCTTTTATTTCAGCAGCAATTAAGCATTGTCTAACGTTATCAATGGCTATTCCGTTAAATTTAATTAAATATTTTTTAAGTTTATTTTTTTCTCTTCATTGAATTTTACTTTAAAGTCTTCGAGATAACCTGAAAAATGGCATTTTGGACAAGAATTAATTAGTTCTTCATAGTGGTTTCCAATAGCTCCTTTTTTTTGGAAGTCTTTAAAAGAACCAAAAGTTGTCATACTCATAGTTACGCAAAATGTTACTTTTTTGCCATCAATCGGACACTTTACGGTTTCGTTTTCACAGGTGTGTGCATTAACAAAATTTTTTCCAATGATAAGAAATAATAAAATTAAAATTTGTTTTTTCATAATTGCATTTTTATTTGGTATTTTTTCAAGTTTTCTGCTGACCTAAAGATACACGAATATATTTCAGATAATGTGTTCAAAAATGATCGACAAAGTTTCATTTTTATAAGACTTGTCAATGATTTTTGTTGTTTATTGAATTTTAATTGTTGTCATTTATTTCTGTTAATTTTGGTATATATTCACTTATTATTTTCCATTCTTCTTCATAGTAATTGTTGTTAACAGATTTTCCCTCTGCTGTAAAACTGTTGAATAGAAGTTTTTGAATATATGGGGAAATATTTTTTGGTAAAATTTTATATTCTATGCTATCAGAATCTTGATAAAGAACTTTGTAACCTTGTAAATGCAGGATTTCTCTATTAGTGATTTTTTCGGTCTTATGTGCTTTGAAAAAGATATCTGAGCCACGCTTAATTTTTAAAGAGATAATTGTATCTTCTTCGATAAGTTTTAAGCACAATATTTTAGCATTAGGATTTTTTCCATAAGAATAAGTATAGTTCATTTTTTTCTTCAAAATAGATTTCACATAAACTTTATTTACATGTCCGTTGTCGTAGCATTGTAAAAGAAATCCATTTTTATACTTTTCATCAATGGCTAATGAGTATAAACAATTCTCTTCTGAAAATTCTTGAATTTTGTATGTGTTGTTTCTGAAAAGATTGAAGTAGCACAGAGTTTTGTTATCGCTAGAGATTTGATTTGTATGATTTGATTCTTCCAAATCTTTTTCAATCCGATCTATAAATGATTCATGTTTTTTTACCGTGTCATTTAATTGATTTACAGAATTAGATATTTCACTATTTTCCTCTAAAATGTCAATGTATGATTTATGTTCCGGCAAAACATATTTAGATATTTCTTCCTGTTTCTCAAATTCAATTTCAACATCAGGTTTAATTGTTGTGTCAATAATTGTTTTGTATTCCTTCTTAGTGTTTTTTTCAATAAAATCAATAATTTTTTGTATTTCTTCTTGCTGATTTCTTTTAAATGCTGAATAAAGTACTCTATATACTTTCCAACCAACACGTTCTAAAAACTCTTGTCTTTCAATATCATAAGCTACATCTTCTGGAAGCGAATGAAAAGGGTCGCCGTCACATTCTATCGCAATCATTTTTCCGTTATTGTGAACAACTAAATCAATTTTAAAGTTGATATAAACTTGTTTTCCAAGTTTATGATTATAAAAAAGTTCTGCTTCTTTTACATTGTATTGCGGTTGAATATAACTATATCCATTTTCTATAAGTGCTTTAGCAATATCACATTCAAACCAACTGTCAAAAGGTTCAGGCACATTGTGTCGGAATCTTTCTATATTGTTGTTATCAATTTGTAGTTGAGAAACGGGTTTTGCTTCATCTTTGAAGAAACTCAAAATTTTATTTCTAAAATCAGTTGTTTGTAAATCGCTATGCTCAACAGAATGAAATAAAATCATTTGTTCTTTTGCCCGACTTAAAGCTACATTGATTTTTTTAAATTCATCTTGGCTACTTATAATTGCTCTGGGTTTAGCATTTTGATTTTCTTTCAATTTCTGAAAATCTAATGCAACTCCAAGAGAAACAATCATAACGTCTCTTTCATCTCCTTGAAATTTTGGAGAATCTTCAATAATAATTTTGTGCTTATCTATCTTATCTTTTCCAAATTCATTGGCTAAATCTTCTTTTATATCCTTTAGTTTTTCAGTATGTTTTGCTAATCCTAAACTAACTACACCAATAGATTTCTTTGCATATTGCTCGTCCTTTAGAATTCTTTGAAGAAATTTTTTAATTTCTTCAATTTCTTTGTAAACAATTTGGTCTTCTGTAAATGCATCTTTCACAAAAACAGTTTCTTTAGGATTAAGTCTATTCGAGTTTATTTGTTTAAGGGGACGCAATGAATTATTATAAAATTCTTTTTTTGAAAATTCAATTAGCTCAGGAACACATCTAAAATGTTCTTTTAATTCAAGGTTAGCAGTTCCTGCAATCATTCCAGCAAGACTAAATAAACTTAAATCACTTCTTATAAAGACAACATTTTGACCTAAATAATCTAAATATTTATTTTTTATTGAATCAAAATCATCACTATTTGCTCCAGTTAAACTGCTTGGTGAAGTCTGCTTGTCATCACCAACAATAATCATATTTTTAGCATAATATCCTAGTATAAGACTATTAAAATCTAATTGGCTTGCTTCGTCAACGATTATGCAGTCAAAAATTTCAGGTTCTTCACCTACAGAGTTTAAGACATCGTTAAACTTCATTACCCAACAAGACAATTTTTTACTAATAGCAATACTATGTTGACGAGCTAAAATTTGAAATCTTGTATTATTTCTAATATTTCTATTTCCTTGCTCTAAAGTTATTTTGTATTGTCTTAAAAGGTTAATAAAGTAATTAAGTTCATCTTCTTGAAACTTGCTTTTAAAGTTTGACTTTGCTAGGTCAAATAAGATGTCACATTTAACTTGAAATATTTTTTGGTTGATAAATGATAATTCTTCTTTGCATTCTTGTAAATCAATAAATTCATTTTCTTTAATGAACCTATTAGCAGAAGCGTATTCAAAATTTTCTTTTGAAATATAATGATTAGGAATACTTTCAAGAGAATCAAAAGTATTCGGAAGTAAGTCTCTCAAATACTTTTTTAAGTTGAGAAATGTTTGTTCTAACTCAATTTGTTTTCCGATTTCTAAAAATCTGCTCTTTAAAAGTTCAAAATCTTGTGCTTCTCCAATGTTTTCAACAGGTAAAAACTTCGAAAATTCATTCTTTAATGAAGATTGCTCAATTATTGAATCAATGTTTTTTAATATTTGAAGGTTCTCGATTAATTGACCATTTATCTTCCCTAATTTATCAATATTGTCTTTTAATACTATTGCTTTCCTTGATAAATTATCTATATCAAATAAATTGATTTTAGTGTATTCTGAAAGATTTATAAAATCTGCATTGAATTGAATTTTAGAAACAACTTCCTTGTTTGTTTCTATCTTTTTCAAAACCTCCTTTAAAACGATGCTTTTTTCATAGAGATTGGAGTTATCGTCATAAGAGAACGAAAAACCATTTTGTTTCAACAACGTGAAATTTTTGTTGATAATAATGAGGTTTTCAATTGCCGATTTTAATTGTAATATTTCAGTTTTGTTATTACACTTTTTACCATTTACAGTAAATTGTTCTAAATATGAAACTTGTTTAAAATTAGAATTGGCGAGTTTTGTAAAAAATCCTGCTTTCCCATTTTCAGCAAACGATAGGTAAGTTTCTATGTCTAAAAGATACTTTGTTCCATTTTCAGTAAGGTTACTAAAAGATTTATTTATCGTAACACTTTCTTGAAAAACCTTATTGTTTAATTGTTTCTGTAGATTCTCTAATTCCTTAATGTTTTTGAGAACGATATCCGAGTTAGAAAATTCATTTGCAACTTTTGCGATATTTTCTAACTGAATGTTTAATACCTTATCTTTGGAATACTCATTTAATCCCAAATAATTTAATTGCTTGATGTATTGCTCTTGAATAGATTGGAAGTTTTTAAAATCAAAACTTTCTAAGTTTTTCAATATTGATGAAATATCAATATTGATAGCATTATTGTATCGGATTTCTGTTCCAATTAATTGTTTGTATTTTAAAATCTCATTTTTAATAATTTCAAAATTTAATATAGCTTCATTTGATAATTCATCTTGAATCCAATTCCATTCTTCTGATTCTTTCGATTCAAATTTTTCAACAATTTGATAAGCTCTTAAATTTTGAAAAGAATCATTAATTCGAAATTCAGTGTATTCTTTTTCAAGGGCTCGAATAATTTCGGATTTTAATTTTACATATTCAGCTTTTAAATTGTCTAACTCTTCAATTTTTGCTTCAACATTTAGATAAAAGTTGTCGGACAAAATTTTTGAAATATTGCCAATACTTTTTTCTAAAGAAAACCGATTTGGATTGGTTTCTAATTGAATTTTTGTGAAAATCAAATCATCAAAAGTTTCAGGAATTTTATCTAATAATGATTCTAAAGCCTTATCAGTTTGTGCTGTAACTAAAACTCTTTTCCCTTGTGCTAACAAGGAACAAAGTATATTTACAATCGTATGAGATTTTCCAGTTCCAGGAGGTCCTGTTACAACAGTTAATCTGTTTTTTAAATAATTTTCATAAATCTGTTTTTGTTCCTTGTTATACGGAAGAGGGAAAAACACAGAAAAGTCGTCATCGCCATTTAAATTTTTAGCTTTGGATTTATGAGTTTCAAATAGTTCGTCTTTAAAATAGTTAGGTTTTGTATAAGAATTGTTTCCTGATGATTCAGGGTTTCTAACTAACAGATTAAATAGTTTTGCTTCTATTTCATTTTCATCATTGTATTTAATAATTGAATCCGTTAATTTCTCAAAAAAACGTGGCTTTCGTTGTTTAATATTTATTGCAGGAGAAAATAGCACCTTAAAATAATCTTCTCTGAAATGGTCGCTTTCTGGTCTGTAAATTGAATTGTCAAATTCTGAATTATTCGAAATTTTCTGAATAGATTTTGCAATTAAATCTTTAAACTCGCTTTCAAAAATATACTCATAGCCAAGTTCAGTAATTTTCTTTTCAAATCTATCAATGATATTTGATAATACTTCTTTCTCAATTGGAGTATTATTGAGAAAGAAAAAATCTGCATAAGGATTTTCTAAATCAGAAAATGAAATTTTTACAATATTGTTTGAATCAATATCTAATGCTAAAGGGAAATGAAATAAATGTTGATTAGTTTTTGATAAGTTTCCATTGTTGTTTAATTTGGAATATTGTATGAAACCAACACTCAAAACGATTTCTAAGTTTGAATCATTTTTAATATCGTTATAAGCTCGGTATAGCTTTGAATAAGTTTCTTTGTTTTTTTTAAACTTTTTTAATTTCTCTATTTCAACTTTTCCTTCTGTCGAATTTTGAAAACTAACAAGTTCTTCTTCGTCTCCGTTAATACTCTCAAACTTGTTTTTAGCTTCGTCAAACTCAATAATTTCTAAGAATCTATTCGGGATTTGTATATTTGGTTTATACGGTTTTTGTAAAGAGAAAATTAGATGTTGTTTTTTGAATTTTGGAGAAAAAACATCAATAAGAGTTGATTCACATATTCCTGATTTAACGAAGTGTTCTATTTCATCAATCCAAATAAAGTTGCTAGAAACAGTTGAATTTAGAACGTCTTTCACTCCTCTTTCGAGCAGTTTTTTATATTCTTTTAGAAAGGTTATGTATTGGTTGAGTACTTTCATCTGTTTTAATAGAAAAGTTTTAGTTTTATTTAGAGTTTGTATATTTTTTTGATTTTAATTTTAGATTATGCTTTTCAAAATCAAACAATATTTCCTACTCTAAATCCCAGTTTGTTTATTCCACTAATATAAAAATTCTAATATAAATAGTAGTGCAGTTTTCCGTAAAAAACTAATTATTTATCAAATATAAAAAACAAAGGCCGTCTTTCGACAGCCTTTATATTATCTAATGAAGTTGTATTACAACTTACCTAAAATAGTATTCAAAGTTTCGCTTGGACGCATAGCTTTGTCAGTCAATTCAAATGAAGGTTGGTAGTAACCCGCAATTTCTTGTGCTTTTCCTTGAGCCGCAATTAATTCAGCGTCAATCTTCGCTTCGTTAGTCGTCATTTCCGCTGCAATTGGTGCAAAAGTTGCTTGTAAGTCAGCGTCTTTGGTTTGGTTAGCTAAAGCTTGTGCCCAATATAACGCTAAATAGAAATGTGATCCACGGTTGTCAATTTCGCCTACTTTACGCGCTGGCGATTTGTCGTTTGCTAAGAATAAAGCATTGGCTTCGTCTAAGGTGTCAGCTAAAACTTGTGCTTTTGCATTGTTTTGCGTTTGTGCTAAATGCTCTAATGATGCTTGTAGTGCTAAGAATTCACCTAATGAATCCCAACGTAAATAGCCTTCTTCTACAAATTGTTCTACGTGTTTAGGAGCAGAACCTCCAGCACCTGTTTCAAACAAACCACCTCCATTCATTAACGGAACGATAGATAACATTTTTGCCGAAGTTCCTAATTCTAAAATAGGGAATAAATCGGTTAAATAGTCACGCAATACGTTTCCTGATACTGAAATGGTATCTTTTCCTTCACGGATTCTTCTCAAGGTTTCAGCCATCGCATCTTTTACATCCATGATACGGATATCAAGACCCGTAGTGTCGTGGTCTTGTAAATATTTTTCCACTTTCTGGATCATTTGGCTATCGTGTGCACGACCTTTATCCAACCAGAAGATAGCAGGAGTGTCTGATAAACGCGCTCTAGTCACGGCTAGTTTTACCCAGTCTTGAATAGGAGCGTCTTTGGTTTGACACATTCTAAAGATATCGCCAGCTTCTACTTTTTGCGATAATAAAACGGTTCCGTTTTCGTCTTCAACGGTTACCGTTCCGGCAGCATCCACTTGGAATGTTTTATCATGTGAACCATATTCTTCCGCTTTTTGTGCCATTAAACCTACGTTAGGCACGGTGCCCATAGTTTTAGGGTCTAAAGCACCATTGGCAATCATATCGTCTACTACAGCTTGATAAAAACCAGCATACGTACGGTCTGGGATAATACAAACGGTGTCTTCTTCTTTTCCTTCGGTATTCCACATTTTACCACCACTACGAGCTAAGGCAGCCATAGAAGCATCTACAATCACATCAGAAGAAACGTGGAAGTTAGTAATTCCTTTGTCTGAATTTACCATTGCCACACGTGGACCATTGGTTAAAGCCGTTTCAATAGCTCCTTTAATTTCAGCTTCTTGTGCGTGACCAGCAATTTTTGCGTATAAATCTTGTAATCCGTTGTTAGGATTAATATCTAATGATTTGAATGTATCAGCATAGGTTGCAAAAACTTCTGCAAAATAAGTTTCTACAATAGCACCAAAAATGATAGGGTCAGAAACCTTCATCATGGTTGCTTTTAGGTGTGCAGAAAGTAATACATTTTTTTCTTTAGCTTGTGCAATAGCTTCTTTAGTAAAAGCTTTTAAAGCCGCTAAATTCATAACGGATGAGTCAATTATTTCACCTGCTTTTAGAGCTGCGAAGTCTTTTAATACTTTTGAAGTACCGTCGTTTGCTGTGAAAACAATTCTGAATTTGCCATCGTTTGCTACGGTTGTAGAAGTTTCTGTACCATAAAAATCACCCGCATTCATATGTGCTACCGATGTTTTGCTGTCTTTTGCCCATACACCCATACGGTGTGGGTTTGCTTTAGCATAATTTTTTACCGCTTTAGGAGCACGGCGATCCGAGTTTCCTTCGCGTAATACTGGGTTTACAGCCGACCCTAAAACTTTTGCATATTTAGCTTTGATGTTTTTTTCTTCGTCGTTTTGTGGTTCTTCAGGGTAGTTAGGTATTGCAAAACCGTGTGCTTGTAATTCTGCAATCGCTTCTTTTAATTGTACGATAGAAGCAGAAATGTTAGGTAATTTGATAATGTTAGCTTCTGGTGTAGTAGCTAATTGTCCTAATTCGGTCAAAGCATCGGCAATGCGTTGTTCTTCTTTTAAGAATTCAGGAAAATTAGATAAAATACGTCCTGCTAATGAAATATCTCTAATTTGAATGTCAATATTAGCAGTTTTTGTAAAAGCTTGAACTATAGGTAAAAACGAATGGGTAGCTAGCATAGGAGCTTCATCCGTTAAAGTGTAGTGAATCGTTGATTTGTTTGACATTATACGGTATGTTTTATTTTGATCACAAATATAAACAAATCAGTCTGAAGTCTGTTTTTTAAATGTATTTCTAGATTGATTTTTATGAATCTAAAAATTAGAGATAATCTGGAATGTGATTTTAAAAAAATAGCCTTCAAATTTTGATAGGTTATTATTTTTGAAGAATTTTAAAAAGAGGAAAAAGGTGTTTAGGGTAATAAAAAAGCCCCGAATTCGGAGCTTTTCTATTGTTTAAAGAAAGATTATTTACGGCTTTCTTTGATTTTAGCTTTCTTACCAGTAAGGTTTCTGAAGTAGAAGATACGAGCTCTACGAACTTTACCTTTTTGGTTAACTTCGATTTTTTGTAAAGCTGGCATGTTAATAGGGAAGATACGCTCTACACCTACAGCTCCTGACATTTTACGGATTGTAAAAGTCTCAGTTGCACCAGTACCTCTTCTTTGGATAACTACTCCTTTGAAGAACTGAGTTCTTGTTTTTTCACCCTCTTTAATTTCATAGTAAACAGTGATAGTATCACCCGCTTTGAATGAAGGGAAATCTTTTTTGCAACTAATTCGTTGTTTACGAAATCTAATAAACTTGACATTTTTATAAAAATTATAAGTTAAATTCTGAGCAACATACACGATTTTCGCCAGAGGTTGGTCAAATTAGTCGGCAAAGATACTTATTAAGTTTTAAAAAGGCAATTCAATTTATAAAGAATTTATTTTCAATTTATTTATGTAATGGCTTGGATGTTTGAGTTCTATATAGTTTTGATAAAGTGTTAATTCCTGAAAAAAAGAATTAAGAAAATTCTTTATGTATTGTTTTGCTTTTATAATTTGTTAAGCTGTTTTTTTGTATATTGTTGATAAATAAATGAATATGTGTTTTAATATTCCAAAAAAAAGTGTATTTTATAAGTTTAAAAGGAGTATTTTTGCAAAACATTAAAGGAATCAAATATGTATACAAAATTACTTAAAACAGTATTTATTTTATTTATTTCTTTGCCTTGTTTTAGTCAGGTAGGCATTGGAACGGATGCGCCTAGAGGTGCATTAGAAATAAATTCTTCAACCAATGGTTTTCTTCCTCCTCAAGTTGCTCTAACAGCTTCAAATGTATCAGCTCCAGTGGTTAATCCTCAAGGAGGTGGAGTTCCTATAGCAGGTACTATTGTATATAATACAGCAATATCTGGAGTGACTCCTAATAATGTTGTACCAGGTTATTATTATTGGAATGGTTCTAACTGGTTGTTACTAACAAGTCAGTCGAGTTCAAGTCCTTCTCAATGGTCGTTAACAGGAAATACAGGAACTTCTGCCGCTACTAACTTTATAGGTACGACCGATAATACTGATTTTGTAACACGTACGAATAGTGTAGAAAGAGTGAGGGTGACAGGAACTGGTAATGTAGGGGTAGGAATTAGTGCTCCATCTGGAAAGATGCATGTTTTGGCTGTAGGTTCTGATGGAAATCCAGGTGTTTGGGATTCTTCTCATGTTGTTTTTGGAGAAACAGGAAGTACAGGAAATGGATTAGGGTTAGGTTTTAATACTGCAACGGCTGGGAGTGAATATGGTTTTATTTCATCTTTAAAGCCAGGATCTGCTTGGAAAGATTTAAAATATAGAGCCTTGAATCATATTTTTTATAACGGAGGTTTTAATGAGGTTTTTAGAACATCAGGGACTTATGTAGGAATTGGTACAGTTGCTCCAATAGGAAGACTTGATGTGGTTGATAATGTGCCTTCAGCATTAACTAGGTCTCGATTTTTTAATGATGGAGCTGCTTCTAGGCAAGATATACAAATTGGAGCTAATGGTGCTGGGAATGTATATTTAGGGGTTGATGGTGCTAATTCTATTTTTGGATCAGGAGTTAAATCATATTTAGATAATAGAAGTGGAGGTAGATTAGTTTTTGGGTCTAATGGAAATGAATATGTTACAATGTCTGTGGATGGAAAATTAGGAATAGGAACTTCCTCTCCTGCATCTAAACTGGATGTTGCTGCAGGAATTACTACTGCTCAAACAGCTGTGAATGTTACAGGAAGTATTAATGGTTTTTTTCAAATGAACGTACAAAATACCAGTACAGGTACTCAAGCTCAAAGTGGTTATTCGGCTACAGCTAATAATGGTACGGCTACTACTGGTTTTGCTTGGATGGGAATTAATAATTCTAATTTTAATTTTCCTTCAACTTATAATATAGGTGGGGCAAATGATGTGTCTTATATGGGTAGTGGTCAAGATATGTATATTGCCAATGCAAATAATTCTAAATCTATAATCTTTTCTACAGGTACTGCTACTTCTCCTTTCTTTAATGAAAGAATGCGTATTACAAATGCAGGGAATGTAGGGGTAGGAACTAATAATCCTACTACAAAATTACATATTAATAGTGCCTCTTCACCTGCATTAAGAATTGTTGATGGTAGTCAAGGAGCTGGAAAAATATTAGTTTCTGACGCAAACGGTAATGCTAGTTGGCAGGCAAGTGGTTTACCATCTATTTCGGCATTTCAAGATATGGTTATACCTATATGTGCTAATGTATCTGTAGGGTCGACAGGTTCGTTTATTACAACTATAAGTGGTGTGTCTACTACTGTAAGTTGGACTGTATTGTCTAAGCAAACTTCTAGTGCAAGTTTCCCAATAACAGCAGAAAGATTGCAAGTTAGATATAATTTTTCACCTCAATTGCCCTTTGTTCCTAAAGGGATAATATTTAATGCACTTAATAACAGTGGGTATCCAGATACATTCTCTTTAAATTATGCTGCTAAATCGCAATCATCTATTACGGTTAATGTTACAAGAAATGATACGCTAGGAAATGGTGCTGTATCGTGTTGGGCGGGTCAATTCTATTTTGATGTTATGATTATGAATTAAAAGAAGATGTAACTTAAAAAAATATTTTAAGGAGATTTTGGAAAAACAAAAGAATCTACTTGTTAAAATTTAATAAAGAAGTGAATAGAAAAAGAGATGGTGGTTTACATTTGTAAATTTCTGGTTTTTAGATTTTTTTGAAGTGTTTTTAATATTTTGTTTATAAATAAATCTAAATGATTTTAGATGTTGTTTATAATTTGTATATTCGTAATTTTTAAGGGTATTTTTAAAGAAAACAGTAAAAATAAAATCGTATGTCTCCTAAGTTACTTAAAACATTGTTTTTTTTATTCACTTCCTCCTTTGGTTTTAGTCAGGTAGGGATTGGAACAGACGCGCCTAGAGGCGCATTAGAAATAAGTTCTTCAACAAATGGTTTTCTTCCTCCTCAAGTTGCTTTAACAGCTTCAGATACATCAACTCCAGTAGTTAATCCTCAAGGAGGAGGGGTTCCTATAGCAGGTACTATTGTATATAATACAGCAATATCAGGAGTGGCTCCTAATAATGTTGTACCAGGTTATTATTATTGGAATGGTTCTAATTGGTTGTTACTAACAAGTCAGTCGAGTTCAAGTCCTTCTCAATGGTCGTTAACAGGAAATGCAGGAACTTCTGCTGCTACCAATTTTATAGGTACAACAGATAATACTGATTTTGTTACACGTACTAATAATTCGGAAAGAATCAGAGTAACCAATGCAGGCAACGTTGGGATTGGTTCGAATACTCCTTTAGGTAAATTTCAAGTTAATAACGGTGCTTCAGCAATCAGTGGAATATCAGTGAGGGCTTTAGCTGATTGGGATGCTGTGTCAATATCTCATGATGGTAGTACTGGTTATATTAACGCTGCAGGTGTTGAAACAGGTCTTGCTTTTAGAACAAATTCAACTGCTTCGGGTACTTATTTGTCAAATGCTTATACAGAGCAAATGCGATTATTAAATAATGGGAATCTAGGTTTAGGCACCTCTTCTCCTGCATCTAAACTGGATATTGCAACAGGAATTACTACTGCTCAAACAGCTGTAAACGTTACAGGAAGTATTAATGATTTTTTTCAAATGAACGTACAAAATACCAGTACAGGTACTCAGGCCCAAAGTGGTTATTCAGCTACTGCTAATAATGGTACGGCTACTACTGGTTTTGCTTGGATGGGAATTAATAATTCTAATTTTAATTTTCCTTCAACTTATAATATAGGTGGGGCAAATGATGTGTCTTATATAGGTAGTGGTCAAGATATGTATATTGCCAATGCAAATAATACTAAATCTATAATCTTTTCTACAGGTATTGCTGCTTCTCCTTTCTTTAGTGAGAGAATGCGAGTTACTAATGCTGGAAATGTAGGGATTGGATCGAATGCTCCTTCAAGAAAATTAGAAATTAATTCAGGAGCTTTGGCGACTCCATCAATTCGTTTAACACAACAAAAAGCTAATGTTGCAGCAACAGCTACAACCGGTGATGGAACAAAAGTTCTAGCAGTAGATAATAATGGAGATGTTGTTACAAAAGTAAATGAAAAAAGATATTCTCCAAGCACTTGCTCTTGTACAGGTGTTTTTCCGTATACTTTGCCTGCTGATTTAACTACTTATGAGGAGTATGATGGTAATTGGAGTGGTAATGCTCAGTTGAATACTACTTTGCCTGATTTTATACTCCCAACAGTTGCTAATGCTATTGCAGCAGGTCATAAATATGGAGATGTAGTCGTTATTCATAGAGGATCAACTTATAATGTAGTAATAGGTACCACAAATACAAATTTGGCTTCCGTTCTTAATTTACCAGCAACTACCTCTGTAGGTTTTGCTTTGGGTATAGATAAATGGTATAGAGTTTTTTAAAATGTTGTGATATTCTTTATATCGCTTTAAATAGTTTTTTGTTATGCTATTTGTTGGAAAAGCAAAAAACTATTTAAAGTAAAAATATATTTCTCTTCTATTTTTTAGCTATTAAATTAATATTTTGTCAATTGATGGCTTGAAAAATACCTGTATTAATCTTAAATTTATGTTAAGATTTGTAAAGAAATATATGTTCTGAAATAAAAAAACAGTTTGCCTAAATCTTTAATTGTGATAAGCTCCTGTTTTAAGTTAAAAAAAAATTGATGTGTAATAGTATGGTTCTTTTTATAATTTTAAATAAAAAAAGTTATGCTCAAAATATCATTTAAAGATAAAAAAGTACTTATTACAGGAGGAGCTTCGGGAATAGGAAAAATAATGGTTCGGAAAGCTTTAGAACGAGGCGCGTCTGAATTAATTGTTTGGGATATAAATGCAAAAGGATTAGAAGAACTAAAACAAGATTTTGTTTTTTTTGAATCAAAAATAAAAGTTTATACGGTTGATTTATCTAATATGCAAGAACTAATTGCATTAGCAAATAGAGTAAAGCAAGAAAGAGGTGTAATCGATATTTTAATAAATAATGCTGGTATTATAGTAGGAAAGCATTTTTTAGATCATACAACTGATGAAATATCTCGGACTCTTTTAGTTAATTCAGAAGCTTTGATGCAGACTACTTGGGCTTTTCTACCAGATATGTTAGCGCAAAATTTTGGAGCTATATGTAATATAGCCTCATCTGCAGGATTAGTGTCTAGTCCTAAAATGTCTGTTTATGTTGCTTCTAAATGGGCTGTAGTAGGTTGGAGTGATAGTATTCGTTTAGAATTATTGAAAAAAACAAAAGAAGTTTCAGTTACGACAATCATGCCATATTATATTAATACAGGAATGTTTGATGGAGTTCGTTCAAAGTTGTTACCTATATTAGATCCAGAAAAAACAGCAGAAAAAATTATTTGCGCTGTAGAAAAAAGGACTCGAATGCTAGCAATGCCAATGCCATATTGGTTTATTCGCTTAGCTCAGGGGCTTTTTCCTCTGTCTTTATATGAATGGGTTATGGAGAATTTATTTGGTATTTATGATACAATGAATGAATTTAGAGGGCGTAAATAAAAATACTTTGTGGGAAAAGACTGTTTTTTCTTTTAATTCCACAAAGTATTTTTTTAATTAATCTTCTAAAAGATCAGGTCTTCTGTTTTTCGTGTGTTCGTAAGCTTGATCCTCGCGCCATTTGTCAATATTAGCTTGGTGTCCGCTTAATAAAACATCTGGAACTTTCATTCCTTTGTATTCAGCAGGTCGTGTATAGATAGGAGGAGATAATAAGTTATCTTGAAAACTATCTGTTAGAGCCGAGGTTTCATCACTTAAAACCCCTGGTATTAGACGTATAAGCGCATCACATAAAACAATAGCGCCAATCTCTCCTCCGCTTAAAACATAATCACCTATAGAAATTTCTTTTGTGATGTGTAGATCACGTACTCGTTGATCTACTCCTTTGTAATGACCGCAAAGAATGATAATGTTTTTATACATAGACATTTTGTTTGCTAGTGGTTGACGTAAAGTTTCACCATCAGGGGTCATGTAAATTACTTCATCATATGTACGATCTTCTTTTAATTTTGAAATGCACTTGTCAATAGGTTCTATCATCATTACCATGCCAGCACCACCACCAAATTGGTAATCGTCTATACTACGACGCTTATCAATGGTGTAATCTCTTAAATTATGAAAATGAACCTCAACTAACCCTTTTTGTATAGCTCTTTTCATGATAGAGCCTTCAAAAGGACTTTGCATTAATTCAGGTAAAACGGTAATAATATCTATTCTCATATTCTTCAGTTACAAAGGCGCAAAGATACAAAGTCACAAAGGATTTGCCAACTGAATTCTGAGGCTGATTGAATTAAACTCCAAATTGTCGTAAATGATGATCTAAATGATTCCATTGAAGTTTATTCCAATCCTGATTAGATAATTTGCCCCAAAAAGGATGAGTATTGAGTTTGATAATCTGGATTCCGTCTTGAAATTTTCGTGTTTTTTTAATCAATTCGGATTTTGTTTTTTCAAAATCGTATTTTTCTTTAAAAATAAATTGAGGAGCCGTAGGGCTATTGTGTTTAAATTCATTATTTAATACCTTTTTTTTAATTATTCGTCCAAATAATTGCATTATAAAAGGTATTTTTAAGACTAAATCGCCAGTAGCAACATCTATTGGAGCAATACAATGTTTCATCATTTGATCAACACTCATGTTACCCCATAAAGCTTCACTTTCAGGGGTTAATTTTTCAATTCGACATATTAATTCTTCATTGTCGGATGGTATAAAGATGTTTTTCATTTTTTAGTATCGTTTTTTTGAGTTATATTTTGGTAGCAGTTAAACTGAATACCATAGGAATTTTATTTTCTAAATGTTTAATTCTGAACTTACCTTTTTCAAATTCTTCTGTTTGATTAAAGCAGTTATAAGGGGAGTAGTCATATTCCTCAAAAGAATTAATTTGAAAACCATTTTTGATTAGTGAATTTAAAACCTCTGAGGTTGGATGGTTCCATGATATAGTTTTAGTTTCTATATTTGAATTACGATTTCCATAGGTTCCTTTTTCTTCTTCTATAATAGTTTCTACATTAAAATAATTATAAATTATTTTTTTAAAATCATTGTCAAACATCCAGACAAATGGGTGGAATTCTACAAAAACTAATTTACCATTAGGTTTTAATAAATGGGCTATAATATTTGCCCACTTATCTAAATCTGGTAACCAGCCAATGGTTCCGTAACTAGTAAAAACTAAATCAAATTTTTTCTTTATATGATTAGGAGTATCATAAACATCGCAACAAATGAATTGAGTATTTAGTCCTAATTGAGTATTTAATTTTTGAGCAGTTTCGATTGCTTTATCGGATAAATCAATACCTGTTACTTGTGCTCCCATACGTTGTAAAGACATTGAATCTTGTCCGAAATGACACTGTAAATGTAAAATGTTTTTATTTTGAATATTACCTAATAGATTTAATTCAATATTATTTAATGTTGATTTACCTTTTAAAAAAGCATTATTGTCGTAAAAATCAGAGTTGATGTGTACAATGGTTTTTTCGTTCCAAGTTTTCTTGTTTATTTCTAAGTAGTCTGCTTTTTTCATTTTATAAATATAGTTCCATTTGTATGTCAGCTCTTACATAATCAGTCTCTTCTAAAGGGACTTCGATAAAATTAAATTTACGGTATAAGTTAAGAGCGGGAATTAGTTTCGTACTTGATAAAAGAAATATTTTCTTTGCTTTTTGAGAAATAGCATAATCAATGCAAGCATTCATTAATAAGGAACTTAATTTCATACCTTGAAAATTCTTATCTACAGCCATTTTAGCTAATTCATAAGTATTAGAATTTGTTTTGATCATTGCTACAGTTCCTACAACTTGATTGTTAGCTAAACAAAAGAAGATTGTACCCTTTTTTTTGGATAATATCTTGCTCTATGTTTTTGAATGTAATAAGATCGTGTGGTTCTATGTAGAAAAATTCTTCCAGCCATGCTTTATTAAGACGAATAAAATCTTCTTTGTATTTAGGGGCATAGCTAATTATTTTGATGTCCATTTGAATATAAAATCGTAATTTTGTTTCTCAAATTTAATAAAATAAAGTGATGCAAGACGGTATTTACGCAAAATTTAATACTTCTAAAGGAGCTGTTTTAGTGAAATTAACACATGATTTAACTCCTGGAACTGTGGGTAACTTTGTAGGTTTAGCAGAAGGGAATTTAGAGAATTCAGTTAAGCCTCAAGGGCAAAAATATTATGATGGATTAAAATTCCATCGTGTTATTCCTGATTTTATGATTCAAGGAGGATGTCCTTTAGGAACAGGAACAGGTGATGCAGGGTATAAATTTGATGATGAATTTCATCCTTCTTTAAAACATGATGGGCCAGGTGTTTTATCTATGGCTAATGCAGGGCCAGGAACAAATGGTTCTCAATTTTTTATCACCCATGTAGCAACGCCTTGGTTAGATGGAAAACATACTGTATTTGGTCATGTAGTAGATGGGCAAAATGTTGTGGATGCAGTTGCGCAAGATGATTTGTTAGAATCAATTGAAATTATTCGTGTAGGAGCAGAAGCTGAAAAATGGAATGCAATTGAAGCTTTCCGTACATTTGAAGGTGCTCGAGAGAAAAGGGTTGAAGAAGCAAAACGTCAAGCAGAAGAAGCTATGGAAAAATTAGCTGCAGGTTTTGAAAAAACAGAAAGTGGTTTACGTTATAAGATTATTCAAAAAGGAGAAGGGAAAAAAGCAGAAAAAGGAAGTACAGTATCTGTACATTATCAAGGTTCTTTAGAAAATGGACAAGTTTTTGATTCTTCTTATAAAAGAAAGCAACCAATAGAGTTTCCATTAGGAAAAGGATATGTAATTGAAGGATGGGACGAAGGGATTGCGTTATTACAAGTTGGAGATAAGGCTCGTTTTGTAATTCCTTCTTATTTAGGGTACGGAGATAGAGGAGCAGGAGGTGTAATTCCTCCAAATGCGACTTTAATTTTTGATGTAGAATTGATGGAAGTGAAATAACACATGAATTTTACATTTATATAATTTAAAAAATCCTACCTAGAAATAGACTGAACCCAAAAGTTTAGATAAATTTAAACTTAATTTTGAAAATAGTGAGCTCGATATTTTATCGGGCTCATTTTGTTTAAATTTGATTTAATTCTTTCGTTATTGTAATAGGTAATGTATTGTTTAACTTCGGTTTTTAGTTCTTCTATTGTTTTAAATTTTTTAATATAAAAAAGGTGGGATTTTTTTATATTTACCCAAATCAAAAAAAGTATAATATGTTAAATAAAAAAATATTAGGAGCTCTTTGCTTAGGAATAATTCTTTTTTCTTGTTCAAAAAAAGCAGTAACCCCAGTTTCTACCGCAGAAACTAAGACTGAGGTTGCTAAAGTAGATCTTCCCGCTGAAATTGCGGAAGGAAAATTGTTATATGAAAATAATTGTGCAAAATGTCATAAATTATTCCCTGTATCTAAACATGATAAAGCAGGTTGGACTAAGACGGTAGATAGGATGGCACCAAAAGCTAAGCTTACAGATGATCAAAAGCTATTAGTGTATAATTATCTGACTTATGGTATGTAATGCTTTTTAATGGAGGTTTTGTGTAATTTTTAATAAAAGAAACGTCTATTGTAGTTTTTTAGTTTAAAATGATAATAGAAGAGTGAAACAGTTTCATCGCTAGCGTATGTTGTGTTCCACTCTTTATTTAATAAAGTTATTAGGTATTTTTGGATTGTCAGTAATTAAATTAATCTTTTGACTGACTATTTGTAGTTACATAAAACTGTTATTTTTTAGCTGAGAAACCTACAGGAATCATCAGTTCTCCTCTTTCGAACTTATTTAGGTAAATGATCATAGGTTTTGATTGCCCTGGATAAGTTATTTCGTAAATGTCTAACATACCTGCTCCTACATCTGCTCTGTTAGTAGGAAAAGGACAGCATGATTCTACTAATTTGTAGGAAATAGGTTCTCCTTTTGGTCCTGCTAAAGCATTTAAAAAACGTTTCTGGTTATTTTCACCATCTTCTAATGATGTGAAACCTACGTTTACAGGGTAAAATTCAGTAAATGCATATTTTTTATCAGTTGCATTTTTAGTAATAACAAAACTGTTATATTTTTCATTTAAAGACGGACCAGGAATATTATTGTCTATGTTTCGAATGGTATTTCGAGTACTAATACAACTGCTTAATAGTAAAAAGCTTGAGAGCACTAAAGAGTATAGTTTTTTCATTATCTTAGAATTTTTTTACAAATATAAAAACAAAAGCTCGTAAGAAAATATTCCTTTTTGATGAAAAGCTTTGTTTTTTTGAAAAAAATAGTCTTAACTTTGCAACCGAAATTTTAATTCGGGTTTTACTCGGGTGTAGATATTTCTTTTTTCATTATATTGGTTGGGTTAATAAAAGAGTTATCTTAAATTTCACAAAGAGCACCTCAAAAGGGTGCTTTTTGATTTTTACAACTTCTTCTTTGTTAATTTATCATTTCTATTATTTTTGCATAAAAATAATAGAAATGGAAATTTTAACTCAAACTTGGCATTGGGCTATTTCAGGAGCCTTAATAGGTCTGGTTATGTTATTGTTAACTTATTTTGGGAAGACTTTTGGGATGTCTTCAAATTTGAGAACAATATGTTCAATGACTGGAGGTAAAAGATCAGCTCAATACTTTAATTTTGATTGGAGAGAACAAAAATGGAATTTAGCGGTAGTACTTGGGTCTATCGTTGGAGGATATATAGCTTTTCATTTTTTAGGAGGAACTCATAATGTAGATATTAATACTGAAACTATTACACAATTACAAAAGATGGGTATTGATGCTCCTAATGGAAAATATTTACCCGATATAATATTTAGTTTAGATTCTGTATTGAGCTATAAAGGCTTTTTTTTATTGTTATTAGGTGGTTTTTTAATCGGTTTTGGAACACCTTATGCTGGCGGATGTACTTCTGGACATGCAATATCTGGATTAAGTAATTTACAACTTCCTTCTCTAATAGCTGTTATTGGCTTTTTTTTAGGAGGTTTAGTTATGGCACATTTTATTTTACCTTTACTTTTTTAGATAGATGAAATTACTACGTTTTTTTGCAGTTGGATTGCTTTTTGGTATCGTTTTAACAAAAGCAGAAGCGGTATCTTGGTATCGTATTTATGAAATGTTTATGTTTCAATCATTTCGTATGTATGGTATTATTTCAGTAGCCATTTTAGTAGGTGTGTTAGGTATACGATTTATTAAGAAGAAAGAATTAAAAGATGTTGAAGGAAGACCTATTTTAATTCCAGATAAGGATATTTCTGTAGCTCGCTACTTAGTTGGAGGTTTTATCTTTGGACTAGGATGGGCTTTAGTTGGAGCTTGTCCAGGACCTATATTTATATTATTAGGAACCGGAATTCCCGCTATTTTTGTTGTTCTCTTAGGATCTTTGTTAGGAACCTTTATTTATGGTTTGCTAAAAGATAAGTTACCTCATTAATTTGATAGTATACAGATTAGGGGATAGTCTTATTGTGTGCAAATACATAAAATATTTCGTAAATAAGGAGACTTTCGAAAAAAAATATATTGTTTTAACTATTGTTTTTGTTTTAAAAAAGAAAAATAATAAGAATAAAATTGCTTTTGTTTTCTGAAAGCTATTAGGTTTTTCTTTTATTTTGTTAAAATGAAACTAGTTTTTGAATATAATATTTTTCGAAAGCCTCTTTTTTAATTAATTTGAATAGTAATAGGTAATGAATATTGAGTTCTAACAGCTTGTCCTTGATAAATACCAGGTTCCCATTTTGTTTTTATTGATTTAAGAACACGTATAGCTTCTTTGTCTAGGTTAAAACCAGGATTTCGAGGTACTGTTATGTTTGTAATACTTCCATCAGGTTCTACTATAAAATAAACTAAGATTTTAATCGTATTGTTTTCTTCTATTTCAGGTGTCTGAAAACGACTGCTTATGATTTTTAGAAAAGCATCTAATCCACCAGGGAATTCAGGGCTTTTTTCTAGTATAGCAGGAGTTAGCGGTCCTTCAGGAATCGGATCAGAAATTTTCTTAGGAAGAGGTGTTGCTTCAACAGTATTTCCTTGTAAATTTCCTGAAGGACTTCCTTGTGCAGCTAAAGGATTTTCAGAGGTGTTTTTACCTATATCTTCTGGTTTTTTTAAATCATTTTCGGTTGTTTTAGAAGATGCAACTACTTTTGGATTGATTAAATCATGTGTTTTAAGAGTTGTTACTTCAGCTTTTTTGATTTGTGTCAATTGTTTTTCGATTTTCTTTTGTACTTCTTTTTAGGTAAATGTACTGCTGTAATAGTTATATTGCCTAAATCATTATTAGTATTTGTAATTACAGGTTTATCTTTGAAAGAACTTAAAATTATAGGTAAAGCGGCAATGCTGGTTATAACTGAAATACCACTCAAAAAAGCCTTTGTACTAGTATTACCATCTTCTTTACGTAATTGATAAGCTCCATATGCTTTGTTTTTACCCTCAAAAACAAGTTCTAGCCATTCTTTATTGTTTATATTTAATTTTGACATAATTTTTAGGTTTTAATAGTAAATAAAAACTTCTGCAGAAAGTGTATTTTTTTAGTATGAAATAATTATGCCAAAGGTTAAATTTTTATAAAAATATATGAATATTTATAAATTAATGTATTTATTTAGGTATAATGCGTTTTTTTGAATGAGATGTTTTTTTAATATTTGATTTTATCTATTGATTAAAATATGAAAAACTTTTATTAACCTTTTTATTCTAAAAAATCTAAATCTTTATTGTGGGTTTCCTCTATAGAAATAGTAGTGTAAATTCCTAGTGAAAAGACAATTAAGCCTATTATGGTAGCTGAAGTAATGATTGTGTTTGATTTTTTGAAATAATCAAAACCAATTAGCATTAAAGGTAAACAGCCTCTGACGATGTTAGGAACGGTTGTTGTAGCAGTGTTTCTAATGTTTGTTCCGAATTGTTCTGATGCAACGGTAACAAACATAGCCCAATAACCTGTTCCTAGTCCAAGCCAAGTACAATAAAAGTAATATGTGTTTTCAGTCATTGGACCGCTATAAAGTGTTAGTGCTACTCCTATGATTGTAAATAACATCATATAAAGAATTGCTTTTTTACGAGAATGCAGTAGGTGTGAGAAAAAACCACTAGCAAGGTCTCCAATTGAAATGCCTATATAAGCCCACATAATAGCTTTTCCAGGTATAATTGTTTTGATTCCTAATTCAGGAGCAAATTGGTTTGCCATTACAGCTAATATACCAATGCAAAACCAAGTTGGTAAACCTATACAAATACATTTAATATACCGAATAAGACGATCCCAATTTGTGAAAAAAGCAAAGAAATTTCCTTTAGAAATTGCTTTGCTATCTTTTATATCTGTATAAACCCCTGATCCTATAACGCCAAAACGTAAAAAAGAAGTAATAAGCCAAGTCCTCCTCCTATGAAGTAAGCTGTTGTCCAATTGTTTGACAGTTCTACAGTTAAATTAGCAACAACAGCACCAAAAAGGCCAAAACCAGCAACAATAGAGGTACCTATAGCTCTTAATTCTTTAGGTAATGATTCTGCTACTAAAGTAATACCTGCTCCCAATTCGCCTGCTAAACCTATTCCTGCAATAAAGCGGAGTAAGGTATAGATGCTCGTTTTGTTTTCAAAAGGAAAATCAGGTAGGAAGCCGCAAGCAATATTAGCTAAAGAATAGACTATAATGGAGCCAAAAAGAACTGATAATCGCCCTTTTTATCTCCTAAAATTCCCCAAAGTATACCTCCTAAAAGAAGGCCGAACATTTGAAAATTAATAATGATTGTACCAGAGGTGTCAGGATTTAATCCTAAATCTTTTAAGCTAGGGACTCTTACAATTGCAAATAGGAGTAAGTCATAGATATCGACAAAATAGCCTAACGAAGCTATGATAACGGGTAAAGAAAAAAGTTGTTTGAACTTTTCTCTATGAGTAATAGTTTTCATTGGTGGTTGGTTTTTACCAAAGATAAAAAAACATTACATGTTAATAGCTTATTTTATAGCGTGTTGTATTTGTTGTTTTAGGTTTGTTGTGAAATGTTTAGATCTTACTGTCGATTAAATTAACTTCTCTCAATAATTTCTGCTAATAATTTTTTAGCACGAAGGATTTTGATTTTAACGTTATTTAATGGTTCGTTTAAATCGTCTGCAATTTCTTGGTAGCTCATTTCTTGGAAATACCTCATTTGAATTACTTCTTGATAAGCAGGTTTGAGCTGTTTAATAAATAGTAGTAAACGGTTGAGGTTTTGTTCCGTAATGATTTGATCTTCTGCACTAGGTGAATCATCAGCTATACCATAAGCAATATCATCTTCTTGATCTGTGATATCTATGAATAAAGAGGATTTCTTTTTTCTTAGTAAGTCTATATGAACATTTTTAGCGATAGCAATTAACCAAGTGTTAAATTGAAATTCTGGATTATATACCGCTATTTTATCAAAAGCTTTTGAAAAAGTTTCGATTGTTATGTCTTCGGCATCTGTTTCATTTTCAGTACGCTGTAACATGAAGGCGTATACTTCATTCCAATATTTATCTAGTAAATAAGTGAAAGATACTTGATCTCCTTTTATTGCTTTTTCTATGTGTTTTTTTATTTCCAAGTAGCAGGTTTTGAAATTAAATTTCTAATAAAAATATTGAGCTGTGTGAAAATAAGGATAATTTCAAGAATAGGATACCAGTACATGATGTCTTTTTCTTTTAATTTTCCAGCTGAAAAACCTAACGAAATCCAGCTGCTTAAATAACGTACACCTATTGCACTTAATACAATGATCCATTGGTACTGCATAGCTAATAAAGTAATAGGTGTAATGAAAAATAAAAACTGGCTTAAATAAAAAGAACTAATTGATTTTTATCAAAAGCTTTATAAAATTGAGCAGTTGAAGCATGACGTCTTTTTTGGAAAAACCATTCTTTGAAGGTCTTTTTAGGAATAGAATAGGTAAAGCTTTCATTTGAAAAACAAATACTCGTATTGGTTGCGTTAGCGGCTTCATTAATAAAAAGATCATCATCACCTGAGCGTATTTTCATGTGATTAATAAAGCCATTTGTTTTAAAAAATTCTTCTCGCTTATAAGCTAAATTTCTTCCTACTCCCATATAAGGCTTTCCTAATTTTGCCCAAGAAAAGTATTGTGTAGCAGTTAGTAAAGTTTCAAATCGTATTAATTTATTTAAAATACCTGATTCTTTTTCGTACGCCCCATATCCTAACACAATTGTTTTGTGTAAGGTGAAGTGAGAAGTCATTTCTTTTATCCAATTTTCAGAATTTGGAAAACAGTCTGCATCTGTAAAAAGTAAATATTCTTTTGATGCCGCTTTTATGCCTAAAGTGAGTGCAAATTTTTTGTTTCCCCAAAAAGCTTCGTTATTTTCTACTTTAACTAATTTTAGGTTTGGAATTTCTTTTTGGAAATCTTCTACTAAAAAACGAGTATTGTCATATGAAGCATCATCGATGATGACAATTTCATAGTTAGGGTAGTTTTGTTTGGCTAATAATGGAATTAGTTTTTTTAGGTTTTCTTCTTCATTTTTTGCACATACCATAACCGAAACAGAAATATGCTTTTCCTTGCTTTCTTGTGGTTTTGTAAAAGAAAATTTACCAAAAACAAACAAATAATATGCTATTTGGATTGTTACTACGGTAAGGAAAAAATAAAATAAGATGAGTAAAAATAGCTCCATATATTCTTTCAAAAATTGATGCGCAAAGGTAGCGGTTTAAAATTCAAATGCCAAATAAGAACAATCAATTATAGATTAAAATTTTCTCTGTTTCTACGCATTTCTAAGGCTATTTGATTGTCGTTAATTTCATTACTTTTTTCCAGTTGGGTTAAGATTCTTTCGTAATTTTTATCATCACGATTTTGCGAAAGTTTTTTCTTTGCGTCTATTTGTGTTACTTGAATTTTAAAGGCTAAAACAGCTTGTGCTTGACGCATTGTTTGGGGCGAAAGTTCTTCGAAATTTAGCGGCTTTTCCTGTTTTGTTTCGTATTTATGGGTTAGTTTTTTTAAAGAAACGATAGTTTCATCTGAATTTAGAATCTGAATTTTTCCATATACGTGAACTGCAATATAGTTCCAAGTAGGTGCATTTTCATGGTCATACCAAGACGAAGAGATATAGGTATGAGGACCTGTAAAAATAGCTAAAATTTCTTCTCCATTGTGAAGACTTTTTGCCTGTGGATTTTCTTTAGAAATATGACCTGAAAAAAATAATTTCTCTCCTTTTTTTTCTAAAAATAAGGGCGTATGAGTTCCCCAATGTTTACCATTAGTAGTATTAATCAAAATAGCAAAGCCATTATTTTGTAAGAATTTTTCAATTTCTTCTTGATTTTCGTTTTTATATAAATCAGGAATATACATATTTTTAAAATATATTAGAATTTAGAATATTTACCCATTTTAATTCATTTTTTTAGCACTTTATTTGAAAATTCAATATTGTAAATACATCTCTTTTTGTTGTAGGCATAAAAGTATGTAACGCTAAAGGTTTCATAAGCATAATACCTCCTTTGGGAACATTGCAAATTGGTTCTTTATTTTTGTTACTCTCTTGATTGGCTAATTTAATGATTTCTTTTTGATGTGATTTAGGAATTATTTTGCAGTTCTATTTTTTTGTTTGATATGATCTAAATGAATTCGTATAGTAAAAATATTTCTAGATAAAAAGAGGTGATTGTGCTACTACTTGTTTTTTTAGTACAATTTGTATAGCCTTCAGTATTAATTTTTTAGAAAGATTAATAGTTAAATTTTGATGGGAAGAAATGTTTCAGGTTTATTTAAATAAAATTGGCTATAAAATAAGTTTTATTACCAATTTTTTTAAAATTAAGTAAGTTGTCAAAATCTAAATAAACTTGATAGGATTCATGAGAAGAGGTATGTATTTAATAGTTTCAGAGGTTTAGTTAAGGTTGAAAAGTCCTCTACATAAGTGGTTGTTAAATCATGAGAATATAATCATGGAGTTTTGAGTGTTTTTATTAACTATTTGTTATAGTTTGTTAATTATGTATTCAATAAACCAGTTAGGTAGATTGTTTTCATCTTCTAGAACGGTCAAATTTCCATTTGACGTTTCAGCAATTATTTTCATTTTTTTCGGAATTGTCTATTAAAAAGCTTTTATCTGCAATTTTTAAAATAGGTAGTAAGTTTTCTAAAGTTTTAGGGTAACGGGAAACTATTTTGTTAGGATCTACAGGGTGTCCTCCTTTATTTACTCGGTCCTCAACTCTTGATATGTTAATTTCGGGATCATCTAAACAAATGAAGTAAAAATAAATTTTGTAACCTCTTTTTTAGCTTCTATTACTTCTTCAATCTTTGATTGATGGCTCATAACCGTTTCAAAACAAAAATTTTGATTTGATTCCATTAATTTTTCTCTAATAAAGGAGGTTATAAGGGCAGATTCGTAACTATGAGTATTTTTAGGTCGATCAATAATTATATTATCAACAATATAAAAGTTGATTGGCTTGTTTTCTAATTTTGATTTATTTAGTAAAGATAGAGCGTTTTTGGTACTTAAGAACTGTTCTAAATGCTCTTGATTCGTGATAATAAGGTATTTAGATAAGTCTATATAGCCCTTTTCGTTTAATTCTTTTTCAATTTGATCGGAATTTATAAAAGTACCTGTGCTATAGCGTTCGCTAAATTTTTCAAAAGGGAACTTTTGCCAGATCCATTAGGACCAGCAAATATTCGTAGTCTTTTTATTTTAGACATATTGAAATTCCTTTTCTAATGTCAGGGGTTTTAGGGGCAACTTTAATGAGTTCTCTTATAACTACAATATTTCCATTAGGATGTGTTTCTATTAACTTTCCGTTGTCAATAGATTTTATACTTAATCCTAGTGCTTTAGATGTTCTAATTGCACTTTGAGAAGCTATTTTTGCAGATGTAGTAACAAGATTTCGTTCGATTTCAATTTCATTTTTTATCTTGTTAGATAATCTAAATTTATTCTTTAAAAATTTCATGTTTTTATATGATTACTATCAAATTTACTAAAAAAAATTAAATAATATTTACTTCTGCTTCAATTGTAATTCCAAATTTATCAGAAACTGTCTTTTGAACAAATTTAGACAGGTTTAAAATGTCTTGTCCTGTGGCATTTCCATAATTTACTAATACTAAGGCTTGCTTAGTGTGTACACCTGCATCACCATTTCGATAGCCTTTTAATCCTGTTTGTTCAATTAGCCAACCAGCAGGTACTTTTACTTCATTTTCTGAGATGTCATAATGTTTTATTTCGGGATGAGAAGCTTTAGCTCTGTTAAAATCCGCTCTCGAAATAATTGGGTTTTTAAAAAAGCTACCACTATTTCCTAATTCTTTTGGATCCGGTAGTTTGCTTTGGCGGATGGCAATTACGGCATTGCTTACGTCTTTAATTGTTGGAGTAATAATGTTTTTATTTTCTAATTCTTTTAAAATATCACCATAACCTGTATTAATTTTATGATTATGTTTTGTTAGTTTAAAAATGACAGAAGTAATGATATACTGATCTTTAGCTTCTTGTTTGAAAATACTTTCACGATAGCCAAATTTGCATTCTTCATTTGTAAATGTTTTAATTTCTTGTGTACGAATATTTATAGCTTCACAGGATACAAAGGTATCTTTTATTTCAGCTCCATAAGCACCAATATTTTGAACAGGGGTCGTACCTACATTGCCAGGAATTAAGGACATGTTTTCAATGCCTCCATAGTTTTGTTCAATATTCCATAAAACAAATTCGTGCCAATTTTCTCCAGCTTGAGCCTCTACCCAAACATGATCTTCATCTTGTTTGATAACTTTTTTACCTTTTAGGTTTATATGGATGACTAAAGCATTTATATTTTGTGTTAGAAGCATATTACTTCCTCCTCCTAATATGAACTTCTTTTTGTTAATATGTGTTTTTAAAGTATCTTTTAACTCTGTTATGTTTTGAATAGCAATAAATTCTGAAGCTTTCGCTTCAATGCCAAAAGTATTATAGTTTTTAAGAGAGAAATTATGTTGGATATTCATTGGGTCTAATTTATTTGTTTGCAAAGTACGCAAAGATTTTGCAAAGAACATAAAGAAAAAAATGACTTATGCTTTTTTATTCTTCAGTTTCTAATGCTCTATTTAAAAAGGAATTAAATGGTTTTATTGTAATGAGTTTAGAAGCTATCTTTTTAGCGAAATCTTGGTCTGTAAACCATTTTTCATCAATGGGTTGTGAAATAGTAAAACTTTTTAGTTTTAAAAATTCTATTGCAGGATGATTATTGTCATATCCTTTTGGAGCGGACTTTAACACGTTACCTTCTTCTCGGTCTAAGCTGTTAAATTCTTTTTTAAAAGTTTTATCATTTACAATTTCTTCTAAATCTTCATAGAAGAAAGCTATTTCTCGACGTATTTTTTTTAAATCGTCAGTTTCAGGACACCATACGCCTCCAGCTATAAAACACTTGCCTTTTTCAAAATGTATATAATACCCAGGACTATTTTTACGTAACTTATTGGTAGACATCCAAATTCCCATATTTGTTTTATAAGGCGATTTGTCTTTTGAAAAACGAATGTCTCGGTTAATTCTGAAAGTACAGTTTTTTACTTCAAGAGGCTCTAATGAAGGGTCTAGAGGTTTGATTTCTTCTAGAATATTACTAATTAAATTATGATAATCTTTTTTGTATGCTTCATAACGTTTTTTGTTAGCATGCATCCACTCAGTTGTATTGTTTGCTTTTAAATCTTCTAAGAAATTGATAGCTTCTTTTGTAAACATTTTTTTGATTGTATGTTGATGTAAATATACGTAGATAAATTGTTTTTTAAATATAAAAAGAAACTATGGGGTTTAATAAGTTTTGAACTGATGAAATTTATGAGATTTTATAATTAGTTTAAAAGAGTCTGTCCGAAAAGTAATCAATCAATGCACTGTTTGCTACTCTTACGGTAGGAGAATTTTGATAATTAATATTATGTGATTTGCTTTATCTATTCGGGTAGGGCTTTCAGTTCTTTCTTGAAATGAGAAGATTGCAGACTTTTAGGACATCCTCTTTTAGTTTTACGTTTTTGAAATTATAGTTTTTTTCTCAATTCTTCTTCTTTAATAAAACCTAAGTTTTTCCAAGTTTCTTTGCCTTCTTGATAAAGAATTAGAGTAGGTAATCCTTCAATTTGTAAATCTTGTGCTAATTGTTGGTTTTGATCAGCATCTATTTTTACGATTTTAATTTTACCTTTCATTTCCTCTTTTATTTTTTCAAGATAAGGAGCCATTTTTTTACAAGGACCACACCATTCGGCATAAAAATCGACTAATACTTTTTTATCTGATTGTACTAATTTTTGAAATTCAACAAGGGTCATTCCTGATACAGCTGTAGGTTTTGATAATCCTTCAGTATTCCATTTCATGATGCCTCCTGTCATATTATGAATCTCTTTAAAGCCCATACGGCTCATTTTATCCATAGCTTTTCCACTTCTTCCTCCGCTTAGGCAGTATAGGTAAACAGGTTTGTTTTTGTCTAACTTTGCTAAATTGGTTTCAAAATCAGCCGCGTTGTAGTCAATATTTATTGCTTTGTCTAAGTGTTGAGAAGCATATTCTTGAGGTGTTCTTACATCAAGTATATATACGTCTGAATTAGCTATTTTTTCAGCAAATATCTTAGGTTCTAAATTGTCTGTTGTAGAATTATTTTGTCCTTTACAACTAGTAAAGACAATCATTGTGGTGCAAAGTGTGCTGAATAGTAAGTTTTTCATTTTTTTAATTTTAGACTAAGTTAAAAAATTATATGTTAAATATTTTATAAAGCTGATGGGTCTGTTTGACAATGTTTTCCGTTCGTTCAGAATGTGTGTCAGAAATAAAAAGTTGTCCAAATTCCTCATTATTTACCATAGAAATAATTTGACTAACACGATCTTCATCTAATTTATCAAAAATATCATCAAATAAAAGTATAGGTTTTTCTCCGCTTTGTTTTTTTACAAACTCGAATTGTGCTAGTTTTAGGGCAATTAAATAGGATTTTTGTTGTCCTTGTGAACCGAATTTTTGATAGGATGTCCTTCTATTAAAAAAGCTAAATCGTCTTTGTGAATGCCAATACTTGTGTATTGTAACGTTCTGTCTTTGTGTATATTGTTTGATAGAAGTTCTATTAAAGGCGCTTCACTTAATTGGCTTTCATATACTAAATATACACTTTCAGCTGAGTTAGAAATTAGTTTATAATAATGGTTAAAGATGGGGATGAATTCAGTTAAAAATTGTTCTCTTTTTTTGAATATTTCAGTACCTAAACTAGCTAATTGGTCATTATAAATTTCTAAAGTATCTTGTTCAAAAACACGGTTTAAAGCAAAATATTTTAATAAAGCATTTCGTTGCGTTAATACCTTTTGATATTGTATGAGTTGGTGTAAATAATGATTATCTAATTGAGAAATTACGCTGTCTATGAATTTTCTTCTTACTTCACTTCCTTCTCTAATTAGATCAGCATCTGTGGGAGAAATAATAACCATTGGGATGAGGCCTAAATGATCTGAAAACTTTTCATAAAGCTTACCATTACGTTTGAGTATTTTCTTTTGTCCTTTTTTTAAACTGCAAACAATATTTTCAGGACGATCTTGTTTTACGAATTCGCCATCTATTACAAAAAAATCACTTCCGTGTTTGATATTTTGTACGGCTAAAGTATTAAAATAACTTTTCCCAAAAGCTAAGTGATAGATTGCATCTAATACATTAGTTTTTCCAATTCCATTTTTACCCACAAAGCAATTAATCTTGTGTTCAAAATCGAAATTTGCTTCCTCAAAATTTTTAAAGTTGAATAAAGAAATTTTTTTTAGGTGCATAAATCGAAGAATTGTAATTTTTAGGTAATAATTATTTAAAAATCGCTCGCAAATTATTAAAAATAAAATGAAAACTTATTTTGTTTTTCAATAAAAATTTTATTTTTGCACCTCACTAATTTAAAATTATAATGGCAACTTATAATAAAAGAGGATATAAAGCTCCAAAACCACAAGTTGAGAAAACGGAAGAAGATACGCTTGAAAATGTACCTGATTTAGAGCAAACCATTGCGGTTGAAGAAAGTGAAAGTACGACCGCTAACGTTTTTAATACCTTAGATGAAACTGCAAGTAAAACGGAAGAGTTCGTAGCAAAGAATCAAAACCTAATTTTATCAGTTTTAGGAGGGGTGGCTTTAGTTGTAGTGGGGTACTTGATGTATAATAAATTTGTATCAACTCCATCTGAAAATGAAGCTGCTAGTGATATGTATCAAGCTCAGAAGTATTTTCAACAAGCAGTTGATGCTTCACAAGCAAATGATTCTTTATTTAAGTTAGCCTTAAATGGAGGTGAAGGAAAACAAGGTTTTATTGATATTGCTAAAAATCATAGTGGTACAGATGCAGGTAATTTAGCAAATTATTATGCGGGTATGGCTTATTTACATACTAAACAGTTTGAAAAAGCAATTGAGTATTTAAATGATTATAAGTCAGACGATGCTTATACTAATGCTTTAGCTTTAGGTGCCATTGGTGATGCAAAAGCAGAATTAAATAAAACGGATGAAGCGTTAGAATACTACGTAAAGGCAGCTGAAAGTAACGCAAATGAATTAACTACACCACGCTTTTTGTTAAAAGCAGGTCAATTAGCTTTTGCTAAAGGAGATAAAGCAAATGCGTTAAAATATTTTACTGAAATTAAAGAAAAATATGAAGACACTCCAGAAGCTCAAAATATTGATGCTTTAATAGGAATGGCTCAATAAATTATATAAGCAGTACGTAGTTCAGTCAAAAGACTTTATACTAATAATACTGTAAACTAAAAATATGGCTACAGCAAATAAAAATTTATCAGAGTACGATAAAAATTCGATCCCAAATGCGAAAGATTTTCGATTTGGGATTGTTGTTTCTGAATGGAATGATAAAATTACCGAAGGTCTTTTTAAGGGAGCAGCATCTGCTTTGTTAGATTGTGGTGCCTTACCTGAAAATATTATTCGATGGAATGTTCCAGGTAGTTTTGAATTGATTTACGGAGCAAGTCAAATGCATAAAAATTTAGATTTAGATGCCGTTATTGTAATTGGTTGTGTTATTAAAGGTGAAACGATGCATTTTGAGTTTGTATGTGAAGGTGTAACACAAGGAATTAAAGATATGAATGTCATATATGATGTTCCTACTATTTTTTGTGTATTAACTGATAACACAGAAGAACAATCTATAGCCAGAAGTGGAGGAGCCCATGGGAATAAGGGTACAGAAGCTGCAATAGCTGCCATAAAAATGGTAGATTTAAGAAACAAATTTTAAATTGAAAAATAAAATTTATCTTTTATAAAGAAACAAACAATCTTTTAAAAGTTAATAAATAAAAGCCATTCTAATTGCAATGTAATAGGATGGCTTTTTTGTGAAAAAATAAAAAGATTGAATGATAAAAACCCATTCCTTTTCTTTAATTTTGTTTTCAACCCATTTTAGGAAATTAATTTAGTAACTCATTTAATGTCAAGTATAATACAATTACTACCTGATCATGTAGCTAATCAGATAGCGGCAGGAGAGGTAGTACAAAGACCAGCTTCCGTAGTTAAGGAATTGGTAGAAAATGCAATAGATGCAGGATCTACTGATATTAAACTTATTTGTAAGGATGCGGGAAAAACACTCATACAAGTTATAGATAATGGAAAAGGGATGAGTGTAACGGATGCACGTCTTTGTTTTGAACGTCATGCTACTTCAAAAATTAGAAAAGCAGAAGACTTATTTGATTTGCATACCAAAGGTTTTAGGGGAGAAGCTTTAGCTTCTATTGCAGCAATAGCTCATGTAGAGCTTAAGACAAAGCAAGATCAAGATGAATTAGGAAGTCATTTAATTATTGAAGGAAGTAAATTTGTTTCTCAAGAACCATCTGTATTACCAAAAGGGACTTCATTTGCAATTAAAAATTTATTCTTTAATATACCTGCCCGTAGAAATTTTTTAAAATCAGATACGGTTGAATTGCGGCATATAATTGATGAATTTCAACGAGTAGCCCTAGCTCACGAAAATATACATTTTACTTTTTATCATAATGGAAGCGAAGTGTTTAATTTGCCACAATCTAATTTACGTCAGCGTATTGTAAATGTTTTTGCTGGAAAAACAAATGAAAAGTTAGTGCCAGTAACGGAAGAAACAGAAATTTTACAATTAAAAGGTTTTATAGGTAAGCCTGAATTTGCTAAAAAGAGTAGAGGAGAACAATTCTTTTTTGTAAATGATCGCTTTATTAAAAGTGGTTATTTGCATCATGCTATTATGGCTGCTTATGAAGGTTTGTTAAAAGATGGGATGCAACCAAGCTATTTCCTTTATTTAGATGTACCTCCACATACTATTGATATTAATATTCATCCAACTAAAACAGAAATAAAGTTTGATGATGAACAAGCTCTGTATGCTATTATCCGTTCAGCAGTAAAACACAGTTTAGGACAGTTTAACGTAGCCCCCGTTTTAGATTTTGATCGTGATGCTAATTTAGATACACCTTATAGTTATAAAGATCTAGAAGCAGAAATGCCAACCATACAGGTAGATGCTACCTTTAACCCGTTTGCAGATGATATACCAGTATCCCCCAAAAGTACCAGCAATTTTAATTCTTCTTCAAGTAGTAGTCATTTTAATTATCAGCCTAAAAAAGAAAGCCAGAGTTGGGAGAGCCTTTATGTAGGATTAAAAGATGCTTTTGAGCCAGAAGAAATACATTTTGAATCGGAAACTGTTACAGGATCTTTGTTTAACGATACTGAGATAGAAAAAGCAAAATCTACAACTTATCAACTGCAAAAGAAATATATTGTAAGTCCTATCAAATCAGGGATGCTAATTATAGATCAACATAGAGCTCATCAGCGTATTTTGTATGAGCAATTGTTGAAAAATATAACGGTTCAACAAGCTAATAGTCAGCAATTGTTATTTCCTTTAACTTTGTATTTTTCAGGTACAGAAATGGCATTGTTCTTAGAGTTAAAAGCTTCATTAGAAAATGCAGGATTTATTTTCGAATCCGCTGCTTCAGGTACCGTTGTTATATCAGGTATTCCAGTTACTATGACAGAAAGTGAAGTAACAAGAGTTTTAGAACAACTGATATCAGATTTACAAGAAGAAATACCAGACAGTAGTTTTAGTCAGATGGATAGTATGGCTAAATCTATGGCAAGAAGTTTAGCAGTTAAAACAGGAACTATTTTAACTGAAGTAGAACAAGAGAATATAGTTAATAACCTCTTTGCTTGCAAAGAACAATCAGTTTCACCATTTAATCGTCCTACTTTTTATAACTTTAAGCGTGGATGATATTGATAAAAAATTTAGTATATGATGCAAATTACTCCTACGGTTAAACAACTGTTAATAATTAATGTTATTTGTTTTATAGGGGCTCAACTAGTCCCGCAATCAGAGCAGATTTTAGCTCTACATTATTTTCAAAGTACAAGCTTTCGCCCATGGCAATTTTTAACTTACATGTTTATGCATGGTAATTTTATGCATATCTTATTTAACATGTTTGCTCTATACTCTTTTGGAAGTGCATTAGAGCATTTTTGGGGTGCTAAAAAATTCTTGTTTTTTTATATATCATGTGGTATAGGGGCAGGTTTAATTCATTCAGGAGTAAATTATATTCATTTTCAAGAAGGATTTAATACATTAGTTTCAAATGGTCAAAAACCAGCTGAAATATATGAAATTTTAAAAGAAGGAAAGTATGATTTAGGATGGGAACAAATTTTATCTCAAAAAGATTTTAGTTCTTTTTATCAGCTTATATTTCACCAGCGGTAGGAGCTTCAGGTGCTATTTATGGTCTTTTAACTGCTTTTGCTTTTATGTTTCCAAATGCTGAGTTAATGATGATGTTTATTCCTGTTCCTATTAAGGCAAAATATTTTGTTCCAATATTAGTTGCTTTAGATTTATTTTCAGGAATGACGGGATCTTCTCTTTTTGGAGGGAATATAGCACATTTTGCACATGTAGGAGGAGCTTTGATTGGTTTTCTTATGATGTGGTACTGGAAAAAGAATTCATTTAATGATAAACGTTGGAATTAATAAGGGATTTACGTGATAATGTAATTCTAAATTGTGAAATATGAATATTTTAGAGGACTTAAAGCAACAATATAGAGTAGGAGATTTAACTATAAAATTAATTTTTTGGAATATCTTATTATTTGTGTTTCCAACTCTTATTGTTAGTGTTTTGAAATTAATAGGGATAACATTTAATTTCTATGAATGGGTTGCGTTGTCTAGTGATATTCATCAATTAAGCTATAAGCCTTGGAGTTTAGTTAGTTATTGTTTTTTTCATAGTGGTTGGATTCATTTAGTTTTTAATACGTTGATGTTGCATTTTGCAGGTCGAATTTTTACTACTTATTTTACTCAAAAACAACTTTTATCAGTTTATGTCTTAGGAGGTTTATTTGCTGGTTTAATTTATATCTTAACTTATCTAATATTGCCTTTTTTGTCTAATCAATCAGTTTTGCTTGTAGGAGCTTCTGCCTCTATTATGGCTATAGTATATGCTACGGCTACTTACCAGCCTTATATGAATGTTCGTTTGGCATTATTTGGTAATGTATATGTTTGGCAAATAGCTTTAGTTTTTCTTATAATTGATTTAGTACAGTTGCCTTTAGAAAATACAGGAGGGCATATTTCTCATTTAGGAGGGGCATTTTTTGGATTTATATATATAAAATTATTAAAGAAAGGGGTTGATTTAGGAAAAGGATTAAGTGGGTTTTTAGATAATATTTCAAATTTGTTTAATAAGAAAAAGGCAACACCGTTTAAAACGGTTCATAAAAACGCTACTCCCTCAAAAAACGAAATAAAAAGTAAGATAGTAAGGAAAGACAAAACACAACAACAAATTGATGAAATCTTAGATAAAATTAGTCAATCTGGTTATGAAAGTCTAACTAAAGAAGAGAAAGAATTTCTTTTTAGAGCAGGTAAATAATTTAAAATATTCTGATAAAAAAATCGTTTCTTTGTAACTGTTGTTTTCAAATAAAATAAAATGAAAAACCTTACGTGGTTTAATAAGCTCGTTTTTGTTGTTAATCTTTTGATTACGTTCTTAACTTTTTTAGCGTATGCACTTCCTTTTTAGCACCTAAATGGTTTTCATTTTTATCTGTATTAACTCTTATTTTACCCTTTTTTTTGATTGTAAATGCCTTGTTTTTTTTCTATTGGCTTTTACTTTTTAAACGGCAAATGATTTTTTCTGGTTTGATTTTGTTATTAGGAATTACTTTTATTAATAAGTTTTATAAGTTTTCATCTAAAGAATTAACCAGTTCGGATAAGGATTTTGTGGTAATGAACTATAATGTACGATTATTTAATTTGTTTAAATGGATTCCAAGAGAAGATGTAGCACATGATATTTTAGAATTTATAAATGAAAATAATCCAGATGTTCTTTGTATTCAGGAATATTCTACATCAGCATCAGCTAAAGTAGATTTTAAATTATATCCATATCGCGCTATTTTTACTAATGGGAATTTAATCAAAACAGGGAATGCTATATTTTCAAAATTTCCAATTGTTAATGAAGGGGAAATGGAGTTTCCTGAATCTAATAATGTTGCCATTTTTGCAGATATTAAGATAGGAAAAGATATTGTAAGAGTATATAATTTACATTTAGAATCAATTAAAATTTCTCCGGATGTAAATGAGATGTCAGAAAATGTAGAAGGTTTTAGTCAAGCTAAATCAGAAATGATTTTTAAGCGTATTGGAAAGGCTTTTAAAAAACAACAGCAGCAAGCAGAAATATTTGTAGAACATAAAAAAGAATGCCCTTATCCTTTAGTTGTTTGTGGAGATATGAATAATAGCGCGTTTTCTTATGTATATAGAACAGTAAAAGGAAATATGCAGGATGCTTTTGAGGAAGCAGGAAAAGGATTCGGACAGACTTATACATTTAAATATTATCCTGCCCGAATTGATTATATTTTTGCTGATCCTAAAATGAGTGTCAAAAGTTTTAAAAACTTTCCGAATTTTGTAAACTCAGATCATCTGCCTATATTAACAAGGCTTTCATTGTATTAAAATAAGTTTTGATTTACTAAATATTCTTTTGCGTAGCGACCTTCATTAAAAAGTAAATCTAAAATACTTAAGTTGTTTATAAAGCCATGTTTTTCTTCAAAGACTTGAGTGTAAGGTGTTAGTAAAGTGGAATCTTTTTTACCGTTAGCAAGTGAACGTAAATCTTTATAATCTGGAGCTTCTTTAAAAAATTCTATTGTTTTGTGTTGTTCAAAATTTAATCCTAAACATTTAGAAACAATTTCAATGGTTTGGTAATTTAAATCTATTAAGAATTCATGTTTTTGATTGAATATAGGAGTAATAGCATCTTCATAATATTCGAAGAAAGGAGAGGTTCTATAAGCGGCTTCTAATGATTTAAAATGTTGTTTTTGCCAGTCAAAAGCGGTTTCTAATCGAATATCTTTTGTTTTTTGATGTCCTCCTTTAGAATGTTTAACAGGAATGTTTAAGAGTTGTATTCCGTTTGGGCTGTATATGTACATTCTGTTTCGGTTCGTTTGTTTTTGAAAGTTGTCATCCATTTCAAACGTAACCTTTTCTGCTTGAGCAATAGCTGCAAAATGACTAATTGAAGGGAAATAGGTAGGGTGTATTAATAAGTTCATAATTGTTTTAAAAGTTTCAGGTTTCAAGTTCAAATTTTTAACCTGAAACCTGAAACCTGAAACCAATTTTTATAATTTTATTTTAAGCTTTTTTCTTCTTATTTCTATACCAATCAAAACCAAACCAAGCAACTAGTGCTACTAGGAAATATTTGAAATATGAAGTTGGTTGACCATCACCACCTACAGTACAGAATAAACGATCCCAACGGATTTTATCAATAGCCTTGCTCCAAGGGATATTAGGATCTATACTCCACCAGATAAATACGGGTTTCCCTACGATATGATCCATAGGTACAAATCCCCAGTAACGACTATCTTCTGAACGATGGCGGTTGTCTCCCATCATCCAATAGTAATCTTGTTGGAAAGTATAATTCGTTGCTTCTTTACCATTGATGTATATTTTACCTCCTTTTTCTTCTAGAGTATTACCTTCATATACTGTGATAATTCTTTTATAAAAAGGAAGGGTTTCTTTGTTTAATGCAATCGTTTTATTTGCTTCTGGAATGTAAATGGGACCAAGATTATCTAAAGACCATTTTTGATTATGAGGAAAAATAGATTGGTCTATTTTATTAGGAGCAGGGGTTAAATTTTTAGTAACTGATTTTACAATGGGAATATTTTTGATACGTGCTATGTTTTCATCAGTAACAGCTCCAAAGAAATATTCATTAGGTTTATCTGTTGGGTAGATACCATCTGTTATTTTTAATTCGTTGATTAAGAAGCTAGCATATGAGGCTAAATCACTACCATCTGTTGTTACGAAATAAGAGTATTGAGGTTTAGCTCTTTCTGGTAAAATTAATTTTTATTATTAATGTATACATACCCATCTTTTATTGATAAATTATCACCAGGTAAACCTACACAACGTTTTACATAATTAGAACGTTTATCTTTTGGTTTGTCTATATGTCTTCCTGAACGATCAAAGAATTGATAAACAGTATCAGCAGGCCAGTTAAAACAAACAATATCATTGTGTTGTATTTTTTGTAATCCAGGTAAACGGAAAGAGGGAAGCTGAGGTTTGCTTAAATATGATTTTGCTTTTATGATCATCATACTATCATGAACCATAGGCATAGCTACGGCTGTAGAAGGTGTTCTAGCTCCGTAATGAAATTTACTCACAAATAAAAAATCACCTATTAATAATGATTTTTCTAATGATGCAGTAGGAATATTAAAAGGTTGCATTACATATGTATGGACTAATGTTGCAACTACTATAGCGTATAATAAAGAAGCAACTGTATCTCCTGCTTTTGTAGTAGGTACTAAACTTCGGTCTCTTTTGTATTCAACATCTACGAAGTAGTTTATATAGTAAATGTAAAAACCAAATGTTAAAACGCCTAATAAAGTGTCTTTTTCTTTATTATGTCCAAAACTTCTTAATGTTTCTACCCATACAACAATAAACATGATTAAGTTTATTACAGGTACAAAAAGAAGAGCGGTCCACCAGGTAGGGCGATTAATGATTTTCATTAAAACTATGGCATTGTAAATAGGAATAAAAGCTTCCCATGATTTTCTGCCTGCTTTTTGATAAAGTTTCCATGTTCCTAAGCCGTGAATAAGTTGTACGACTAAGAAAAAAATAAACCATTGTGTTGCTGTCATTTTTATTTCTTACTTTATGCTTTAAGGGGTAGACCTTAAGCCGTTATTAATTCTTTTTATATCTATTTTGTTTGTACTTTAGTGACTATTGAAAAGTACATCTTTCATTGTAAATACCCCCTTTTTTACCTATTATCCATTCTGCTGCTATAACGGATCCTAATGCAAATCCTTCTCGATTATGTGCAGTATGTTTTATTTCAATTTGATCAACTTGGCTATCGTAAAAGATGCTGTGGGTTCCAGGTATATTTTCTATACGTTTTGCTTCTATATGAATTTGTTCATTACTAGGAGTTTCCATCGTCCAGTTTTGATATTTAGAATTTTGAATAATTCCTTCTGCTAACGTAATAGCAGTTCCGCTTGGAGCATCTAGTTTTTGAGTATGATGAATTTCTTCCATAGAGACTTTGTATTGTTCTAGGTTTGCCATCATTTTAGCTAAGTAAGAATTAAGTTCGAAGAAAATATTAACCCCTAAACTAAAGTTAGATCCGTAAATAAAAGCTCCTTCTTTTTGTTTGCATAGATCCACCATTTTTTGATAATGTTCAAGCCAGCCTGTTGTACCGCTTATTACAGGGATGTTTTTTTCAAAACAAGTTGTAATATTTGTAACAGCGCTTGTTGGAATGCTAAAATCAATGGCTACATCTGCTTTTTCAAGTCCTTCAAAACTGTCTTGACTTGATTTTTTTAATATAATTTCATGACCTCGTTCTAAAGCAATTTTTTCAATTACTTTACCCATCTTGCCATATCCTAGAAGAGCTATTTTCATTGGTTAAAATTTAAAATTTAGTGCAAGCCCTATGTTTTGCTGTGCGTTAAAATCATTAGTTTGTATTTCAGGACGAATAGTTAATCCATCATTTACGTTAAATTGTTGTAAATGAGCATCTACATTTGCATCTATTATGTTAAGTGCGTAAAGAGCAACTGTAATAAGTAAAGATAAATCTCTGTTTCTTTGGTAAAATTGCTGTCCTTGGATTAATTTATCATCTGTTAATCGAGCATATTCTGGATTTAAGTCTGGGTCTTTAGCAGATCTTTTTATATATTCTGTTCTAAAACTATCGTATCGTTTTTGGTTCCAGAAATAAGCATAAGCTCCAGTGCCTATTGCTGCATATACAATAGGAATTTTCCAGTAACTTTTATTGTAGGCTTGCCCAGCACCAGGTAATAAGGCAGAATAAAAAGCGGCTTTAGCGGGGCGTAAAGGGTCTATTTTTTGTTTAGTTATAGTATCGTTAGCCATTAGTCTTATCTTATCCTGTGCATTTGTTGGGAAAAGACCTAAACTAAAGCTAACAATAACTATGTATATCCAATATTTCACTAAGAGTTTATTAATTTTAAAATTCTGTTAAAATCTTCTTCTGAATGAAATGGAATTGTGATTTTTCCTTTTCCTGAACCAGCTACTTTAATGTCTACTTTAGCTCCAAAGTAATCATTAAAGGATCTTTTTCATCTAAACCTATGTCAAACGCAGCTTCGGTAGGTTTAGTTGCGGGTTTGTCTAGTTCTCCATTGTGGTAAGCTTTAACTAAAGCTTCTGTTTCTCTAACAGAAAGATTTTGACTTACTATTTTTTGATATATAGAAGCCTGTGCATCATGGTCTTCTATCGTTATGATAGCACGACCATGCCCCATAGATATAAAACCATCTCGGATACCTGTTTGGATGATTGGATCTAGTTTTAATAGACGAAGGTAGTTAGCAACAGTAGAACGTTTTTTACCTACTCTGTCGCTTACTTGTTCTTGTGTAAGTTGAATTTCATCCATTAAACGCTGATATGAAAGTGCTATTTCAATAGGATCTAAATCATGACGTTGGATGTTTTCTACTAACGCCATTGTTAGAGATTCATTATCGTCTGCTAAACGGATATAGGCTGGGACTGTCTTTAATCCTACAATCTTAGAAGCGCGTAAACGACGCTCACCTGATATTAATTGATATTTATTGAAATCAATTTTACGAACGGTAATCGGTTGAATAACGCCTAATTCTCTAATAGAAGTAGCGAGTTCTTGTAAGGCTTCTTCGTTAAAATTAGTACGGGGTTGAAAAGGATTAATTTCAATAGACTCAATATCCACTTCAAGGATATTACCTACTACTTTGTCTGCATTTTTATCGGTCGCTGATTTGATGTCATTATCTGGATCTTTCAGTATAGCCGATAATCCTCTTCCCATTGCTTGTTTTTTTGCCAATGCCATATAATCCTTCTAAACTTAATTGATTAACTATTCTTTTTGATAATTTCTGATGCTAAATCTAAATAGTTTGTAGCTCCTTTACTAGTAGCATCATAATTTATAATACTTTCACCAAAACTAGGTGCTTCACTTAATTTGATATTACGTTGAATAACAGTATCAAATACCATATTGTTAAAGTGTTTTTGTACCTCTTCAACTACTTGATTAGATAGACGTAAGCGGGAATCATACATGGTAAGTAAAAGTCCTTCGATATCTAAATCAGGATTGTGAATTTTTTGAACGCTTTTGATTGTATTCAATAATTTACCAAGTCCTTCCAAAGCAAAATATTCGCATTGAATAGGAATTACTACTGAGTTAGCAGCTGTTAGTGCATTAAGTGTTAGTAATCCTAAAGAAGGAGCACAATCGATAATGATATAATCGTAGTTCTCAGAAACTGATTTTAATGCTTCTTTAAGCATGTATTCACGGTTTTCTTTATCTACTAATTCTATTTCGATTGCTACTAAGTCAATATGCGCAGGAATTACATCTACATTAGGAGCTGTACTGTTAATAAGCGCTTCAGTAGGCGTACAACTGTGCTCTAAAATTTGGTAGGTGCCTAGTTCAACTGACTCTACATCAATACCTAATCCAGAGGTAGCATTTGCCTGCGGATCAGCATCTATAAGTAATACTTTTTTTTCTAAAGCCCCTAAAGCGGCCGCTAAATTAATAGAAGTGGTTGTTTTACCTACACCACCTTTTTGATTAGCAATTGCAATGATTTTACCCATTTTGATTTTCGAAATTTTGAGCCGTAAAAATACAATTATTTATGGGTTTTGAAAATCTATTTTGTTAACAATTTAATAAATGATTTATACCCAATTATCTAATGCTTTGTTTTGTTGGCTTTGTTATATTTTTATAAGTTTTTCAGCTGCTTGAATTAAGGTTTCATCTGTTTTAGCAAAACAGAAACGAAGCATTTGTCTGTCTGTCTGGTCGTTATGAAATACAGATATAGGAATAGCAGCTACACCTTGTTTTTCAATTAACTCTTTTGCAAATGTTACATCATTTGTTTTTGAAATGTTTTGATAACTTACTACTTGAAAGTATGTTCCGTCACATGGCATTAGTTCAAAACGACTGTTTTTTAATAAATCTTGAAATAAATTTCTCTTTTTGAGATACATACTGGAAATGTCGTTAAAATCAACTATATCTAGATATTCAGAAATAGCGAATTGAGCAAAGCTGTTTACACTGAATACTAAAAATTGGTGTACTTTTTTTATTTCATTCATTATTAACTCAGGGGCTATCAGATAACCTACTTTCCAGCCTGTAACATGTAAAGATTTTCCAAAAGATGAAGCAATTATAGTACGGTTAATTAGTTTTTTTCGGGTGTTGAATGAAATATGAGCTTCTTTGAATGTAATGTATTCGTAAACTTCATCTCCTAATATGAGGATTTTAGGGTATTTTTCTAAAATTATTTCTAATGATTCAAAATCTTTTTCAGTCCAAATTCTACCTGTTGGGTTATGTGGATTATTAATAATAATCATTTTGGTTTTAGAAGTAATGGATTTTTCTATGATGTTAAAATCAGGAGTATAGTCTATTTTTAAAGGTACTCGTATTGGTTGTCCACCAGCTAATAAAACAGAAGGTTCATAGCTGTCGTAGCACGGATCTAAAATAATTACTTCGTCATTTGTAGATATTAACGCATTAATTGTGCTATATATTCCTTGTGTAGCACCAGCAGTGATAAGTATTTCAGTATTGGTGTTTATTGATCGATTGTATCGAATTAAGGTTTGTTTAGCAATTTTTTCCATTAAGGAAGGTAAACCTGCCATGGGGGGTATATTGGTGAATGTTTTCCTTTATTAGTCGTTGACTGATATCTATTAATCGTTCATCTTCAGGGAAATTAGGGAATCCTTGTGAAAGGTTAATAGCACCTTTTTCATTAGCAAGTTTAGACATGGTTGCAAAAATGCTAGTTGTGATATGTGGTAATTTAGACATAATGAAGAATAGGACTATTAAGATGTATTTTAGAAACAGCAAAAATAAGAAAAGTTTTATTTTTCTAGTAAATGATTAATTAGAGTAGGGTAATAAGTAAAAAAGCACTTGAAAATCAAGTGCTTTTGTGTTTTATTTAGGTAAGATTTCAGTTAAAGGTATAGCATCAGTACTATTAGGTAAAGTTGTTTTTAGTTTTAATGCTAGGGTAGGAGCAATTTGAGTGATGTCTTTCTTGTCGAAATTTTCTCCTTTTTTGATTCCCCATCCATAGAATAAACAAGGAACGTGGGTGTCGTAACTATAAGGTGAACCGTGTGAAGTTCCTGTGGTTTGATATTGCATATAAGCAGGTTTGTCTACTATAATTAACTCTCCATTTTGAACAGGGTCATATCCTTTAGATACAAAATTTAAATAGTTATCAGATACAGAGCCTGCTATGATTTCACTTTCATCATATACTTTTTTAACATGTTTTTGTGTATATAGGAAGTCTTTAACGGCATTTTTTACCTTGTTAAGATCTAATCCTTTTTCTTTTATTTTGACCTTATCTAAGAAAACATTGAAGGAATCATATAACAATAATAGGTTGTCGCCAAATTGAGCTTTGGTGAATTCAGCAATAGCATGTTCAATATTTTTTTCATTAGTATCGTCTACATCATAGCGATTGTCTTTTAAGTGCATAACATTTTCAGCACCAGCATGATCTGCTGTTAAGAAAAGTAAGTAATTATCTTTTCCTACATTAATGTCAAGATATTGTAAGAAACTTGCTAATGTTTGATCTAAACGTAAGTAAGTGTCTTGTAGTTCAATAGAACGGGGACCATACATGTGACCAATGTAATCTGTAGCGGAAAAGCTAACGGTTAAAAAATCAGTGTCATCATCTTTCCCTAATTGTTCATTTTCAATTGTTTTTTGAGCAAAGTCCGCTAAGAAATTGTTGCCAAAAGGTGTTGTTCTTAAAATGCCAACATCGCCTGGTTTTGTTAATTCTGAAAGGGCGTAAGGGAAGAATGCTTGTTTTTTGTTTAGCTTCCCTTCGTATGGATTGTCATCAGGTAAGCTTTCATTGTAAGTGCTTTTTTCTTTTAATAAATCCCAATTTTGGTTAACGTATTTCTCGTAGTTTTTTTCATTATTAAATTGAGTTACCCAAGTTGGTAGTGATTTACCATAGAATGTACTAGAGATAAAATTTCCTGTTTTGCTAAACCAAAAAGCCCAATCAGCAAAATGCCCAGCTGGTAAAATTGCTCCTCGATCTTTAACACTTACTCCAATTACTTTACCTTTGAAATTTGTGCTTAATTTTAATTCATCTGTAATTGTTGATGATTGTAAGATTTTAGGAGACATTTTTCCTTCAGATTCAGTACCTATACCTACAGTGGAAACGTCAGTATCATCTGTACAGTACAGATTTTTTCCTGTAGCCTTGTTAAACCATTCATTGCCCACAATTCCATGTACAGCAGGGGTAGTTCCTGTATAAATAGAAGCATGTCCAGGACCTGTAAAAGTAGGCATATAGTTATAGTGCATATTGTGATAAGTAAATCCGTCACGTAATAAACGTTTAAATCCACTTTCGGAAAAATCGCTGTAAAAACGATTTAAATATTCCATTTTCATTTGATCTACCACTATACCTACTACTAGTTTAGGTCTTTTTATTTCTGCATTGATTTTAGCCGTTTGTGCGCCAACAGCCATACTCAATATAGAAAAATATACTTTAAAAAATTTCTTCATCTTTTTAAAAAAATTAGCTCGCAAATTTAACTATAAATCTAATGAATGCTGTGAAAGTTATGTGAATTTTTTTTTCTAGGTCAAGATTTTATGTTTATGCTTAATTGAAGTTACAATCATTATTTTTTCTTGTTATGTAGTTATTACATCTGTTTTTGTTTTTTTATATTAAATTTTAATTGTTTGTAGAAGTATTTAATTTGTTAATATTAAAGAGTTTATTATACAAAAAGAAGGTGTTTTTTAGTGTTTGGTAATTATATTGCTGATAGGTATTTTTTAAGATTATTTATATATGATCTAAATTCTGTCCTACAGTTATGAAACTTAATGATTGCAAAGTGAAGGAAACTTTATTGGCTTCGCCTTTGAAATTTAGTGTTTCAGGTGTCATGTTTTCTAAAAGGTTATTGTCGCATTTCGAACACTTAGATATTCATTTTGTAAATGAATTAATTTATAACTTATTCGTTTAGACTATTTGATATATTCGTTTTCGTTAAAACCAGCCAACTCAGTAGTATCAAAAAGATAAAAGAGTAATGCTCCGTAGGTATATATTCTTTAGAAAACGATTATATGATGTATAACTCCCTTTACAGTTCATTTATTTGGTTCCTATACAAAATTTTCTTTTTTAGGTGTTAGGATGTTTAATGATTTGGTTGTTAAGGTTTTATTTTTTTTTAAATTCTTCAGTAAGGTTATTCATTTTGATTAGGTTAAATAATACATGACAGAGACTAGAAATGCTGTTATAAATAAGAAGATTGTTTATTATAAAATGTTGTTTTAATTAACTATAATTTACAGATTTAGAAAAACAGAATCCGCATTTTTAAAAGTTGGAGGTTGTTCAATGATAGATGCCGTTCTCTTTTTATTAATTTTCATTGTTATATCAGCCTCAGTAGTAAATAATAAGGCAGACATAAATGGATGCTGGATGTAAGGAATGGTTTCGTTTTCTAACTCCTTTAATTTGACTATTTTTTCAATTTCTTGAAGGCCTTCTTTGTAAATTTTGTGAGTAACTATTAGTTTTAGTTCTCCGTCTATTTGTGTTAATTTGATATATATATTTTGTAATTCAGGTTTACCAATTGTTTTTGCAAGGGTTAATTTAGCAAAAGTTTTGTTAGAAATACTTTCGTGTACTAAATTCAAAAAATGTGTATAGGTTTCGTTGTTAGATGTCATTTCTATGGATATCAGAGGTTATAAGATGAATTGTAGGTTACTGCTTAGTAGCTTTGAATCTTTTTTAATAAATGAAAATTACTTAGTAAAGATAATTAATCGGTTTTTAATTGTAAAATCAGAAAACATAAGCATTTTTGCGATCCATTCAATAGTTTCTTTTTGATATATGAAAACATGTGTTGTATCATTTTTGTAATACCATTTTTCAAAATGAATAGAAGAATCATATAAATGAGTCATGCAATACAATTTTCCTTTAGGCACAAGTAATTCTTTGAGTAATTGAAATTCTTTTTTTGGGTGATGAAAATGTTCAATTACTTCACAAGAAGCGATGTAATGGTATTTTTTTCTAAAATCTGAGGGGAAGGATGAAAATAAGGGTCATATTGTAGTATTTGATACTGGTTATCTTTTAAAACTTTGGATACGGCAGAGTTGGTCCCTGCTCCAAAATCTAGTCCTAATTCTTCTTTTGAAAAATCGTTTAAAATAGAAGATGTAATAGGTGATACAAAATTAAGGTATCCAGGATCTTCTACATCATTATTATGAAATTGATAGTGTTTTTCTTCATTTTCATAACTCATGTATTGACTTGGGTCTAGAAAAATTCCTTTACAATGGCTACATTGGTAGTAAAGCCTTGATTTATAGTTGGTAAATAGAGGGCTAGAGTGGTTGCAAAGAGGGCAATTCAGAGACATTATTTGTGTAAAAGGTTTATAGTAATAAATAAGGATAGGTATAAAAAATCCCTAATTACAAAAGTAATTAGGGAAGTTTATAGAAATGTTTGTTCTGATAAAACAAAGGATAATATCTATTTTTGAACTAATACCCATTCACCTGAAGCTAGTAATACTTCTGCTTTTTTAAACTTCATGGTTTCCGTTTGACCAGATAAAATATTTTTAATAGTTACTTCATCGTTGCGATTAATTTTGGGTTGATCGCGTACAATAGTTTCAGTAATCGTATTTTGTTGAGGAGTAGTTGTATTTTGCATTGCTTCACGATGACGCTCTACTTGCTCTTCCATATTTAATACTTCCTCTTTGCTTTCGATATAGTGATCATGGTGTGCTTCTTCTATTGCTTCGTGGATTTGTGTGTTTTGTTGTGGTAAATCCGCTTTAAATAAGAATGAAATAACCTCTTTATTGATTCCTTCTAACATTGTTTTAAATAAGTTGAAAGATTCAAATTTGTAAATCAGTAAAGGATCTTTTTGCTCGTGAACAGCTAATTGTACAGACTGTTTTAGTTCATCCATTTTGCGTAAATGCTTCTTCCAAGCTTCATCCACGATGGCTAATGTGATACTTTTTTCAAAATCAGCAATTAATTGTTTTCCTTGTGTTTCGTATGCTTTTGTTAAATCCGTTACTACATTCATCCCTTTAATTCCATCAGTAAAAGGAACTACTATGCGTTCAAAATGATTATCTGGATTTTCAAATACATTTCGGATAATAGGAAATGCTTCGTTTGCATCACGGTTATTTTTTTCTTGGTAATATTCAGTAGCAGCTTTGTAAACACTTGCTGTAATTTTATCTTCACTTAATTTATCAAAATCATTTTGAGAAATAGGAGAGGTGATAGATAAGTAACGAACTAGTTCGAATTCAAAGTTTTTAAAATCTTTTGTTAATTTATTTTTCTCTACTATATTGTCACAAACATCATAGATCATGTTTGCTATATCTAGTTTTAAACGTTCTCCGTGTAAAGCATGGCGGCGACGTTTGTATACTACTTCGCGTTGAGCATTCATAACATCATCATATTCTAACAAACGTTTACGAACCCCAAAGTTGTTTTCTTCAACTTTTTTCTGAGCTCTTTCTATTGATTTAGTCATCATAGAATGTTGAATAACTTCCCCTTCTTTTAAGCCCATTCTGTCCATAATCTTAGCTACACGGTCAGAACCGAATAAGCGCATTAGGTTGTCTTCTAATGATACATAAAACTGCGAGCTACCCACATCTCCTTGACGTCCTGCACGACCACGTAACTGACGATCTACACGACGTGAGTCATGACGTTCTGTACCAATAATTGCTAAACCACCAGCGGCTTTTACTTCGTCGCTTAATTTAATATCAGTACCACGACCTGCCATGTTTGTGGCAATGGTTACTACGCCTGGTTTTCCTGCTTCGGCTACAATTTGTGCCTCTTGTTTGTGCATTTTAGCATTCAATACATTATGTTGGATTCCTTTCATTTTAAGCATACGGCTTAATAATTCTGAAATTTCAACCGAAGTAGTACCGATTAACACAGGACGCCCTTGTACAACTAATTCTTGTACGTCATTAGCAACTGCATTGAATTTTTCACGTACAGAGCGGTAAATTAAATCTTCTCTATCAATACGTGCAATACCTTTGTTTGTTGGTATTTCAACTACATCTAGTTTATAGATTTCCCAAAACTCACCAGCCTCTGTTACGGCAGTACCTGTCATACCTCCTAACTTGTTATACATACGGAAGTAATTTTGTAAAGTAATAGTAGCGTAAGTTTGTGTAGCTTCTTTAATACGAACATTTTCCTTTGCCTCGATAGCTTGGTGTAAACCATCAGAATAACGACGACCATCCATGATACGACCTGTTTGTTCGTCTACAATTAAAATTTCGCCATCCATGATTACATACTCTGTATCTTTTTCAAATAAGGTATAGGCTTTTAGTAATTGTGTTAATGTATGGATACGTTCGCTTTTTACTGAGAAGTCAGCAAATAAGGCTTCTTTTCTTTTTGTTTCTTCTTCTTTAGAAAGATTAGCTTTTTCAATTACAGCGATTTCTGTTCCGATGTCAGGTAATACAAAGAATTTATCATCAGTATTTTTAGATAATTCTTTTATACCTCCTTCTGTTAATTCAACTTGATTGTTTTTTTCTTCAATAACAAAATATAAAGCTTCGTCTACTTGAGGCATTTTACGGTTGTTATCTGCCATGTATTCGTTTTCTGTCTTTTGAAGTAATTGTTTGGTTCCTTCTTCGGATAAGAATTTAATTAATGCTTTATTTTTTGGTAGAGCACGATGTGCTCTTAATAGATTAAATCCAGCTTCTTTAGTATTTCCTTCTTTAAATAATCGTTTTGCTTCTGCTAAGAATCCATTAGCTAATTGACGTTGGATTGCTACTAGGTTATCAATGAAAGGTTTTAATTCATTAAATTCATGACGATCGCCATCTACTACTTGTCCAGAAATAATTAAAGGAGTACGTGCATCATCAATTAAGACAGAGTCAACCTCGTCTACAATTGCAAAATTGTGTTTACGTTGTACTAAATCATCTGGTGTGTGTGCCATATTATCACGTAGGTAGTCAAAACCAAATTCGTTATTAGTACCATAGGTAATATCTGCTTCATAAGCTTTACGGCGTGCTTCTGTATTAGGTTGGTGATTGTCAATACAATCTACTGTTAATCCGTGGAATTCAAATAAAGGTGCTTTCCAAGTGCTATCGCGTTTTGCTAAATAATCGTTAACAGTTACTAAATGAACACCATTTCCTGTTAACGCATTTAGATATAAAGGTAGTGTAGCAACTAATGTTTTACCTTCACCTGTTTGCATTTCTGCAATTTTACCTTGATGTAAAACGACACCGCCTATCATTTGAACATCATAGTGAATCATGTCCCAAGTAACGGTTTTACCAGCAGCTTCCCAAGTATTAGACCAAAGAGCATCGTCTCCCTCAATACTAATATAGGGTTTAGAAGCGGAGAATTCACGATCTGTTGGAGTAGCTTTTACGCGTACTTGTGTGTTTTCTTTAAAACGACGAGCAGTTTCTCTAACAACGGCAAAAGCTTCTGCTAAGATTTCATTTAGTACTTTTTCAGAAATTTCATAAGCTTCTTTTTCTAATTTGTCAATTTCTGTATAAACATCTTCTCTAGCATCTATATCTTCAATGTTTTCTACTTCGGATTTTAATTGAGCAATTTTAGTATCTTTTTCAGCACGAGCTTGTTTGATTTTTTCTTTAAACTCGAAAGTTTTAGCACGTAATTCATCATTAGTTAATGAACTAAGCGGACCTTCAAAAGATCTAATTTTATTAATTATGGGCTGAATGGCTTTGATGTCTTTCTGTGACTTATCGCCTACAAAAACTTTTAATATGCTGTTAATGAAACTCATACGTTTTGTTTTAAAATGTGTGTAAAAATACCAAAAAAAAAGCCTCTTAAGAGACTTTTTTAGTAGGTTTATGCTTAATACTCATCCTCGTTCCAAAGATAATCTTCGTCTGATGGATAATCAGGCCAAATTTCTTCCATAGATTCATAAATCTCGCCCTCGTCCTCTATTGATTGTAGGTTTTCTACCACTTCTAATGGAGCACCAGTTCTAATAGCGTAGTCGATTAATTCGTCTTTAGTAGCAGGCCATGGAGCATCGCTTAAATATGATGCTAATTCTAATGTCCAATACATCTTTGTTGAAATTTTAATTTTTGCAAATATAATTTTTCTACTCAAAAATCAAGTTTTTTTTGATTTATTTTCGGTTAAATTTAAGAACATATTGATTGATGATTTTTAATTAACGATTTGAGATTTTTTTGAAGGTTATTTCTTCAATCTAAATTCAAAAATAAGCAATCTGAAATCACTTTCTTGGTATCCAAGGCACCTCGTTAGCGTTCAAATCATGTGACAACTTTCGTGCCAGTACAAAAAGGTAGTCAGAAAGTCGGTTCAGATATTTTAAAACAAGGTCATCAGTAGGTTCTTCTTCATGCAAATGGGTAGCTAAACGCTCGGCACGACGGCATACACAGCGTGCAATATGACAATGTGACACAGTAGTGTGGCCACCTGGCAATACAAAATGTGTCATTGGTGGTAAATCAGTCTCCATTTTATCGATTTCGTTTTCTAAATATTCGATATCAGTCTCTGTTAAACCCAGATTTTGTAATCGTTTTCGACCGTTCTTTAAAACTTCTTTTTCGGGTGGTGTAGCAAGAATGGCACCAAGTGTAAATAAGCGATCTTGAACTTCTATCAGTACGGCTTTATATAGGGGATTCATTTCTTGATCACGAATTAACCCAATGTAAGAGTTTAATTCGTCAACCGTGCCGTAACTTTCTATTCTTATATGATGTTTAGGAACGCGTGTGCCACCAAATAGGGCTGTGGTTCCTTTGTCACCTGTTTTTGTGTATACTTTCATGTTGAAATTTTTTGTTTCACAGAGTATCACAAAGTTTAACACAGAGTATCACAAAGTAGATTTTTGTGTTCTTCGCGTAATTCTTTGCGAACTTAGCGGTTAAGTTTTTTCGAATCCAAAATTATAAAATAGAATTTGATTAAAACTAAAAAGACCACTCTTTCGAATGGTCTTTTGTAGTATTATTTGAAAGTATTAGTACCCGAATAATTCTTCTAAAGAGATTTTTTTAACCTCGCCTAATTTTTTCATATCGTCTAAAGAAACTTTTTTCTCAGAAGCTACAATAGCATAGGTATACGGTTTTCCTGCTAAGTAATTGCTGTGGAAATTTTTAACATCTTGCATAGTGATGGCATCCACTGCGGTGTAAATTTTCTTTCTAGAATCGGTAGTTTCGCCTAATTGCTTGTTCGCTAAATAGGTAAAAATGATGTTGTCTTGCGTGATACGCTCGGTTTGAATGTCTTTTTAACACCTGTTTTAGCTAAATCTAAATTAACGGGTAATTCAGGCATTTTAGTCAATAATTCATTCATTGCTGTAGTCGCCTCTTTAAATTTATCAGCTTGGCTACCCACGTAACTCATCATATAATATTGCTGATCTTTCTTTTGTGGAGCTACATAAAAACCGTAAGTACTATAAGCTAAAGCTTTACTCTCGCGGATGGTTTGGAAAACTAAAGAGCCCATGCCTCCTCCAAAATAATTATTGAAAACATTAACCATAGGGGTTTTACTAGAATCATAGCTGTCAGTGTTTCTTATCCAACGTGTTTCTGCCTGTACCATATCGTAATCTGTAAATAAAACTTGGTTAGCAGTTTGTACTACTTGCTTGAATTCTTTTGTAGCAGGCGCTATTGCGAAAGTAGCAGGTACTGAGTGTATCGTTTTTAATTTACCAACTATTACTGGTAAAGGTTGTGGTCCGTAGTAAATTACGGTTTGCTCGTAATTGTTTAAATTTTTGATGCGATCAACTAATTCTTGTGCTGTCATTGCTTCTAAAGCAGCGTCTGAAAGTGTATTGTTGAATTTGTTTTTAGCACCAAATTGTGCATAGCTAGTCAATCCTTGTAAGATAGCTCCTTTGTTAGCTTTAGCGTCTTTACGAGATTTTGCTAAACGAGATTTTAATGCTTTTAATGCTTCTTCGTTAGCTTTTAAATTATTGATGATGTCTTCGTATAATTTTACTGCTTTTTCAAAGTTTTCTTGTAAACCTTCAATTGTCACAGTTGTATATTCTTCTCCAGTACTTACATTAAAGCTACAAGCAATTTTATAGAATTCTTTTGAAATTTGTTCAGCTGTCATTTTATCAGTTCCTAAGAATTGAATGTATTGTGACGCAATTGACTGTTTTAAATCGTTTAATGAACCAATTTTGTAACGGTATTTTAAGCGGAAAATATCATTGTCCGTATTGGCAACATATAAAACCTCAGCTTTACCAATTTTAGATTTTTGAATGTCTTTGTTGAAATCTAAGAAAACAGGTTGTGCGGCAACACTTGGCATATCGTTTACCATTTTTACAAAAGCCGATTGTTTGTCAGCATTTGTTTCTACTGGAGTGATGCTAGGCTTTTCAATTTTGTTAGAAGCTGGTGCTTCACCTTTACGTTTTAAGATAGCAACATAGTTATTGCCTAAATATTTATTTGCAAAAGCAACGATATCTTCTTTTTTGATTTTTGATAAATCGTTTACATATGCCACTTGGTCTCTCCAATCTAATTCAGCTGTAAACGCATCCATTAAAGAACTTGCTCTGTCACCGTATTTTTCAGTTTCGTAAATCTTCGATTTTTTAATATTATTGATAATTGATGGAATCAAGTTGTCATCAAAATTTCCTTTTTAAGGTTTTCGATTTCAGCTAAAACCAACGTTTTTACTTCTTCTAATGATTGTCCGTTTGTAGGTGAAGCTGAAAAATACAATACTCCGTAATCAATTAATGAGTAAGTGAAAGCGCTTGCTCTTAGTAATTTTTGTTTTTTAACTAAGTTTAAGTCTAATAAACCAGCTTTTCCATTGGTTAAAATTTGTCCCACTAAATCTGCTAATAAGGCATCTTTATCTTTATTACTAGGTAAACGGAATCCTATAGTTAAGCTTTCAGCATCAGGACCAACTATTTCTTTTACAATAGGAGCAGAAATTGGCGCTTCTGGTTGAAACGTATATTTTTCAACTGGTTTAGCTTGCATATAACCAAAAGCTTGATCTATTTTTTTAATCATTTCATCAGAATTGAAATCTCCTGATAAAATGATTGCCATATTGTTAGGAACATAGTATTTGTTGAAATACTTACGAATTTCTACTAATGAAGGATTTTTTAAGTGCTCCACTGTTCCGATAGTTGTTTGTAAACCGTAATTGTGTTTTTGGAATAGGTTAGCAAATAACGTTTCGAAAATTTTACGTCCGTCATTGTCTAATGTACGGTTTTTTTCTTCATACACTGCTTCTAATTCGGTATGGAAGATACGTAAAATAGGGTTGCGGAAACGTTCTGCTTGTACCGCTAAATATTTATCAATAGAGCTACTTGGGACATCATCAGTATATACGGTTTGTTCAAATGAGGTGAAGGCATTCGTTCCTTGTGCCCCCATAGCACTCATCATCTTGTCATATTCATTAGCGATAGCAAATTTGCTTGCTACACCAGAAATAGAGTCGATTTTTTTGTAGATAGCTTTACGTTGTGCTTCATCTGTATTCTTGTTGTACTGCTCGTATAAGGCATCAATTTTACTTAATTCTACTTGTTCTTTTGCCCAATCTAAAGAACCATATTTGTCGGTTCCTTTAAAAAGCATATGCTCTAAATAGTGTGCCAGCCCTGTGTTAGTAGAAGGATCGGTTTTACTTCCTGCTTTTACCGCAACGTATGCTTGAATGCGAGGGTCTTTGTTTGTTGGACTTAAAATGACAGTTAAGCCGTTTTTTAGTGTATAAAAACGCGCTTTAGTAGGGTCGTTCGTTACATACTTATAGGTGTAACTATTACTGGTGGCTTCTTTCCACTGGTGTTGGCTTTGGGCCAGAGCAACTGTTGAAAAAGCAGCAGCTGTTAAAACAAACTTAAATTTACTTAGCATTGTTAGTTAAATTAATTTAAAGATCAAAAATAATTGTTATGATTTTAAAAAGTGATAATGAAATGTTAATGGTTATTTAGATTATCACTTTCAATAAGTCCATCTTTTAAGCGAATAATACGATGTGCATGTTGTGCTATATCTTCTTCGTGTGTTACTAAAATTACAGTATTTCCATTAGCATGAATTTCATTAAAGAGTTTCATGATTTCTATTGAAGTCTTACTATCTAAATTTCCTGTGGGCTCATCGGCAAGAATAATCGAAGGTTTGTTTACTAAAGCTCTTGCCACCGCTACACGTTGTCGTTGACCTCCTGAAAGTTGGTTAGGTTGATGATCCATACGATCACTTAATCCAACTTGATTGAGTACCTCTTTAGCACGTTCTGTTCTGTCAGCTTTTGAGTATCCTGCATAAATCATAGGTAATGCTACATTGTCTAAAGCGGTTGTTCTTGGTAAGAGGTTGAATGTTTGGAATACGAAACCAATTTCCTTATTTCTAATTTCAGCTAATTCATCATCAATCATTTTTGAAACATCTTTTCCGTTCAGAATATATTGACCTGATGTAGGGGTGTCAAGGCAACCTAATAAATTCATGAGGGTAGATTTTCCAGAACCAGAAGGTCCCATTAAAGCAACGTATTCGCCTTTTTTGATTTGTAAATCGATACCTTTTAAAACATGGATCGTTTCACTGCCTAATTGAAAATCGCGTTTTATATTTGTTATCTTGATGAGTGCGTTGTCCATTTGGTGACTATTATTGTTATTTGTGTCAAAATCTTAAAAAATGTTACACTTAATGACAAAAAAAAGCTTAAGTGTTTAAACTTAAGCTTTTTTTTTGAATTTATGATTCTACTATGGATTAACTTGGAAAGATTGGTTTTCGTTTGGATTTGATTTTCTTACATTTAATGCGTTACCAGTTTGATCTACAACAAAAGCAACAAATTTCATTTTTGTAGGATCTGAAATATTACTAGGTACAGCAATGTTGAAGTTTTTAGTTACAGTTGCATTAGTAGTAGTGCCTGTTAAAACATCACCTAATATGCTTGTTGTTAAACATTTTCTAAGGACATCATCATGAACAAAATTAACTAAAGTTGATGCACCTCCAAAGAATGATGTATAATTACTTTGATTGTAAACTAATCCATCTTCTACCACATAAACAACTAATTTTAAATTAGTATAATCTTTAAGGAATTTAACTTTTACATCAAGGTTTATATTTCCTGAAGCTACAGTAGATGTCATAGCTAATCCTAGGTCGGTATTATTACTTGTTAAAGCAATAGGTTGTAAAATGTTTGAGTTTTCAGGGTAAGTCCAATCTGTTAGTCTGTTTAATTTACCAGTAGGATATCCTGAAATATTTATAGGTAATGTTCCTGAATAAATATAAGGGTCAGAACCACGGCTTCCTCCGTGAATAGCAACAGAAACAGCTTTTGTTGTGTTTTCTTTTACTTTTATTATACTGTATGCTATTCTTGGGCAAAAACCACACCATGTACCAGTATAATCTTCAATAAGTACATTTTTTGTAAATTTCTTTGTATACTCAGGAGTTTCTGCAACAGGAAGAGGAGTTTGATCATTGTTGTTGTCTTTACTACAAGATAATAAAAAAACTACAGCTAGAACTGATAAGGCTTTTGAAAAATTCATAATGTTATTTTAGGTTAGTTTAGATAAAAGCTTGCAAAGATCGCAAAAACAAAATACTTTAGCAAAAAAAACTAATATTATGTTAAAAACTATTAAAAGTCTGTTTTTTTTTCTTACTGTTAGCGCTGCTGTTGCTCAACAAAAAATGCCAGACCTTATCTTGAAAGACTTAGAAAACAAGGATGTTTCAATTAAAAAGATTTTGTTGAAAAAGACAAGTTGTACATTTTTTCCTTTTGGGCAACTTGGTGTGGACCTTGTATTAAAGAACTTGAAGAAATGGCTGAAATCCAAGATGAATGGAAACAAAATTTAAATCTTGAAATTGTAGCTGTTTCTATTGATGATTCAAGAACTCAAAAAAGAGTTAAACCTTTAGTTAAAGGTAAAGATTGGAATTATAAAGTTTTATTGGACACCAATCAAGATTTTAAAAGAGCCATGGGTGTAGTTAATCCTCCTTTCACTATGATTATTAAAAATGGAAAAATTGTTTACACACAAAACGGTTATACACCAGGAAGTGAACAAGAATTGTATAACAAATTAAAGACTCTTTAGCCCCATGTTAAAAAAAAATAATTTCGTTTTTTTGTTTATTTGCATCTACTATATTCTTCGCCCAAGAAAATCAAACTGAAGAAACACCTAAAAAGATTATGGGAAAGTATTTGGTTTTTTTGAATCAAATTCGCAATGGTATGTTAATGATAATGGATTAAAAGTTATACAACCAGAATATCCAATAAGATCTAATAATTATTTAGGAGTTAATTACAATTATAAACGTTTTACAGCAGGGATTCAAGGTGAATCTTATGTTGATCAAGCCTTGTTAAATTACAATCCAGAGTATAAAAAAACTAATGTTGGTACTTGGTATTTAAACTATAAATCGAATAAACTTGATATAACGGTTGGGTATTTATATCAACAGTTTGGGAGTGGATTAATTCTTCGTACTTGGGAAGATAGAGCATTAGGGATAAATAATGCTTTGAGAGGAGGAAGAATCATTTATAAACCTTTTGAATTTATTTCAATGACTGGATTAGTAGGGAGACAACGTTCTGGTTTTGATGTTGTTAATTCTTCTGATATTTACGGGCTTAATGCTGATATTGACATTGCTAATCTCTTTAAAAAAGATTCATTTGGACTTGAAATAGGCTTTAGTTATGTAGGTAGAAATGAGTTAACGGATGTTTATAAACCAAATTTTCTTAGTTTGACAAATGCTTATTCTAGTCGATTAAACTTTACTAAAGGTACTTTTTATTTTTCAACAGAATATGATTACAAAACTCTTGATGCTATAGTTGAAGTAAGACAAATCAACAATAATTTTATAAAAGATGGTAATGCTTTTTTAGTAAATACTGGATTTTCTAAAAAAGGATTTGGTATTGATGCAACTTTTAGAAGAATGGAAAATATGAGTTTCTTTTCTGAAAGAAGAGCAAAAGGAAATATATACAACGATAAGATAATGAATTTTATCCCAAGTCTTACTAAGCAACATCATTATAGTTTAGCAAATATTTATGTATATCAAGCGCAGCCAAACGTATCTATGCCAGATGAAACCATAATAAAAGCAGGCGAAATAGGAGGGCAGCTAGATATATTTTACAATTTTAAAAAAGGTACTGCATTAGGTGGTAAGTATGGTACCAAAATTGGATTAAATGCTTCAACTTGGTATGGATTATCTGGTAGATATTCATTCGGAGGAAGTGCAGATTTAAACACAGCAGCTGTACCAAGAGGTTATCAAACTGACTTTTTCGGTTTTGGACAAAAGTATTTTTCAGATTATAATCTAGAAATTGATAAGAAGTTCAATGATAATTTATCTATGAATTTTGTTTATATCAATCAATATTATAACAAAAAAATGATTGAAGAAACTTATGGACTAGTTAAAACGAATGTTGTAGGGCTTGAGACAAGTTATAAATTTAAAAACACAAATCGCTCGTTTAGAATTTTAGGAGAACATCTTTGGGCAGATTATGATAAGAAAAATTGGGCAGGAGGTACTTTAGAATTTAATTTTAATCAAAAATTCTCACTTTACGCAATGGATCTTTATAATTATGGAAATGAGGATGATGAAAAACGTCATCATTATTATAATTTTGGTGGGGTTTTTAGAAGAAAATCAACTCGTATCCAGTTAGTTTATGGAAGACAAAGAGGAGGTTTAGTTTGTGTAGGTGGTGTTTGTAGAATGGTTCCTGAAAGTAGTGGACTGTCTTTAAATTTAAATACTTCTTTTTAACAATTTTCAAAAGTAAATTTTTAAAGAGCATTTTCTCATATTCGTATGGTAAAATGCTCTTTTTCTTGTTCTTTTCTAAAGAAAACCAATCCCCACTGAAAAGTATCAATGGTGACTTTAACTTTAGAATGATTTTTTATGATTTCCCACGCTTCTTCCATTTCTTTAGACCAATGAATGTCGTCAAATATCCAAACAGAATCGTTAGTTATAGAGGGAAGTAATAATTCAAAATATTCGAGAGTAGCTTTTTTGGAATGATTGCCATCAAAGTAGATGAGTTGGAAGTTGGAAGTTGGAAGTTGGAAGTTTTTAAGATATTTTGAAAATTCAGTGTTAACGCATTCTACGTTATTGAAATTGAATTTTTGAAATTGAATTTTTGAAATTGAATTTGTATTTTGACAGCCTTCTAATGTGGTGATGTTACTCTTTAAATTACCCAATGACAATGCTGAAGTTGCCAAACCTAATGAAGTACCAATTTCTAAAATAGTTTGCTTCGCCTGTTCGTTATAGATCGAGTCAGGTTGAAAATAACGAACAATTCTAAATAGTAATTGTGCTCTTTTTTAGAAACTCCAGCGTTTTTAGCAATTGCCGAAATTTGCCTTTTGTTTGATTTAAAAACTCTTGAACCTGCACCAAAATCGGTTACCTCAATGTATTCTTTGTTTTGAAGTAAGCTCTTTCTATATTCTTTTAAAAGTTTGTATTCAGGATAATTAGTTTTGTCATAAAAACATTTAGTTACTAAACTAAAAACAAAAGGAGAGTGAACTCCGTGTTGATTGGTGGAGTTTTTTAGGAATTTTAGGTATGATTTTACTAGTTGTATCATTTAGAGTTATAAGTAAAGAGTGATTAACTATTTACTTTCTATTTTTTACTAATTACTTTTTATTATTATTCTTCCATCTTCGCACTCAACTCGAACCAACGTTCTTCGTTTTCTTCTAATTTTTGGATGATTTTTTGTAATTCATTAGCTTTAGATTCGATTTGGTCATCAGCAACATTGCCATTTGAAAATTGATCTTCAATTTCTTTCTTTTTCGCCTCTAAATCCTTGATTTCTCTTTCAATTTTTTGAAATTCTTTTTGCTCTTGAAAAGTTAAACCTTGTTTGACTTGTTTCTCTTTCCATGATTTTGCGGGGGACGAAGCAATCTTTTCGTCTTTTAGAGGTTCGTTACTATCTTCATAAGCTCTAAAATCAGAATAGTTACCTGGGAAATCCTCAATCACCCCTTGCCCTCTAAACACAAACAAATGATCTACAATTTTATCCATAAAATAGCGATCGTGACTTACCACTAAAAGACAACCTGGATAATCTAATAAGAAATTTTCAAGTACATTCAATGTTACGATATCCAAATCATTGGTAGGCTCATCTAGTATTAAAAAATTCGGATTTTGAATTAAAACAGTGCATAAATACAAGCGTTTTAATTCGCCACCACTTAATTTTTCTACATAATCGTGTTGTTTTTTACGGTCAAATAAAAAGCGTTCCAATAAGCCACCAGCCGAAATGGTTCTTCCTTTTGTGAGAGGAATATATTCTCCAAACTCCTTAATAATATCAATTACTTTTTGTTCTGGTTTAGGGTTGATGCCTGCTTGGGTATAATAGCCCACTTTAATGGTTTCGCCTATCACTACTTTACCGCCATCGGGTTGAATGGTTTGTGTAAGGATGTTTAAGAAAGATGATTTTCCAGTACCATTTTTACCAATAATCCCGATGCGCTCTCCTTTGTTAAAGGTGTAGTCAAAGCCATCAAGAATAATTCGTTCATTAAATTTTTTAGAAACTTTATGAAGTTCGATAATCTTACTTCCCATGCGTTCCATATTAATTTCTAATTCCACTACATTTTCTCTGCGACGACTTTGGGCTTTTTCTTTGATGACATAAAAGTCATCTTGGCGTGATTTCGATTTAGTGGTACGCGCTTTAGGTTGACGACGCATCCATTCCAGTTCTTTTACAAAAAGGTTTTTAGCTTTGTCAATACTTGCATTTTCAGAGGCTATTCGTTCTTCTTTTTTTTGTAAATAATACGAATAGTTTCCTTTGTATTGGTAAATTTTACCATTTTCTAGTTCGATAATTTCATTACATACACGCTCCAAAAAGAAACGGTCGTGGGTTACCATAAATAAAGTAATGTTTTCTTTGGCAAAATAATTCTCTAACCATTCAATCATTTCTAAATCTAAGTGGTTAGTAGGCTCATCTAAGATCAATAAATCAGGTTTGTTAATCAAAATGATCGCTAATGCCAGACGTTTCTTTTGTCCTCCTGATAAGTTTTTAACTTTAAGTTTTAAGTCTTCTAGTTTTAGTTTGAAAAGAATTTGCTTGTATTGCGTTTCAAAATCCCAAGCATTATGACGATCCATATTGTCAAAAGCTTTTTGGTAAGCTTCTTCCTCTTCAGGATTTTGCAATGCTTTTTCGTATTGTTCTATTACTTTCAGGATTTCATTATCACTAGCAAAAATGCTTTCTTCAATGGTTAATTCATTTTGTAAATTAGGTTCCTGCGATAAGAAAGCCATACGGATTTCTTTTCGCATAATGATTTGACCACTGTCAGGAGTATCTTCACCCGTTATAATTCGAAGAATAGAGGTTTTTCCTGTACCATTTTTAGCTACGAAAGCTATTTTTTGATCTTTATTAATGCCAAAAGATAAATCTTCAAACAAAACGCGTTCGCCATAAGATTTGGATATATTTTCTACTGAAAGGTAATTCATAATTAATTAGATAATTTGAAGATGAATCAATTTGAAAATTGATTGATGCAAAAGTAGGGATTTGCTATTCAAAAAAAAAGCTGTCCTGGAAGGACAGCTTATAACTATTTAAGAATATCAGCTTCAATAGAGCTGTTATTGTAAATTTTAATGAAAGCTTTTGTATAATCTTCTTTGTTTGCCAAATGAGGGTTGTCTATGAATTTTTGTGGATTAATAGCCATTAAAGGGTACCATGAACTTTGTACTTGAATTTGTATTTTGTGTCCTTTTTTAAAAGTATGTAATACATCTTGAAGTTTAAATTTAACTGTAGTTTGTTGGTTTGGGGTTAAAGCTTCAGGTTTTTCAAAGCTATTTCTAAATCGAGCAGGCATGATTTCACTCCGAACCATTTGATGATAATTAGCCATGATGACACTTGGTCTTTCTGGGTTTTCTTTTTCATTGGCAGGATATACATCTATTATTTTTATTATAAAATCAGCATCAGTAGAGGAACTGCTTACAGTTAAATTAGCTGTTAATTCACCAGCAAATGTAATATCTTCAGTTAGAATATCAGTAGTAAAGGTTACTACATCGGGTCTACTTGTTGCAAATCTTTGGTCTTCACTCATGTATTTTCTAGGGGTAAAATTGTTTAGTTCATTAAAAATCATGGTGCTCGGTACAGGTTTGTTAGGGTCGCTAAAATATTCTGAACTGTTTTGAATATTAGGTTTAGAATTAGTTAATTGACCGTTTTCAACTAAGTAAAAATTTAATTTCGTTTTGTTATTTGGTGGCCAAGAGGAGAATTCATTCCATTTTTTATTCCCTGTGTCATACATATAAGCTTCAGGCAATGCTACAGGATTTTTAGAATTTTCTTTGAGATAATGATTAAAAAATTTGCGTTCTATATTTCGTTTGTAAAATGTAGCAATACTATCGCCAAAATAAATATCATTATGATAGTGCTTGCCTTCTTCTATAGCCCAACCGCCATGTGAAAAGGGACCCATTACAATCGTATTTTGTGTTTTAGGGTTGTTTTTTTCTATGGTTTTATAAATGTTTAAAGGACCTGCTAAATCTTCTGCATCAAACCATCCGCCTACAGTAAGTATGGCATGTTTAATATTTTTTAGATGAGGAAGTAAGTTGCGTTTTTGCCAAAAAATATCATAATTAGGGTGTTTTAATACTTCTTGCATGAAAAAGTTATCTTTGTAATACTTGTCTGTAGCTTGTTTTAGGGTTCCTATTTCGTTGTAAAAAGACTTCCGTCTTTAGAAGTCGGTTTTATAAATGAATTTAAATACCATTGATCCGTTTCATTTTTTTGTTTTTGAACACCAAATACTGGAAACGTACGGAAATAAGCCATTAAAAAAGCACCATTATGATGAAAATCATCAAAATAAAAATCGGATACAGGCGCTTGGGGAGAAGAGGCAACCAGTGCAGGGTGATTTGATAAGGCGCCAACTGCGGTGTAGAAACCAGGATAGGAAATGCCGTATTGTCCTACCTTTCCATTATTGTTCGGTATATTTTTGATTAACCAATCAATAGTATCATAGGTATCGGTACTTTCATCAATGTCTTTTTTTGTTTTATGATCTACTTGTGGGGTCATATTAGTAAATTGACCTTCACTCATATATCGACCTCTCACATCTTGAAAAACGAAGATGTATTTGTCTTTTTGAAGCTCTTTGCTATATCCTAATAAATTATCAAATTTATCTATTCCATAAGGAGCTACACTATAGCAAGTTCTCTGCATTAAAAAAGGATATGTATTTGTCTTAGAAATATCTTTAGGGATGTAGATACTAGTGAAAAGTTTAATCCCATCTCTCATGGTTATGTAAACTTCTTTTTTGGTGTAGTTTTGTTCTACTTCATTAGTTTGTGCGTCCATAGAGAGGCAGAATAGTAGAAAAAATAAAATTTTTAATGATTTCATTGTGATGTATTTATTATTTAATTTAAAAATAGAATCGCAGTCTCGTTGTTAAATAATTATAGGTTGGAGTATCAATTTGAAGGTGCTCATAGCCTAATGCAAAAAACATGTTTTTTAAGTGATATTTTCCTTTGATGTCAAAAAGTTTTGATAGGTTCGTTATTTATATGTTACTCTAAAGAATAGTGGAGTCGATGCTGAAGTTTTTAGTTACAAAGGCTTTCCTACTATAGCATAATATGAAAGGTAAAGGAAAAGATCTAAAAAATAAATTGTCACTTGCGTCGTTATAGTTAGTACGGCTTTGTTGATTAGGATTCGCTTGGGAAGTGTTTTGTGAATTGGTTTCCTTCTTGTTTAGTTCTTGCTTAGATTGATTTATTTTTTGACTAAATCCGTTAAAACAAAATAAAATGATGAATAAGTAAAGAAAATTGAAGTACTGTTCTTTAGATTGCATGGCTTTTCTATTATGTTGCTAAAATAAGGTATTTTTGATTTAGCATTCCAGTAATAGCCCCTTCTTTTTATTGCTTGGAATTTACTTTTGTTTTTATAAAATAAAGTTGCAATTTTGATTTTATAAAAATCGGATCGAAAGTTCCTGAGGTAATATGGAGTAAAATGAGGGCTTTTATTAAAGAAATCAAACAAATTCTTTCACAAGCAAGACAAAAAAACTATCAGGCAATTAATACTGCTACGATAGAGGTTTACCGTGATATTGATAGAAAAATAGTAGAAAAAGAACAAAACGGAAAAGAAAATAATAAAAGGATTTTCGTAGAAAATTCCAATGAATTTAGTAATGGTTTTTCGGAAAGGAATATTAGAAATTTTATACATTTTTATTTTACATTTCCAGAGATAGAGATTTCGTAGATACTGTCTGTCAAATTGAATTAATCTCATTTTCAAATTTACTCATTAAAAATGCAACTCTCCGTAATCATTCTCAACTACAACGTCCGCTATTTTTTAGAAACCTGCGTGTTAAGTGTTGAAAAAGCACTTCAAGGAATTGATGGAGAAATTATTGTGATTGATAATAATTCATCAGATGATAGCTGTGCGATGATGAAAGTTAAGTTTCCTGAGGTGAAACTGATTGAAAATAAAGAAAATTATGGTTTTCCTAAAGGGAATAATATAGGAGTTGCCCAGGCTAAAGGAGAATATATTTGTATACTAAACCCTGATACCATTGTCGCGGAAGATACTTTTCGAAAAGTCATTGCGAGGCACGAAGTAATCTCTTTTAAAATAGGTATAATAGGTTGCAAACTCATTGATGGCACTGGTAACTTTCTGCCTGAGTGTAAACGAGGTGTACCCACGCCTTGGGTAGCCTTTACCAAAATATTTGGATTATATAAAATTTTCCCAAAAATAAAATGGTTCAATCAGTACTATGCGCAGCATTTAAGTACGAATCAATCTGGTGAAGTGGATATATTAGTGGGAGCGTTTATGCTAATGAAGCGTCATTTGTATTTGAAATTAGGAGGTTTTGATGAGGGGTGTTTTATGTATTCAGATGACATAGATTTGAGTTATTTAGTACTAAAAGAAGGTTTACAAAATTATTATTACCATGATACGACTGTAATACACTATAAAGGAGAAAGTACTGCTCGAGATCAGAAGTATATTAAACGATTTAGTGATGCAATGCAGTTTTTTTATAATAAGCATTTTGGAAGAGCTCTTTTTTTAATTTTATAATGAAGTTAGGTGCTTTAGCATTTGCCTTATTTAAGAGTAAGCAACAAAAGCAAGTTTCCTATGATGTAGATGAATATGTTGTATATACCCTTAGTACGGAATTATGTGAAAAAGTTTCTAATTCTTTTCAAAAAAGAGTACTCAATTAACAGATATTAGTCAAAAACCGTTATTTTCGCATGACACTCAAGTAAAAAAAAGAATAGAAATAATACTAGATAATAATAGTTTTTCTTTTAAAGAAATCATTGCTTTTTTAGAAAAAAATAAGAATAGCGGTTTTACTTTTAAGATTCTTCCAATGAATTCTGATTTTATACTCGGAAGTAACAGTAGTAATGATAAAGGTGAAGTTTATTTGTTGAGGTAAAAATTGTATTAAACGAAATTATTAATCAAAATAATTATTAATTTTGCAATCCAAATAAGAAAACACAACTTTAGTTTAAAAATATGGCAAGGTTTGAATTGAAATTGCCCAAAATGGGTGAGAGTGTTGCGGAAGCAACTGTGACCAATTGGTTAAAAAATGTGGGAGACCACATTGAAATGGATGAGGCAGTGCTTGAAATAGCTACAGATAAAGTAGATAGCGAAGTGCCAAGTGAAGTAGCGGGAACGTTAGTTGAAATTTTATTTCAAAAAGACGATGTGGTACAAGTAGGTCAAACAATTGCTATTATTGAAACAGAAGGAGGTATAGTAGTGGAGTCAGCTCCTAAAGTAGAGGTTAAAGTAGAAAATATTCCTGTTTCTGAGGTTGCTAAAACCGTGGAAGTTGCTAAAGATACTGTAGCTTCAGTTGATTTTTCATCTTCGGATAAATTTTTCTCTCCACTTGTGAAAAATATCGCTAAAGAAGAAGGTATTTCGTTAATGGAACTTGAATCTATTCAAGGAACGGGTAAGGATGGAAGAGTAAATAAAGACGATATTTTAAATTATATTAAAAACAGAGGTAGTCAGTCAGTTTCTACTCCAGTAGCGCAAGCAGCTAAGACAGCTCCTGTTGTGTCATCGTCAGTAAGTCAAGCAGTTCCTGTTTCAGTAAATGGGCAAGATGAGATTGTAGAAATGGATAGAATGCGTAAGCTGATTTCTAAATATATGGTAGAGTCAGTACAGACTTCAGCTCACGTACAATCATTTATAGAGGTAGATGTGACTAATATTGTAAAATGGAGAGATAAAGTTAAAAATGCTTTTGAGAAACGCGAAGGTGAAAAGTTAACTTTTACTCCAATTTTTATGGAAGCTGTAGCTAAAGCATTACGCGATTTTCCTGGTATGAATATTTCGGTAGATGGTGATTATATTATTAAAAAGAAAAATATTAATTTAGGAATGGCAGCAGCTTTACCTAATGGTAATTTAATTGTTCCTGTAATTAAAAATGCAGACCAATTAAATTTAGTGGGTATGGCAAAAGCAGTAAATGATTTAGGGAATCGTGCAAAAGCAGGAAAATTAAAACCAGATGATACACAAGGAGGAACCTATACTGTAACTAATGTAGGATCTTTTGGTTCTGTTTTTGGAACACCTATCATTAATCAGCCACAAGTAGGTATTTTAGCATTAGGAGCTATTCGTAAAGTACCAGCAGTTATTGAAACTCCAGAAGGTGATTTTATAGGTATCCGTCAAAAATGTTCCTTTCACATTCGTACGATCATAGAGTAGTAGATGGTGCGTTAGGAGGTACATTTGTAAAACGTGTGGCAGATATCTTGGAAGCTTGGGATATTAATAGAGAAATATAATTCTTAGATAGAGAACAGAAATTAAAAATCCAAATATGAAAACTTATTTGGATTTTTTTGTTTTATTAGATTTTTTAGATTTATATCTTTGTGATATTAACCAATAATAAATTAATGGAGTTAAAATTAAATCGTCCGATTTGTTTTTTTGACTTAGAAACTACTGGGACAGATATTTCAAAAGATCGAATTGTTGAAATTTCAATAATAAAAGTGTTTCCAAACGGAAATAAAGAGAGTAAAACATGGTTGGTAAATCCTACTATTCCTATTCCAGCGCAAGCTGCTGCTATTCACGGTATATCAGATGAAAAAGTGGCCAATGAGCCTACTTTTGCAGAATTAGCTAATCAAGTGCATAATATGATTAAAGATTCTGATTTAGCAGGGTTTAATTCAGATCGTTTTGATATCCCTTTGTTAGCTGAAGAATTATTGAGAGCTGGAGTTGATTTTGATATGAAAAATAGAGTTTCGGTAGATATACAGACTATTTTTCATAAAAAAGAAGAACGTACGTTAAGTGCAGCTTATAAATTTTATTGTAATCAAACTTTAGATAATGCTCACAGTGCTGAAGCGGATACGAATGCCACTTATGAAATTTTAAAAGCACAATTAGATCGTTATTCTGATTTAGAAAATGATATGAAAGTCTTGTCTGAATATACAACTCGAAAAAAATCAGTTGATTTTGCTGGTTTTATAGCTTTAAATGATAGAGGGCAAGAAATTTTTACTTTTGGGAAGCATAAAGGGGCTCTAGTAGAAGAAGTTTTTGATAGAGAGCCAGGGTATTTTGGATGGATTCAAAATGCTGATTTTCCTCTCTATACTAAAAAGGTATTGACAGGAATTAAGTTAAGAAAGTTGAATACAAAACAGTAAATAGTGATTAGTGGTTAGTAAATTGTAAAACTTTTTACTAATCACTAATTATTTTTTTACTAATCATTAAAAAAATGAAAATAATCTGCATAGGTCGTAATTATATAGACCATATTACTGAATTAAATAACGAGCGTCCTAATGAACCAGTTATTTTTATGAAGCCGGATACAGCTATTTTGCCAAAACAATTTCCTTTTGTTTTACCTGAATTTAGTAATGATGTACATCATGAGGTTGAGGTTTTGGTTAAAATTAATAAAGTAGGTAAGTATATTGATTCTAAATTTGCTCATAAATATTATGATGAAATAGGATTAGGGATAGATTTTACTGCTCGTGATTTACAGATAAAATTAAAAGAAAAAGGTTTACCATGGGAAACAGCAAAGGCATTTGACGGTTCAGCGGTAATAGGTGACTTTTTATCGAAAAAAGATTTTAGTTCGTTAGAAAATATTAACTTTGAATTAAGAAATAACTCACAAGTTGTTCAGCAAGGTAATACAAATCAGATGTTGTGGAAAATAGATGAAATCATTGCATATGTTTCGCAATATTTTACTTTAAAAACAGGTGATGTTATTTTTACAGGAACTCCTGCAGGAGTAGCAAAGGTAAGTCCAAATGATGTTTTGGAAGGATATTTAGAAAATAAACAACTATTTAAGATTCAAGTTAAATAATGGCAATTCATTACAATTTAGCAAAAGTATATGCAATTTCCGATGATGATGAAGATTTTGTACGTCAGATAATTACTCTTTTTGTAGAAGAAGTTCCAGTAGATGTAAAACAAATGAAAGAGGGGATTAATGATAAAGATTATGTCAAAGCATATGGTTTTGCTCATAAAACAAAACCTACTTTAGATTTGTTAGGAATGGATGCAGCTAAAGAAGAAATTCTACAAATTGAACAATGGACAAGAGATAAAGGGAAAAAGAAAGAAATTAAAGAAGTTTATAAAAGTTTAAAGACTAGAATAAATGCAGCTTTAGAAGAAGTAAAAAAAGATTTTAACTTGTAATAGAAAATTACTAGATTAAGAGTGAGGATTAGAAGGTGTTTTGGCAGTGTCAGAATCTTTTGATCCTTACTTTTTTGTGGTAAAATATATAAATAAAAGAGATGAGAGCTGCTATTGTAACTATAGGAGATGAGATATTAATTGGACAAATTACAGATACAAATTCTGCTTATATAGCAAAATCTTTAGATAAAATAGGAATTCAAACAATAGAAATGCTTTCTATATCAGATGATAAAGAGCATATTTTAAAAACACTTTCTTATTTACAAGATCAAGTAGAAATAGTAGTAATAACAGGAGGTTTAGGTCCTACTAAAGATGATATTACAAAAAAAACGTTATGTCAGTATTTAGATGATGTTTTAGTTTATGATCAAGATGTGTTAGCTCATGTAACGACTTTGATCGAAAATTATTTTAAGAGACCTATAACGCAATTAAATAAAGATCAGGCATTGATTCCGTCTAACTCTAAAGTTTTATTTAATCAAGTAGGAACAGCTCCAGGAATGTGGATGGAGAAGGGTAAGACAGTGTTTGTTTCTTTGCCAGGAGTGCCTTATGAAATGAAACACTTAATAGATCATGAAGTAGTACCGCGTCTAGTAGAAAAATTTGATCGTCCCTATATTTATCATCAAACGCTGATGACTTATGGTGTAGGTGAAAGTCTCTTAGCAGAACGAATTGAGGAGTGGGAGAGCGGATTGCCTGATTTTATAAAGTTAGCGTATTTACCCAGTCCTTTTCAAGTAAAGCTTAGGTTGACAGCTAGAGGTAATAATGAACAGTTTTTAAAGCAAAAAGTGGCTTTAGAAATAGAAAAAGTAAAACCTCTTATACAAGACTGTCTAGTAGGGTTAGACGAAGGGGAAACGATTGAATTTGTATTGGGTAAATTATTGACTCAAAAAAAAATGACCCTTTCAGTAGCCGAAAGTTGTACTGGAGGAAAGATGGCATCTTTGTTAACTGCTGTTTCAGGGGCTTCTGTATATTTTAAAGGAGGTATTGTAAGTTATGCTACAGAAATTAAAGAAGAATTATTAAAAATAGATAAAGAACTTATAAAAGAATGTTCAGTTGTAAGTGAACAAGTGGCAGAAATGATGGCAAAAAATGTAAAAGAACTTTTAAAAACAGATTTTGCAATTGCTACAACGGGAAATGCAGGCCCTTCTAAAGGAGAGTCAGATGCTGAGGTAGGGACGGTATATGTTGCAATAGCAACACCTAAAAATGTTTTAGTAGAGAAATGTGAGTTAGGTCAGCCAAGAGAAAAAGTTATAGAAAGAGCTGTAAATAAGGGCTTTGAAATGTTGTATAAAGAAATTTTAAAAAATTACTAAAATAGTTTGTGTAATCGTTTTATTTTTTGTTACTTTGCACCCTGATTTTGAATAACGATAAAACATAAGTATAATGTCAAGAGTTTGTGACCTTACAGGAAAAAGAGCGATGGTAGGAAACAACGTTTCTCACGCTATGAACAAGACAAAGAGAAAATTCTCTGTAAACTTGATTAAAAAACGTTTTTACCTTCCTGAAGAAGATAGATGGATTACTTTAAGAGTAGCCGCTTCTACAATTAAAACAATTAATAAAAACGGAATTTCAGCTGTGTTAAAACAAGCACAAGCTAATGGATTAATAAAATAATCTATTCCTAATATTTAAATATACTTTAAGATGGCAAAGAAAGGTAATAGAATTCAGGTAATTTTAGAATGTACTGAGCATAAGACTTCTGGTGTACCAGGAACTTCTCGTTACATTACTACTAAAAATAAAAAGAACACTCCAGATAGATTAGAAATTAAAAAATTCAATCCTATCTTGAAAAGAGTGACTGTTCATAAAGAGATTAAATAATTTAGAGATTTTTATCAGTAAAAATTTCAATTAAAAAATGTAAGTCATGGCAAAGAAAACCGTTGCAACCCTACAGACAGCATCTAAGAGATTATCAAAAGCTATTAAAATGGTAAAATCTCCTAAAACTGGTGCTTATACTTTTGTTGAGGCTATCATGTCTCCTGAAGAAGTTGATGAATTTCTTAAAAAGAAATAATTTTATCTATTCAATATAAACAAAGCTGCTTCTTTCTTGAAGTGGCTTTTTTATTTTATATTTGCTTAAAAAAATATAAACAACAAAGTAGATGAAAAGTTTTATTAAAAAAATTAGCGAAGTGTAATTAGTTGATTATAAGTTTTTTGTTATGTGTTGAGTTATATTAAAATTTTATCTTACAAAATTTTATAGTTTTGTTGTTTTTGATTTATTCAATTAATAGGTCATTGGTGTAAATTGTAAATCATATATAAATGAATTTCTTTAAAAAATTTTTCTTCAGAAAAAAAAGAAACACTTGATAAAGGATTAGAAAAATCAAGTACTTCTTTCTTGTCTAAACTAACAAAAGCTGTTGCAGGTAAATCAAAAGTAGATGATGATGTCTTAGATAATTTAGAAGAAGTTTTGGTTACTTCTGATGTAGGAGTAAATACAACTTTAAAAATTATAGAACGTATTGAGTCACGTGTAGCTCGTGATAAATACTTAGGTACAGAAGAGCTTAATAAAATACTAAGAGAAGAAATAGCTTCTCTTTTGTCAGAAACTAATTCAGGTGAAGAGACTGATTTTGTTATTCCTGTTAATAAAAAACCGTATGTGATTATGGTTGTAGGGGTAAATGGAGTAGGTAAAACCACAACTATAGGGAAATTAGCGAATCAGTTTAAAAATGCAGGCTATAAAGTGGTATTAGGAGCGGCAGATACATTTCGTGCAGCAGCAATTGACCAGTTACAAATCTGGGCAGATAGAGTAGGTATTCCTATTGTAAAACAACAAATGGGTAGTGATCCTGCATCTGTGGCATTTGATACATTACAAAGTGCTGTTGCTCAAGATGCGGATATAGTAATTATAGATACAGCAGGACGTTTGCATAATAAAGTAGGTTTGATGAATGAACTTTCAAAAGTAAAACGAGTAATGCAGAAAGTGGTAGAAGATGCACCTCATGATGTATTATTAGTGTTAGATGGTTCTACTGGACAAAATGCTTTTGAACAAGCTAAAGAATTTACCGCAGCAACTGAAGTAACCTGTCTAGCGGTAACAAAACTAGATGGTACTGCTAAAGGAGGAGTTGTGATTGGTATCTCAGATCAATTTCAAATTCCAGTTAAATATATTGGAGTAGGTGAAGGAATTAATGATCTTCAAGTGTTTAATAAATTTGAGTTTGTAGACTCTTTCTTTAAATAATATGCAAAATTTTAAAGCGTTTCATTTCTTTCTTTTTGGAACATCAGCCCTTTTAGTAGCTCAGTATACTAAGGATGTAAGGATTTCCTTATTATTTTATACTGTAGCTTTAATACTATATATTTTAGCCTTAGTGAAATTTTATAAAGAAAAAAAATAACTAAAAAACAAAAAAAAAAGCTGAACTTAATATTCAGCTTTTTTAATTTTATTATCCTAAAAACTTAAATGTTTTTAATTACCTTTTTAGAAAAGAATTAATAAAATAAATAATTTATATTTATAAATGTATTGAAAACTGTAATTTGGGTTACTTTTATTACATTTAAAAATCATTATTTTTGATCTCTAAAAATTAATATTATGTCAGATACAATCGAAAGAGTTAAATGTTTGATTATAGGTTCTGGTCCTGCTGGTTATACGGCCGCTGTTTATGCAGCTAGAGCTAACATGAATCCTGTTTTATATCAAGGGACTCAACCAGGAGGACAATTAACTACAACTAATGAAGTGGAAAATTTCCCTGGCTATCCAGAAGGAATTACAGGTCCTGAAATGATGGTTCAATTAGAAATGCAAGCAAAACGTTTTGGAACAGATATACGTAATGGATGGGTTACTAAAGTAGATTTTTCTGGTGATTTACATAAAGTATGGATTCATGATGGGACTGAACTTTTGTGTGATACCGTAATTATTTCTACAGGAGCTTCAGCTAAGTATTTAGGTTTACCTTCAGAGCAACATTATTTAAATCTTGGAGGAGGAGTTTCGGCTTGTGCTGTTTGTGATGGATTCTTTTACCGTAATCAAGAAGTGGTTATTGTAGGGGCAGGAGATAGCGCATGTGAAGAAGCGCATTATTTATCTAAAATGTGTAAAAAAGTAACCATGCTTGTTCGTAGTGAGCAATTTAGAGCATCGAGAATTATGGAAGAACGTGTGCGTAAAACTGAAAATATAGTGATTTTAATGCATACAGAAACCGAAGAAATTCTAGGAGATGGTCAAGTAGTAACAGGTGTTAAAGCGAAAAATAAAACAACAGGAGAAATAACTGAAATTCCAGCTACAGGTTTCTTTGTTGCTATTGGTCATAAGCCTAATACAGATATATTTAAAGATTATATTACTTTAGATGAAACAGGTTATATTCTAAATGTTCCAGGTTCTTCAAAAACTAATGTAGCAGGTGTTTTCGTTGCAGGAGATGCTGCTGATCATGTGTATCGTCAAGCTATAACAGCTGCTGGTACTGGTTGTATGGCTGCTCTTGATGCCGAAAGATATTTAGCAGCAAAAGGACATTAAACTTTGTTTTCTTTGACACTATCCTACAAAGTGTGTAAGTTAAAAAGTTTAGGCTTGGATTTTATAATCTGAGCCTTTTTTCAAATATAAGATTAAATTGGTTTAAAACAATACCCCAATTTTGTATTGGCATCGACCATTTTTTAGTTGCTTCTTTTAAGGCAAGGTAAACCGATTTTATTACCGCCTCATCTGTTGGAAACGACATTTTGTTTTTGGTGTACTTGCGAATTTTCCCATTAAGATTTTCAATTAAATTTGTGGTATAAATGATTTTGCGGATTTCTAACGGGAAGTCAAAAAAGATGGTTAATTCGTCCCAATTTTCCCTCCAAGATTTGATAGCATATCCATATTTAGATTCCCATTTTTGAGCAAAATCTTCTAGAGCTAACTCGGCGGCTTGTTTTGTTGGTGCTGTATAGACTAGTTTCATGTCGGTTGTAAATTGCTTTTTATCTTTCCATACGACATATCTACAAGCATTTCTTATTTGGTGAACCACACAAATCTGTGTTTGTGATTCAGGAAAAACAGAACGTATGGTTTGAGTAAATCCGTTTAAATTATCGGTAGCCGTTATTAAAATATCTTCCACTCCGCGGGCTTTTAAATCGGTTAAAACACTCATCCAGAAGCTTGAACTTTCATTCTTACCTAACCACATACCAAGAACTTCTTTTCGTCCTTCATGATTAAGTCCTACTGCTAAATAGATAGTTTTATTGATTACTTTTGAGTTTTCACGAACTTTGAAAACAATTCCATCCATCCAAACAATTAAGTAAACTTCATCTAATGGTCTGTTTTGCCAGGTTACTATCTCACTTGCTACTGCATTAGTAATTCTTGAAATGGTAGAAGTTGAAATGTCAAAATTATACATTTCTTTGATTTGCTCTTCAATATCACTAACACTCATTCCTTTAGCATAAAATGAAATGATAACATTCTCTAAACCATCAATAATATTATGTCTTTTAGGGACTAAAACAGGTTCAAAACTACCTTCTCTATCTCTTGGGACTTTAATTTGATCTTCTCCAAAGGAAGTCTTAATCTTCTTGGTTCCATGACCATTACGATAATTGCCGTCAGAGGTTTTTTGATGTTTTTCGGTATCTAAGTGAGCATCTAGTTCGGCATTGAGCATGTGTTCTACTGCTCGTTTATGCATTTGCTTAAAAAAGGAAGATAAATCTTCTCCATTTTTAAAGGATTTAAAAAAAATCCTTGTTGTTTAATAAGTCTTCTTTGTCTATCATAACTATGTAAATATATAAAACGTTAAAAAGTTATTTCCGAAAAATTTTAGCTCTTTTAAGCGAGCTAATTTTTCAGAATAACTTTTTAACTTACACAGTTTGTGTTATACTGCCTTTTCTTTTCAAAAACAAAGTTATAGTTGTTTTACTTTTTAAGTCCCCTAATAAATAAAACCCTGTATAAGCTAAAATTATACGGGGTTTTATTTTGAAGATACGGTATCTTATTTTGTTACATATGTATCAATTATATTACTTATTTCTTCAGAAGAAGCTTCTGGTTTTAGTTCGAATAGTTTTGTGAATAAAGGTTGTTTTTCTTTTTTAATATCAAATCTTTATTTTGGTTAAATATTGAAGTCCATTTATTTCTAATATTTTTCCAAAGAGTATTATTTTTTTCCAATAATTTTGAGCTAGAATACATTTAGAATCATCAATTTTTCTATATACGTCATAACCTTTTTCTTCCGCTAATAAAGTATCATTATTTTCGCGTATTATTTTTTTATTATCTTGATTGTGAACCCAGCCAAACTCTTTAATCTCATGAATATTATTTCTTTTTAAGAGATTATAATCATTTCTTATAGTGTGTTCTCTTCTTGGCAGAGGAGCATCCGCTGTATTTTCCCAAAAATGTCTACCGTCAATATGTATCCAAGAAGCACTGCCCTCATAACGAGGACTATCATCAACTTGATATACTTTTTGAGTCCATTGTCCAGCGACTTGCTTCTTATCTAATTTTTGTATTTCCAGGTTTGATCTTTATCAAATAAATATAGATCTGTGTTTTCATATAGCCAATCTTGCCTCCAGTGTTTTACTATTGATTCTTCTGTGTTCCCTGTAATGAGTAAGTGTTGTAATGATAATTTATTAGGTTGATCTTCAGTTAATTCTATCCATTCTATAGCTTTTTCATGTTTTGAAGGAGAAGCTTTATAATCACTATTTTTTGAATAGTTAAATGTTTCTGCAAAATTAAATTCAACTTCATAGCATCCACACATTGATTTTATTGCTTTTCGATCTTCTTCCTTTTTGTCTTGTGCATAGTTTTTTGAAAATAGACTCACTAACAGAAGTACTAAAGTTATTTTTTTCATGTAGAGATTGTTTTTAAAAATTTGAGCAAATATATTAAATTAATTTAGAATAAATAAAAATAAGCTTATATTTGCCTTCTAATAAAGAATGAATACATCTTCTATTATGTGTAAAATAAAAATACTTGTCTTATCTCTTTTTGGTAATATGCTAATGGGACAAATTAAATTGAAGGACTCTTTACAAGTAAAAAAAATAGATGAAGTCGTAATAACAGGACAATTTAGCCCTCAATCATTAAAAAAATCTGTTTTTAATGTGAAAATTATTACATCTAAAGATATAGAAAATTTGTCTGCAAATAATTTTACTGATGTATTAAACCAATATTTAAATATCACTTTGCAGCCTAGTGGACTCAATGGTCGTTCTACAGCTTCTTTATTTGGATTAGATGCACAGTATTTTAAAATTATGGTAGATAATGTTCCTTTAGTTAATGAAAATGGATTGGGGAATAATATTGATCTTTCACAGATAAATTTAAATGATATAGAACGAGTTGAAATTGTAGAAGGTTCTATGGGAGTTACTCACGGAGCAAACACAGTTACAGGAGTATTAAATATAATAACAAAAAAGAAAATTCAAGGAAAACTGGCTTTACGTGTGGGAGTGCAAGAAGAAACTATAGGCAAAGAATTCAGTTTTTTTAATAAAGGGAGACATATACAAAATTTTAAGTTATCATATAGTTATAAAGGGAAATTATATTTTGATTTAGGTATTAATAGAAATGACTTTAAAGGATTTTATGATACCAAATATGGTAAGTTTTATACAGAAAATGATGGAAATAGAGGATTCCGTTGGCTCCCCAAAGAACAAATTAATGGAACAGCAACTATTGTTTATAACACAGATAATTTTACTTTGAATTATAAGTCTGAAATTTTTAATGAATTAGTGAAATTTTATAATAGCACTGTACAATCTGGATATCATGATGATTTAGGATATTATCGTTATACTAATGACAAACGATATTTTATAAATAGATTGTTTCATAATTTTAATTTTTCAGGAAATTTATATTCAAATATAAACTATACGGCTTCTTTTTCATATCAGAAGCAAGAACGAAAAGTCGAAAATTTTAAGTTTAATTTATATGATAAATATGAATCAAACAATGATCTTTTTAAGGATCAATCAATGGAGGTTTATTATAGTACAGGTTCTTTAAGTAATTTTTTTAATACAAATAAAGCGGACTTATTATTAGGTTATGAATTAGTTTCAAATAAAGGTTTTTCTATGATTCAAAAAGAAAATAATATTCTAGAACCTATTGAAAAAGAATTAACAATTATGATTTTTATGTTTCCAGTGAGTTATCAATTACTGACAAATTTTCACTTAAACCAGGATTGCGTTTTTCAATTCAATCTTTATTTCAAAATCAATATGCCTCTTCATTAGCTTTACGGTATTTGTTTGACAAAGGCATTGAGATGCGTTTATCTTATGGTACTTCCTATAGAACGCCTAATTTTACAGAACTTTATTCTAAACAAATTTTTGATGGACATTTCTTTTCAGGTAATGAAAAACTTATTCCAGAAACTAGCACATCTTATGAAGCTAGTATAAAAAAGGTACGTGATCTTAAAAATAAAACCATTTTATCAAGTCAGTTATCAGGTAGTTTTATTGATTTAAACAATAAGATAGATATGGTTTTGTTTCGATTTAATCCTGATACTGGTAATCCAGAATATCAATATGTCAACATTAGTAGATATAAAGTTTTAAATATAACCACTTTAACCCAGTTAAAGAATCAAAAAACATCAGTTAGTTTAGGAGCTTCTTTAGTAGGGGTTTTGCAAAACATTGATAATCAGTTATTTTATTCCGGTAAGGATTATTTATACTCCTTTAATTGTAATGCTAATCTATCATATTCTTTTTCAAAACCTCAAATTAATGTTTCTCTGTATTATAAATACAATGGAAGAGTTCAGCAATTAGTAGAAGGAGTTACTAAATATGAAATTTCCAAAATAGATTCATCTAATTGGCCCGATTTTACTTTGCAAAAAAAGATATTAAAAGGAAAAATAGAAACAAGTGTTGGGGCAAGAAATATACTGAATATAACAAATATAAACCAATCAGGAGTAGAACAGGCTAAAGGTCATGCAAGAAATACTCAACTTATGTTGGCTTATGGGCGTTCATTTTTTGTTAAAATACTCTATAATTTAAATTTTTAATTTTTTAGAAATTATAATTCTAAGCTTTTTTAATCTGAAAAGAAATAACTATAACTATCTAAATATGAAAAAAGGACTATTACTATTGTACTTTACCTCATTTTTTATCTCATGTTCAAAAGAGCCTGTAGATGAAAAACAAAAAACTTTAATAGCAAAGGAAGAAGTATTAAAGCCAGAGATAGGAGGACCTAACCAACCTAATCAAGTTTTTTTAGATTTGAGTGCAGTACAATATAAGGTTGTAAAGAGATCAACATGGGATCTTGGTTTTTACTCAGGAAAAGACTTTAGGGTGATTTTGAACAATTCTATATTTATGGCAACAAAGAAAACAGATCAAACAGATATAACTCTAGTTCAAAATCCTGATAAAAATGTAATTTCTTTGGGAGGTTTTAATTTAGCTAAAAATGGATATTGTGATGACGCTACAGGTATTTTGAATGGATCAGGGCAAGGAAAAGGGACTGCTATTGAGGAAATTTCTGCAGTTGATAATGATAATAAAGTCTATTTGCTTAATCTAGGTTTTGAAATCTCTAGTACAATTCCAGCAATAGGTTCAGTTAGTACAGAAGGAAAATCAAGAGGATGGAAGAAAATTAGAATACTAAGATACAGTAATAATGGTTATAGAATTCAATACGCTGATTTATCTGATAAAGATTTTAAAGAAAAAATAATATATAAAGATAAACTATACAACTTTACTTTTTTAAACTTATTTAAGGATGAAATTGTAACTGTAGAACCTAAAAAAGAGCTATGGGACTTATGCTTTACAACATTTACTAATTATATTTTGTCAGGGGATGATATTGTTACATATGGATTTGCAGATTTTGTTGTATCTAATATGAAAGGAGGAACTTTAGTATATGAAGTAAATACGTCAGAGTATTCATATGAAAAATTTAAAAAAGAAAATATAATAGAGTCTAACTTTAGCTCTTCTAAAACAGATCAAAGAATAATAGGTTCTAATTGGAGGATAGGAGGGTCGCAGTTTGGAGGATTACCCAGTATAAAAACAGATCGTTTTTATGTATTAAAAGATATTCAATCAAATTATTATAAAATAAAATTTCTTACACTAACTAATGATAAAGGAGAAAGAGGAAATACAAAAATTCAATACTCTTTATTATAAGTTTGATTTACTTCATTGTGAAAAAAGTCTCATAATACTTTCGTTTTTAATTTATATTTCATTTATGGAAATAAAATAATATTTAAAATAAACTATATACATATGAAAAATATAAAATTATTTTTATTAATAATTATTAATTGGAGTGCTTATTCTCAAATAACATATAATCCAGTTATTGAAAAAGTTAATTTAGGAAATGCTGGAGAAAATAAAGCTTATTATAAGTTTGATTCAGGAGTTGTTAAGAATGTAAAAAATACAATTAATTGGCATCTTGCTTTTCAAATAGACAGTGATAGAGGTTTTGGAATTAGAGCCAATACAAGTAGTGCGATTTTAACAGTTTATAAAACAGACAAAACAGAATTAAGTCAAGTAACTAAAGACAACTATACTACTTTAGCAAGAGGGTTTGAAAATGAATTATATAATAGTAATATAGATTGGAATATAGGTGCTTTAAATAATGACTATTGGGATGACCAGACCATTCCCAATAAATATTATATTGGTTGGGGTTCTTATGATATAAACACACATAAAGTTAATGGAACTCGCGTGTTTATCATAAAGCATTCAGTATTTAGAAATGGTACTTGGGGGAGTGATCATTATAAAGTAAAGATTAATTCTCGTTTTAGAAATTATGATTTTAGTTATTCAAAATTTGACGGTCAAAACTGGGGTCCAGAAAAAGGCAAATACTAAAAGATTTAGATTATAGAGATTCGGGAAGTAAATTTGTTTATTACAATCTAGAAACTCATGCTATTGTAGATGAAGAACCTGTATCATGGGATTTATTATTTACAACTTATGATCAAAATTTAAATAAGGCAGAAATAAGGCCAAGTGATAATATGTATACTGTAACTGGTTGTTTGCATAAATACGGACTTGCTGTTGCAGAAGTTCTAGAAGAAGATCATACTGTAAATTCTAATTTTGAAAACTTAACTTATAAAGAGGATATCAATGTTATAGGATATGATTGGAAAGAATTTAATTTTGATTATTCTAATCCAGATTATATAATGTCTAAAAAGAAATTTTATGTAAAAACTTTAAATGGAGATTATTATAGACTTTTTTTAAAGTATAAAGTGGTAAATGGTTTTGATCGAGAAATAGAAATTTATAAGCAAAAGTTAGAAAAAGAGCGATTGTCAGCTGACGATTTTAAAAATGATTTTTTTAAAATATATCCTACTATACTAACAAATTCAAAATTGAATATTGAAACTCCAGAACCAAAAGAATTTAAAAATATTCAATTATTAACTGCTACTGGTCAAATGGTTTATCAGCAAAATTTAAATTCTATTGTTAATCAATTAGAATTAAATTTACCAGAAAGTCTGAATAAAGGGATTTATATCGTAAAAATAAATACAGCTGATAAAACTCTTACTGCAAGAGTTGTCAAATAAAATTCTTTTTGACACTATATTATAGGATAATCTGTATATAAAATAAAGGCTATGCTCGTTTTGAGTATAGCCTTTTTAGAATTAAGTTAAAAATATTTTGTATAACAATTATTTTGTTTTTTTCATTAAGATAGCTTCATCTGCAAATTTAATTATTTCAATTTTAGGCTCTCCGTAAATAGCTAGTTTACTTTTTCCTGATGCTGATATAGCTAATTTTCCATTGGTAGAAATATCACAGTCTGTATACCCTTCAACAGTTAGTGTTGTGTTTTTTGAAGTTAAATTTTTTCCTTCATATTTGGTATTATTATCTAAACGTAATTTTAACTCATTCGTATCACCTTCTATAGCTGCTGAAGATTTTTGATACATATCTATTTTTACAGAATTTGTGTTTATTAAAGCTTTTAAATCAGCATTTTTACTCATCTCTATAACAGCATTATTTCCTTTTAAATTTAATTCTATTTTAGATTTGTCATTACTAATTAATGTAAAATTAGGAATTGTAGCATTTACAGATGTTTTAGAATAGTCTAATGCTTTAATAGTTAGTTTTTTAACGTTCAAATCGTTAAAGGCATTAAGTTTAGAATGATGTTTTACGCTAATTAATTTTAGACTATCGGTATAAAAAATGCGAACATCAATTTTTTTATAAGTTGTTATTTCTTTATTTGTATTAAGACGTAATGTTTTTCCATAAATTTTACGGTCTATTGCTTCATGTAAATTATCATCTGCCTCAATTTCAATAGCATTTTTTTCGGCTTTTATTAAGTATACTTCTAAGTTGTCCTCTATTTCAATTTCTTCAAAAGTTTCGGTTTCATATTTTTCAGTTTTCACCATTTTAGTTCCTTTGATTCTTTCTTTGTTTTGAGAAAAAGCAAGAGTAGATGTGATCAGGCAGATAAATAATAAGCTAATTTTTTTCATTTTTGTAGAATTTGGTAAAAGACAAAGATAAAAAAAATCATTCTTATCTAAGGAATGATTTTTAAGTGAAATTTTATATTGATTTCTTTTTGAAAAAGTATTGTGTTTTTTTATAAATTATTGTTTTTCAATTGTTCCGCTTGATGATTGACTTAGTTTTTTTATTTTAGGAGATCCATAATAGTAAATGCTACTATTGCTGGAAGCATCTGCATATAATGAAATTAATGGATGAATTTTTATTTCACTACTACTAGAACTATTTACAACAATATTATTAGCAAGTAGATTATGAGCATCTATATCAGAACTGCTTGACGATTCAATGGAAAGTTTTATAGCTTTTCCAGATATAACTATATTACTGCTACTGCTGGCATCTATTGCTATTTTTTCAGATTCAATTGTAGCAGTTAAATCAGCAGCACTATTTGTTATTAGTCTAATATCATTACTTTTTATAACCCCTCTTGTTCTTAATTCTGAGGAGCTAGATGCTTCTAATTCTTCAATGATAGGAAGAGTTATATGAACTTTTTTTGATTGAATATTAATATAATTACCATTTTTACAACTTATTTTTAATCTATTACCATCTACTATTTCTGTTAAGATCTCTTCATGTAAATTTTCATCTGCTTCTACGCTCACCTTAAAAATGGGACCTTGAGTAACTTCACATTCTAAATTTTGCGAGATTGATATTTTACTAAATCCTGTTAGTGCTCTTTCTTTTTTATAATTTTACCATTACCTTTTATGGTTTTTCCGTTTATATTTAGATTACAAGAACTAAAAATTAAAGCCATAATAGCAGTAACTATTACTTTTGCTAAATGAATCATAAATTTAATCATAATGTTGTTTCTGTTAGTTGTTAATTATCTTTTTTCTGTAAGTAAATGAGCTATGTCTTTAATAGTTTGAGTTGGCGAATGACAGTCGCAATTACTAAAACCAACTATATATAAGTCTTCGGTAGGGAAGTAGATAGCCATGCTTTTATATCCAAAAATACTGCCTCCATGTTCTCTTGTAGGAAATCCATTTATTTCCTTAATATGCCATCCATAACCATAATCTATAATTTGTCCATTATTAAGTTTGTATTTTTGAAAAGCTTTGTCATTGTTTTTTTTAGATAGAAGAATAGTGTCTCGTAATGCATTTTGCCATTTTAGCATGTCGTTAGTAGTAGACATTAATGCTCCAGAAGATAAAGGAATACTATAGCTGATATTTGTTTTATTTGTATATCCTGTTTCTTTCTTGTGATAACCTAAAGCTCTTTTTTTTTATAATTTGTTTATCGTTTGCATAAAATGATTGAGTCATTCCTATTTTATCAAATAGATTTTGTTGTATAAAATCTTTATAGCTTTTACCTGAAATCTTTTCAATAATGAACCCTAAAATAACGTAACCCGAGTTGTTGTAATCAAATTTTTCACCAGGATTAAAATCTATACGTTCATTCTTAAAAAACTGTACAAGCATTTCTGGTGTCATTTCTTTTTGAGAAAGATCCTTTAAGGTTTTTATTTTAGTTAAATCTCTAATACCTGATGTGTGTGTTAATAAATGATGAATCGTAATTTGATTTCCATTAGGGTAATCTGTAATGTATTTAGAAATAGGATCTTGGGTGTTTAGCTTATGTTGTTCTTCTAAAATTAAAATACTGATAGCTGTAAATTGTTTCGTAATAGAACCAATTTGAAACACATTGTCAGTAGTCAGATTGGTATCTAATTCTAAATTAGATTTTCCAAATGCTTTATGATATATTGATTTACCATGCTGGCTAACTAGAAAAACACCTCCAGGACCATTAGTATCATTAAAATCCTTTAAAATTATTTTATCAATTTTACTTTCTAAATTTTGAGCATGTAACGAAGATGAAAAAAGAAAGGAAATTACTAATAGTAGAATTCCCTTTATTATTTGATTGATTTTCATCGATTGATGATTTTTAAAACGAGACTTTCTGAAAATTGAAGTAATAATCTTTAGTAAATAAACAGTATCTAAGAAATATTCAGGTATTTCAGATAGTCTCGTTTATAATTTATTTAGTTTTAATGATGATACCGTCTTCATTAATTTTTAACTCTCTTATATCTTTGTTTTTTGTGAGAGTTGTATCTTTTTTTATTTGTACACCATCTTCATTTATGATTACTGTTGCATTATCATCATTCTGGTTTGAATCTTCCTCTTCCTCTTCCTCCTCTAATAGGTTACTAGGGCAATTTTTACATTTTATTTTATTCTCTTCTACTTTGTATACGTAATCGTCAGAAGATGGATGAAAAAGGAAATAGTCGCTACTCGTTATATCATAATATCTTAATGAATGATCAGGTTTTATATACATACCTTTAGGAACAAAAAGGAAAATTCTAACTTGATGATCGCGGAATTTACATTTTGGATCCATTAAAAAGTAATTGTCGAAACTTAAAGTTGTAGGATTCGTATCGTCATTTCTGAATTTATATCCAATTTTATCTGCATTTCTTCTAGCTTCGGATAGCGATTTACCTTTAGCAGTATATTCAATTTGTATATAAGGCTTAACTTCATCTGTAGGCATTAGTTCTAATTCTACATTGTTAGAGTAAATATATTCATGACCTAAAGAGTCTTGTACTAGTTCAAAATCTGTTCTGTCATCTACGTCTTTAGAAAAGTATTCATTGTTTTTAAATTTAAGAGTTAGTGTGTCATTAAGAGTAAAATTCTTATTCAAATAACTTTTATAAACAATTTTGTTTTCATAAGCTAATTCACTTGATGTTATAATTCCTAAAGCTGTAAGACCTATAATAGAACTTAACCATATAGCAGATAGGGTCAGTTTTGCCACATTTCCTATAGAATTAATTGTAGGAACTAATATCTTTAATCCTAAAATTAATAAAAAGAAAAAAGGAATAGCCACTGCAAAAATGATATTAAGCAAATAATCCATAAAGATGTATTCGTATAATTAAATGATTCAAAATATTCAATCCAAGGAAGTTTCATGAAAGAAGTAGAACCTAGAGTGAAGAAACCTATTAATAAACCAATAATAGAAATACCACCCGTAAAAACCATCATAGCACCTATGAATTTAGCAAATACTTTCATTATATTTATAATAATATCACCCAAAGAACTTCCTACTTTTTGAGCACTTGATTTTACATTTTCACCCATTTGAGTATAGTCAGTACTTTTAAATTTTTGTGATACTGACTCGAATTCTTCCTTTACTTTTTTCTCAATATTTGAAATATTAATAGGTTCTCCTTTCATTTCTAATTTTTCAGAAGTGGTTATTGCTTCAGGAGTAACTAGCCATAAGATAATGTAAGCTAATAAACCTATACCAAAACCAGCGAAAACTAATAAAACTAAACCTATTCGGATCCATACCGGATCTACCCCAAAATAATGTCCTAAACCAGAGCAAACACCAGCAATAGAGCCCGTTTCTTTATCTCTGTATAACTTCTTTGTTCTTTCTGGAGAAGAATAATTAAAATTGTTTACAGGTTCTTGTTCTATTTTATAATCTTCTGGTTGTCCCATAATAGTAATAACATCATCTATATCATTTAAGCTTAAAACTTGTTTACTATTACTTAGTTTTTCAGAAAAAAGTTCTGCAATTCTACTTTCAATATCATTCATGATTTCATCTCTTCCTTCTGTAGAAAGAGAATTACGTATAGCATTGAAGTAACGACTTAATTTTTGATAAGCATCTTCATCAATGTGGAAGAAGAAACCTCCTAAATTCATATTTACTGTTTTGTTCATAAGTCTTAGTTTTGTGATGTTATAGTATTTACTGCTCCTGCAAGTTCATTCCAGGTTATGCTTAATTCTTTTAAAAAGTTTTTTCCTTCCTCTGTTAAACCATAATATTTTCTTGGTGGTCCAGAAGTAGATTCTTCCCAACGGTAAGTTAATAAGCCATCATTTTTGAGTCTTGTTAAAAGTGGATATACAGTTCCTTCTACAACTAGTAATTTCGCATTTTTCAGTGTGTCAAGGATTTCTGAGGTATAGGCATCTTTTTCTTTTAATACAGATAAAATGCAAAATTCTAAGACTCCTTTACGCATCTGAGCTTTAGTGTTCTCAATGTTCATAAGATCTCTTTTTGGTTGTTAAACTGTTCATTTTCTGATTGATTGATTGATTGATTGATTGATTGATTGATTGATTGAAACTCTTTATTTTATTGCTTGATGATCATAACTATAAATTCTTTTCATTTTCCATTGATTGTTTTCAAGTAACCATAGATGTATGAATTTTGCTTTTCCATCAGCATATTCTTTATTATTGTTTAGTGTTAATAGAAAAATATGTTCTCCACTATATATCATGCCATAAAGTTTCTCTTGTTGATATAAAATTGAGAAACGTTCACTTTTTTTAACTAATTCTCTTCTTAATTTGTAGTTTTTATTTGAACATAAATTATTTTTTATTGAATTTACTAAATTTTCTTGACCAGATGTTATACCTCCTTTATCATGATAAAATTCTATATCATTAGAAATATATTTTGTTATGTTTTCAGTATTACACGAATTGTAAGCATCCCAAAATTCAGCGTCTAATGATTGTATTTTTTTAAGAATATCAGCTTCAGATTGAGCCAAACAATCAAAACTAAGAATACTAAGAAAAAATAGGATTAGAAATTTCATTATTTTAAAAAGTTAATTGTTAATGGATATTTAAAATAAATTCCTTCATCAGCCTTGATTGCTCCATATACAATATAAAAGAACTCGATTATTTGTAATAAAATAATTATAACCAAACAAACAATTCCAAAAATTCCTAAACCTAGTAAATTATAGATATCTAATATTAAATCTCCTGTTTCTACTTCGTTCCAAGTAAAATTACTTAATAAACTTCCTACTATACAAGGTATTGCAATTGTAGCCATTATAATTGTATAGAGTAAAACACTCAATTGGAAATTAATGATTTGTTTACCATGAAAATCAATAAAGGAAGATTCTTTCTTTTTAGTAGTCCATATAATGATAGGAATAATATAGTTGCCTAAAGGAAATATGAATTTTGAAAAAGCACTCAAGTGAGTGATTGAAGCGTAACTTCTTTCTTGTTTTGTAGTTGATAATGTTTCCATACTATATGATTTTTGATTAATGATGTTTAAAATAGTTATTTGATAAAGCTAATACTTTTTTAGCTTATTAATTTCTTATACAAAGATAATGTAAAAAGAAGGTACTATGTAAAACAAGGTAATGTAATTTAACAAAATATTAACATTTTAAAAAATTAGGCACGCATAGTATTTTTTGTAGATTAGCAAAATCAATGCTTATTAATTGATTAAAGTCTTTATGACAATCTTTTAAATGAGAATTTGTTATATAACATTGTAAATCAAAGATAGATATGAAATTTACACCAGCTAAATTAAATTTGTTTCTCTTTTTAAAACTACCTTCTGCATTTTGGAGTGGAGTTAGAGTAAAAGTTATAGAGGATTATGTATGTCAGGCAACTGTTAAACACAGATGGTTTAATCAAAATCCATTTAATTCTATGTATTTTGCCGTTCAAGCTATGGCAGCAGAATTAACAACAGGTGCTTTGGTTATGAAGCAAATTAAACAAAGTGGGAAAAGTATTTCTATGTTAGTGGCAAATAATAAAGGAACCTTTACTAAAAAAGCAACTGGTAGAATAACATTTACTTGTAATGATGGTCATTTGATAGAAGATGCTATAAAAAATACAATTGCCACTGGTGAAGGGCAAACTTTTTGGATGAAATCTATAGGAACGGATGAAAAAGGAAATCAGGTTTCAATTATGGATTTTGAATGGACTATTCGTATAAAAAAATAAAAATTTAAAGTTAAACTAATCCTAAATATAATAAACTACTACTATTCAGTTCTTAAATTTGTATAAAAAGAACAGTGAAAGTTTTAGTTACAGGAGCTACAGGTTTAGTAGGTAAAGAAGTTGTTAAGGTTTTGCACAAAAAAAAATACTTGTGCATTATCTGACTACTTCTAAAAATAAGTTAACATGCTCAGATAATCTAAAAGGTTTTTATTGGGATCCCAAGACAAAAGAAATAGATCCGGCCTGTATAGAAGAAGTTAGCTTTATAATTCATTTAGCTGGAGCTTCTATAAGTAAAAGATGGACTTCTAGATATAAGCAAGAGATAATAGAAAGTCGTGTAATCCCTTTGCAAATGTTATATGAACTTTTGAAAAATACTTCGCATAAAGTAAAAGGTATTATTTCAGCTTCTGCTATAGGAGTTTACCCTTCTTGTATTGAAAGGTATTATATGGAAGATTTTGTAGATTTTGATCATTCTTTTTTATCTAATGTTGTTAAAACTTGGGAAGAAAGTGTTGATAAATTTACAGATTTAGAAATGAATACCTGTAAGTTGCGTATTGGTTTAGTTTTATCTAAAGAGGGAGGAGTATTATCTGAAATACTAAAACCATTGCAATTAGATTTAGGAGTTCTTTTCGGGACAGGCCAACATTGGCAATCATGGATACACATAACTGATTTAGCTAGATTATTTATTTTTGCATTAGAATTTGAATTGCAAGGAGTTTATAATGCCGTAGCTCCAGACCCTGTTACCCATAAAGAATTTATAGGTAACTTAACTAAATTAGTTGGCTCCCCCCTTATAATGCTTAATTTACCTAAAGTTTTAATGAAACTAATTTTAGGTGAAAAACATGTGCTGCTGTATGATTCACAGCGAGTATCATCTGCAAAAATTCAAGAAAAAGGATTTAAGTTTCATTATACAAACATTGATGATGCTTTTAGAAATTTGTTAAAGTGATTTATTAAATATGTTATTTCCTTATTCTTCTAGCTATTAGATTTACTTGTATTTGAATTCGATCACTTATAAATTTATCTTTAAGGTTGTTAAAAATACTTTTTGAACCATAATTTACATTCCAATAAGTTCTATTTAGTTGTAATGTATCACTTTTTAAACTTATTTGGTTGTTATCTATCTGTATTTTAGCAGGAAAATTAACAGATTTTGTAATCCCTTTAATTGTTAAGTTTCCATAAATGATAGTTTTATTATTTTTCAATTCAGAATTGGTGATCCTAAAATCAGAAATAGGGAATTTTAATACATTAAAAAAATGATCCTTAATATTCTGATCAGCAAGACCTTTAAGGTGGTTTTCTAGTCTGTTTTTGTCATTTTTATTTTTTAGATCAGTTACCGTTATAGAATTCATGTTCATGTAAAAACGTCCGAGAGCAATTGATTTTTGATTACAAATAAAAATGCCTTCTTTAAATTTTAGAGTACCCGTGTGCTTTTCGGCAGGTTTGAAACCTGTCCAATAAATTATAGAGTTTAATGTGTCTACCTGATATCTTATTCCATCTATTTTAGGTAAAACAGTTAAATAACTATTCTTATTAGTAGTATTTTCTTTTTTACAAGAAATAAAAAAAGAAATGACAATCAAAGAAATGGGGGCTAGTAACTTTTTCATGATGATTAAAGTGTTGATTATTAGTTACTAATTTACAAATTCTCTTTTTGGTATCCAATTTAAAATATAAATTTAAAGTGACAATTTGGCATTTTTTGTTTTTTGGCAATACTTTTGCAATCGCAATTGAAAATTGATAAGACAATGAATGCCGAAAATACAGATAAAGAATTAGAAATAAACAATACTGAAGAGACTCAAGAGCAACAATCTAATGAAAGTCCTGTTACAGAATTGACAGTTGAAGAAAAATTGCAAGAAGAATTAGCAAACGAAAAAGATAAGTTCTTACGTCTTTTTGCTGAATTTGAAAATTATAAAAAACGAACTTCAAAAGAACGTGTTGAATTATTTAAAACAGCAGGACAAGAGGTATTACAAGCTATGCTACCTGTTTTAGATGATTTTGATAGAGCTTGGGTTCAAATTTCAAAATCGGAAGATGAAGCATTGGTAAAAGGAGTTGAATTAATACATGAAAAATTAAAATCAACATTAATTTCAAAAGGATTAAATGAAGTTGAAATTAAGCAAGGAGATCTATTTAATGCTGATTTTGCAGAAGCAATAACTCAAATTCCTGCAGGTGATGAGCTAAAAGGAAAAGTAGTAGATGTAGTAGAAAAAGGATATAAATTAGGTGATAAAATTATTCGTTTTCCTAAAGTAGTAATTGGTAACTAAAAATTGTTTCAAGTTCCAAGTTTCAAGTTTTTTAACCTGAAACAAAATAAACTTGAAACCTGAAACAAAATAAGATAATGAGCAAGAAAGATTTTTACGAAATATTAGGCGTTAGCAAAGGAGCTTCAGAATCAGAAATAAAAAAAGCATATCGTAAAAAAGCGATTGAATTTCATCCAGATAAAAATCCAGGAGATAAAGCAGCAGAAGAAAAATTTAAAGAAGCTGCTGAAGCCTATGAAGTATTGAGTGATGCTGATAAACGTGCAAAATACGATCAATATGGTCATGCAGCATTTGATGGGGCAGGAGGATTTGGAGGTCATCATATGAATATGGATGATATCTTCAGTCAATTTGGAGATATTTTTGGAAGCGCTTTTGGAGGAGGCTTCGGTGGTTTTGGAGGAGGCGGTGGTCAGCGTCGTGCAAAAGGAAGTAATCTTCGCATTAAAGTAAAACTTACATTAGAAGAAATTGCTACAGGTGTTGAAAAGAAAATAAAAGTAAAAAGAAAAATACAAGCAGAAGGGGTAACCTATAGAACTTGTTCTACTTGTAATGGTTCAGGTCAAGTTGTTAAAATACAAAATACCATTTTAGGTAGAATGCAAACAGCTTCACCATGTCCTTCTTGTGGAGGTTTAGGTCAAATGATTGATAAAAAACCGTCTGAAGCAGATGGGCAAGGAATGATTTTAGAAGACGACACGGTATCTATCAAGATTCCCGCAGGTGTAGTAGATGGAATGCAATTGAAGGTAGCTGGTAAAGGAAACGATGCTCCAGGTAATGGAGTGGCAGGAGATTTAATTGTAGCCATTGAGGAAATTGAACACGCAACCTTAAAACGTGAAGGAGAAAATTTACATTATGATTTGTATATAAGTTATCCTGAAGCTGTCCTAGGAGTGTCAAAAGACATAGATGCAGTTACAGGAAAGGTTCGTATTAAATTAGAAGAAGGTATTCAGTCAGGAAAGATTCTACGTTTAAAAGGTAAAGGAATTCCTAGTCTAAATAGTTATGGAAATGGAGATATGTTAGTTCATATTAATGTATGGACACCTAAAAATCTTTCAAAAGAACAAAAGAAATTCTTTGAAGAAAATTTAGAAAACCCAAATTTTAGCCCAAAACCAGAAAAAACTGATAAATCTTTTTTTGAAAAAGTAAAAGATATGTTTTCATAATTTATGAACTCTTTAATAATCTAAATTTCAAAATTAAAATGAATCCCAATTTTTGATCTCAAAAGTTGGGATTTTTTGTAACATTTTTTATTTATCAGAAACTAATTATTTACTTTTACAACGCTTACATAAAGACAAAAACAACTCAAACTTACATAATGAATAATATTCTTGAAGTAAATAATGTAGTGAAACAATATGATGCTTATACCGCTTTAAATTCTGTTTCATTACAAGTTCCTAAAGGGAGTATCTATGGGCTTTTGGGTCCTAATGGAGCAGGAAAAACTTCCTTAATACGTATCATTAACCAAATTACGATGCCTGATAGTGGAGAGGTTTTCTTAGATGGTAACAAATTAGCGCCTCATCATGTGTCCTGTATAGGTTATATGCCAGAAGAGCGTGGTTTGTACAAAACAATGAAAGTAGGAGAGCAAGCCTTATATTTAGCACAATTAAAAGGAATGCCTCATGCTGAAGCTAAAAAACAACTCAAATACTGGTTTGAAAAATTTGGAATTGAAGGTTGGTGGGATAAAAAAATACAAGAACTTTCGAAAGGAATGGCACAGAAAATTCAATTTATTGTAACTATTTTACACCAACCCAAATTGTTAATATTAGATGAGCCTTTTTCTGGTTTTGATCCTGTTAATGCAAATTTAATTAAAGATGAAATTATTGAGTTAAATAAACAAGGAACTTCTATTATCTTTTCGACTCATCGTATGGAAAGTGTGGAAGAAATGTGTGATTATATAGCACTTATTCATAAATCGAATAAATTAATAGAAGGAAAAGTAAGCGATGTTAAAAAACAATATAGAACACATAAGTTTCAAGTAGGAATCTTGTCAGATAATATTGAAGGCTTAATGTATGATTTAACCCAAAAATTTACTGTTGGACAAACGTCTTTTAAATCTTTGAATAATGATCTTAAATTAGAAATTGATTTAGGAAATAGAACACAAAATGAATTGTTAGAAGTTTTGATGAAAAACGGACAAGTAACTCACTTTACAGAAAATATTCCGTCAATTAACGATATTTTTATTCAAACAGTAACTAGTAAAAAATAAGAAAACAAGCCCAAAATAACAAATGATTTTCAAAGCTTAAAATTCAGCCCTCTTGTTATTCATTTGTTTTTGTAATTTGAAAATCGAAATTTACGAAATATGAACGTATTGAGTTTAATCATAAAAAGAGAATTTATTGCTAAAGTTCGCAATAAGTCATTTATAGTAATGACCTTTTTGAGTCCATTATTATTTCTAGGTATGTCAGTCTTAATTGGGGTTTTAGCCAATATGAATAAAGGCGAAATTAAGAAGATTGCTATTCATGACGAAGTAGGAGTGTTAAAGCAAGATTTTAAAAACACTAAAGAGATAAAGTATACAGATTTATCACAAATGCCTTTTGATTTGGCTAAAACTACAGCATCAAAAGATTTCGAAGGACTTATTTTTATTCCAAAAGTAGTTAATTCAAAAGAGTTAATTAATAAAGTTGAGTATATTTCAGATGAGAGTCCTAGTTTAGAATTTGTTTCAGATATAGAAAAAGTAATAGATGCACATTTAACAAAAGATAATCTAAATACATTAGGTTTTGATTCAGATAAAATTGAGAAGGCAAAGGTTGAATCAGAACTTCATATCGCTAAGTTTTCAGGAGAAGAAGGTTTAAAGTATTTGAATGAAATTAAAGTGTTTTTTGGAGGAGCTTTTGGTTATTTAATCATGATGTTTATTATTATCTATGGAAATTTCGTTATGCGTAGTGTAATAGAAGAAAAAACATCAAGAATTATTGAAGTAATTATTTCATCAGTAAAACCATATCAGTTAATGATGGGGAAGATCATAGGTAATTCATTGGCAGGTATTTTGCAATTTACTATTTGGGTAGTATTAGGTTTGTTGTTATTATTTGGTTCTTCAATCTTTTTAGGAAATTCAGCGGATCCAACAACTGTACATCAAGCTATACAACAATTGCCTTCACATGCAGGAAATATAGCTTCAATGCTTGAAAAAGTTAATCTTTACTATAATGAAATACCTGTTTTGACCACTGTTATTTATTTTTTAATTTATTTTATAGGAGGATATTTCTTATATAGTTCTTTGTATGCAGCTATAGGAGCTGCTGTTGATTCAGAAACGGATTCGCAACAATTTTTGTTACCTATTATTATGCCATTAATGTTAGGTATTTATGTAGGTTTTTTTACAGTGGTGAATGATCCTCATGGTACAGTAGCAACAGTGTTTTCTATGATTCCATTTACATCTCCAATCGTAATGTTAATGCGTATTCCTTTTGGAGTGCCTGTTTGGCAATTAGTAGTTTCTCTATTATTACTTTTTGGGACATTCTTGGGAGTAGTTTGGTTTGCTAGTAAAATTTATAGAGTAGGAATTTTGATGTATGGTAAAAAGCCAACATGGAAAGAATTGTATAAATGGCTTAGATATTAGTCCTATTGAGAGGTGATATAAATATAAATTTTTAGAGATTTCTTAATTTTTTAAAAAGCTATACTTTTAATAAATGAAATATATATGTTGCAACTAAAAAATATAAGCGAATAATAAATTCGATTAACTTCGTGGATTACAAGAAGCAGTATTTTTATACTTAGTAATATTATGGATGATTTTTAACGAGATATTAGTAAAAAGCCTTAATCCTTTTAGGTTATGTGGTATTTGTTGAAATTCTAAATATGACTTGAAAAATCTTTGTAATTTGAAGTTTATCTCTAAAAAAGAATTTAATAAATTATTTTCAAAAAGTAGGGGGTGGAACAAGTAATGGCTTCCATCCTAAATATGGAATAAAAAATATAGTAATTAAATAAGGTTAAAGAACTTTGCAATTTTGTTACTTTATAAATTTGTAACCTATTAAAAATGAGTAAAATATTAATTATAGAAGACGAAGCGGCAATTCGTAGGGTTTTAGTGAAAATTTTATCAGAAGAGAATGATTCGTATAAAGTCGAAGAGGCCGAAGATGGTTTACAAGGATTAGAAAAAGTAAAAAATGAAGATTATGATCTGATTCTTTGTGATATAAAAATGCCTAAAATGGATGGAGTAGAAGTACTCGAGGCAGTAAAAAAAATAAAGCCTGAAATTCCCATGGTGATGATATCAGGTCATGGTGATTTAGAAACAGCAGTTAATACGATGCGATTAGGGGCATTTGATTATATATCAAAACCACCTGATTTAAATCGTTTATTAAATACTGTTCGTAATGCTTTAGATAAAAAGAAATTAGTAGTTGAAAATAAAATTTTAAAGAAAAAAGTTTCTAAAAATTATGAGATGATAGGAAGTAGTACTGCTATTTCTCATATAAAAGAAATGATTGAAAAAGTAGCTCCTACTGAAGCACGTGTTTTAATAACAGGACCAAATGGTACAGGAAAAGAATTAGTAGCCCATCAAATACATCAACGTAGTGAACGATCTGGAAGACCAATGATTGAGGTTAATTGTGCTGCTATCCCAACAGAATTAATTGAAAGTGAGTTGTTTGGGCATGTTAAAGGAGCTTTTACTTCAGCTGTAAAAGATAGAGCAGGTAAATTTGAAGCGGCTGATGGAGGAACTATTTTCTTAGATGAAATAGGGGATATGAGTTTACCAGCTCAAGCTAAAGTATTGCGTGCTTTACAGGAAAATTTAATTCAGCGTGTGGGTGCAGATAAAGATATTAAGGTAAATGTTCGTGTGGTAGCTGCAACTAATAAAGATTTGAAAAAAGAAATAGAGGAAGGGCGTTTTCGTGAAGATCTATATCATCGTTTAGCAGTTATTTTAATCAAGGTTCCAGCTTTAAATGATAGAAGAGATGATATACCCTTATTAATAGAACATTTTACTAATAAAATAGCTGGTGAACAAGGTAGTGCAATTAAATCTTTTTCAAATTCAGCTATTCAGTTATTACAAGAATATGATTGGACAGGTAATATCCGTGAGTTACGTAATGTGATAGAACGATTAATTATTCTTGGGGGTAACGAAATTTCAGAAAATGATGTAAAGTTGTTTGCATCAAAATAGCTAAAAGTCCTTAGTACATAGTTCTTAGAATAATATTAAAAGTAATTTTACTAAGTACTCGGTACTCATAACTTAGTACTAAAAAATATGAATTTAAAAAAATCAATCAAAATCTTCAGAATGCCTTAATAGAAAATGGTATTACTGAAGCTACTGAAATTCAAGCGGATTGCTGGGGAACATTGAAAAGTGGTGCTGATGCTATTGTTGGAATGGGAGAAGGAGAAGGAAAGTCCTCTACGGTGGCTTATACAGTTATTCAAAAATTAGAAAAACCAATAGGTGAATCTACAAGAGGACTAATTATTGTGAAAGATAAAGATTCTGTGTTACAAATGTTAGATTACTTTGAAAAATTTGGAAAATATAGTAATCTTAGAGTAATTGGTGTTAATGACAAAACAGATATAGATGATGAGAAAAATATTATTTCTGCAGGAATGGATGTTTTGATAGGTACTCCTAATAAAATTAATGCAATGTTTTCTGGAGCAGGATTTAACATGAATACTATTAAAATTTTTGTGGTTGATGATGCTGATTTGATCTTTAAACAGCGTTTAGAACCTATTATTCAAAGATTATCACAAAGTATAGAAAAAACACAACGCTTATTTTTTACTTCAGAATTGACAGAACGTGTTGCTATTTTAGCAGATAAAATAATGATAGAGCCCTATTTGTTTGGGATTGATTATGAAGATGAAGAATAACAATTTATTTCTAAAAAAAGGTATCATTATGATGCCTTTTTTTAGAAATAAATTGTTAATATCGGTTAAAAATTTTTTTAAACCAAAACGATATTAGTAAATTTGTAGTATGTGGAATATAGATTTGTCATACAGAAAAGAATTTCAATCAACATTTGAGAGATTATATGAAAAAAAAGAAGCGCTAGTTAAAGCTAGGCCGCTACCTAAAATAGCTATAGAAAAAATTAAAGAATCACTTTCTATTGAATGGACTTACAATTCTAATAGTATCGAAGGAAATACGCTTACTCTGCGAGAAACACAAATGATACTTCAAGAAGGAATTACTATAAAAGGAGTTTCTCTTAGAGAACATTTTGAAGCAAAAAATCATGAAAAAGCAATTGATTATTTGTATGAAATAGTAAATGAACAATACATATTTAGAAGTATTGATATGCTTACTTTACATGGATATGTTTTAAGATCTATAGAAGATGATTTTGCTGGACGTTTAAGAAATGGAGGCGTTCGTATATCAGGAGCTAATTTTATACCTCCTAACGCAAATAAAGTCTCAGATTTAATAGATGAATTGATAGAATTTGTGAATAACAATCCATTAGGATTAAATGATATAGAGTTAGCTACTGTATTCCATCATAAGTTTGTTTGGATTCATCCATTTTTTGATGGAAATGGAAGAACTGTTCGTTTATGTATGAATTTGTTATTAATGCGTTGTGGTTTTCCTCCTGCCATTATTTTGAAAAATGATCGAAAAAAATATTATGAAGCTTTAAATCAGGCTAATAATGGGAGTTATCAAAAACTCATTTTATTAATGTGTCAAGCTGTTGAGCGTACATTAAATATTTATTTGAATGTATTACCTGGAAATGATAATGAATATGAGCTTATAGCTAATATAGTTAATGAGCCATCAACTTCTTATGGGTTTACACAGGAATATATTAGCTTACTAGCTAGACAAGGCAAAATAGATGCTCATAAAGAGGGGAGAAATTGGGTTACTACTAAAAAGGCCATTCAAGAATATATAGAAAATCGGAAACGTAAAAGAATGTTGAAATGATTAAAAAAATAAAAAATCTCCTGTATTTTAGGAGATTTTCTGTTTTATAGATAACTTGTACTAAAAAATAATAGATTTTAAAAATATGAATGAATATAGAATAATTTTGATATCCTTTTTTCTATTTATAGGAATGTATTTTAATGCACAGATTATAGGAAATGTTTCGGAACAAGCTATGGTAGTTTCGGCTAGAGAAGAAGCTTCTAAAATTGGTATTCAAATTTTAAAAAAAGGAGGTAATGCCTTTGATGCTATGGTAGCTACTGAATTGGCTTTGGCAGTTAGTTATCCACAGGCAGGAAATATAGGGGGGGAGGATTTATGGTGTATAGAAAAGTAAATGGTCAAGTAGGAACTTTGGATTATAGAGAAAAAGCTCCTGTGACTGCTTCTACAGATATGTTTTTAGATAAGGATAAAAATGTGATTGATGGTTTGAGTACTGGTTCTGGGAAAGCTATAGGAGTGCCAGGAACTATTGTGGGTATTTTTGAGGTTCATAAAAAAATGGGATCTTTACCTTTAAAAGAAATTTTTCAACCAGTTATTGAATTGGCAGAAAGAGGATTTGTAGTTACTCCAAAGAATGAAATTACATTTACTCATTATAGAAATGATTTTGTAAAAGTGAACGGAGCTAAAAGTTTATATTCTAAAATATATAAAGCAGGTGATACTATAAAACAATTACAATTGGCTAAAACGTTGAGGAAAATTCTTAAAAAAGGGAATAAAGAATTTTATGAAGGTGAAACAGCTAAATCAATAGTTGCTTTTATAAAGCAAAGAGGAGGTATTATTTCTTTACAAGATTTAAAAGAATATAGAGCTGTTTGGAGAAAACCAATTATTTTTAATTATAAAGATTATAATATAATAACGATGGCTCCTCCTAGTAGTGGAGGTATCACTTTATCTCAAATTCTTAAAATGATAGAGCCTTATCCATTAAAAGATTTTGGATATAATTCAGAAAAATCTATTCAATTACTTGTTGAAGCAGAACGAAGAGCCTATGCTGATCGGAATTATTTTTTAGGAGATCCTGATTTTGTTAAGATTCCTCAAGATGAATTGTTGAAAGGAACATATTTAAAGGAGAGGATGGCTACCTTTTCGTTTGATAGGGCAACTTCTTCAAAAGAAATGAAACATGGAAATATTGAATTTTTTAATGAAAGTACAGAAACGACACACTATTCTATAGTTGATTCCTATGGAAATGCCATTGCTGCTACTACAACTTTAAATGACAATTTTGGGAGTAAACATTATTCAGATGAGCTGGGCTTCTTTTTTAATAATGAAATGGATGATTTTAGTATAAAATCAGGTGTATCTAATTTGTATGGTCTAGTTGGAGCTAAAGCAAATGAAATTCAACCTAAAAAACGAATGTTGAGCTCTATGACTCCAACTATTGTTGAAAAAAAGGAAAATTATTTATGGTTGTGGGAACTCCAGGAGGTTCAACGATAATAACTTCAGTACTTCAAACATTTTTGAATGTAATTGAATTTAATATGGGAATGCAAGAAGCTGTTAATGCACCTCGATTTCATCATCAATGGTTGCCAGATGAGGTAGTTTTTGAACCGAATCAATTTTCTGTAGAATTAATGAATAATCTAAGTAAAAAAGGATATATAATTAATGAAAAGCAAAATAAAATAATAGGAAAAGTAGATGCTATATTAGTGTTACCAGATGGAAAGCTTGAAGGAGGAGCAGATTATAGAGGAGATGATAAGGCAGTCGGTTTTTAAAAAGATAGCATATGAGTTTAGTTAGCGTTTTTTCAGGAAATGAAATAGTTGCCTTAGCTGTAAAAGCAGAGTTGGAAATAAATGGAATTATAGCAATTATAAAAAATGAAATTCAAGCTACTGCAATGGCTGGATTTTGGAGTCCTTATTCAGCTGTTGATGTTCTTGTGAATAAAAAAGATGTAATGCAAGCCAAAATGTTGGTTGAAAGAGTTATGAATAATGGATAAATTGAGGTTTTTATTTTTCTATTTTATTGCTTTTTTGAGTGTAATTTATTTGTTATACGTTAGTTATGTTTATTTTAATCAAACTGACATGATTTTTATGAGTTCTTCTTTACCAAAAGATTACAAATTTAATTTTGAAATTCCTCTTGAAGAAAAATTTATACCTTCTTTTGACGGAGCTGTTCAGCATGGATTATTATTTAAAGTTTCTAAACCAAAGGGGATTATTTTCTATTTGCATGGAAATGCTGGTAATGTTTTAACTTGGAGAGGAATCTCAAAATTTTATTGTTCTTTAGGATATGATTTGTTTATTTTAGATTATAGAAGTTTTGGTAAGAGTGATGGAGTAATTCAAGGAGAAGAACAGATGTTGAAAGATATAGAGATAGTATATAATTCAGTTTCAAAATCCTATGAAAAAAAAATTATAATAGGCTATTCTATAGGTTCAGGGCTTGCAACTATTTTAGCTTCTCAGCAAAAGGCTGATTTACTTATTTTACAAGCTCCGTATGATGATTTTGAAGAATTTTCTAGAAGGAGAATACCTTATTTTCCTGATTGTTTAAAAAAATTTCATTTTAAATTGATTCGTTATTTAAAAAAAATAAATTGTCCTATACGTATCTTTCATGGGGATTCTGATCAATTAATTAGATTAGAAAATTCCTATCGATTAAGAAAACAGTTTAAAAAAACGGATGAATTAATTGTATTGTTAGATCAAGGGCATATAGGAATTAATGATAATCCTATATTCCAAAATGAAATTAGGTTACTTTTAAACTAATTTTCTCATTTCTAAATGATCAAATTTATTCATTAATCCTATCTTTGCAGCTTCAAAAATCTGATTAACTTAAGGAAATAAAGTTCTTAAGTTTTTAAACCTTTTAAAAAATGATTACAGTAAATGATATTGCCGTAGAGTTTGGCGGAACAACGCTATTTAGCGATGTAACTTTTGCAATTAATGAAAATGATAAAATAGCCCTTATGGGTAAAAATGGAGCGGGAAAGTCTACTTTATTAAAAATTGTTGCTGGTGAGAACAAGCCTACACGCGGTAATATTTCAGCTCCAAGTGATGCTGTAATTGCTTATTTACCACAGCATTTGTTATTAAATGATGATAGTACGGTAATGGAAGAAACCTCAAAAGCTTTTGCTTCTGTTTTAGGAATGAAAGCCGAAATTGATGAAATAAATGAACAGTTAACAATTCGTACGGATTACGAAAGTGATGAGTATATGAAGTTAATTGAGCGCGTTTCGGAACTTTCTGAAAAATATTATTCCATAGAAGAGGTTAATTATGAAGCAGAGGTTGAAAAAGTATTAAAAGGGTTAGGTTTCGTTCGTGAAGATTTTACACGAAAAACAGCTGAGTTTTCTGGAGGATGGCGTATGCGTATTGAGTTGGCTAAAATTTTATTAAAAAAACCTGATTTAATTTTATTAGATGAACCAACTAACCATTTGGATATGGAAAGTATTCAATGGTTAGAGGAATTTTTAATAACTCAAGCAAAAGCGGTTATGGTAATCTCGCATGATCGCGCCTTTGTAGATAGTATTACTAATCGTACCATTGAAGTAACAATGGGAAGAATATATGATTATAAAGCCAAGTATACTGATTATCTAGAATTACGAAAAGATAGAAGAATACATCAGCAAAAAGCATATGATGAACAGCAAAAATTTATTGCTGAAAATCAAGCTTTCATAGAGCGTTTTAGAGGAACTTTTTCTAAAACAGAACAGGTACAGTCTCGTGTACGTATGCTAGAAAAATTAGTTTTGGTAGAAGTTGATGAGGTAGATACATCAGCTTTAAAATTAAAATTTCCACCATCACCACGTTCCGGTCAGTATCCTGTGGTAGTTGAAGAACTTTGTAAAAAGTATGATGAACATGTAGTGTTTAATAATGCTAATATGGTGATTGAGCGTGGTCAAAAAGTTGCTTTTGTTGGTAAAAATGGAGAAGGAAAATCAACTATGATTAAAGCTATTATGAAAGAAATTAATCATGATAGTGGGAAGTTAGAAATAGGTCATAATGTACAAGTTGGTTACTTTGCACAAAATCAAGCAGCACTTTTAGATGGTGAGTTGACTATTTTTGAGACCATTGATCGTATTGCTGAAGGTGATATTCGTACCCAAATTAAGAATATATTAGGTGCTTTTATGTTTAAGGGAGATGACATTCAAAAGAAAGTAAAAGTGTTATCAGGGGGAGAAAAAACCGCTTAGCAATGATTAAATTATTGTTAGAGCCAGTAAATGTACTGATACTGGATGAACCAACTAACCATTTAGATATGAAAACGAAAGATATCATTAAAGAAGCTTTAAAAGATTTTGATGGTACTTTAATTTTAGTGTCTCACGATCGTGATTTCTTGGATGGTTTGGTAACTAAAGTTTTTGAATTTGGGAACAAACGTGTTCGTGAACATTTTGAGGATATTAAAGGGTTTCTATCTTTCAAGAAAATGGAGAATTTGAAAGAAATTGAGAAATAAATAATAAATAAAAAAGAGTTATTTCTAAATTGAAATAACTCTTTTTATTCGTGTATAATTGCATACTTTTTGGGATAGTATCTTTTGTAAGTTGGATGGATTCTGTTTTATAATCTTCAGTGTTTCTCCTGCGTATTTAGCGTTTCGTAGCTTTATGCTAAATTAGATAGCTTAAAACTAGAGCTATTAAATTTTCTTTTCTTAAAAATTATGTAGCTTCCTGCATATTGTTTTATAAGTATAATTTCCGTTTCTTTTATTAGCTAGTACTTTTTTTGTATTTATAATTCCCTATACTATATTTAAAAAAGTTAGGTAGATACCTACTTTTCGCTTTTTCATTAAACGTTGCATTTTATCATCTGAAAAATGTCCCAAATCGTAAATTTTATATGTTAGTACTTACTTTTTCTAGCTATAGTTTCATAACAGGTTTTCCATTTTTTGTTTTAATCACTATAACTCCTTTTTCTCCTTTTTTACCATATAGATCAATAGCTTCTTCGTCTTTATAAATCGAGATGGTTTCAATCACTTGTTTTTTTAAAGGGAAATATGGTGAAGTCGCGTTAGGACCAAATAATTCTTTTTCGGAATATTCTTTATCATTTATTATGTATAGAGGTTCTTTAAGTTCTAGGATAGTTTCCAAATCGTTCGCATTTTCAATTTCAAAAATCTTTTTATTGGTTATTTTTCCATCTATTATAATTAAAGGGTCAGCTTTTACTTCTTCTTTTTATAATCAGATTCTTCAATAGAGGAATGTGTAGAACTAATAGCTTCGTATGATTGTGCTTTTGAAAGATCTCTAGCTACTTCAACATTTGCTCTTATGGAAGCCATTTTGGAAGCAATAGAGTCAATCTGTAGGACTGATTGATTGTTAAAGGCAACAGGAGTAGTACTTTGTAATTGTTGAAGAAAGATTTTTTTATTTCTTTTTTCTTAATTAAAGGAGCCTTATTTAGAACTACAGGGGTTGTGTCAGTTAGTAAGGATTTATTTAATTTTTCTTTTGTAACTTTCACTATAGTGTTAGCTATGCTATGGTTGAAATTAGACTGTTGAATTAATTGAAAAGTAAATATGGTTCCTATAAATACAGTAGCTGCTACAGTATATTTTTTCCAGTTTAAATTAGTTTTTTGCTGTGTGTTGAATATTTCCGTGTCTAATTTCGCATCTACACGCGACCAGACTTTTTCCATTCCAGGGAAATCATGAGCTTCTTGAACTTTAGATGCTTTTTTGAATTGTTCGAATAGGTTATCGTGTTTTTTCATTGCTTATTTCGCGTTTTGATAATAGAAATTATTAACTAAATCTTTCAGTTTACCTTTAGCGGCATTTAGTTGTGATTTTGAAGTACCTTCTGATATTTTAAGCATGTTGCTAATTTCTTTATGGGAATAGCCTTCAATAACAAACAAGTTAAAAACAGTTTTGCATCCCTTAGGTATATAGTTTAATAGTTTTAAAACGTCTTGTTCTTCTAAGCTGGTATCTTGTGTAACTGCAGGTTGGATTTTACAACTGGATTCTTCTAAATATATATTAAAGTTTACTTCTTTTTTTAATAGATGTAAACATTCATTTATTGTTATTCGTTTTGCCCAACTAAAAAATGCGGCATCTTCTTTTAGCTGATCTATTTTTGTGAAAATAATAACGAAAGCATCAGTAAGTACTTCTTCTATTTCTTCTTCTTTTTTTAAATAGCGTTTACAAACTTGATAAAGTTTTGGAGCCATTAGTTCATACATCTTACGCTGTGCGTCTCGATGTGTTTTTCGGCAAGCTTGTATTAATTGTTCATCTATCACAATAAAGGTCTTTATTAGGTAAAGAGTGTTTATTTTATAAAAAGGTTGGGACGAGGATATTTTTTTATAAAATAAACAAATAATTAAGAATATTTAGTGTTCTGTATTGACTATTAGCTTATAAATAGTAGTATTTAACTCTTCTGTGTCGTTATCCTCACAAACTAAAAAAGTTAATTCGGTTTTGTTTTTAGAAAAAAGTGTAATTCCTTCTAATTTATGATTAGATGATAGTAGTATGTGCTTTTCTATTTCAAAAGTACGGCTATTCATAATGCCTAAAATGGTTCCTAATATATCTCCATCATGATAGGTAGAAAAGGTGTCTTCAGCTGTTGCTAAAAAATAGATTTTTTCATCTATTTCAATGGCATCTGTAAAAGTAGTTTCTATATGTTGTATCTGAGGTAAAGTAATAGGATGAAAAGAAACATCAAAGTTTCTTTCTTTTATAGACTGACGAATGTTAAAAATACCGTTAGTAGAATTTATACTATTCCCCCTTTGAAATAACAGTAAGCTATTTTCAATATATAATGCGCCTTCAATATTAAGGTCTTCATCAGAAATAGAAAATATGTTTTTCAATTCAGCGTATATAGGAGTATAATCAATTTCCGTTGAGATACTATTATCTAGGTTGAAAATTATTTTTTTGTTTCTTTTAGTCGTTGATGCTGACCCAAAAATGTGTAGTTCTGTACCTTTTAGCGTAATTGCCTCAAAATCTGGTTTGTTCTTTTTTTCAATATTTACAGTTGCGCATGGTATTAAAACATGTTTTGATAATTGGTTACTTTCTAGAGCATATTCAAATAAAAAACCTGAATTATCACTAATGATGTATAGATTTTTATTGTGAAATATAATACCTGATGCAGCACCTATACCTTCCAGATTTAGGAAAGGAGAAAGTTTAATTTTTTCCATATATTTACTTTATGTTAACAAAAATATCTTAAAATTATGATCGTTTTTAATTTAGAAGATTCTAAAATTATGTCTAATTGAAATTGCTTTTTGAAATTGAGATTGAATGATTTACCTTTGCAAGCTATGAAACTTTCAATATATACTCGAGAATTTAAAGAAAATATAAAATTAGCTTATCCTATTGTTTTAGGAATGTTGGGGCATACCTTGGTGTCTATAATAGATAATATTATGGTAGGGAAGTTAGGTGCAAAAGAATTGGCTGCGGTTTCATTAGCTAATAGTTTTGTTTTTATAGGTATGTCGTTAGGTTTGGGTTTTTCAACTGCTATAACCCCATTAGTAGCAGAGGCAGATGGTGAAAATAGCTTAGTTAAAGGTCGTAGTGTTTTTCATCACGGATTGTTACTTTGTACAGGACTTGGGATCTTTTTGTTTGGAGTTATTTATTTGGCTAAACCATTGATTATTTATATGGGACAACCTCAAGAAGTGGTAGAGTTAGCGAAGCCATTTTTAGATTTAGTAGCGTTTTCTTTAGTACCGTTAATTATTTTTCAAGGGTATAAGCAATTTGCTGATGGAAAGAGTGAAACTAAATACGGTATGTGGGCTAACTTACTTTGTAATGTAGTACATTTATTTTTAAATATAGTGTTGATTTATGGAGTATGGTTTTTTCCAAAAATGGGTATGTTAGGTGCTGCTGTAGGTACTGTTTTATCTAGAATAATAATGGTGTTATATATACATTTTGCTTTAAAGTCGCATGAAAAATTCAAGCCTTATTTTGAAGGTTTTAGTTTGCAATCTATAGGTAAGAGCATGACTAAAAAGATTGTAGCGTTAGGATTACCTTCTGCTATGCAAATGTTTTTTGAGGTGGCTTTATTTACGGGAGCTATTTGGTTAAGTGGAAGTATTGGTACAACCAGTCAGGCAGCCAATCAAATTGCGTTAACCTTAGCGACCTTTACTTTTATGTTTGTGTCAGGTTTGGGGGTAGCAGGTATGGTACGTGTAGGAAATCAAAAAGGGATACAAGACTATGAGAAATTACAAATCATAGCACGATCTATTTTTTTACTTGCTCTATTAGTTCAAGGTTTTTTTGCTCTTGTTTTTATAATGACAAATAATTGGTTACCTCAATTATTTATAGATTCTAAAAATACATTAACTTTAAGAGATAATTTAGAGGTTCTTAGAATAGCTTCTAATTTGATTTTAATAGCGGCAGTTTTTCAAGTTTTTGATGGAATACAAGTAACTGTTTTGGGTGCATTGAGAGGTATTCAGGATGTAAAAGTTCCTATGTATCTTACTTTTATTGCTTATTGGATTGTAGGTTTTCCTATATCTATTTATTTAGGATTGTTTACATCTTTAAAAGCCATCGGAATTTGGATCGGTTTATTAGCTGGATTAGCAGTTGCAGCTTTATTATTGTATCTTCGCTTTGAAAAATTATCAAAAAAATTACTAATTCATCATAGTTAGAGGTTTTAATGATACAATTGTTTAGAGGTGAAATTTATAAGGAATTAGGCTTAGATTCAAGATTAACAAAAAATATGCTACCACTAATCAAGGGCGATTAATTAGTTACATGATTGATTTTTTGGAGGTAATGATTTGAAAGGTATTGTTAATGATTTATTTAGAGTCTTTAGGGTAAAAAAAAGATTCAGAGAAGCGTAAAGAAATTGGTTTTCAATTTTTCAAGATTATTTGCTAAGAATTTTATATCCAATGATGATGAGATAAATAAAAAGTTTGTTATTCATTTGGATCATGATAAGTTAAATGATAGAGTAGAAAATTCGTATTAGAACCATGCAAAAAGAAGTAATTGAGCATAATAAAAAGAACCCTTTAGTTATTGCTGGATGGTCAAAAACAATTACCCATAATATTAAATCAGATGGTGTTAAATTAACTCTAACTCAAAATAATCAGAATAAAAAAATGTTGCAACGAGCAGATAATACAACACGATTGAAGATATTTGCTAAGCAATTTAATATAAATACATAACAATTGTGGAGAATCCGTTCGGGAGAAAACTAGTCACACATAAAAAATTAAAAATATGACATTACCAAAATTTGTTTTAGCAGATAACTCTGATTTTCCTGATGATATTTTTATCATTCATTTAGAATTCCCTCGCTTTTTGATTAATTTAAAAGATGATTCAGTAGAATTTATAGAAGAATTAGATGACGAAGATGAATCAGAAATAGAAAGAGAAATGGAACACCTAATTACATTAGCAGGTGAATTTTACGATCGAGAAATGGAACGTTACGAAGAATAAATAAAAAGTCATTTTATTATATCTTTAAAGTCCCGATAAATAATAATTTGTCGGGATATTTTTAAGATATTAATTCTTTAAAAATATTTAGAAACTAAAGGGATTAAAAAGTAAATAAAAACGATAAAATAAGTTAATATGAATGAACATCCAATTTTTGCAGAACACCCTTGGCTGATTGTTACATTTGCAGTCGTAGTAATGTTTATGTTACTATTAGATTTAGGTATTTTTAATAAAAAAAGCCATGAAGTATCTAGTAAAGAAGCCGTAACTTGGTCGTTTGTTTGGATTGCTTTAGCTATGGCTTTTAGTGGATTAGTTTATCATTTTGCAGGAGCTACTAAGTTTTATGAATTTCAATCAGCATATTGGATAGAAAAGGCACTTTCAGTAGATAACCTATTTGTTTTTATAATGGTTTTTAAATTTTTTGATGTTGCTAATCAAAATAAACATAAAGTTTTATTTTGGGGAATAATAGGAGCTTTAGTTTTAAGAGCTATTTTTATTTTTTCAGGTGCTTTTTTAATTGAATTAACTTATTTAAATAAAATTCTAGAATTATTAGGTTTTACTGGATTTACATACGATATTAATTTAGTAATGACGCTTTTTGGGTTATTCTTGATTTATGCGGGTATTAAATCATGGTCTACTAGTGATGATGAAGGGGATCAAGATTATAATGATACACGAGGAGCGAGATTAGTACGTAAATTTTTTAATGTTACAGATGCATATGAAGGGGATAAATTTTTTACTATAGAAAATGGTAAAAAAATGGCTACCCCATTATTAGTAGTCGTTGCTGTAATTGAATTTACAGACTTATTATTTGCCGTAGATTCAATACCTGCTATTTTTGCTATTTCACGTGATCCTTTTGTTCTTTATACATCTAATATTTTTGCTATATTAGGGTTAAGAGCCTTATTCTTTTTATTAGATAATTTTATTCATTTATTTCATAAATTGCCATATGGCTTAGCCATTATATTAACTTTTATAGGAACTAAAATGATTATAGCTCCTTTTTACCATGTAGATTCTATAATATCACTGATTATAATTGCCAGTGTTTTAGTATTATCTGTAATCTTATCAATAGCCTTTCCTGAATCTAAAGAATAAGAATATTTTTTATGATTTTACGAGTCATTTTATAAGAAAATTATAACGAATATCATTTGGCTTCTACTAATTCATTTATTAAACAAAACATGATATTTATGAAAAAAATTAAAATTTTAATTTTTATATTTTAATATCACTAGCTTCCTTTGCTCAAACTGCAGATCAAGTGGTTACTAACTATATTAAAACAATAGGAGGGGAAGATAAGCTTAATAGTTTAAAAGGGATAAAGATGATTGCAAATTATGGAGGAGTAGAAATTCCAGTTGATGTTGTTGCTTTAAAAGGAGGGAAAATGTATGTTGAAATTAATTTTCAAGGGAAGGAAATTAAACAAATGGCTTCTGATGGAAATGTAGCATGGACGACTAATATGATGACGTAAAAAGCAGAGAAATTAGAAACAGAAGCAAATGAAAATCTAAAGTTGAGTAATCAAGATTTTCCAGATCCTTTTTTGATTACAAAACAAAAGGATATAAAATTGAACTATTAGGGAAAGAAACAAAAGAAGGCATTTTGTGTTTTAAAGTTAAATTAACTAAAAAAACAATAAAAATTACAGGAATTGAAACACCTAATGAAACATTTTATTTTTTTGATACAGAAAATTATTTACCAGTTGTGACAGAGGCAGAAATAAAACAAGGAGCTATGAAGGGACAGAAAATTATTTCGAAAATGATTGATTATCAGGAGTTAGAAGGTGTTTGTTTTCCATTTGCTTTAAATCAGTTTGGAGGAGATATGAAAGTAAAAAAAAATATTTTAAACCCTAGTCTAGAGGATAAAGAGTTTGTTTTTTCAGTAAAATAAATTTAGAGCAATAGGACAATTTTTGGATCTTTTAATTTATTATGGCACATAAAATTAGTTTCATTCTTTTTGATCACTTCTTTGTAAAAATAATCTATGAGTAAAATAAATAGATTAACCTTTTTAGGATCAGCATTATTATCAGTATTAGTTAATGCTCAAGAAAAAGTAATATTAAAAGAGAAAGAGTTGTTTGGAGACATAAAAGCTAGGCATATTGATCCTGCTTTAATGGGTGGACGTATTACTGATTTACAAACACACCCTAATAACAATAAAGTTATTTATACAGGTACTGCTGGAGTAGGCGTTTATAGAAGTTGGGATCTAGGAGAAACTTTAGAAATGGTTTCAAGCTTACCCGTATCACAGTTTTATCATTTAAGTATAGATACTGATAAAGTACCTTATCATGTTTATGGAGGCTTACAAGATAATGGTTCTTGGTATGGTCTCACAAAAAGTCTAGGAGGTATAGAATCAAGAGATTGGACTAGGGGAGGGCAAGGTGATGGATTTAAGGTTATAAAACATCTCTCAAAAAATATTATTTATAGCGAAATGCAAGGTGCAGAAAATGTTTGGAGGTATAATATAGATACTCAGGAATTAATTACCATTCAACCCTTACAGGTTAAAGGAGATCCTAAGTTACGATTTAATTAGAATGCTCCTATGGCAATAAGTAAAAAGCATATAGATAGATTATATATGGGAAGTCAAATTCTTTATAAATCGGAGGATAAGGGGCGAACATGGATTAAAATATCTCCTGATTTGACAACAAATGATAAAGTAAAATAAAATCAAGAAAACTAGGGGGTATTTAAAGATAATTCAGGTGCAGAAAATCATTGTACTATATTTACCATAGCAGAATCCCCTGTAAATGATCATGTAATTTGGGTAGGAACTGATGACGGCAATGTGCAAGTAACAAAAGATGGTGGGAAAACCTCGACTAATGTCCTAATGAATATTTTGGGATTACCCAAAAATACTTGATGTTATCATATAGAAGCTAGAGAGAAATATCAGCTTGTTTCAAAAGAATTATTTGATTTAAATCAAAAATTAGCTATGTAGTTAAATAGATTTTAATTTAAATCTAATAGATCAAATGATAGAAAAGGATAAAAAAACTATTCAAAAGAAGGTGAAAAATTAAAAGAAGCTATAAGGTAAAAGAAAGAATGGTCGCAACAATAGGAGGTAACTATGTTGGGACTCCAGAACCTCAATTAAGAGAAAAATTAGGTGAGTTATACGTTATGATAACTAATAGTTTTAATGCTCCATCTTTTTCTCAAATGGAAAATTTGGAAAGTATTAAATTTTCTTTTGATACATTGCAAAAAGAAATCAATTTAATCGAAAACAAAGACTTTTTAACATTAAAAAAGAAAGCAGAGAAAAATCATATACCGTATATATCTAAAAGCTTTGATGAGTTTATTAAGGATTTATAGAGCTTTATTTTATATAAGTAATTATCTATATTAGATAAAAAAACTGTTTAGAAAAGAAATGATCTAAACAGTTTTTTATTGGTGTTTAAAATAATTATCTAATAGTCTTTGCGCAGATGCAAAAGGAGAACTTTCGTTATTTTGTATAGCTCTTTTTTCGTTTTCTAAAAGAGACAAAGTTGCAGGGTGGTTAAAAAAATGACTTTTCAGTTGTTCATTAATGCTTTCTAAAAGCCAATATTGATTTTGGTCATTTCTTTTACTTTCGAAATAACCATTTTGTTTTGTTAATACGATATATTCTTCTATAGTTTGCCATATAGAATCAATACCTTTTTTTTCTAAAGCACTACAGGTTGTAACTTTAGGAATCCAACCAGAATTTTTTTCAGGAAATAAATGTAAGGCCCTATTGTACTCTGTTTTGGCAAGTTTAGCTTTTGTCGTATTATCGCCATCAGCCTTATTAATTACTACTAAATCTGCCATTTCCATGATACCTCTTTTAATGCCTTGTAATTCGTCACCAGCACCAGCTAAATTTAATAAAAGAAAAAAGTCAGTCATGCTGTGTACTGCTGTTTCGCTTTGACCTACGCCAACTGTTTCTACTAGTATTACGTTAAATCCACAAGCTTCACATAGTATAATGCTTTCACGGGTTTTTCTTGCTACACCACCTAAGCTTTCTCCAGATGCACTAGGTCGAATATAAGCATACTCATCTTTAACTAGTTCTTCCATACGGGTTTTATCTCCTAATATACTTCCGTGACTAATGCTTGAACTGGGATCAACAGCAAGTACTGCTACTTTTTTCCAAAAGAAGTCAGTAGCTTTCCAAAAGCTTCTATAAAAGTACTTTTTCCTACTCCAGGAACACCAGTAATGCCAATTCTAATAGATTTATTACTATATGGAAGGCAGTTTTGAACAATCGTATTAGCTTTTTCTTGATGTTCTATATTAGTGCTCTCAACGAGAGTGATTGCTCTACTAAGTGCTGTTTTGTCATTCTTAAGTATGGCTTTTATAAGAGCTTCTGTGCTTAAGTTTGCTTTTCTATTTTGTCTAATTTGGATGATTGCCTTCTGATTAATACTTTCAGGTTGTTCAATGCCTTCATTTTCTTTTAAAGCTGATTTTTTTCTGTAAGTATTCAATGGATTTAGTTTTTTAGTAAAGATAATTATTTTTTAATAATAATAATTTCTCTTTAAGATGTAGATTGTAAAATTATCTGTTATTTTGTTGAAATCGAAATATATTTATCATGGGTAAAAAAATGTTAGATCTAGATTGTCAATCAGTTGAAATATTTTTTAGTTTAGAAACATTTGAACAAAGGATTATTAAAAAGAATTTTGAAGTAGGGGGATTATTTAGTCTCTCAAGGAGATCCTTTTTTGTATTTACCTGTTGTTAAATCAGGAGTAGTTAGGTTAGATTGTACTTCTGTTGTAAAAGATGTATTGTTAGATTATGTAGTGGCAGGAGAAGCTTGTATGGTGAGTTTTTCCCATTATAAGATCATGGATAAATTATTATTTACAGCTCAAGCTTTAACAAAGGTGGAGGCATGGTTGTTACCAAAAGATTTAATTGATGAATTGTTGTTAAAAGATAAAGCTTTTGTTGATTATTTAGTCAATAGGTTAGCTTTTGAATTTCAAAATATATTACAACTATATGTTGGGTTGCAAAATGATGATTTAGAAAAACGTTTAGAGCGATATCTTCAAAAATATGGGAATAAGCTAGAAATAAATGGTATTAAGTTGACCCATCAACAAATAGCAATTGATTTAGGAGTCAGTAGAGAAAGTATTTCAAGAATTATGGCTAAGAAAAATTAGGACGTTGTGATCTACATCACAACGTTTTTTATTTTACAAAATTATTTTTGTTTCTTAAAAAAAACTTATATGGATGCTTTAGTACCAAACAATTCTTTAATTACAGCTACGCCTGAAGAGGGAAGGATGTTAGCAGTAAAAATGGCTAGATTAGTCATAAAATATACACAACCTGATGCTTCAGTACGTGAAAAATTAAGACCAGTTTACGCAGAAGATCCTGCAATGTTAATTGCTATTGGTCAGACAGTAGCGTTAGAGTTTGCTACTATAGCAAAAGCTAATAATTATTGGAAAAAATAAGCGTGTTAATTTTATTTTAAAGGCTGTTCAAATATTTTACCATTTGTTCTAGGGGTCAGATAAATTTAGCTATTCTATAGTAGTTAAAATTTGAGAACAATAAGTAGATTTTATCGGACAGCCTTTTGCTTAAAATTAAAATTTCATAAGTAGATTTCTGTTATAGGCAGTATTGTTTTTAAGGTTTTTTAAATGAGGTTTATCTTTAGTAAAATTAACAAACCATTTTGCTAATTCATCAATTTCTGATGAAATCAAAATATTCATTGATTGATTTAATTCTTTATTAAATTGTTCAGGATTTAAACTAGCCTTTTCTAATTTTCTTTGAATATAAGTAGACATTGTTTTCATAAGGTTATAAATTTATTTATTTGGGTTCTTAAAATTAGAAAAAAATATCTTACCATGCAAAAAAAAATCACTATTTTATAAAATAATTTTTAAATTGATATCTGAAAATATTTTAGCCTTTTATTTTTAACAAAATATCGTTGATAAATTAAGGGTATCGAATAGTTTAAATATTCTTAATTTTACAATAAACTAAACTCTAATTTGTATGCCTATTTCAAAAGAATTAATTCAAAAGTTGATAGATGTTGTTGGAGAACCATATGTTTTCACCGATATAGAGACACGAGAAGCGTATGGACATGATGAAACTGAAGATTTTTCCTTTCCACCAGGAGTAGTTGTAAAACCAAGTAGTGCAGAAGAAGTAGCTTCAGTTGTTAAATTAGCAAATGAATTTTATACCGCTGTTGTCCCCATAGGAGGGCAGACAGGTTTAAGTGGAGGAGCTTTGTCTGTGTTAGAAGGAATTGGTCTTTCCACAGAACGATTAAATAAAATTATTGAAATAGATGAAAAAAACCTTCAAGTTATCACAGAACCAGGCGTTATAACACAAGTATTACGAGAAACAGTTGCGGAAAAAGGTCTTTTTTATCCTGTAGATCCAAGTAGTATGGGGAGTTGCTTCATAGGAGGTAATATAGCAGAAAACTCAGGAGGGGCTAGGGCTGTTAAATATGGATTAACTAAAGATTATATACTTAACTTGCAGGTTGTTTTACCTAATGGACAAATTATATGGACTGGAGCTAATACATTAAAAAATTCTACAGGCTACAATCTAACTCAACTAATGGTAGGAAGCGAAGGAACATTAGGAATTGTAACAAAAGCAGTTATAAAATTACTTCCGAAAGTATCTTTTAATATATTAATGCTAGTGCCATTTTATAAAGCAGATCAAGCTTGTGAGGCCGTTTCTGCCATTTTTAGAGCAGGCATTGTACCTAGTGCTTTAGAATTTATGGAACGGGATGCTATTGATTGGAGTTTAAAATATATAGAAGGGATTGCTATTGAAGTAAAACCCGATCATCAAGCCCATTTGTTAATTGAAGTAGATGGAAATTATTCAGAAATTTTAATGCTAGAAGCAGAGAAGATAATGAATGTTCTTGATAATTTTGAAATTGATGAAATTCTTTTTGCTGATACAGAAGATCAAAAGAATGCGTTGTGGAAAATGAGACGAGGCGTGGCAGAAGCCGTTAAAGCAAATTCAATTTATAAAGAAGAAGATACTGTAGTACCTCGATATGAATTACCCAAATTACTAAAAGGAATTAAGTTAATAGGGGCTAAATATGGGTTTCAATCAGTTTGTTACGGACATGCAGGAGATGGTAATTTGCATGTGAATATTATTAAAGGAAATTTAACGGATAAACAATGGAAAGAAGAAGTTCCAAAAGGGATCCGTGAAATTTTTGAGCTAACACTTTCTTTAAAAGGGACTTTGTCTGGAGAACACGGTATTGGCTGGGTGCAGAAAAATTATATGGATATAGCTTTTTCAAAAATGCACTTAGAATTAATGGAACAGATTAAATATATTTTTGATCCTAATAATATTATGAATCCAGGTAAAATCTTACCAGATAAATTTTAATTAAATAGTCTTTAAAGCATAATCTAAGATATAATTTTATATAAAAAGAGATTGTGCAGTTTAATTTTAGACTGCGCAATCTCTTTTTTGTAAAAGATTCTGTCCATTGGAAATAGTTTTAAATAAGCAATTTTATAAGTGTATTTGACTCTTTAGGATACGCTCTTTTTATTTGATAATTCTAAATGTTAAATTAATTCTTGAACCTACGTCTTTTTGAGTTTTAGGAATTTGATGTTTCCAGAAATGCTGTAATGCACCTTTCATTATTAATAAGCTTCCATGTTGTAGATTTATATTTTGTTTAGCTGTTTCAATGGTATTGTGTTTAAGTTGAAAATTTCTTTCAGCTCCAAAGCTAACAGAAGCAATCATAGGGTTTCTACCTAATTCTTTTTCATTATCTGCATGCCAGCCCATACTATCTTGTCCGTTGCGATAGTTATTTAGTAAAACAGTTGTAAAGTGAGTATTGCAAACTCGTTCAACCTCATCTTTAATATGAATTAATAAAGGAGTCCATTGATGTGGGTGCATTATTATATTAGAATAAGCGTAAGGTTTTCCTTCATTGCCAAATAGAGCTGTTAGTCGGGGTTGTAAATGCTCTTTTCCATAAACTGTTATCTTATCTTGTTGCCATGGAATTTCAGATTCTAATTTTTGAAAAAAAGTATTAGCTTGTTCTAATGAAAAAAAAGCAGGATAATAAATTAGTTCCGCATCAGGAAGCTTAAATTCTATTATTTCGTCAGGAAAAAGCATTTCGTTAAGTATTTAGAATATTGTTTGAATTAAAATAAAAAACAAAATTCAAGTTTTTTAAGCTTCATTAATTCTGTTTGATACTATTTAATGTATACAAATATAAAATAAAATAACGCTTAAGAAGTTTTTTTAACAAATAATAGATAATTTGTTTTATGTTTTATTTTCCTAAAAATTTAATGTATCTATCATTAAAATGATAAAGAATCAAGTGAAACTATTATAATAAAGACTAATGTTTTTTGATTCTGTTTAGATAATATTTTATCAAAGTAAAAAGAGGTTGTTCAAAAAGTTTAAAATTCTACGATTTAATTTTATTCAATGATTATAGAAAAATAACCTTGGTTGTATTAATTAAATCATGGTGTTTATCCTGTATATTAGGATGATAAATTAAGTCTTTGATACTACTTTTTGAACACCTCTTCAAAAAATAAAAGAGTATAATTATTTTTTACTTCCATTTATATTCATTATAATAATGGCTAGAATAATTAAACCTATCCCAATCCATTGTGAGATCACAACAGTTTCATTTAATATCATAAAAGCCATCATGACAGAAACAGGCAATTCTAAAGAAGAAACAATACTTCCTAGTCCAATTCCTGTGTGAGGAAATCCAGCATTCATTAAAATAGGAGGAATAATGGTGCCAAACAAAGCTAAGAAGATTCCCCATTTAGCAAAAATGGCCATATTAAAAGGAGTTACCTGTGTCGCTATAGAAAAACCGAAAACAATAACCGCACCACCTAAAAGCATATACAAGCTACGTTGGGCAGATGATATTCCTAATGCAATTCTATTAGCTGTAAACATAGTGGTAGTAAATGAAGCTGCAGCTAAAAGCCCCCACATAATTCCTCTCCAGTCTAAATCTAGTGATTTACTAAATAGGTTAGTGGCTAAAGCAGTTCCTAATAAAACAATTGCTACAGAAACTATTTTTTGCATAGAAGGTGCTTTTTTATCTAAAAACCATTCTAATAATACCCCCATCCAAACGGTTTGCATTAATAAAACAATTCCTATGGAAACAGGAATGTATCTTACAGCTAGGTAGTAAAAAACACTGGTCATACCAAGTGAAGTACCAGCTAACATCAAATGTAAAATATTTGCAGAAGTTGCTTTTATCACTTCTTCTTTCTTTTTGAATTTTTGGAAAGCATTAATTAGCAGCATACCTAAAATTCCGTATATAAATTGTGAGGATGTAACCTCTGCTGTAGTAAAGTTTTCTTTATAGGCTAATTTAACAAATGTAGCTAACATTCCATAACTAGTGGCACCTAATCCTACTAAAAAAACTCCTTTTAAAATACGATTTTTCAACATTTTTTTAAAAATTAAGGGCGGCAAATATACAATAAGTTAAATGTTAAATATTAAAAGTTGTTAGTTTTTTTTAAATAATAAATAGCAATAAGTATTTTTAAAATTTTATAAAATGTAAACTAAGAATATGATGATTAAAAAATACAGTTTAAAGGGTTGTTTTTTATTCCTATTTTATTTGCATCAAAATTCAATTTTTCTTTAAGAAGACTGGCATATACACTTCTGAAATCAATCTCAAATTTTAAATCTCCATCATCAAGATTAGTTAAATCAGGATTTTTGCCAATTATATTTCCTCTATTATTTCCCCCTATAATAAACATAGGAGCAGCAGTTCCATGATCAGTTCCATTTCCATTGTCTCTTACACGACGGCCAAATTCAGAAAAAACAACTATTGTTACATTTTGCAGTAATTTAGATTTTTTTAAATCAGTATAAAAGCTAAAAATAGCATCATTAAATTCTGTTAATTTATTTTTGTGTATAGCTAATTGATTATCGTGAGTATCAAATCCATTTAAAGAAGTATAATATACTTTTGAATTTAAGTTGCCTTTAATTAATCGAGCTATCCATTCTAAATTTTTAGCTAAACTTGTTTTCGGATAAGAATTTTCAGTTTTTGAATTTTCTAAAGCTTTTTGAATTTTATCAGCTCCTTCTGTGATTGAATTGGCTATTTTTCTAACAAAATCTAATTGAGGATTATCAGATAATCTTGTTGTCTCATCATCAGTTTGTTTTTTAGGTTTAAACCAATTAGGAGCTTTTACTGTAATAGTGTTTGGATTTTTTTCCTTTTAATGATAAATTATCTATCTTGTCTATATTAATGCCAGCTGTTGGGATATGCTCTTTACATTGTAAATCTAAATAGCGGCCTAGCCAACCTTCATTATGATATTGATTAGAAGCTGAGGCTGTTTGCCAAATTTCCTGACTACGAAAATGTGAACGATTAGGTTCAGAATATCCTACGTTTTGTAATATAGTAAGATCTCCGTTTTGTTGAATTTCGGCTAAACCTCTTAAAGCAGGATGGAAAGCCATTCCTTTGTTTTTATTAATAACCTCTTCTTTTGAGAGTGCAATTTTAGGTCTATTAGCATAATAAAGAGGATCTTGAAAAGGGACAAAGGTATTAAGCCCATCATTTCCTCCGTTTAACTGAATAAAAACTAAAGATTGTTCTCCTATGATTAAATTAGAATTATTTTTTGAACTATAAGCATATAAAAAGTTTGGTAGTACAAGCATTCCTCCTGTAAAAGTTCCCGTAACTGATAAAAATTGTCTTCTATTCATAACTTTTCGTTTTTGAAGGTTAAAATTTTGATAACCTTAATTTTTATTGGAATAAAATTTTAAATTAATTGAAACTCGGGCGTTTTTATAATGGTATTAAATAATCTTAAAATGGCTTGTTCAGCATTTATACTTTCTGGATCAAAATCGTATTTTAAAACCATTTCAAAATCTTTTTGATTTATTTCATCAACAGTAAAAAGTAATTTAGCTGTAAGATTTTTAATAATATCTTTATTACTTATACCCTTCCAATTAATATGAGGAATAAAATTGTATTCAGTGTTTTCCCCTTTTTCTTTGATTAAACCAATTCGATTAAATAACTTGCCGGAACAAAGTAGGTCAGCAGTATGGTTACGCTGTAAATAGGTCTGTGAAGTTAACCAAGATTTACCTCCTTTCCATCCCTTTACATTCGGTTGATTAAATAAATCCATTCCTTGTTCCTTTAAAAAAAAGGTAATAGCTTTTTTGTTTGGAATACGTATTTGTAATTCATCAGTAAGCTGAAGAATAAATTCTAAAGGACTTTTAATTTTAGATCCAGCTGTATCTTTTTTATATTCTTCTGAGAATAATTTTAGTAAAAAAGGTTTTATTTCAAAGTTTACTTTTTTAAAATAATTACCATAATAGATTACTAAATCTTTTGTAGGTTCATCATATATAAACCACTTTAGGATTTTTTCTGTTATAAAATAAGGGATAGCGGGTTGCTCAAAAATAATATCTACTAGATCATCTGCTTTAAAACGTCCTGTTTTCCCTAAATACGTGATGGTATCATGATTTTCAAAAAGAGTATGATATATTGCTTGATCATCTCCTATCCCTAATCCAGCTAAAGCTTTAGCTCCATTTTTGATATCTATTTCTGTATAGTTTCCAATACCTAGAGTAAAAAGTTCTAATAGCTCTCTACTTAAATTTTCATTAATCTTTTCATTTCTATTATCTACATTGTCTAGATAACGTACCATAGCATTACTTTTTAGGACTTTTTTAGTTAGTTCTCTAAAGTTCCCAAAGGCGTGTTCACGTAGAAGTTGGTTATATTGAAAAATCCAATGATTTATTTTTATTTTTTCAAATGTAGCAACATAATGATTGTGCCAAAAACAAGTCATTTTTTCAAGAAGAGGATATTCTTCAGTAATCATTCTTTCAATCCACCAAGCCTTCATTTCGTTAGAAACTTTTATCTCTTTAATAATTATTTGTTTTGTTTCATCAGGATTATGTTTTTTTAGTTTTTTTTTTCTTTCACGAAGCTCTTTAATATTGTTAGGACTTTCTTGAAGAAAAACAGGAGTCATATTGTCTATTGTTGTCTTAAAAGAGTTATTAAGAAAATTTTCAATTCCTATACTTTTAATAATATCACTTTGTTTATTTGAAAAACCCAAGCGTAAGGACCAGAGAGTTGATTTATCCATGAAGATTTTGATTTGATTATTGGACAAAATCATTTTAAAAAGGTTTAATTAATCAAAGTAAGTTTTACTTAAATTTACTCCATAAATAATTAACATGTCTACTTTTAAATCTAAAATATATCAACAGTTAGAACATAAAATCAAACATTTAGGAACAGTAATGAGTAGTGTGTATGCTCTGTTTTTAGGTGCTTTTCTATTATGTTTGGATTTTCAGATTGATCTTAACAAGTATTTTTCTATTAATTCGTTAGAAATTTATACTAGATTAATTCCTGTTTCTAATGTTTTAGTCTCTATTGTTATAGGAATATCCTTAACTACATTTTCCGTATTATTTGTAGTAATGCAATTAGCTTCATCTCAATTTTCTCCAAGAATTTTAAGACACTTTTTAGCTAATGATTTTAAAATACAAGCGTTTATAGGTTTTTTTGTAGGTACTGTAGCGTTGTGTATATTACCTCAAATAATATCTGTTTTTTATACAAAACAATCTTTTTAATAACTCTATTGGTAGGGACTTTTTTAGCTATTAGGGGATTAGTTTGGTCATATCCTTCTATGATTACTTACTTGAGCGTAAATATGAATGTGTCAAGTATTACAGATCATATTAAAAAAGAAGTACTAGACGAAATAGATCTTTTATATACTGAAAAATGGGAAAAAGGAAATGATCTAACATATCAAAGAGAGTTGTGTTTTATAGAGAAAAAGGTATTGAAAATAGTAAGTCCTTTTCAATCAGGTTATTTGGAAAGTATTGATTATACTCAATTAAAAAAAATTTTTTAGAATTAAAAGAAGAAACATACTGGAGTATAGTTTATCAAAAACCTGTGATTGGTGAGTTTATAATGAAGGATACAACTATTTTATTACAAATTATAGTTGATCAAATTTCAGAAAACCAAAAAGAGATTTTTGAAAAGTTAGTTTCTAAAACTTTTAAAGTAAATCGTTTTAGAAGTCATACACAAGATATTAATTTTGGAGTGCGAAAACTAGTAGATATAGGTATAAAAGCTATTTCTCCAGCAGTAAATGATCCAACAACCTGTTTGAATTGTATAGATCAATTAGGAGAAATTCTAAAAGTTTTATCTGAAAGACAATTTCCTTCTACAGATGCAAGACAACTAATTCAAAGTAATATTCATATTAACGAATTTAATTATGATGAATTCGTTGATTTTTGTTTTGATCAAATTTATCAATGGGGAAAAGAGGATCCAACGATCGTAAAACGAATTCTACGTACTATTAGAGTTATTTTACCTACTATTCAAAATCCATATTATTTAAAAGTATTAATTCAACAAGTTGAAGAAATGGAGTTGTCTTCCATTTATACTCTAGAAAATTATGAGAGTAGAAACTTAAAAATTTCTAAAGAAAAACTCAATACAATTCAGAAAGAACTTCAAGGCTTTAGAGAAAAAGCCTTGAAGCAAATTGAAGTTTTAAAAAAAGAGGAGTTTTTGAAATTTATTCACAAGACAAACGAGTAAATAAATCTATGATTTTTGATTCAGAAATAGAGACGATAAACTATTTAAATGAATATTTAAAATCAATATAGGTTATCTTCTGTGTCGTTTTCCTCTCATATTATATTCTGCACGTCTGGTTTTAATGAATGCAGTTTTAGCTTTTCTTCTAGAAAGATATTTTGCATGTGGTCTTATTAAATGTGTTTTTGTTCTATGGAAATGAATTCGATGTTTATAGATATGTGTAACGAATAACGCGTGTTTTATAGGATGCCAAGGTTTCCACCAACGAGGATATAATGACCAGCGTACAGGTGAAATCCAAACACGATATCCAGGAGCATAAATAAAACGTATACAAGGCCATCCCCAAACATTAATAGTTACTCTTGTAGGAATTATGTCTGTAAAAGAAGGACCTTTATTTTCAATTGGCTTTTCATAAACATCAAAAGGTTCAACAATAGTGTTTTCATCAAATAAATCTTCATCACCTATAATTTGAATATAAGCTTCTTCATTGCCTGTTTTTTCAATATTCAATGTAGCAATATCTTGTTTTTCAGTATCGCCCAATAGTGCGCTTAACACAATTATATGATTAGAACCATCAACTAAATCTTCAACAGTAATATAATCTGTATTCCCGTCGTTATTTAAATCAAGATTATTTATATTGTTATTCTCTTCGTTAATAGCTTTTTCAAAATCTTCTAATGACGTAGAGTTTTTAAACATAGCTAAAGCTCCTTCTAGACTAAAGTTTTCCTGATTAGTTTCATTTTCCTCCATTATTTGAGCATATTTTGGAGTAAAAAAGAAAAAGGTTAATAAAATAATGAGAAAATTTTTCATGGTAATTGGATTTATAGATTTGTGTATATGACTCATAAAAAATTAAAAGGTTTAATGAACGTTTTATAAAAAAGTTTCTGTTTATTTGTAATGTAAAGTGTAAATAATTTGGGGAGTTTATGCAAAATTTGGTTAATACTATAGAGCAAAAGCTCGTAGAGGCTTATTCTATTAGGATTAATAATCTGACCAAGAGTATAATAATAGCGAATCAAGCTTTACAAGATTCTTTATTAATAAAGAATAAAGTACTGATTGGAAAAAGTTATAATCAACTAGCATTATATCATATGATAGTTGGTGAAATGCAAAGAGCTAAGTACTATTCTGAAAGTGCAATAAAAATTTTTAATGAATTAGGCGATGAAAGAGGTTTGGCTGATGTAAAATATGTTTTAGCAGCCGTTTACTACAAAACTAATCAATACCATTTAGGTCTTATTCATTTTAACGACGCTTTAAAGATTTATAAAAAACATGATGATTATTGTAATCAATCTCGTACAGAAAAATCATTAGGAACTATTTTTGAATGTATAGGCGATATTACAAGCGCATTTAAAGTATATAAAAGTGCAATTCAAAATGCTAAAAAAATTAACGATCTTAATTTAGAATCGAATGTGTACAATAACCTTTCTGGAATCTTAATTAAAAAGGGAAAAATAAATTTTGCCAAACAAATTATTAATAGGTCTATAGAACTTAAGACTCAAACAAAAGATATAAGAGGTATGGCTTACGCATTATATGGTAAGGGAAAAATATACCACTTTTGTGGTGAATATAATAAAGCCAAAGAATTATACAATGAATCCTTGAGTATTCATAAAGAAATGAGCGAAAATACAGGAGTTGTTATGACTATGACAAAATTAGCAGCTCTTTATTTTGAACTTGAAGAGATAGACAAAGCCCTGCAATTGGCAAATGAAGGATTGTTATTAAGTGAATCTTTAAAATTCTCAATGTGTACAATTAAACTGAATCGTATAATTTATCTTATTTATAAAAAGATAGGTGATTTTGAGAAAGCTTTACATTATTTTGAAAACCATTTATTAGAAAAAGAAACTGTTATTAATACTCAAACATTAAAAGTAATAGAGAGTTATGAGTTAATATCAAAAATGGAAAAAATAGAAAATGAAGCTATTTTACAAAGAGAAAAACAAAAAATATTAGAAAAGAAAAATTTAGATGAACTAGAAAATTATAAGCGAAAGCAAGAATTCTTATCTATAATGAGTCATGAAATAAGGACTCCATTAAATGCTATTGTTGCTTCGTTAGTTTTATTAGATGATAAAATAGTAAATGAAGGAAAGAAAATTATAAAGAACTTAAAATTTGCTTCTGATAATTTAATAAGTGTTGTAAATGATGTTTTAGACTTTAATAGATTAGACGGACAAAATGTAAAGTTAGAATTATTATCAACTAATATTAATTTTTTGTGTCAAAATACTGTTGAAATGTTCGAACGCTTTGCAAAAAGTAAAAATATTCAATTACGATATCTTTCTACAGTAAATATAACAAACTATTATTTAATAGATCCCACTAAATTAGCGCAAATTTTAAATAACTTAATAAGTAATGCTATTAAGTTTACAGACGAAGGGAGCGTAGAATTAGAAATAAAACTAATTAATTGTGGAGAACAAAAAGATTTAATTTCCTTTAGAGTAACAGATACTGGAGAGGGAATATCAGCAGATAGTTTACCTCATATATTTGATAGCTTTTCACAACTTAAGCCTTATCTAACTCGAAAACACGGAGGAACAGGATTAGGGTTAGCAATTGTAAAAAGATTGATAGAATTACATAATAGCAAAATAACCGTAGAAAGTAAATTATACAAGGGATCTTCCTTTTACTTTGAACTTGAATTAGAAAAATCCCACGAAATCCAAATCCAAATAAATGATAAAAAACAATTAATAGGTAAAAAAATATTAATTGTAGATGATACAAAAATGAACGGCATGTTACTTTCTAAGTTATTGAAGAAATGGAATATGGAAATTCAATACCTAGATACAGGTAAAAAAGCAATTGAAATAATAAAATATCAAAAGTTTGATTTTATATTAATGGATATTCATATGCCAGAAATGAATGGTTTCGAAGTTTCTAAGTATATAAGAATCACTGAAAATTTAAATACTCAAACTCCTATTTTTGCACTAACAGCTGATATTTTAGCAGATACAGATCAAGATTTCAAAAAATACTTTTCAGGTATTATTTTTAAACCTTTTGATACAGAAAAACTTTACAATTTATTAGTTAGTTATCTAGATTAAAAATCGTTTGATACGTTGTATTTTTATTAAAAAAAAGTTAAAATTTGTAACGAAAGTTAATATAAAAAGTCTATTAGTGTAAATGATTTTTATAATACATGAAAAAACTTAAAATTTCTATTTTCTTATTATCTTTTTATCTATTGTAACTAATGCACAAGAAAATAAAGGAAAAACAAATGAACTGAAAGAGGTTGCAATTGTTAAAGAAAAAAAAGCAATTGAGCAGAAAGCGGATCGTACTATTTTTGAATTTGCAAACCAAGCACATTTAAATTCAGGTTCTGTTTTAGAAGGAATGAAAAAGCTTCCGGGGCTAGTTGCTTCCGATGTAGCAGGTATGATGTATCAAGGAAAACAATTAGATGTATTTTTAGATGGAAGACCGCTTAATATTTCCACAAATGAATTAAATGCTTTCTTAGAAGGATTACCCGCTAATTCAGTTGAGAAAATAGAAGTTATAACAAATCCTGGAGCTGAATTTCCAGCTACTTCTGGTGGAGCAATCCTAAATATTGTTACAAATAAAAAAGCAAAGAATTATTTAACAGCGACCTATACTAACAGCAGTAATTTTACTTCTTATGATAAAAATCGTTGGCGCACCAATAATAGCATACTTTTAAGTTCAAAAAATAAATTTTTTGGATGGCAGTTAAATTTGGGTCAAAACTATGCAGAACGAGGAATGTGGTCTGAAGTATTTAAGAATGAAGGTAATTCATCTATATTATTAAATTCTAGTAATGCAGATCGTGTTTTGAGGACACTTTTTGCAAAAACAGGAATTACATTTGATATAGGTAAAAATAGATTATTGCTTAATTATGATATTTATTCCAATAATAATACCAGTACAACAGATGCTATAGGATTATTGCCTAATTCTACGTTTTTTTCTACCATAGATGACAGTAAAACTCTAACATTACGTCAAGATGCAGTAGCTACTTATCAAATGAGGTTTGATGATTCTAGCAAAAAACTAGATTTTAAATTCAACTTTAATAGTGTTTCTACAGATTTTGATTTGTTTTCAAGAAACTTAAATTTAAATACATTAAGTAATGGATCTGATCAGCGTCTTTATAATTTTAAAATAGACTATAATCAGCCCATAAAATTATTAGAAGAAGGAAAAATTAGTATAGGGACTTTGTATGAAGAACTCTATTTTAATACATTTAGTAAAAATGTAAATAATTTAGAATATAAAAGAATGACGGCTTCTACTTACGCAGAGTTGCAGACCAAGTATAAAAATTTGAATTTACTCTAGGACTAAGAGGAGAAAATTATGATATTTCAGGAAAAGCAGAGACACAACCTTTAATTCCTTTTAAGCAATATAGACTATTTCCTAATGGAAGTATTCAATATAGTTTAGCTAATAAAATAGTCTTATCAGGAAGTTATAATAAAAAAATAACATTACCGAGTACATCTGCACTTAATCCAAATAATACTAATTATCAAAACCCAAATGTAGGATATTTAGGAAATCCACAGTTACAACCTACACTTTTTAATAATTATGAATTTAAATTATCAGTTTTTGAATATGCTTTTATAGGATATAACATAAGTGAAGGATTAAATCAAGTGGCGCAACGAATGTATTTGAATGGAAATAAAATGGTGAATACTAATGAAAATATTTCTTCAATGAAGATTCATACTTTTAATTTAGGTTTACCTATTCCTTACATGTTGTTTACAAAAGGGTTAAAAGAAACAGCTAAATTCAATTTTAATCCAGATAAAATTAATTTTATGTTTGTTTATGCAGGTAGACAAAAACATGAAATTTCAGGGGTTGATACTAAAGCATTTTGGATTTTTAATATTATGTCGCAAGTTGTATTACCAGGTGACATTAAATGGGTTACAAATTATAGCCATATAACAAAAGGAGGAAATTATTTTTATTTTGTGGCACAAAGACCATTTAATCATAGTTTAGATATGACTTTTTCTAAGAAGTTTTTATCTAACCATTTAACGGTTTCTATAAATGTAGACGACTTATTTAATTTTAACAAAGCATCATTTAATTCTTTAAATACACCACTTTATATGTCTAATAAAAATGATACTCGTAGAGTTGGATTTACCTTAAATTATAAAATCCCAACTAAGAATAAAATGGCAAAAGAGGATCCTAATATGTTAAACAAAGAAAAGAAAGAGGATAATGGGAATATAATAGGGAATTAAATTAATATAAATAGTAGATTCCCATTTAAATAATTAATGTTTAATGCCCCAAATAGTTAGTATTTGGGGCATTTTTATTAAAGTTAATTACGATTTAAAAAGTGTAATTTTTTTATCTTGATAAACGTATTGAAAAAAAATAATTTTATAAAAGTAAAAATTAATTCTTTTTTGAAAATTCTTCTAAATCACTTAAATGAACTCTTAGTGCATGAACTGAAATACTGATTTCCCAAAAAGAAGTTCCTAAAGATACTAGAAGACTAAATAAACTAAATCCGAAAAGATAAATAGCAATATATTGTAAATTAAAAAATAATAAAAGCATCGAAAAGACGGATAGAAATAAGCAAAGGACACCCATTAACTGCATAAAACGGATCAAGGTTAGTCGGTTATTTAAGTTTTGAATTTCAAGAATAATAGATTTATTATGAACCTCTTCATAATTTTTTTTTAAACTTCTAATAATTTGAGCAATGGTTAAAAATCGATTAGTATAGGCTAATAAAATTAATGAACTAGCTGAAAATAATAATGCAGGTGTTTCAATTGATAGGGTCATGTTAATTTTTTGTTTACTGTTTAAAATGGTTTAAAAAGTTCTATATAGCCAGTTTATTTTATAGGCTACAATAAAAAATAGAGTCTACTTTCTTAATATTAATAACATTTTTAAACAAGTTTTTTTTCTAACTATTTGGTATATATGTACTTTTTAAGTAAAAAATGTAGTAATTATATTTTGTAATCACTAAGATGTTGATGTTTTAACTTGTCTTTAGATCTTAAAATTACTTTTGATACTTTAATGATATCAATTTAAGAAACTTCATTTTGTCTTAGAATAGACTCTGTCAAAGTTATTAAAAAAATACTTCATGATTACACTCACTTTTCTTTAGAGATCAGTTTTATATTGTTTTAAAAATATAACCCTATGTTTTATAATTATACAGATTATAATGAGAGAATTTTAAAAGATTGATGTAAAATGATATAAAAAATATTGTTTTCTAGAATACACTTATTTAAATAGATTCGTACCAATTAAATTTTTTTTCAATAATATTATGTTTTTCACTTTTTAGATGTTCTAAATAAGCTAATGCAGAAGGGCTATGTTTTTTTCCTTTTAACCAAATTAAGCTCCAATTAGTTTTTATAGGGAGTCCTTTCACAGAGATAATTTTTAAATTATTATTTTGTATTTCTTTTTGAATACCAATTAAAGGCATGATTGAATATCCTAGTCCAGCTAAAAGAGCTTGTTTTACAGCTTCATTAGAAGTTAATTCAAATTTTTTGGCAACATTAATATTGTTGTTTTTAATAAATTGTTCCATTGTTTGACGTGTTCCAGAACCATTTTCTCTAAAAATTAATGGAAATTTATTAAAGATTTCTTCTGCCGTAATTTGTTGGTCAATATCATTGTCATTATTTCCAACTAAATAAAGTTTATTCTGCATTAAATCAATCTTTTCTATTTTTAAATTTTCAGGTAGTATAGAAACTAATGCAAAATCTATTTCATTGCTTATTAGACTTTTAATTACCTTATTCTTATTAGTAACATCCATTTCAAGTTCTACTCCCATATTTTCTTTTAAGAAATTAGATAAAAAATAAGGCATCACATATTTGCCTGTAGATACTACGGAAACTTTTATCTTTCCATATAATTGCCCTTTGTAAGCTAAACTACGATGGTTTATGGCGTTTACTTGTTCTAAAATTTGTTCAGCAGATTTTGCTATTTCTTTTCCAAAATCAGTTACATAAATTTTTCTTCCAATTACTTCAGTAAGAGGAATATCAAATTGATCTTGGAAATTTTTTAGTTGTATTGATACGGCTGGTTGTGTTAAATGTAATTCTTCAGAAGCTTTTGTAACACTTTGTAATTGAACTATTTTTAAAAAAATGCTTAATTGGTTTAAAGTATAATTCATAAAAATATTTTATGTGTTTTATAACAAATATAAATAAAAATATATAAATAAAAGTTCTGAAATTTGTCTTGTGTAAAAAAGTTTAGTATGAATTCAAAATATTATCAATTAGCACTTGGATTTTTTGTTGTATTAGAAATTTTTTTAATGGTAAATATTTACCTAATAGCAGATTTTCTTATTCAGCAATTATTTATAGGTCTTTTCATCTTTTTTTTAGTCTTAATTATTCGTTTAATTTCTAATAAAAAATAAATTAATTATGAAAACAATGATAAAAAGAATTAACGTAATTAATGATCAATTTACAGTAAATGAAGCAAAAGAAGTTTTATTAGATTATATAAGTAAAAGCATAAAACGAAATAAAATTGAAAACTTTAGTTCACAAATTCGATTGGGAATTGATGACGAAAAAGCTTTAAATAGAATTGAACATTTAAAAGCACAATTAGATAGTTTAAGCACATTTTTAAAAGAAGCACAGTTAAATAATAAAACCCTTAAGATAAAATCTTTTATAGAAATTCAATATGTTGATTAATCAAGATTATTTTAAAAGTAGAAAATTGTTAGTTGTTTCTAAGCATAAGAAAGAACAAGTTATAGCTCCCATAGTTGAAAAAGAATTAGGAGTTACAGTTTTTACTTCTCAACTTTTTGATACTGATTCTTTAGGAACATTTACAGGAGAAATAAATAGACAAAATAGTGCTCTGAATACAGTTAGGAAAAAGTGCGTAGAAGCTATGAAATTAGAAGGTTATGATTTAGCTATTGCTACGGAAGGATCTTTTGGTAATCATCCCAATATATTTTATGCTTGCGCAAATGAAGAAATTATAATGTTAAAGGATTTAAAAAATAATATTGAAATAGTAGAAAAGGTCTTAAGTTTTGTTACCAATTTTGGTTCTGCTAGAGTTAATAATAAATCTGAACTTAAAAATTTCTTACATAGAGTAGATTTTCCAACACATCGCATTATTTTAAAAGCAGCTGAAAAGGATTTTAAAAATATGGTTAAAGGAATTAATAATAGAAAAGAATTAATGAGTCATTTTTATAATTTTCTACCTATAAATGGTTATTGTTTTATAGAAACAGATATGCGAGCTTGTTATAATCCTAAAAGGATGAAAGTAATAGAAGAAGCGACATTAAAATTGATTAATAAAATAAAAAATGTTTGTCCAATATGTTCCTTCCCTGGTTATGGAATTGTAGATTTAGCCAAAGGTTTACCTTGTGGTTGGTGTAAAAGTCCGACAGATTCCATTCTTTATTATGTTTATAAATGTGCTAATTGTCATTATCGACAGAAAATTATGTATCCAAAAGGGACTAAAGAAGAAGATCCAATGTATTGTAATAAATGTAATCCATAATAATGATAACACAAGATATAAATAGAGTAATTAAAATATTAGAAAACCAAGGTGTAATAGGTTTACCTACTGAAACGGTATATGGATTAGGAGGATCCCTTTTTTCTGATAAAGCTATTCGTGAAATTTATTCAATAAAAAATAGACCTTTTGAAAATCCCTTAATTGTACATATCTCTAATAAAGATAGGATAGTAGAATTAGTTACATTAATTCCTGATGAAATTCAGGTTTTGATAAATGCTTTTTCTCCTGGACCTATTACTTTTTTATTACCCAAAAACCATAAAGTTTCTTCTCTAGTTACAGCAGGAAAATCGAATGTAGCAATTAGAATACCTTCTCATCCATTAGCTCAAGAACTGCTTACTAAATTAGATTTTCCTTTAGTAGCACCTAGTGCTAATCCGTTTCAGCGAGTTAGTCCTGTAACAGCACAACAAGTAGAAAATTATTTTTCAAATGAAAAAGTAGTAGTGCTGGACGGAGGGTTAGCCAGTTGTGGTATTGAGTCAACAATAGTAGGTTATGAAAAAGGAAAGGTTGTCTTGTTTAGAGAAGGATATATTACATTAAAAAAAATTGAAAATGTATTAAATGATTCCATAATAAATAAAACCAAAAGGAAAGAGATTGAAGCTCCAGGAATGTATAAAAGGCACTATGCTCCCTCTTGTCCGCTTATAATAGCACAAGATATAGAAAAAGAAGTTCTAAGGTGGAAAAATAAAAAGATAGGGGTTTTGTTGTTAGAGTCTAAAACAGATGATGAAAAAGATTGTTTTGTAATCAGCTTATCAAAAAAAGGAAATACAAAAGAAGCTCTGTCTAATTTATATAACGCGTTACATATTTTAGAAAATCAAAAAATAGATATCATAATCACTCATTTATTTCCTAATGATGAATATGGTAGTATTATAAATGAAAGATTATTAAAAGCTAGTTACAAATGAATCTAGAATTATTATTTGACAATTTATCAAATCCTGCATTGTTGTTTTTGTACTAGGTTTGATCGCTGTTTTTTTTAAAAGTGACCTTGAAATACCGCAAAATTCATCAAAATTTATATCACTTTATTTATTATTTTCTATAGGTTTTAAAGGAGGGCAGGAATTATCACATAGTCACTTTACACTACAAATAGCTTGGTGTATTTTGTTTGGAATCATAATGGCCATTCTTATTCCTTTGTATACTTTTTTTATTTTAAAAACAAAACTTAATATATATGATTCGGGAGCCATTGCGGCTTCTTACGGTTCTGTTAGTGCAGTGACATTTGTAACAGCAATATCGTTTTTAGAAATGCAAAATATAGCTTATAATGGTTATATGGTAGCTGTAATGGCATTAATGGAAGCTCCTGCTATAATAATAGGAGTATTCTTAGTTAATTATTTTAATTCTCAAAAAAATAAAATAAAATTATTAGATATGCTTAAGCATTCATTTACTAATGGAAGTGTATTATTAATAATAGGTAGTTTAATTATTGGGTTGTTAACTAGTGATAAGCAAGCACTAGGGATTAAACCTTTTACAAATGATTTATTCAAAGGATTTTTAGCAATTTTTTTATTAGATATGGGGATTTCAAGTGGTAAAAAAATTCAATCTTTAATTAATAATGGTTGGTTTACACTCTTGTTTGCTATAGTTATCCCTGTAATTAATGGAACAGTGGTGGCATATCTATCACAGTTTGTGTGTTCTGAAATGGGTAATAGACTTTTAATGTCAGTATTAGCAGCCAGTGCTTCTTATATAGCAGTGCCTGCGGCAGTTAAAATAGCGATACCAAAAGCTAATCCTGGTTTATTTGTTCCTATGGCATTAGCTATAACATTTCCCATAAATATAACGATAGGAATTCCCATTTTTTATTTCATAATTAGTTAATTTATTTGATTAAAAACCTGTCAGATGTCATCCCTGGCAGGTTTTGCTAAATTTAATTAAGCTTATTTTTCTTATAAGTTGTATTTATAAGTAATTCTTTTTATTATAATTACAATAAAAAAAAGTTTGTATAGTTTTATATCGTATCTTTGCACTTTAATTTAAAGGTTACTGCTTTTTGATTTTCTGTTCAAGTAGTTTATAAACTTCCTCAGTGATTACTTTCCAGCTGCCATTTTTTTAAAACCTATTTTTTAATTCATAGTTAGAATCTGTAGTATTTTATTATTATTACTACTGTTGTTTGTTTCTATATGATTAATTTATAGTTAATGATACAAGTAAATCTAAATATATATGGCAGATTCTTATTCTAAAAAAGAAAATAATAAGAAAAAAATAAAAAAACAACAAGATAAAGAGCTTAGAAGAACTGAGCGTAAAGCAAATAATAATAAAGGGAAATCTTTAGAGGAGATGTTTGTTTACGTTGATAAAAATGGAAATTTAACCTCTGTGCCACCTCATTTACAAGTCCTTGAAGTAGAAAAGAATAATGAGAAGACTAATGAAAGCTCAAGTGTAAAAAGAAAAGATTTTTCTACAGGTATTGTTACTTTTATAAAAGATACTGGTTTTGGATTTATTACGGAGGATCAAACTAGGGATAATTTATTATTTCATTTTGAAGGAGGAAATACAAAATTTAAAAAGAATACAAGAGTAAGTTTTAAAAAAGAAACGACTCCTAAAGGTTTCAGAGCCACACATGTCGTAATTATTAATTAAATATAAATATAGAAATGCAAGAAGGTACAGTAAAATTTTTTAATGAAACAAAAGGTTTTGGATTTATTACTTCTAATGATGGACAAGAAATTTTTGTTCACACTACAGGTTTAACACAACGTGTGAGAGAAAATGACGTAGTAGTTTTTGAGGTAGAGCGTACACCTAAAGGACTAGCTGCTATTAACGTGAAAAGAAAATAAGCAAAAATTATAAAAGCCTGATAAAATCAGGCTTTTATGTTTTATTTTAGAGATTCGAAACTTCTTTTTACGAATGAAGTTAATTCTTCACCCTTTAATAGTCCTTGTGATAGTTTAGCAATATCTAAGGCTTGTTTTACTAAATCTTTTTGAATACTCTCATCACTATTTAGGATAGAAGTAGCTAAATCAGAGTTAGTATTTACAACTAAATTGTACATTTCTGGGAAATTCCCCATTCCAAACATACCACCACCGCCAGTTTGACTCATTTCTTTCATACGTCTCATAAACTCTGGTTGCGTAATCATAAAAGGAGCTGAATTGCTATCTAGAGCTTCCATTTGTACTGTATAATTTTCCTTCGGAACAACAGTTTCGATAGTAGCTTTTAATTTGTCTTTTTCTTCATCAGATAATTTAGATATTGTAGTGTCTTCCTTTTGAATTAACTTATCAATATGATCTGCATCTACACGTGCAAAAGTGATATTTTCATTATCAGCTTCTAACTTTTGAATTAAATGTGATACAATAGGTGAGTCTAATAGTAATACCTGGTAGCCTTTTTCTTTTGCAATGTCAATATAACTGTGCTGAGCATCTTTATTAGAAGCATACAGTACAACTAATTTTCCATTTTTGTCAGTCTGTGAGTCTTTTAGAGCTTCTTTTAATTCTGTTAGTGTATAGTATTTGTTATCAGTTGTTGGATATAATACGAAATCACCTGCTTTTTCATAAAATTTAGCTTCAGATAACATTCCATATTCTAAAACAACCTTAATATCGTTCCATTTCTTTTCAAAATCTTCACGATTTTCGTTGAATAATGATTTTAGTTTATCGGAAACTTTACGTGTAATATAGTTTGAAATCTTTTTTACATTACCATCAGCTTGTAAATACGAACGAGATACATTTAATGGAATGTCAGGAGAATCTACCACTCCTTTTAACATCATTAAAAATTCAGGAACAATGCCTTCTACATTATCTGTTACAAATACTTGATTCTGATATAATTGAATTTTGTCTTTTTGGATTTGTAAATCACCTGAAAGTTTAGGGAAATATAAAATACCTGTTAAATTAAATGGATAATCTACATTTAAATGAATATTGAATAAAGGTTCTTCAAAATTCATTGGATATAACTCTCTATAGAAATTTTTATAATCTTCATCAGTTAATTCTGATGGTTGTTTTGTCCAAGCAGGATTCGTATTGTTGATGAAGTTATCAACTTCTATATATTCTGTTTTGTAATCATCAGGAGCATCCTCTGGTTTTGGTAATGCTTCTTGTTTAGTGCCAAACTTAATAGGTATTGGCATAAACTTATTGTACTTTGTCAGTAATTCACGAATTTTGAAGTCTTCTAAAAATTCAATAGAATCATCTGCAATATGGAGAATAATTTCGGTTCCTCTTTCAGTTTTATTATGAGGCTCCAATGTAAACTCAGGACTACCATCGCAAGTCCAATGAGCAGCTGATTCATCTTTAAAAGATTTCGTGATAATTTCTACTTTGTTAGCAACCATGAAAGCAGAATAAAAACCTAAACCAAAATGACCAATTACACCAGAGTCTTTAGCTGAATCTTTGTATTTCTCTAAAAATTCTTCAGCACCAGAAAAGGCAATTTGATTAATGTATTTTTCTACTTCTTCAGCAGTCATACCTAAACCTTGATCAATAATGTGAAGCTTTTTACCTTCTTTGTCAACTTTAACCTCAATTATAGGGTTTCCATATTCTACTTTAGCCTCTCCAATACTAGTTAAGTGTTTTAGTTTTAAAGTAGCATCTGTAGCATTTGAAACCAACTCACGCAAAAAAATTTCGTGGTCGCTATATAAAAACTTTTTGATTAAGGGAAAGATGTTTTCTACTGAAACATTAATTTTTCCTGTTGTCATATGTTGTTGTAATTTAAATTTATTCTTTCAAAACCTTTTCAAATAGAATACCAATTCTTGAAATCTGACAAATTGACGGATTATGTAGTAGATTTTCTACTAAAAAATTATTAAATTGGTACTAAATTTGCCGTCTTGGCAAACGTAAAAATCAAAATAAAATGAAAAAACTAGTTTTAATGGCTGCTGTGTTAGGAGCCATAGTTTCTTGTAAACCTAAACAATCATTAGTTACTACAAGTATAAACAGAAAAACACAGGTATCACTAAAAGGAGATTGGGTAATTAATGGGGTAGAATATGCGGGGTCTGAATATTTTAAGGTAACTTCTTTTGAAATTGCTGATGCAAAATGTTTTGAAGGAAGTGAGTGGCATTTAGTATCTAATAATGATTCAGGTAATGTAGCTTTAAAAAAAGCGGGTTGTCCTACTTATGCTTCTGATATTAAATGGTATGTGACAGATGAAAATCAAATGGTTTTAAAATTTATTAAAGATGGTGAAAAACCAAGAAAAGTTGTATCAGGCTATATTTTGATTGTATCAAATGTAACAGAAAATTCATTTGATCTAACAAATAAAGTACAAGTAGGGAATAGTGCAGGCAAGGTGGTTTATCATTTTAAAAGAAAATAAAAAAATAAAGAAGGATGAAAAAGTTAGCAATCTATACAATGTCAGGAGCTTTTTTAATTAGTGGAATGACAAGTTGTGAGGCAATTAAAAACACAAATAATACGCAAAGAGGAGCAGCTTTAGGAACTGTAGCAGGAGCTGTTTTAGGAGGTGTATTAGGTAATAATGTAGGTAAAGGTGGTAATGGTGCTTTGGGAGCTGTTTTAGGAGGTGTTATTGGTGGTGTAGCAGGAGGAGTTATTGGTAATAAAATGGATAGACAAGCTCGTAAAATTAGTGAATCATTACCAGGAGCACAAGTAGAAAGAGTAGGAGAAGGAATTAAATTGACTTTAGGAGAAAATTCAGTTAATTTTGATTTTAATAAAGCAACTTTAACAGCAAAGGCAAAAGCAAATTTAGATAAATTAGTGCCTGTTTTTAAGGAATATGGAGATACAGATATTAAGATTTATGGATATACTGATAGCAAGGGATCTGATGATTACAATTTAAAATTATCTGATGATCGAGCAAAAGCAGTAAAAAATTATTTAGCCTCTAAAGGTTTAAACGGAAGCCGTTTTATTACCACAGGTATGGGAGAAGCAGATCCATTGGCAACTAATGATACTGATGCAGGTAGGGCTCAAAATCGTCGTGTGGAATTTGCTATTACCGCTAATGACAAGATGATTCAAGATGCTAAAAATGAAGCAGGGAATTAGTAATATGATGAAAAAAGGTGTCTTTAAGACACCTTTTTTTATTGAATTGTAAATTCAGATTTTTTAGTAGAAATAATTTTTTTATTTTCTACATCATATAGGTCTAGAGTTAATTTATGTGTTCCCGTTCTAGTTAACCCTTCCAAAACTTTTGGAACCCATTTTTCATTTAAAAAAGGAGTTTGATTCAAAGTAATTCTGACAATAAACTTTTTTGCATCAAGATTAACTTTAGTAGCTTCTGTTAAAATGTAATCAATTAAAAGTCTTTTTGCGTCTGCTATAGAATAAGAACCTCTAGGACGGCTTGAAAAGATGTCAGTTTGATTACTAATATTTATTCTAGAAGTTTCTTCTCCATTCATAATCATACTTTTTGTTGTAATGATTGCTTCAGAGTTTTTGTATATTTCATGATAAGAACGACCAGCAGCTATTACGATAGTATGTTCTCCATCTGTTAAGTTGTATTTAAAAGGATTACTAGGAACACCTATGTATGGTGTATCATCTATAATTAAATGCAAATGCTGTCCCATTGGAGAAAAAGGAAGGTTAACAGTTGCTTGATCAGGAGTAGAAATTCCTAATTGATAATTATTAAAACTAAAAGAAAATTCTCCAGATTTATAAGTCCATGGCTTTATACTAGGGACATTAGTTGCTTGATAAGTTGTTACATCACTTAATGATAATAATTCAAAAGGGAGTACGATTTTAGGGTCTATATTTTTCTTGAATGAATTAGATAATCTTTTAATAATTGCATCTTTTACATCTAAGTTATTAGGATATACCATAACTGATTTAACTTTTACCGTTTGTTTATCAGAAGCTAATTCAGTTTTTAAAATAATTTTTTCTAATTTTTGATTAGACCATAAGTGAGCTAAATTAGATTTTTTTACATTAATAGTTACTTCTCCATTTGTTGAAATGTAATCGCCTTCTACAGCAAAGTTGTTTGCATAAGATTTGTCAGTAGTGATCCATCGTTGTGCAGTAAACTTTCCGTCTTGTGTAAATGAAATTCTTACTGTATCTTGCTTGTCCCATGTTCCAATAAAATCATTTTGATCTGGGAGAATTACTTCTGGAGAAGGAAGATTATTTTTTTCACAAGATAATAAGCTTAGAATACTAAAGCTACTGAATAATGCAAATTGTAATAGTTTTGATTTCATTTTTAATTATATTTAGTTTAACATATTGAAAACAAAACTACTTATGCTTTAGAAATCATAGAATAGATAAAAAAACATATATATGGATAAAAAAACTAAACTTTAATTTGAAAATCTTCAATATGATTTTGTTTTAAATCGATACGAAAATCTTTAGGGGAAACAAGAGTATGTTGTTTAAAAATACGGCTAAAGTACAAAGGATCTTCAAAACCTAATTGATAAGCAATTTCTTTGACAGTTAAATTAGAATTAAATAATTTACTCTTAGCTAACGCAATAAGTTTTTCATTAATAGCTTTTTGAGTTGTTTTACCTGTTTTAGATTTAACAAGAAGGTTAAGTTCTCGAGTTGTAATATTTAGCTTTTGAGCATAAAAATTAGGCTGATGTTCAGATGTTATATATTTATCCATTAAAATTTTAAAACGATAAATATCCGTATCTAATAAAATATCTTTTTCAGAGGTAATAATTCTTAAGCAAAGTAATAATAAAATACTAATGTAGTTTAATATTAGAAAATAAGTTCCAATAGTGCTGTGTTTTATTTCTTCTTCAATTAAATTAAAATGATGGTTTATTTTGTTGAAATTTTCAATTGAGAGTCGCATAATACGAGTTTGTAATATGTTTTGAAATAGAACTCCTTGACAACCATATTCTTTCGCTTGTATGTCTAAACAAAAATAATTAGGATGGAATAAAAGTAGTTTTCCGGATAAATTTGAGGAAAGTTCTAATTGCTGATAAGGATAGAAAAATAAAATACAATTAAAAGTAATTTCATATTTAACAGATTCAAACAATATAGAGGAAGGAATTTCGTTATCAAAGATGAAAATAGCATAGAAGTTTTTATTCATTATATAATTCCAAAAATCAGTACTGTTAAATTTTATAATCGAAACAAGTGTGTCTTTTTGATTATTTTTGAAATCAATTCTTAGCATTATTTTTTCTGAAAATTATGGTTATTATTTCAAAAAAAGAGGTTTTTAGTATCAATTTTTCTTTTTAAATAATAATTGAATCTTATTATTTATGCTTAAAAATATTTGCTTCTTAGATATTCTTGTTATTTTTGTGACCCTAATTTGACAAAATGCTTCAAGTAAAAAATATTTCATTCGGATATACTACAGATACCCCTATTATAAAGGCTATAGATTTTGAGGTTCAAAAAGGACAGAATATTGCATTAATTGGCGAAAGCGGTTGTGGAAAGAGTACTTTGTTGAAGTTAATTTATGGGTTGTATGATGTAAGTGAAGGAAGTCTTTTTTGGAATGAGACAGCCATTACAGGTCCTAAACAAAACTTAGTTCCAGGAATGCCATTTATGAAATATATGGCACAAGATTTTGGATTGATGCCATATGAAACAGTATCTGAAAGCGTAGGTAAGTTTTTGTCAAATCAATTGCTAGCTATTAAAAGATTACGTATTCAAGAATTATTAGACATAGTGGAAATGGGTGATTTTTCAAGACGTAAAGTAAGTGAACTAAGTGGAGGGCAACAACAGCGTGTAGCTTTAGCTAGAGTTTTAGCTTTAGAGCCTGAAGTATTACTTTTAGATGAACCGTTTAGTCATATTGATAATTTTAGAAAAAATGCGTTAAGACGGAATTTATTTGCCTATTTAAAGTCTAAAGCAATTACTGTAATTGTTGCTACTCATGATAGTACAGATGCTTTAGCTTTTGCTGATGAAACTATTGTATTAAGAGGAGGTGAGTTAGTCGTAAAAGCTCCATCTAAAGAAATTTATACCAATCCTAAAAATAAATATGTGGCTTCTTTATTTGGAGAAGTTAATGAATTAGTTATTAATAGAAATGGATTGTCAGAAACTATATTGTTATATCCACATCAATTAAGAGTCTCAGAGGGAGGACAATTAAAAGCTACAGTTAAACAATGTTACTATAAAGGCGGATATTATTTAATTAAAGCAGCTTTTAATGGACGTCCTATTTTTTTTGAGCATCGTGATATTTTAGAACTACAATTAGATGTAACTCTAGAAGTTATTATATAATCCCTATTATAAGGCTAATGCCATAAATGAATAATAAAAAGGCTACTATTTGTTGAATGAAAACAAGAGTAGTCTTTTTTAGTATTTTGTTACCAAAATACACTCCAATAAAAGCAGATAATGTAGCAACTATAATGAGTTTAAAATCCAATATAGAGAGGTTATGCATGATTTTAGGTATATAAATACTTATTCTTGAAATGTCTATCAAACAAGCTATTGTTACACCTGTTGCAATAAATGATTCTTTACTTAATCCGGCTCGGATTAAAAAAGCACTTCGTAAAGCTCCTTGATGTCCTGAAATTCCTCCAAAAAAACCGCTTAAAATTCCTCCAATACTTAAGTATTTTTTATGAAATTTTAAATCCTTTAATTTCGGGATAAGATCAAATAAAGCAAAGAAAATCAGAAGAAATCCGATCAGTATTTTTAAAGGAGTTATTTTAAATATTTTGCTTCCTAGTATATATTCACATAAACTATTTTGATCTGTTAAAAAATTAAGGAGATAAGCTCCAATAAAAGCAAATACGATTGCAGGGAGTCCAAATTTTATAACTATATTTTTATTAGTATTATTGCCTAATAAGAAGAATTTGAAAATATTATTAAAAAAATGTACAATAGCTGTTAAAGTAATTGCAATTTCAATAGGGAAAAATATTCCAAAAATAGGAAGTAAAATGGTCCCTAATCCAAAGCCAGAAAAGAGTGTTAAGCCAGCCCCCATAAAAGCGATAGTACAAATTATAATATATTCCATGATTTTTGAAAATGTTAAAGTAATAAATACAAAATGCAAAAGCAATTTAGTATAAATATCAAATAAAATTAGTTTTTAAGAAGAAGTTATGAATTAAAATTTAGGAGTTAGAATCTCTCATATTGATTTAATTTTTTTTTAAATTGTTGATTTGTAAAAAAGAGCTCTAAATTTTGTTAATACTGTAAGTTAAGTTAACTTTGTTGGCTGGTTTTTAACTAAAATTTTAAGTATGTATCATTCTAGAATTTCAGGATTAGGTTACTATGTTCCAGAAAATATTGTAACTAATGACGATTTATCTAAAATTATGGATACCAATGATGAGTGGATCCAAGAAAGAACAGGAATCAAAAGAAGACGCCATGTAAATAATCCTGAAGAGACAACAACCTCAATGGGGGTAAAAGCAGCTGAGATAGCAATAGAAAGAGCAGGTATTAGTAAAGATGATATTGATTTTTTAATTTTTGCTACTTTAAGTCCTGATTATTATTTTCCAGGCCCAGGGGTATTAGTACAACGTGATCTAGGTCTAAAAACCATTGGTGCACTAGATGTTCGTAATCAGTGTTCTGGTTTTGTGTACGCGATTTCTATAGCAGATCAATATATCAAAACAGGGATGTATAAAAATGTGTTAGTTATTGGTTCAGAAGTTCATTCTAGAGGATTAGACATGACTACACGTGGACGTGGAGTATCTGTAATTTTTGGAGATGGCGCAGGGGCAGCAATCCTAACACGTGAAGAAGATTTATCAAAAGGTATTTTATCTACTCATTTACATTCTGAGGGACAGTATGCAGAAGAATTAGCTCTTATCGCACCTGGTATGGGTAAACGTTGGGTAACAGATATAATTGCGGATAATAATCCAAATGATGAAAGTTATTTCCCTTATATGAATGGACAATTTGTATTTAAAAATGCAGTAGTTCGTTTTAGTGAGGTAATTATGGAAGGATTAAAGACTAATAATTTAGAAATATCAGATATAGATATGCTTATTCCTCACCAAGCTAATTTACGTATTTCTCAGTTTATCCAGCAAAAATTCCAATTGAGGGATGATCAAGTCTATAATAATATTATGGAATATGGGAACACTACAGCAGCATCTATTCCTATTGCTCTAACTGAAGCTTGGGAACAAGGTAGGATAAAAGAAGGAGATACAGTAGTATTAGCAGCTTTTGGTTCAGGTTTTACTTGGGGAAGTGTTATTATAAAATGGTAATCTTTAAATATAATGAGACTGGTTCTAAATAATCAATACAGATTATTAAACAGAAATAGATAAATTAAACAGCATCAAAAACGTTTTTGATGCTGTTTTTATTTTTATAAGTTTTCATTTTAAGTTCAAATTGCTAATATATTTGATGTAAGTATATGATTATATTATATTATATTATATTATATTATATTATATGGTCTTTTTTCATAATAAAAGAATACTCTTTCTTTTATTATTTGTTTGATAATATTGTATTTATCGATGCTAGATTTTTATTTCACAATATTATTTATTCTTTCTCCCGTGGTATTTTCATATGGGGCTGAATTTTGATGTCATATTGGGTTGAATATGATTTTTATTCAACAGCTTTTAATACTCATTAGCGTAATATTGCAATGCTCTATCCGAATGATGTATTAAAGGTATTTCTTTATTATTTCTTTGTATTATAGCTAATCTTAATCCCACCAAACTACTTTGAGTGTTTAGATTGTCAGATACGTTATAGTCAACTATTTTCTAAGAATAGGCATCTATTATTAAACTTAAATAACATGAGTTTTCTCTTTGTTTAATATAAGTGATGTCTGCCCCCAAAAAACTTGTTCTGATCTGTTTATTTGTAAATCTAACAACTGATTTTTACATTTTCTAAAACGATGATGTGAGTTTGTAGTTATATTGTAAGAATGTTTTGGAAGGATTAATAAATGATTAGTTCTTAGGATGTCAATAAATTTATCTCGACTTATTTTTAGTTGTTGTACATCTTCATTCAATAAATAATAGCGTTTTTTAGAGTCAATTCTTGGTATTTGAGTTCTAAATTCTATTACCATTTGTCCTACTAATTGAGTTTTATTACGGCATTTAATTTTTGGGTAGTAAACCTGTCTCTCAATCCCGAAAAGTACAGGCAAAGATTACTGTTTGTTTTTCTTGTTCTTTAAAGTGTTCGATTGTTCGGGAGATGAGTTTTTTGCATATCAATTTGATATTCTTTTCAACTATATTCATCATCATATCAAAAATGAAAGCTTTTTCTTCTACAAAAGCTTTCTACTTTTCTAATAATTTAACTTTAGCCTCAAGTTCTATTATTTTTACTCTGGTGATTTTCGCATATTGGATGGTGTTTGATTTTTCTAATCAAGATTACTAAATTTTCTTAACGAACCTCAGACTGTAGGATTACTTTAAATGTCGTACTATTTACGTGATTGAGTAATAGTAATTTAAATTTTACTTTTTTCTATTTCTTGAACAACTTGTAATTTAAAAGACGTTGTGTAGTCCTTTTGGGTTCGCTTTACATAACCCTATTCTTGAGTGTTTTTCATCAGGATTACATTTTGTATCGTTATTTTAGTACAAAATAATGTAAATAATAAAAAAGCTGTCTAAACTTAGACTGCAGTCTAAGTTTAGACAGCTTTTTTATTCTAAAGAGAAAATTTTTGTACCCAGTTACTTAATTTATAATCCTTCATGATTGATTCATCAATTGTAGTCTGCTTATGAAGAAAATTTTCAATATTATTTAGCTGATCTATATTATTTAAATAAAAAATAGAATTCATTTTAATTAGATCATACTTTTGGATAGAAGGATTATTTGTAATTATTTTTTTCCAAGCCCCAATCCTTCAAAAATTCTAAAACTTAAACCACTTTGATTTTTTCGAATAATATCTACTATAATAGTACTCTTTTTGTATAGATTTAACGTTTCAGATTGACTAAAACGTCTTTTTTTAAAGGTAATATTGGAGTACTGTCCCATATATTTTTTCTTAAGATTAAAAATCCAAGACTTTTTACCAATACTGTAAAATGTGAAATTAAGTTTTTTCTTTTTAAAAATTTCTCCTATTTCATTTAATAGATCAATTCGTTCATCAATTGAGCCTATATAAATGAAGTCTTGTTTTTTTTTTGCTTATGATCATTTTTAATGGAGTAGATGTAATTTGATGTTTTTATAAAATTATGATCCTTACAGTTTTTACTATCGAAAGAGTATATCGTGTCAAAAAAACTAAGAGATAAATGATCAATAGGATTTCTTTCTATACTATCATATAAGTATGCTAAATATTTTTTAGTAAATTTTTTTATTTCTAAATGATATTCTGGAGTTATGAGTTCTGGATTTATAACTAAAATTTGATCTTGTTTGCCTAATTGTTTTAATCTTGAAAGAATATAATCTTGGCGTTTTTTAATTTTTGGATTTTTGTTTAAGAAAATTTTACAGCAAGTATTATTGAATTGTTCAATATTATTTTTGTATTTGAAATTTCCAATTTTTATATGATGACTTTCATGACCTTGCTTTTGTAGTTCTTTGACAATATGATGATCATAATTCCAATGATCGAAACTAATAACGCAAATTTTTTGGCTCATTTTATTATAATAAATCATGCAAAGATATTTATTTTAAGTTATTTTTGTCCTTAATTAAAATTTGTTTCATGGAGAGAAAGATTCAAGACCTGTTAATGCAGTTAAAAGAAAGAGGGGCCGATTTTACTATAGGTACAAGGAATCAAATAAAAATTATTCCTTATGAAGGAAAAGTCTTGAATGTTAAAATATTTAAAATTCCCTCATTGTTTAATGGAATTATATACAAGTTTTTTCGAAAATCAAAAGCAAGAAGATCTTATGAATATGGTAATCTTTTAATTCAGAAAGGAATAGGAACTCCTCTTCCAGTAGCTTATTTTGAAAACTTTTCATGGCTTACCTTAAAAGATAGTTATTATGTTTGCGAACATATTCAATATGATTTTCTATTTAGAGATTTATTAGAATTCTCATTAGACGAATCAGATCACATTAAAATATTAAAAGAGTTTACAAGATTTACCTTTTTAATTCACAACGAAGGAATTGAGTTTTTAGATCATTCACCAGGAAATACATTAATCAAAAAAATAATAATGGAGGATATGATTTTTATCTTGTAGATTTAAATAGAATGAGATTTCATAAGGATATGACTTTTGATCAGAGAATAAAAAATTTAGAAAGAATTACTACTAGAAAAGATCAAATAGAAATAATAAGTGAAGAATACGCAGTTCTTTATAATAAAAAGAAAGAAGATGTTTTTGATAAATTATACTATTATACATCTGCATTTCAAAAAAAAGTGATTAAAAAGAAAAGATTAAAAGAAAAATGGTTGAAAAGATAAAAAGTATTTTTACTACAAGTTTTTTTAAAGATCCAAAATATATAGCAGTTATCTGGATAATTATTTCAGCTATTTCAGCTATAAAACAATTTGCAAGAGGAAGTTATAATAATTATTTAATTTTTAAAAATGTCTTTTGGCATACATTAGAAAAACAATCTTTGTACGCAGAGTATCCTAATTTGTATTTTGATCATAATTATTATGGTCCTGTATTTAGTTTGTTTATAGCCCCATTTGCTGTATTGCCAGACGCTATAGGAATTGTGTTATGGAACTCTTTTAATGCTTTTTTGCTTGTATGGGCCATCTTTAAATTACCCTTAAATACCCAAAAAATAAGTTTGATATTATGGATTTGTTTAAATGAATTTATAACATCTAATTTAGGATTACAATTTAATCCTACCATGACAGCATTGATTCTTCTTACGTATGTTTTTATTATTGAAGAGAAAGAAGTGTGGGCCGCTTTTTGCATCGTTTTAGGTCTTTTTGTTAAATTATATGGAGTCGTAGGATTAGCTTTTTTCTTTTTTATAAAAAATAAGCCCAAGTTTATAGCAGCACTTATCTCATGGAGTATAATTCTCTTTGTATTGCCTATGCTTATTTCTTCTCCTGTTTTTGTTTGTGATTCATATGTTGAATGGTTTGGACGATTAGTTGTGAAAAATAGTGAAAATGCCTCTTTAGCATCCAGACAAGATATATCCGTAATGGGAATGTTTAGACGTATTTCAGGACATGCTGAGTGGTCTAATTTACCCTTTTTAAGTGTAGGTCTTATACTTTTTGGATTGCCTTATCTAAGATGGTCAATGTTTAAAAATACAAAATTTCAATTACTGTTATTAGCTTCTGTTTTAATTTTTACAGTTATTTTTAGTTCAGGATCAGAATCTCCAACTTATATTATTGCATTTATAGGAGTTGCGATTTGGTTTGTCTTAAAGGAATCTATTATTACGAATGCAGATTGGGGACTCTTTATTTTCGCTATATTACTGACAAGTTTTTCTCCTACTGATTTATTTCCAAAATTTATTAGAGAAACTTATATTAATCCTTATGCTCTAAAGGCTTTACCTTGTGTATTAATTTGGTTGAAAATTGTTTATGAAATATTGAGTTTAAGAAATAAAAATCAAGAGGAAGTAATTCAATGAATAAGAAAAAAGTAACCTTTATCATACCTTCTTATAACGAAGTGAAAAATTGTAAACCAATGACAATAGCACTACATAATGTCATGAAATCATTGGAATATGAATATGAGTTCATTTTTATAGATGATGGAAGTAATGATGAAACTTATGTCACATTAATAGAACTCTCTCAGAAAGATCAAAAAGTGAAATATGTATCATTTTCAAGAAATTTTGGAAAAGATAATGCTTTAAGAGCAGGAATAGATTTTGTGAATTCGGATTGTGTTATTACTCTTGATGCGGATTTGCAACATCCACCAGATTTAGTTCCTTTGTTACTTCATGAATGGGAAAAAGGGAATGATGTTGTTTATGCATTTAGAGAAAATGAGAACCCTCATACGTCTTTTTTTAGTAAATTATTCTCTAAATTATTTTGGAAAACATTAAATTATTTTTCTTCTTTAGAACTTGAAAATGGTATTTCTGATTTTAGATTATTAGACAGGAAAGTAGTTGATGCACTAAAAAATATGAATGAATCAGAAATATTTTTTAGAGGTATGATTAAATGGGTTGGTTTCCAACAAAAAGCTGTTCCATATACACCTAATGAACGTATGTATGGAGAAACAACTTATTCTAGAAGAGCACTTTTAAAACTAGCATTACAAGGTATTACATCATTCAGTACACGTCCTTTATATTTAGCTGTTTTTTTAGGTATATTTATAACATTACTTTCTTTTATAGGTTATCTTTTTTATATACTTTTTAGCTTTTATCATGGACATGCAATTTCAGGTTGGGCTTCTTTAATCAGTACAGTAGTGTTTTTTGGTGGGTTGAATTTGATTGTTTTAGGGATTATTGGAATTTATGTAGGTAAATTATTTATGCAATCTAAAGGAAGACCTAATTATTTAATTCGTGATACTAATTATAAAAAATAAACATGATTTTATTAAGTTTTGATATTGAAGAGTTTGATATGCCATTTGAATATGGTAAAGAAATTTCTTTCGAAGAACAAATGTCTATCTCTATTGCAGGAACTAATAAAATTTTAGATTTATTAGAAAGACATCAGATTAAAGCTACCTTTTTTTCTACTGCTACCTTTGCTATGAATGCAAAATCAGTAATTGAACGTATTATTCAATCAGGGCATGAAATAGCGTCACATAATTATTATCATACTGATTTTGAGGTAAAACATCTTAAAGAATCAAAAGATAAATTAGAAGAATTAACAGGAACAAATGTTATAGGTTTTAGAATGCCTCGTATGTACCCAGTAGATGAAAAAGAAATTCAAAAAGCAGGATATGTCTATAATTCATCAATTAATCCTACTTTTTTGCCAGGGCGATACAATCATTTAGATAAACCTAGGAAATATTTTTATCAAGATCAAGTTTTACAAATTCCAGCTTCAGTAAGCCCTTGGGTTCGATTTCCTCTTTTTGGCTTTCTTTTCATAATTTGCCAATGTGGATATATAAATTCTTAGCTAATTGGACTTATAGCAAAGATGGTTATTTGAATATTTATTTACATCCTTGGGAGTTTACTGATTTAAATCAGCCGGAGAAATTTAATTTTCCTGGTTATGTTGTGAAAAATAGTGGAGACGCACTAGTGCAACGTTTAGATGAGTTTATAACTCATTTTAAGAAGAAAGAAAAAGGTTTTGGAACTTTTAAAGAATTTATTGAAACAATTAGATAAGGATGAATATTTCAGTTTTTATTATAACTTTTAACGAAGAAAAAATAATCGCTAAATGCTTAGAAAAGCTAGATTGGGTTAATGAAGTAATTGTCATAGATTCAGGAAGTTCTGATCGTACGGTTTCTATTTGTGAAAAATACGGGGTTAAAGTGATTTATAATAAGTTTGAAAATTTTGGTATACAAAAACAATTTGCGCTAGAACAGACTACTAATAGATGGGTTTTGTCATTAGATGCAGATGAAGTGCTTTCAGACTCATTAATAGAGGAAATAAAGAAAATAGATTTAGAAAAAACTTCAAAAAAAGGATTTTTAATTCCTAGAACACATGTTTTTTTAAATAAAATTTTCAGACACGGAAATGAGAATAAAAAGCCAATTTTGAGATTGTTTGATAAAAATAATGGATGTTTTACCGCAGATAAAGTACATGAAGTAATAAAAGTAGAAGGAGCATTAGGTGTTTTGTCTAATGAAATGTTGCATTATACTGTTTTTGATCTATCTACAGCTATACAAAAACAAATAAAATATTCTTTATTGAGTGGTGAGCTCTTTTTTGAAAAAGGGAAAAAGGCTTCATTATTGAAACCTTTTATAAAATTTCCTTTTGAATTTATTAGAGTTTATTTTATTCAACGCAATATTTTAAATGGTTACGAAGGTTTTGTTTGGAGTATGTTCTCCGCTTTTGGAAGCTTTTTAAAATATGCAAAATTATACGATTTACATCAAAATAAGGATCGATAGCAATTCATTAAATTCTTCGCAATTACTTCATCAGTAAATTGTTGTGCGTATTCAAATCCCTTTTTAGATATAACCTCAGCTTCATTTGGATTATTAAGTATCCATTCTATTTTTTCCTTTATTTCTTGTACGCTATTAGGATTGATATATAAGCTATCAGGTCCTCCGGCTTCAGGAAAAACACCTGAATTCGTAGTTATAACAGGAGTTTTTGAAAAAAGAGCTTCAATTATAGGGATTCCAAATCCTTCAAAGATAGACGGATATACAAAAACACTAGCTTTTTGATAAAGAATAGCTAATTCCTCATTACTAACATTTTTAAGAAAACTAACTTTATTTTGAATTTGGTGATTTTTTATATATTCATGGATTTGTTGTGTGTAAGGAGTTTCTCTTCCTACTAAAACTAAATGAGTATTAATGTCTTTTATAGCTTTTACAATGTTTAGTGCATTTTTTCTTGTTTCTAAAGTTCCTACATTTAAGACAAATTGTTTTGGAAGATTAAACTTTTTTATAACTTTATCTTGAACTTCATCAGTGTAATTTTTCTTAAAAACATTTTGGCATCCTTGGTATATAACTTTTATTTTAGATGCAGGAATATTTAAAAAATTGATGATATCTTGTTTTGTTTGCTCACTTATAGCAATGATTATATCAGCTTGTTGAGCTGCTTTTTTAAACTTATAAAAATGAATTTTTCGGTCAAAAAAAGAGTATAGTTCAGGATATCGTACAAAAATTAAGTCATGTATTGTTACAATACTTTTTATCCCCTTTTTTTCAAGTCCCCTTGGTAGTTCGCCAGAAAGACCATGAAACAAGTCTATTTGATCTCTTTTGAGATCAGATAAAATACCAAATTGTCTCCATAAATTGTAAAATTTTCTATAAAAATTAGAAGAAGGAAGTCTTTCTTTTATGTTATCTCTCTTAAAAAAGAATAAATTAGTATTTGCTTTTTTAGGATTATAGAGATAATACTCATTTTCTGAAAAAAACTAGCAAGGATTCTAATCGAATCCCTGCTATAATTTCCTAAACCTGTTTTATTATGAAATACGCGTTTAGCTTCGTATCCTATTTTCATTTATTGATTTTTTGATCATTAAAGAATTATACCGCTACATTGTATTCTCTTAAAGCATCATTTAAAGACGTTTTTAGATCAGTAGATGCTTTGCGTTTGCCAATAATCAAAGCACAAGGAACTTGGTATTCACCTGCTTCAAATTTTTTAGCATAACTACCAGGAATCACGACACTTCTGGCTGGTACTATACCTTTGTATTCTACAGGTTCTGGTCCTGTTACATCTATGATTTTAGTTGATGCAGTAAGGCAAACATTAGCTCCTAATACAGCTTCTTTTTCTACTCTAACCCCTTCTACAACAATGCAGCGAGATCCAATAAAAGCTCCATCTTCAATAATTACAGGAGCAGCTTGTAAAGGTTCTAATACACCTCCAATGCCTACACCCCCGCTAAGATGAACATCTTTTCCTATTTGAGCACAACTTCCTACAGTAGCCCATGTATCTACCATTGTACCAGCATCTACGTATGCTCCAATGTTTACATATGAAGGCATCATAATTACACCAGAAGAAATGTAAGCACCATGTCTTGCTACAGCATTTGGAACCACACGAATTCCTTTTTCAGCATAATTCTTTTTAAAGGCATTTTATCATGGTATTCGAAAATACCTACCTCAAAAGTTTCCATTTTTTGAATAGGGAAATACATTACAACTGCTTTTTTTACCCATTCGTTTACTTGCCACCCACTAGAAATTGGTTCTGCTACTCGTAGTGTTCCTGCATCCAGTAAATTTACTACCTCCCTAATGGCTTCTTGTGTAGCTTCTTCCTGTAATAAAGAACGATCTTCCCAAGCTTTTTCTATTATATTCTGTAAATTTTGCATTTGATTTTAATTTTACGCAAAGATAAATGTTTTGAATCAAAGCTAAAATCAAAGTTTTGTCTATTTTTGTTGAAATTTTTAATTCATGTCAAGAATTTTAGCGATAGATTACGGATTAAAACGTACAGGTATTGCAGTAACAGATGATTTTCAAATTATCGCTTCTGGGCTTACGACAGTAGCTTCTGGCGAAGTTATAGATTTTTTGAAAGCTTATTTTGAAAAAGAAAAAGTTGCAAAAGTCTTAATTGGTGATCCTAAGCAAATGAATGGACAGCCTTCAGAAAGTGCACCACTAGTGGAAGCTTTTGTTCAGAAATTTCATGATCAATTTCCTGAAATGAAAGTAGTTCGAGTAGATGAACGTTTTACATCTAAAATAGCTTTTCAGACTATGATTGATAGTGGGCTAAAAAAGAAACAACGTCAAAATAAAGCCTTAATAGATGAAATTTCAGCAACTATTATGCTTAGAGATTATTTGACTAGAAAAATGTTTTAACATTTGTTACAATTTTTGTAAAATTAATTCGTTACCTAAAAAATTGTAAAAAATAATACTTTTACGATGTATCTTTGCATCACAATTTACTAGAATGGCAACAACAACTCAAAATCAAGAAACAGATGTAGTGTTAATTGGCGCTGGAATTATGAGCGCTACTTTAGGTTTGTTATTAAAAGAATTACAACCTGATATTAAGATTCAAATTTTTGAACGTTTGGACGTAGCAGCAGCCGAAAGCTCTGATGCTTGGAATAATGCAGGAACAGGGCATGCCGCCTTTTGTGAACTTAATTATACTCCAGAATTAGAAAACGGTACTGTAGATGTAAAGAAAGCAGTCAAAATTTCAGAAGCTTTTGAAATCTCTAGACAGTTATGGGCCTATTTAGTTGAAAAAGGACTACTTGGTAATCCAGAGTCTTTTATTAAATCTGTTCCTCATTTGAGTTTTGTGTGGGGCAAGGAAAATGTTTCCTATTTACGTAAACGTTTTGAAGCCTTACAACAATATGAGCTATTTAAAGAAATGGAATACACAGAAGATCCAGAAGTTATAAAGCAATGGGCTCCATTAATAATGGAAGGGCGTAAGTCTAATAAAGATATTGCATGTACTACAATGAAATATGGTACTGATGTTAATTTTGGTGCTTTAACAAGAAGTATTTTTAAATATTTAGAAAGTTTAGAGGGAGTCAGCTTGCATTTTAACCATGAGGTTAAAAAATTGCGCAAAAAAGAAGATGGGAAATGGCGTTTGAAAATTACAGATTTAACCTCTGGTGAGAAAAAAAGAATTTATACACCGTTTGTATTTATTGGTGCAGGAGGAGGATCATTGTTGTTATTAGAAAAAGCTAATATTCCGGAAGGAGAAGGATATGGAGGATTTCCAGTAAGTGGGCAATGGTTAAAGTGTACGAATGAAGAAGTAATTAAAAAACACGCTGTAAAAGTATATGGTAAGGCTTCAGTAGGGGCCCCCAATGTCAGTGCCTCATATTGATACACGAGTAATAAATGGTAAAAAGAATTATTATTTGGTCCTTATGCAGGTTTTTCAACAAAGTTTTTAAAAAATGGTTCCTATTTTGATTTGATTTCGTCTATAGAGATGGATAATATAAAGCCAATGTTACAAGCAGGAATTAAAAATATACCTTTAACAAAATATTTAATAGAGCAAGTTTTTCAATCAACTAATGATAGAATGAAAGCTCTTAAAGAATATGTTCCATCTGCGAAAAAAGAAGATTGGGTATTAGAAACTGCAGGACAACGTGTACAAGTAATAAAAAAAGATAAAAATGGAAATGGAGTATTAGAATTTGGTACAGAAGTTGTAGCAGCTGCCGATGGATCTTTATCTGTATTATTAGGAGCTTCCCCAGGCGCATCTACAGCTACTTCAATCATGATTGAATTACTTGAAAAATGTTTTCCTGAAAAAATGCAAACTACACTTTGGCAGGCAAAATTAAAAGAAATGATACCTTCTTATGGTCAAGATTTAAATGAAAATCCTCAAATGACTAAAGAAATTCGCCAAAAAACAAATGAAATTTTAAAATTAAATATTTAAAACTATTTGTACTTTTGCACCCTCAATTTATTTTGAAAAAATAGAAGAATGATATATCCAATTGTAGGTTACGGAGATCCTGTGTTACGAAAAGTAGGTGAAAATATTTCAGAGGATTATCCTAATTTGAAAGAAGTAATTGCTAATATGTACGAAACGATGTACAAGGCACATGGTGTAGGCTTAGCAGCTCCACAGGTGGGTTTAGCTATCCGTTTATTTATTGTAGATACTGAACCATTTAGTGATACTGAAAACTTATCAAAAGAAGAAGCAACACAATTAAAAGGGTTCAAAAAAACTTTTATTAATGCCAAAATATTAAAAGAAGAAGGTGAAGAATGGGCTTTTAATGAAGGTTGTCTAAGTATTCCAGATGTTCGTGAAGATGTTTATAGACATGAACAAATAACTGTAGAATATTTTGATGAAAATTTTCAAAAGAAAACAGAAGTATATGACGGATTAATTGCACGTGTAATTCAGCATGAGTATGATCACATAGAAGGAGTTTTATTTACAGATAAAATTTCAACCCTAAAAAAACCTTAATTAAAAAGAAATTGCAAAATATTATGGAAGGGAAGGCTCGTCCTGATTACCGTATGCGTTTTGCAAAAATGAAATAAAAGTAATATAATTCCTCTGCTAATAGAGGAGCAATAAAAATAATTTAACAAAATGAATTTAGAAAGAATATTAGCCATTTCAGGAAAGCCAGGTTTATATGCTTTAAAAATGCAAACAAGAACTGGTTTTGTAGCAGAATCATTAGTTGATGGTAAAAAAGTTACAGTGGGTATGCAAAGTAATGTAAGTTTATTGTCTGAAATTTCAGTATATACTTACTCAGAAGAAAAACCATTAGCAGAAGTAATGAATGCTATCGCTAAAAAAGAAAATGGTGGTGTAGCTCCTCGTTTGAAAGATGATAAAACAGCATTGTTAGCTTATTTAAGTGAAGTTTTACCAGATTATGATCAAGATAGAGTATATGCTTCAGATGTTAAAAAAATATTAAATTGGTATAACATATTACAGGCTAAAGGATTGATAGTTTTAGCAGAAGAAGTTAAGGCAGAAGAAGTTAAAAAAGAAGAAGTAGCTGAAGAAAAACCTAAGAAAACTAGAGCAACTAAAGCTAAAAAAGAAGAAACGGCTGGAGAAAAAGAAGAAAAGCCTAAAAAACCAAGAGCAACAAAAAAGGCTAAGTCAGAAGAATAGTTCGAATTTTAACAAAAATATAAGTCCTGTATTTGATTAACAAATGCAGGATTTTTTGTTATTTAGTAAACCAAATTTCCAGTATCAAAAACAATATGAATACGCGTTCGCAACAATTAGAAGCTTTTAATCGTCTATTAGATATAATGGACGAACTCCGTGAAAAATGTCCATGGGATAAAAAGCAAACATTAGAAAGTTTACGTCATTTAACTATAGAAGAAACATATGAATTAGGAGATGCTATATTAGATAACGATTTAAATGAAATTAAAAAGAACTAGGTGATTTACTACTTCATATTGTTTTTTATTCAAAAATAGGAAGCGAAAAAGAACATTTTGATATAGCTGATGTTGCTAATTCCATCTGTGATAAACTAATTCACCGTCATCCTCATATTTATGGAAACTTAGAAATAACAAATGAAGAGGAAGTAAAACAAAATTGGGAAAAACTTAAATTAAAAGAAGGAAAAAAATCTGTTTTAGAAGGAGTTCCTAAATCGTTACCAGCTATGGTAAAAGCCAGTCGTATACAAGATAAAGTAAAAGCAGTTGGTTTTGATTGGGAAGAAACAAATCAAGTATGGAATAAGGTACAAGAAGAACTACAAGAATTACAAATAGAAATAGAAAGAGGAGACCAAGATAAAATAGAAGCAGAGTTTGGAGATGTTGTTTTTTCAATGATTAATTATGCCCGTTTTTTAAATATTAATCCAGAAGACGCATTAGAGAGAACTAATAAGAAATTTATTAAGCGTTTTATATATTTAGAGCAAAAAGCAGAGATACTAGGAAAAAAACTGTCAGATATGACATTATCTGAAATGGATGTTTTCTGGGAGGAAGCTAAGCGTATGCCTTAAAAAGAAAGCTTAAAAAAATAAGAAAATACTTTAAGAAGTAGCTTTTTAAATTAAAATAAAAAGGAATAATTTTTACCATAACATTATGATGCGATATCAAACTTTTATAATATTAATATTTTTATGTTTCAAGTTACAGGCTCAACATGATGGTAAAAGATTACCTTCGTTAAAAATTCCACGGATAGATATTCCTGAGCCTAATAAGAATAAAGGGCAAGAGGAAATGGCTCCTCAATATTCTTTGAATAAACCTTTTGAACCTAAATTATTCAAAGTGCCACCTAAAAAATACGATCCCCCTACAATAAATAAAGAAATGCAGATGACAGGAGGAGGGAGCGATCTAGATCTAGGAAAGCAATATGCTGAAAAAATGAATAATAAGTTAAGAACTGATATTAAAGAAGGCGTTTTAGATCCCAAAGAATTTAGAAAGCATCAATATTTTGGAGATTTTACTATAGATTCAGAAACTATAACATTAAATTATCGTGATTTTGGAGAAGTGGATGCAGATCAAATTAGAGTTTGGGTAGATGGTAAAATTGTGGCGGGTTATTTAGAATTAGAAGGATTTAGAAAAAGATAATAATTTATCTTGCAGAAGGTATTAATCATATAGAAATTGAAGCTCTAAATGAAGGAGCTTTTACTCCTAATACAGGTGAATTTTTATTTACTGATAATCAATCTAAAATTATTATGGGAGATAAATGGGGATTAGCTACAGGGTTTAAAGCAAAATTTAATATTATACGGATGGCAAAAAATGATAAGGCAATGGATAAAAAGTAAAATACATTGCCTTTACTATTGATTTCTTAAAAATGTTTTTTTAATTCTTTTGATACAAAATTTTCAAATTCTTTATCTTTATTATAGAGTACAGAGCCATGACCAAAACATAAAATACGAGGACTAAGCTCTGCAATTTTTATTAGAGAATTAAAATTTTCTTTAGGTTTTGATGTAAACAGGCTAGGAGGGAGATGCAATCCCTTTTTAGTAGTCATCAAATTCATATTGGTTGCTATATCCCCGGCAATTAAAACACCATCTTTTTCTCTAAAAAAAGCAATATGACCATCTGAATGTCCAGGTGTTTCGATTACTTTAAAATCTCCTAAAAAATCCCCTTCTTTAAGAGTCTTAGTTACTTTCATACCTTTTCCTGCCCAAAATTTTTGTTGAAATAAAGAAATTAAATTTTTAGGATATGGATAATCTTTTGTTGCAAATCCTGACTCAGCTCTTTCAACTTCTTGATTATGACAATATAAAGGAAGATTGAAGTTTTGACAAATTAATTTTGAAGCCCCTTGATGATCTGGATGAGCATGTGTTATTGCATGTGCATGAACAGGTACTTCTTGAATGGCTTTTTTAATTTTAGAAAACGAGCTTCTGATACCTGCATCTATTAATATACCTTCTATTATATAGCAGTTTACACTATTTCTAGGCAGTAAAGGAATATGAAATACTTCATTTGCTATTTTTTTCATCATATAAATTTTTAGTATTCTTTAATTTAAAGATTTAGAATAAGGGTGATAAATTTTATAAGGCGAAAATAAATAATGGAAGTGTGCTAAAAAAAGACATTTGTCTTATTATTTATTCCTTTTGATAAAAATGTTGTTTGGCTCTATTTAGAGTACGAGTGGTAACACCTATAAAGGAAGCAATATCTTCTATTTTTGCTCGTGTAAGTAAAAAGGATAAAATTGCATTAAATTATTAAATCTTAAATTTGCTGACTGATGGTGGAAAAGTTGCAAGAAGCGTTCTTTTTCTAAGTATTCTTTTTGAATTATATAATGGGTTAGCTTTTCCCAATTAGTACTTTTTTGTAGAAGAAGATTTAAATTTTGTAGTGTAATAGTTAATAATAGAGTATCTTCTAAGGCTTGTATATTTTTTGTAGAAACTGTTCTGTTTTGGAAACTATTTAATACTGTTATAAAATCATTTTCTATTCCAAAACAATAAATATTTTCTTTACCTTTAGTATCTACTGAATATGCTTTTACCATTCCTTTGATGATGAATCCTAATTGAAGAGAAAAATGACCTTGTTTTATAAAAAAATCTGATTTTTTCAGAGGTAAAATTTCAAAAAGAAATCCCCCAATTAATTTCCTCTTCACTTAAAATATGGAGCGAACTTAAGTACTCCTTTAAATGATTTTCAATTAATTGGGGATTCATAGATTATTTTTTAAAATTATTAATTCCAGTTTCTAACCAAGTTTTGTATTCATCAAGACTTGTAAAACCAATAGGTTTAGATAAGTCGTTTCCATCTGCATCTAAAACTACATAAAGAGGTTGCGAATTACTTTTATATCTAGTAATTTGAAAATCACTCCATTTATTACCAATTGTTATTATTTCTTTTCCAGTTGTTTTTGAAACGTATTGTTGATCTTTTGGTAATTCAATTTTTCGATCACATATTAGAGATATTACGACTACTTTTTCTTTTAAGATAGATAATACCTCTGGATTAGACCAAACATTATCCTCCATTTTTCTACAATTAGCACAAGCATCTCCCGTGAAATCTAATAAAACAGGTTTGTTAACTTGTTTAGCATATGCTAAACCTATTGTGTAATCATCAAAAGTAATAATATTATGTGCTCCATAATGTGCATGTTCTGGTAAATCTGATTTTAATGAAGAGGAAGAACCTATTCCATTTGTACTTTCTGCATAATTTAATGGAGGGGTTAATCCACTTAATATTTTAAGAGGGGCTCCCCACAATCCAGGAATCATGTAGAAAGTAAATGAAGTAACAATGATGGCCATTATTAGCCTTCCAATTCCAATTTTATCTGCTTTTTCATAATCATGAGGTAACATATATTTTCCAAATAAATAGAATGCCCATGCTCCAAAAATACCAATCCAAATAGCTATGAATAATTCTCTTTCTAATAAATGTTTTTGTAAAACTAGATCTGCATTAGATAAGAATTTAAAAGCAAAAGCTAATTCTAAGAATCCTAATGAAACTTTTATTGTATTTAACCATCCACCTGATTTAGGTAAGGTATTTAACCATCCAGGAAACATAGCAAAAAGCATAAATGGAAGGGCAATAGCTAATGAAAAACCAAACATCCCAATGATAGGAGCAATTCCTCCTTTTGTAGCAGATTCTACCAATAATGTTCCCACAATTGGACCTGTACAGGAAAATGATACTACTGCAAGAGCCAAAGCCATAAAAACAATTCCTAATATTCCTCCTCTATCAGCTTGAGAGTCTAATTTTGTTGCCCAAGAACTTGGTAAAACAATTTCAAAAGCGCCTAGAAAGGATAATGCAAATACAATTAATAAACCAAAGAATATTAAATTAAACCAGACACTTGTTGATAATTCATTTAAAGCTTCAGCTCCAAAAGCACCAGTTATTAATGAACCAAGAATTACATAAATAATAATAATAGATAATCCGTATAGGATAGCATTTTTAATACCTTCTGCTCTAGTTTTACTTTGTTTTGTGAAAAAGCTTACAGTCATAGGAATCATTGGAAAAATGCAGGGCATAAGTAAAGCGGCAAATCCTCCTAAAAAGGCCAATAAGAAAATTTTCCAAAGACTTTTATCTGCATCTTCAATTTTGACTTGCGTAATAGGGGCATTATTTGTACTAATATTAGCAGGTTGGTTTTCTTTTGTAATTAGAGGTACAGCTATTACTTTAGTAGTACTATCTTTCATAGTTACTAGGTCTTTTGTAGATTCTTCTTTTGTACCTGTTAGTGGTAATTGTATATCAAAAGTTTTATCTTGTTGAATACAAGCTTCTTTACATACTTGGTACTCAACATATACTTTTATACTAGTGACTTTAGGGTTTGTAAGTTTTATTGTTTGCTTAAATTGTGCTTTGTTTTCAAATAAGTATTCGTCTACCTCAAATACCTCACTATATACTTTTTTGTAGATACTTTCAGTAGTTTTACCTACTAGTTGATAATTTCCCTTTGCATTTTTAAAAGTAAAAACAGTAGGTAAAGATCCTCCATCAGGTGTGAATTGTGAAAAAGATGCCATTCAGGTTGTATTTTTGCATCAAAGGTGATAGTGAATTCTGTATCTGATTTTTTTTGTACACTTGTTTTCCAACTTACTGGATTTAGTATTTGGGCATAAACTCCTAAAGAGCTTATAAAAAATAAAAAGGCTATTAATTTTTTCATTCTGTAAAAATTATGTTTAATATGTTTTTTGAGTTTGAATGGGCAATAAAACGATTATCTACTCTATGATTGATGATCCAAATAATTTTATCCTCTGAAAGTAAAAGCCAAGTATCTTCTTTTTCAATTAAAGAGAACTTTTCATCTTTAAAGTATTTACTTATCTTTTTTTACCTTTCATTCCAGAAGGATAAAAATAATCACCTTCTTGCCATTTTCTAAGTTTTAAAGGAAATTTTAACGTTTCCTTATCTACAAAAATAGAAGATTTAGTAGGTGTCATATTGTAACCTGAGTTACAAAAATGCAATTTTATTGGATTTTCAATGAAATCAATTTCATCAGAAATAAGAAATTCAGTAGAAACGTTATTTAATTTTGTAGTAAGAATAAGGTTGTTGCGATTTTTTACTAGTCGATATTTTTCTGAAAAAATTTGTTTACCAGACTGATTTTCTATTAAATCGTAAATAGCATTCCAATCATGGAAACCGTAAGATTTAAGCCATTCATATAAATAGGCTTTATAATTAGACAAGGACTGTATTTTTAAAATGTCAAAATAAATTTCATTTTCTTTTTAATAATTATTTTATTTAACTCGTTATGAATTGAGTCTTGTGCGAGTGATTCCGTTTGTTGTAAATTTTTTAATGTGTTTTGAAATGAGCTTAAGAAGTTAATATTTAACTCTTTTAAGATAGG